>NZ_JBEOWI010000001.1:0-552382 GCF_040296005.1 Kitasatospora sp. NPDC002551 | reverse complement strand
GGGGGGCGCCTCCCGCCCCCCCCCCCGGGCCACTCCGGGCCGGGCGGGGGGGGGGCCCCCCGCCCCCCCCGGGGGGGGGGGCGGGGGCCGCCCCCCCCCCCGCCCCCGGGCGTATGTTGGGGGCCATGCCTGCCAAGTCCCGTACCTACCAGCCCGCCAGGGTGCGCGCCGCGCTGTCGGCGCAGACCGAGGCCCTGCGCGCGGCCGTCCACCGGCTGACCGCCGCCGACCTGGACCGGCCGACCCGGCTGGGGGAGTGGCGGGTGCGCGAGCTGGTGGCCCATCTGAGCCTGCTGCTGGACCTGCTGCCGTCCCAGCTGGCCGATCCGGCGCCGGACGGGCCGCCGCTCTCGCTGAGCCGCTTCACCGAGCTGCCCGCGACGGTCGCCGAGGTGGTCGACACCGCGGTGACCGAGCACGCGGCGGCCGCGTTCGCCGGCCCGCCCGAGGAGGCGGCCGCCCGCTTCGGCCGGTCGGTGGACGTCGCGCGGGCCGCGCTGGACGGCACGGCGGGGGACGCGCCGGGACGCCCGGTCGCCATGCGGTTCGGCCCGATGGCGCTCACCGAGTTCCTGGTGACCCGGCTGGTCGAGACGGTGGTGCACGCCGACGACCTGGCCGACGCGCTCGGCCCGGAGCCGTTCCCGCACGACCGGCAGGCGGTGGCCGCCGTCACCCGGATGCTCGCCGACGCCTTCGCCGACCGGGTGCCCGGCGGCGCGGTCGAGCTGCGGGTGCCGCCGTACGCGGTGGTGCAGGCCGTCGAGGGGCCTCGGCACACCCGGGGCACCCCGCCGAACGTGGTCGAGACCGACCCGCTGACCTGGATCCGGCTGGCCACCGGCCGCACCGGCTGGGCGGACGCGGTCGACACCGCCGCGGTGTCCGCCAGCGGCGAGCGCAGCGACCTGCGGACGTACCTGCCGCTGCTCGGCTGAGCCCACGGCCGCAGCCGGGCGAGGCCCATCGGCCCCGTGCCCGGGGGCGATCCGGGTCCGCCCGGTGTTCCGGGGGCGCCGGACGGTCTCGACTCCGGCCGGGGAAGGACCGGTTCAGGCGACCGAGGGTCCGCTCAGGTAGCGGCCGTCGCTGCCGTACGGCCAGGCGTTGGGCTTGCAGCCCTTGAGCCCGTAGATCTGCTGCATCATCGCCGGCGCCGGTTTGCCGGGCCCCGGGCAGGTCTCGTGGCCGTGGCCGATCCGGTGGCCGACCTCGTGGTTGATCACCAGCGCCCGGTACTCCTCGATCGGGCCGTCGAACTGGGGCGAGCCGGTGGTCCAGCGCTTGACGTTGACCAGCACCTGGTTGCCGACGTTGCAGTTCACCTCGCCGCGGGTGTCGAGCCCGGCGGCGCCGCAGATCCGGTCGACGGTGGCGGGGGAGGCGATCTTCACGGTGAAGTCGTAGCCGCCGCCGGCGACCAGCTGGAAGCCGTTCTTCCGGTCGTTGGTCCAGCCGCGCCGGTCGGCCAGGACGGCCTGGATCTGCGCGGCGGAGGCGGCCGCGTCGACGCCGATGCCGTCCTCGACCTCGACCCGGTAGCGGCGGATCCTGCCCTGGCCGACCGGGTCGGCGGAGCCCTGGGCGACGGTGAAGGTGCCGGTGCCCTTGGTGGAGGTGCTCTCCGGACCGCTCGGTTGCGCGGTGGCGGTGGCGGTGGGAGCGGGGGAGGAGGTGACGGCGGTGGCGGTCGGGAGCGGAGCCGCGGAGGACGGCGCCGGAGCCGCGGCGGGCGGCGTGGTGCCGGCCTCGGAGGGGGTGACCCGGGCCTGGGCGGTCCGGTCCGCGCCGGGCAGCGCGTCGGGGCGGTTCAGCACGAACAGCGTGCCGCCGAGGATCGCCACCGAGGTGATCAGGGCGGCGAGCATGCCGGGCCCGAGCCGGCGGCGCGGCGGGCGCCGGCGGCGGGAGACCGTGCGGGGCCGGGGACGTGCCGCGCCACGGGATCGTCGGCGGGCGGGACTGGGTGCGGGCACGCTGGGCTCTCTGTCGACCGGTGGGGCCGCGAACCCTCGAACTGACGTGCGCTCCCCCTTCGCGGGCCCACCCTGACACGGCGGAGTGGTGAATGTCCACGGACCCGGGTGCGCACGGAACGGACGAGAACCGCCCCCGCTGCCCGATTCGGGCACCAGGGGCGGCGTCGGCGGTCGGTCCGGTCACCGGTCACCGTTCGTCGGTCAGCGGGGTCCGGCGGTCAGCCCAGGGTGGCGGCGGCGGTCGGCGAGCTGTCCCGCAGGAACTGCGTGCAGCGCTCCGCCTCCTCCTTCTCCTCGATCGCGGCGGCGGCCCGGCCGAGCGCGTGCAGCGCCCGCAGGAAGCCGCGGTTCGGCTCGTGCTCCCACGGCACCGGGCCGTGGCCCTTCCAGCCGCTGCGCCGCAGCGCGTCCAGTCCGCGGTGGTAGCCGGTGCGGGCGTAGGCGTAGGACTCCACGACCCGGCCGGCCGCGAAGGCGTCGTCGGCGAGCTGGGCCCAGGCCAACGAGGAGGTCGGGAACTTCGCCGCGACCTCGGCCGGGGAGGCGCCGCCGGCCAGCAGCTCCAGCGGAGCGGGCTCGGCGGGCAGGTGCGTGGGGGGCGGACCCCCGAGGAGGTTCTCGTGAATGGTCATGCCCCCCAGTGAACCACCGGGGGGCACGGACGCAGGACCTCGTACGGGACGCGGGCCTTACTTCAGGCGGTTGCCGGCCGAGCGCAGCTGCTGGGCGGCCTCGAGCACGCGGGCGGCCATGCCCGCCTCGGCGAGCTTGCCCCAGGTGCGCGGGTCGTAGGTGTTCTTCTTGCCGACCTCGCCGTCGACCTTCAGCACGCCGTCGTAGTTGGCGAACATGTGGCCGGCGACCGGGCGGGTGAAGGCGTACTGGGTGTCGGTGTCCAGGTTCATCTTCACGACGCCGTTCTCCAGCGCGGTGGCGATCTCCTCGGCGGTCGAGCCGGAGCCGCCGTGGAAGACGAAGTCGAACGGGTCGGCCTTGCCGTACTGCTTGCCGATCGCGTCCTGCAGCTCGCGCAGCAGCTCCGGCTTCAGCACGACGTTGCCCGGCTTGTAGACGCCGTGCACGTTGCCGAAGGAGGCGGCCAGCAGGTAGCGGCCCTTCTCGCCCAGGCCCAGCGCCTCGGCGGTGCGGACGGCGTCGTTGACGGTGGTGTACAGCTCGTCGTTGATCTCGTGCGTGACACCGTCCTCCTCGCCGCCGGTCGGGGTGATCTCGACCTCAAGGATGATCTTGGCGGCGGCGGCCTGGGCGAGCAGCTCCTGGGCGATGGCCAGGTTGTCGCTCAGGGTCTCGGCGGAGCCGTCCCACATGTGCGACTGGAAGAGCGGGTTCTGGCCCTTGGCCACGCGCTCGGCGGAGACCGCCAGCAGCGGGCGGACGTAGCCGTCCAGCTTGTCCTTCGGGCAGTGGTCGGTGTGCAGCGCGACGGTGATGTCGTACTTGGCGGCGACGATGTGCGCGAACTCGGCGAGCGCGACGGCGCCGGTCACCATGTCCTTGTTGTGCTGGCCGCCCAGGAACTCCGCGCCGCCGGTCGAGATCTGGATGATGCCGTCACTCTCGGCCTCGGCGAAGCCGCGGAGCGCGGCGTGCAGGGTCTGCGACGAGGTCACGTTGATCGCCGGGTAGGCGAACTTGCCCGCCTTGGCCCGGTCCAGCATCTCGTTGTAGACCTCGGGAGTTGCGATGGGCATGCGAATCCGCTCCTGTCGGGTTTGCGGCGTACGGACGGTGCTGTCCGACGCTGTGTACGCCTTGTGACGACTCCGGGGTACCGGGGCCGGTGCGCGGCTCTGCGGTGCGGCGGACCGGTACCAAGGTTCGAGGCAGCGGCCGCGGTGCGGCGATGAGGGTGTTCGCCACTGCGGGCCGGACGCCGGTGCCATCTTCCCAGAATGCCCACCGGCTCCACCATGCGGCCCGCCAGTCGGGACGGCGGGCCCGGAGAGCTCCCCGCGGTGCTCCCGCCGGGGGTCCCCGCGGTGTTCCGCGCGGTGTTCTGCGCGGTGCTCCCCGCGGGGCGGAGCGGGGTGCGACGAAAGGATGAGGGCCCGCTCGCCCCCCGGTGCGAAGCCCTGGTAAAGACGGGCCCGCTATCCTGCGCCGTGTGGACTACAACCAGCTGGCCGTCAATCTGCTCGACGCCAAATCACTGATCTCGTCCCTCGGTGCCATCGGGCTGATCGCGATCATCTTCGCGGAGACCGGCCTCCTGGTCGGGTTCTTCTTCCCGGGTGACTCGCTGCTCATCATCGCCGGAGTGGCCTCCTCCAGCGCCGCTTCGTCGGTCCTCGGCGACGGTGCGCGGCTGCCGCTCGCGACCCTGCTGATCGGGGCCCCGCTCGCGGCCATCGCCGGCGCCCAGCTCGGGCACCAGATCGGCGTGAAGGTCGGACCGAGGATGTTCGACAAGCCCGAATCGAAGATCTTCAAGCGCGAGTACGTGCTGAAGGCCGAGGAGTACTTCAACCGCTTCGGCCCCGGCAAGGCCGTCGTGCTCGCCCGCTTCATGCCGATCGTCCGGACCTTCCTGAACCCGGTCGCGGGCACCCTGGAGATGCCGGCCAAGACCTTCTTCCTCTGGAACGTGGTCGGCGGCGTCCTGTGGACCGAGTCGATGCTGCTGATCGGCTACTTCTTCGGCGACGCGCTCGCCCCGGTGATCGACAAGTACCTGATCCCGGCGGTGCTGCTGATCGTGCTGCTCTCGATCTCGCCGATGATCTTCGAGGTGCTGCGCGAGCGCAAGAAGAAGAAGGCCGGCGGCGTGCAGGCCGCCGAGAGCGGCGAGGCCGTCCAGGCCGGCGGCGGCCGGCACCGGCGCGACTGATCCCCGTTCCCGTTCCGCCACAACGGCCGGGGCCCGGTGTTTCACGTGAAACACCGGGCCCCGGCCGTTCGCCGTGTTCGGGGGTGTGCGGGCCGGGCTCAGAGGCCCAGGTCCTCCAGGGTGTACGCGGTGACGTACGGCAGGCCCTCGGCCTCGACCGCGGCGGCGCCGCCGCGCTCGACGATCACCGCGACGCCGACCACCTCGGCGCCCGCCTCGCGCAGCGCCTCGACGGCGGTCAGCACCGAGCCGCCGGTGGTGGAGGTGTCCTCGACGGCCAGCACCCGGCGGCCCTTGACCTCCGGGCCCTCGATCCGGCGCTGCAGGCCGTGCGCCTTGCCGGCCTTGCGGACCACGAACGCGTCCAGCTCACGGCCGCGCGCGGCGGCGGCGTGCAGCATCGCGGCGGCGACCGGGTCGGCGCCCAGGGTCAGCCCGCCGACGGCGTCGTACTCCAGGTGGGCGGTGGCGTCCAGCATCACCCGGCCGACCAGCGGGGCGGCCTGGCCGTCCAGCGTGATCCGGCGCAGGTCGACGTAGTAGTCGGCCTCCTTGCCGGAGGAAAGGGTGACCTTGCCGTGGACGACGGCCTTGTCCTTGATCTGTGCCAGCAGGGCGTCGCGGTCGTTGCTCATGAGCGTCCAGTCTAGGTCCTCCGGAGCCCGCTAGCGCCGCCGCAGGGCCCTGACCAGCACCACCGCGCCGCCGAGCAGGGCCACCCCGCCGCCGATCATCCACGGCACCGTGCTGCGGCCGCCGACGCCCGGCACCACGATGCCGCCGGCGTCGCCGCCCCAGCGGGAGGCCGCCCGGGCCCGGGCGCTGCGGGCCGGCAGGGCGGGCGCGTACGGGCCGCGCGGCGGGGCGTGGTCGACCTCCTCGGCGGAGCGGCCGACGATGCTGCGGCGGACCGGGCCGCCGAGCGCCGGCTCCTGCTCGTAACCGAACGGCAGCTCGGCGGGGAGTTCGGCGGAGACCTCCTCCTCGGCCGCGGCGGTCTCCTCCGCGCCGGCGGGCTCCTCGACGTCGTCGGCGTCCGCGTCGGCGTTCCCGAGCGGGAGGCCGAAGCGCTCGGCGTCGGCGTCGGAGAAGGCGATGAGGTCGGAGAGGTCGTCGTCGAGGTCGTCGCCGGGCTCGTCCTCGCGGTCCTCCTGGCGGTTCTCCAGGAACACCACGGTGCCCTCCCCGGCGGTGTTCTCCTCCGCCGCGGCGTCCTGGCCGGCCTCGCCGGCGTCCTCGGCCCCGGTGCCGTCCTCGCCCCCGGCCTCGTCCTCGTCGGCCTCGGCCTGGTCCCCCTGGGAGGTCAGGGCGGCGGTGAAACGGTCCAGCAGCCGGCGGCCGGCCGCGTCGAGCGTCTCGCCGTCGAACTCGGTGAGCCGCCCGGTGGCGCTCAGGTCACCGGTGAAGCGGACCACCGCGGTTCCCTCGGCGCCCTCGGCGACGCTGATCCGGACGGTCACGGTGGCCTCGCCGCTGCCGCGCGCCTCCTGGCCCTCGGCGAACGCGGTCAGCACGCCCTCGCGGCCCTCGATCAGTGACAGCACGCCCTTGTACGTGATGGTGGAGGTGCCGATCCGCAGCTTCAACCGCCCGCCGATCTCCTCCGCCCCGCGACTGCCGACGGCGGCGGGTTCGGTGCTCAGCCCCGGCACGGAACGCGCCAGCAGCGCGGGATCCTGCAGGGCCTGCCGGACCTGCCCGGCCGGCATCGGGACGACAACCTCATGCTCCATGCCACGGAGCCTACCGACCGAACCCCCTCCCGGCCCCGCCCTGTCCCCCACCTGTCGCCGCGGGTCCCGGAGCGGTCCCGCCCCGGGACTCGCCCCGGTCCGCCCTCAGTGCGGGCCGAGGAGGGTGAGGGCGGCGGGCGGGTGGAGCGGGCGCAGCGCGGTGAGGCGGGCGGCGGAGCCGCGCAGGCTGTCCGGGGTGAGGGCGCGCGGCGGCGGCGCGTCCGGGGCGAGGGTGAGCGGCGGCTGGGCGGCGGCGGCGAGCAGGAAGCTCTGGCTGCCCTCCGGCCCGGGGCGGCAGCTGGCCGTCGCGCTGCCGGCGACCGCGTACGGAACGGTCCGCAGCCCGGCGGCCCGCAGCCCCGACTCCGCCTGCCACAGGCCCTGCCACCCGTGCTGCTCGTCGCCGCCGCGGACGGCGAGCCGCCCGCCGGGGGCCAGCAGCCGGGTGGTGAGGCCGTAGAACTCCTGGGAGTGGAAGGTCACCGGTCCGCCGTCGGCGGGCGCGGGCAGGTCGGCGAGGACGACGTCGAAGGACTCCCCGGGCGCGGGGCGCACGGTGCGCAGCCACTCCAGCGGGTCGGCCTGGGCGGTGCGCACCCTGGGGTCGTCCAGCGAGCGGCCGGAGAGCGCGGCGAGGCCGGGGTCGGTGCGGGCGAGCCGGGGGAGCGCCGGGTCGCGGTCGACCACCAGCACGGAGCGCACCCCGCGGTGCCGCAGCACCTCCCGCAGGGCCAGCCCGTCCCCGCCGCCGAGCAGCAGCACCCGGGCGTCCGGACCGGCGGCCATCGCGGGGTGGACCAGGCCCTCGCTGCCCCGGTACTCGTCGGGTCCGCAGACCGCCAGCCGGCCGTCGAGGTAGAGCCGCAGCGGGCCCTCGGCGGGGCCGGTGAGCACGATCTCCTGGTAGCGGCCCTGGCTGACCGAGCGGACCTGCCCGCCGTACAGCGCCTGCCGGGCGGCGCGTTCCACCGCGTCGGACCAGGCGGCGGCCGCGGCGAGCAGCGCCAGCACGAGCCCGCAGCCGCCCCAGAGCAGCAGCCGTGCCCGGGGCGCCGGTTCCTCGCGGAAGAGCCAGAGCACCACGGCGGCACCGGCGACGGTGTTGACCGCGCCGGTGACCAGCGCGCCGCTGCCGGGGCCCAGCACGGGCAGGATGAGGAACGGGAAGGCGAGCCCGCCGATCAGCGCGCCGACGTAGTCCGCGGCGAACAGGTCGGCGGCGGCGTGTCCGGCGTCCTCGCGGCGGATCCGCTGGATGAGGGTCATCAGCAGTGGGATCTCGGCGCCGATGAGGATGCCGATGAGGCAGGTCAGCCCGACCATCACGGCCTGGTGGTGGCCGACCCAGGCCCAGCAGGCGTAGATCGCCAGGACGGACAGGCCGCCGGTGAGCGCGAGGGCGCACTCGACCAGGGCGAAGGCGGTGGCGGGGCGGCGGGTGAACCGTTTGGCGAGCAGCGAGCCGAGGCCCATCGCGAACACCATGACGGAGAGCACGACCGAGGTTTGGGTGACCGAGTCCCCGAGCAGATAGTCGCCGAGGGCCACGAGTTCCAGCTCGTAGACGAGTCCGCAGGCCGCGCAGACGAACGCGGCCAGCAGGACGGCCAGCCGGGCGAGTTCGGGGTGGGCGCGCAGCCGGGAGCGGCGGCGGGCGGGCAGCGGGGTCGGGCTACGTGCGGGCCGGGGCGGGCTGCCGTCGTCGAGGTCGGGGCTCGGCTGTGCGGGCGGCGGACCGGCCGGATGATTGATCACGAACAAACGCTAGGCGACGTGCGGGACGGACGGCTGCGCCCATTCGACGGACAGTGCGATATGGCAGGTTGACGAATCGTTCCTGCGTACGAATGGAATCCGCTGGGCCGGCCTATGGACAGCTCCTCGGCGCCGGTCACCGGGACAGCACCAGCGAGGACCGGGTGCAGACCAGCTGCCCCTCCTGCGGGTAGGCGTGCCAGGTGCGCCAGAGCAGCCGGTCCGTGCCGCCCTGGGTGACCAGCGCGGTGAAGGCGCTGGGGTCGCCGGGGAAGACGCCGGCCAGCCCGCGCGGGTGCCCCTCGACCAGGGCCAGCAACTCCTGTGCGCGGGCCGCGAAGTCGTGCGGCGGCAGCGCCTCGATCCGGGCCGCGAACTCGTACTCCCAGCCGTCCACCTGCTTGGCCACCCGGGCGGGCAGCGGCGTGCGGCGGCCGGGCAGGCAGGCGACGGTCTCCAGGCACTGGCCCGGCCCGGCGGCGATCAGTACCTGGTGGGAGGCGCCCAGCAGGCGCAGCTGGAGGGTGCCGGACGGTCCGGGGTGGCCGGGGCCGTCGAGTCTCAGGTCGCGGACCGCGAGGGCGGGCAGCGGTTCGCCGCCCAGGCACCAGGCCAGGTCACCCGCGCGGGTGTCCGTGTAGGAGGTCTGCAAAGTGGTGAGCATGCTCGGCTCCGCGTTTCAGCTCCGTGCGCGCCCGCCGAGCAGCAGCGAGTAGGCCTGGGCACTGGGCGAGGCTGTTCGTGGCTGTACGGTCCAGGGCGCGGCCGACCGTGGAAGGAGGGATTCCGGCTGGAGATTCAGCAGCAGAGAAGCACGAATACGCCGGGTCCGTCGGTGATTTACCCAACTTTGTCAAGCATTCACCGTTTCGAGCACACCTGCTTCCCTGCTCTGATCGACCCGGTGTACGACTCTGCACAGCGCGCGCCCCTCACCCCGGCCCGCGCGCCGTGTGCGCCGTCCACGCGCCGTCCGTACCTCCCTGCGCCCCTGTCCCTCCTGCCCCGGGCGCACCACCCCGGGCGCCGCTGCCGGGCAGGCCGAAGGAACGGCCCGGCAGGCGGCAACCATGGGATCTGTCAGGGCAATTGACGAATCGTCGGAACGTGCGAGAGGTTCCGTCGACGGGTCAGGTGCGGGCCAGCCGGGACAGCCGCTCGACCGCTTCCTCCAGGACGGCGGTCTGCTTGCAGAAGGTGAAGCGGACCAGGCTCCGGCCGGCCTCGGCGTCGTCGTAGAAGACGGCGTTGGGGATGGCGACGACGCCGCAGCGCTGGGGGAGGGTGCGGCAGAAGACGATGCCGTCCTTCTCGCCCAGGGGGGTGATGTCGGTGGTGATGAAGTAGGTGCCCTCGGGCCGGAAGACCCGGAAGCCGGCGTCGGCGAGGCCGGCGGCGAGCAGGTCGCGCTTGCGCAGCAGGTCGGCGCGCAGGCCGTCGAAGTAGGCGTCGGGCAGCCGCAGGGCCTCGGCGACCGCGTACTGGAAGGGGCCGGCGCTGACGTAGGTGAGGTACTGCTTGGCGGTGCGGACGGCGGCGACCAGTTCGGGGGTGCCGGTCACCCAGCCGACCTTCCAGCCGGTGAAGGAGAAGGTCTTGCCGGCCGAGGAGATGGAGACGGTGCGCTCGCGCATCCCGGGCAGGGCGGCGATCGGGTGGTGGGCGCCGGTGAAGACGAGGTGCTCGTAGACCTCGTCGGTGACCACCAGCAGATCGCGCTCGACGGCGAGTTCGGCGACGGCGGCGAGCTCGTCGGGGGTGAGGACGAGGCCGGTCGGGTTGTGCGGCGAATTGAGCAGCAGCAGCCGGGTGCGCGGGGTGACCAGCGCGCGCAGCTCGTCGAGGTCGGGGCGGAAGTCCGGTGCGCGCAGGGTGAGCGGGACGCGGACGGCGCCGGCCATGGCGATGCAGGCCGCGTAGGAGTCGTAGAAGGGTTCGAGGGCGATCACCTCGTCGCCGGGCTCCAGCAGGGCGAGCAGGGCGGCGGCGATGGCCTCGGTGGCGCCGGCGGTGACCAGCACCTCGGTGTCCGGGTCGTACGCCAGGCCGTAGCGGCGCTGCTGGTGCGCGGCGATCGCGGTGCGCAGCTCGGGGACGCCGGGCCCCGGCGGGTACTGGTTGCCGCGCCCCTCGCGCAGGGCCCGGACGGCGGCCTCACGGACCTCCTCGGGGCCGTCGGTGTCCGGGAAGCCCTGGCCGAGGTTGATCGAACCGGTGGCCGTGGCGAGGGCCGACATCTCCGCGAAGATCGTCGTCCCCAGGCCGGCCAGCCGGCGGTTCAACAGTGGCCTCGTACCCATCACGGCTCCTCGCACCTCGGTGTCGGCGGCGGTCGGGCCCATCCTGGGGCCAGGGGGCGGCCGGGGACAAGGACGGCCCGCCACCGGGTGCCGGTGGCGGGCCGTTCGGGGCCGTGCGGGGACGCCCCCCGGGGAGCGGTCAGCCCTCGTCGGAGCCGTCGGACGGCTTGCCCTCGCCGTCCTCGCCCTCGATGTCGTCCTGCAGGCCGAGGCGCTCGACGATCCACTGCTCGAAGCCCACGGCGGCCTGGGTCCAGTTGGCGGTGGTGGTGACGAAGTAGTCCAGGTTCACGCCGGTGCCGACGATCATCTGGACCTCGCCGATCAGGCGGACCACGCCGTCCTCGTGGGTGTGGGTGTAGACCTTGGGCCAGAGGGTCTCCCGGTTCCACTCGTCGATCAGGTCGAGGATCTCGCCCTTCTTCTCCAGCGGGTAGGGGCGGTCGTAGAACGCCCGGACCGCGAAGAGCTCCTTCTGCTCGCCGCGGAACATGTAGTAGACGCGGAAGCCCTCCCAGGGCGCGGTGAGGTCGCCCTCCTCGTCGACGCCGTGCTTGAGCTGCATCTGGTCGAGGAGCTGGCCCACCAGGTTCTGGTCCGGGACGATGATCGGCGGCGGGCCGGCCGGACGCCCGCCCTGGCCTCCGGGCTGACCGCCCTGGGGCATGCCGAACGACGGGATGGACGACGGGTCGATGCTCATGGGGTCCTCTTCCTCAGTGCACGTGGTGGTCGGCAATGAGAGGCCGCCCTTCCGAGTCCATCCTGCCTCATCCGGGGCTCGCCTCACAGGGGTGGCAGCCACCGGGCGGGGCACGGCCGGAGCGCGGTCCACCCCCGGTGAACCCCGGGAGTGGACCATGATCGTCCGGGTGTGACGGGCGGCTACTTCTCCAGCGGTCCGCGGGCACGGACGGTGAGCCGGTCGCCGTCCTCGTCCCGCTCGACCAGCACGGTGTCGCCGTCGTGCACCTGGCCCGCCAGGATCGCCCGGGCCAGCTGGTCGCCGATCGCGGACTGCACCAGCCGGCGCAGCGGCCGGGCACCGTACGCCGGGTCGTAGCCGGTGAGCGCCAGCCAGTCACGGGCGGCTCCGGAGACCTCCAGGGTGAGCCGGCGCTCGCGCAGCCGGTCGCCCAGCCGGGCCACCTGGAGGTCGACGATCCGGGTCAGCTCGGCGGTGCCCAGCGGCTCGAAGACCACGATGTCGTCGAGCCGGTTGAGGAACTCCGGCTTGAAGGCGGCCCGCACCGACTCCAGTACGAGGTCCTTCTTCCGCTCCTCCGGGGTGGTCGGGTCCACCAGGAACTGACTGCCCAGGTTGGAGGTGAGGATCAGGATCGCGTTGCGGAAGTCCACCGTGCGGCCCTGGCCGTCGGTGAGCCGGCCGTCGTCGAGCACCTGCAGGAGCACGTCGAAGACCTCGGGGTGGGCCTTCTCCACCTCGTCCAGCAGCACCACGCTGTACGGGCGGCGGCGGACCGCCTCGGTGAGCTGGCCGCCCTCCTCGTAGCCGACGTACCCGGGCGGGGCGCCGACCAGGCGGGAGACCGAGTGCTTCTCGCCGTACTCGCTCATGTCGATGCGGACCATCGCCCGCTCGTCGTCGAAGAGGAAGTCGGCCAGGGCCTTGGCGAGTTCGGTCTTGCCGACGCCGGTGGGGCCGAGGAAGAGGAACGAGCCGGTCGGGCGGTCCGGGTCGGCGATGCCCGAGCGGGTGCGCCGCACGGCGTCCGAGACGGCCTGCACGGCCTCCGCCTGGCCGATCAGGCGGCGGCCCAACTCCTCCTCCATGCGCAGGAGTTTGGCGCTCTCGCCCTCCATCAGCCGGCCGGCCGGGATGCCCGTCCAGGAGGCCACCACGTCGGCCACGTCGTCCGGGCCGACCTCCTCCTTGACCATCGAGGCGGAGGCGTCCTCGCCGGCGGCGCGCTCCTGGGCGTCGGCGAGCTCCTTCTCGGCGGCCGGGACCTCGGCGTACATCAGCTTGGACGCGCGCTCGAAGTCGCCGTCCCGCTGGGCGCGTTCGAGCGCGCCGTGGAGGTCGTCCAGCCGCTCCTTGAGCTCGCCGACCCGGTTCAGGCTCTTCTTCTCCTGCTCCCAGCGGGCCGTGAGCACGCTCAACTGCTCGTTCTTGTCGGCGAGGTCGCGGCGCAGCCGGGCCAGCCGGTCGACCGAGGCCGGGTCCGACTCCTTCTCCAGGGCCAGCTCCTCCATCCGCAGCCGGTCGACGGCGCGCTGGAGTTCGTCGATCTCGACCGGGGAGGAGTCGATCTCCATCCGCAGCCGGGAGGCCGCCTCGTCGACCAGGTCGATCGCCT
This sequence comes from Kitasatospora sp. NPDC002551, assembly GCF_040296005.1. Lineage (NCBI taxonomy): Bacteria > Bacillati > Actinomycetota > Actinomycetes > Kitasatosporales > Streptomycetaceae > Kitasatospora > Kitasatospora sp. NPDC002551. Next base: position 539,446 of record NZ_JBEOWI010000001.1, on the reverse strand, counting down.
TGTCGGGAAGGAAGCGGGAGGTGATGTACCGGTTCGAGAGGGTGGCCGCGGCGACCAGCGCGGCGTCCGCGATCTGCACCTTGTGGTGCGCCTCGTAGCGGCCCTTGAGGCCGCGCAGGATGGCGATGGAGTCCTCGACGCTGGGCTCGCCGACCAGCACCTGCTGGAAGCGGCGCTCCAGGGCCGGGTCCTTCTCGATCCGCTCGCGGTACTCGTCCAGCGTGGTGGCGCCGACCATCCGCAGCTCGCCGCGGGCCAGCATCGGCTTGAGCATGTTGCCGGCGTCCATCGCGGAGTCGCCGCCGGCGCCCGCGCCGACCATGGTGTGCAGCTCGTCGATGAAGGTGACGACCTGGCCGTCGCTCTGCTTGATGTCGTTGAGGACGGCCTTCAGCCGCTCCTCAAACTCGCCGCGGTACTTGGCGCCGGCGACCATCGCGCCGAGGTCCAGGGCGACCAGCCGCTTGCCGCGCAGCGACTCCGGCACGTCGCCGGCCACGATCCGCTGGGCCAGGCCCTCGACCACGGCCGTCTTGCCGACGCCGGGCTCGCCGATCAGCACCGGGTTGTTCTTGGTCCGGCGGGAGAGCACCTGGACCACCCGGCGGATCTCCTGGTCCCGGCCGATCACCGGGTCGAGCTTGCCGTCCCGGGCGGCCTGGGTGAGGTCGGTGCCGTACTTCTCCAGCGCCTTGTAGGTGCCCTCCGGGTCCGGCGAGGTGACCCGGCCGCTGCCCCGGACGTCCTTGAACGCGGAGAGCAGCGCCTTCGGGGTGGCGCCCTGGCGCACCAGCAGCTCGGCGACCGTCCCGCCCTCGGCGGCCAGGCCGACCAGCAGGTGCTCGGTGGAGACGTACTGGTCGTCGAGGTCGTCGGCGCGCTTGCCGGCCTCGGTCAGCACGGCCAGGGTGTCGCGGGCCAGCTGCGGCGCGGCGACGGTGGCGCCCGAGGCGCTGGGCAGCGCGGTGAGCTGGCGGCGGGCCTCGGCGTCGAGCCGGGACACGTCCGCGCCGACCGCCTCCAGCAGCGGCCTGGCGATGCCCTCGGGCTGTTCCAGCAGGGCGATCAGGATGTGCACCGGCTTGACGTCCGGGTTGCCGACGGCACCGGCCTGCCGGATCGCGGCGGACAGGGCGTCCTGCGTCTTGGTGGTGAACTTGCTGGCGTCCACTGCTGGGGGGTCCTCCCTCGTCGTGCGTGATGTCTGCTGTCTACAGCATGCACTAACTTGAGTCTATTCCGCTCAACTTTTGGATGAACGGTCGGGGCGGACCCGCAGCGCGGGGCGCTCCGGCGGGCCGGCGGGCTTGCGGGCCGCCTTCGGCGGCAGGGTCCGCGCCTGCGCCATCCGCGCCTGGTGGGTGCCGGCCGTCCGCCGGGTCAGCGCCAGCAGCTCCCGGGCCGGGCCGGTCGGCCGCTGCCCGGCCGGCCAGACCGCCCGCAGCGGCCGCCGCAGGTCCAGCTCCGGTACCAGCCGCACCGCCACCAGCCGCCGGGTGGCCAGTTCCTCCACCACCGCCAGCTCGCTCAGGCAGACCGGCCCGGCGCCGGTCATCGCGGCCGCCTTCAGCGCCGTCGACGAGGCCAGCTCCAGCCGCGGCGGCGCGGTGCCCCCGTACGGCGCCAGCGCCATCTCCAGCACCTCCCGGGTGCCCGAGCCCGGCTCGCGCAGCACCAGCGGGGTCGCCGCCAGCTCCCGCCCGGACAGCGGCGAGCGGCGCCGCGCCCACGGATGGTCCGGCGCCACCACGACCACCAGCCGGTCGGCCGCCACCACCGCGCCCGCCAGCCCGGCCGGGGGCAGCGGCCCCTCGACGAAGCCGAGGTCGGCGTCCCCGGCCAGCACGTGACCGGCCACGTCCGCCGAGTTGGCGGTGCGCAGCGTCACCGCCGTGCCCGGGCTGACCGCGTGCAGGGCCAGCAGCCAGCCCGGCATCAGGTACTCGGCGACGGTCAGGCTGGCCACCACGGTCAGCCGGGCGTCCCGGCGCTCGCGCAGCGCGTCGATCCCGGCGTCCAGCGCCTGCGCCGCCTCCACCACCTGCCGCGCCCACTCGACCACCAGCCGGCCCGCCTCGGTGGGCCGCGAGCCGCGCGGGGAGCGCTCCAGCAGCGAGACGCCGATCTGCCGCTCCATGCCCTTGATCCGGGCACTCGCGGTCGGCTGGCTCACCCCCAGTTCGGCGGCCGCCCGGCCGACGCTGCCGAGCCGGGCCACCGCGAGCAGCAGTTCCAGCGCACCGAGTTCGGGGACGCGCGGAGAGAGGGCCATAGGCTCAGGCTATGCCCTCATAGAGCGGGCGGCGCTACCGGCGCCCGCCGCCCCGGGCGACGGTGGGTGCCATGGCCACCCTGCTCAGCACCGCGCCCCGCCCACGCCCGTCCACCCGCGTCCGCCGCCTCGACCCCGGCCAGCTCGGCCCCAACTGGTACGCGGCGGTCATGGGCACCGCGATCACGGCCAACGGCGCGGCCGCCCTGCCCGTCCGGTGGCCCGGGCTGATCGGCTTCGCCGAGGTGATGTGGGCACTCGGGCTGGCCGGCCTGCTGGTGGTCGGCGCCGGCCGGGCCGTCCACCTCACCCGGCACCGCGCGGCCGCCCGCGAGCAGCTGCTGGACAACCCGGCCACTGCGGTCTTCTACGGCTGCCCGCCGATGGCGCTGCTCTCGGTCGGCCTCGGCACCCTGACCGTCGGCTCCCGGGTCATCGGCACCGGCCCGGCCGTCGCGCTCGACCTCGTGCTCTGGACGGCCGGCACGCTGTACGCGCTCGCCGTCGCGGCCGGCATCCCGTACCTGATGATCACCCGGCACGCCGTCTCCCCGCTCGCCGCCAACCCGACCTGGCTGCTGCCGGTGGTCGCCCCGCTGGTCGCCTCCGCCACCGGTCCGGCGCTCGTCCCGCACCTGCCGGCCGGCGCCGCCCGCGAGGCGCTGCTGTACGGCTGCGCGGCGCTGTTCGGGATCGGCCTGCTGGGCACCCTGGCGCTGCTGCCGGTGGTGTTCACCGGCCTGGTGCACAGCAAGCTGCCGGCCTTGGCGCTCACCCCGACGCTCTTCCTGGTGCTCGGCCCGCTCGGCCAGTCCACCACCGCCGTCCACCAGCTCGCCGACGCGGCAGGAACGGTCCTGCCCGGCCTGGCGCCCGTGGCGCTCGCCCTCGCCGAGCTGTTCGGGGTGGCGGCGCTCGGCGTCGCGATGCTCTGGCTGCTGCTCGCCGTCGCCGCCAACCTGCGCGCCCGGCGGGCCGGGATGGGGTTCGCGATGACCTGGTGGGCCTTCACCTTCCCGGTCGGCACCTGCGTCACCGGGGCGGCGGCGCTCGCCCGGCACACCGGGTTCGCCGGCTTCACCGGGCTCGCCGCCGGCCTGTTCGTCCTGCTGCTGGCCGGCTGGGCGCTCGCGGCGGGCGGCACGGTGACCGCACTGGTCGGCGGCCGGCTGCTCGCCCGCTGAGGTCCGTTCGCCCGATGGGGGCTGCCGCTGCTCCCGGGAACCGGCCGGGTTCCGGAACACGCGACTCCGCGACCGACCGGACGGACGGTCGGAAAAGCCCCGCTGCACCGCGCTGACCTGCGGGTTAGCAGAAACCGGAAGCAAGCCGCGCGAGGCCGCGCCGGGCCGGCGGTGCAGGTTCATGCAATTGCGAGAACATGCAGCAGGGTGGCACTTGTTCACCGGCCGTCACGCTGTGAGGGTGGAGTCACGCCAGGTCGTCCGGGCCACCGCAGCCCGATGACGGCGACTTGCTCTTCATTGCTGGATGCGACCGGCACGTCCGCACGTGCCTGCATATCGGGGGGAAGAGCGCCGGCCGGGACGCCATGTGTGGTGATGGCCCCCGGGACCGGAGCCGGCGAGGCGTTGCTGCTCCGCCTCGCCGGAAGCGCTGGGACATGGCGTACACCGGCGGCCCCCGGACCCGCGTGCGACGGCACCCGAGGTCCGGGGGACCGTCGGTCCCCAGTACCGTGATCACCGCCGGCCGCCCCGCGCGGCGCGCGGAGCACCACCACCCGAGAGCATCCGGCAGGGAGCGGTTCGACGTGAGCTTCGAGGCGACGGCCGACCCGAGCACCACCCAGGGCGCCGGCGACGGCGCGGCCGGTGCCGCGGCGGCCGGCGAGCCCGACGAGGCCGCCCGCCGCGTCTACCTCGCGATCCTCGCCGACGGCGGCCGCGTCCGGTTCGCCGACGTCCCCGAGTCCGACCGCGACGGCGTCCGCCAGCTCGTCTCCATCGGCCTGCTGATGCCCAATCCGATGGACGCCTGCTACACGGCCGTCAGCCCCCGCTCGGTCAGCGACCGCCTGGGCGCGGAACTGCGCAGCGAGGCCACCCGTCTGCTGGTCCGCGCCGAGAACCTGCCCGGCGCCCTGGACTCCCTCACCCGCGCCTACGACGCGATGCCCCGCCCGCCGGAGCGCTCCGGCGGCGCGGTCTACATCGAGGGCCACATCCACATCCGGCACCGGATCTCCCAGCTGGTCGCCGACTGCCGTACCGAGGTCCTCACCGCCCAGCCCGGCGCCCGTCCGGCGGACGCGCTCAAGATCGCCATCCAGCAGGACGTCCAGCTCCTCCAGCGCGGCTGCTCGCTGCGCACCGTCTACCAGCCCGTCGCGTTCTCCGAGCCCCCCGCGCTCGCCTACGCCGAGGAGGTCACCCGGCGCGGTTCGCTGATCCGGATCCTGGACGAGCCCTTCCAGCGGCTGATGGTCTTCGACCGCGCGGTCGCGGTCATTTCCGCCAGCGACGACCACAGCACCGCCGCGTTCATCACCGACCCGGCCGCGATCGCCTTCATCGTCAACGCCTTCGACCGTGACTGGTCCCGCGCCGACGCCACCGACTGGTCCGCCGTCCTCAGCCAGGGACCCGCCCACAGCGCCCCCGAACGCGTCGGCCGGCTGCTGGCCCGGGGCCTCACCCAGCGCGCCGTCGCCACCCGCCTGGGCCTGAGCGAGCGCACCGTCGCCGCCCACATCTCGCGGCTGCGGGACCGCTACGGCGCCCAGACCCTCTTCCAGCTCGGCTGGCTGATGCGGGGCGGCCGTGACGGCGGATGACCCGGCCGGTCCGGGAGGCCCGGGAAGGGCTCCTGACGGCCCGGCCGGGACCGCGCTGGGCCGTCACCCGGGAACCGGTGGACGCGGGGTCCCGCGGCGTGGCTGAACGGGGGTCAGCCGGTCGCGGCTCCGGTGGGCCAGTAGCCGGACGGGCCGACGGCGGGGGGCTGCTGGCGGGGGACGGTGAACTGCTCGCCGGGGGCGGTCCAGAAGCCCTCGCGAAGGGAGAGCGCCATGCCGGCCCAGTCGAGGGCGGTCTCCACGGTGTGGTGGAGGGCCTCCTGGGACCAGGTGTCGTCGAAGACCAGCGGCAGGACGGGGGCGACCTGCTCGATGGTGGCGATCAGCGGGTTGTGGGTGATGGCCTCGTCGACCAGCAGGACGATCGGCTTGCGCAGTGCCGACGCCCAGCCGAGCTCCAGGCTCACGCCGGCGGAGAGCGGCGCGCCGACGTAGGCGAAGACCAGGTCCGCGGACTGGAGCGCGCGGAAGTCGGACGGCACACGGGGCTCGGGGGCGCGCCCGGCGACGGTCCAGGCGTCACTGTGATGGGCGCTGTAGACGGCGGCGCCGCTGCGGAGGAGGGTGGTGCGCAGGGTCGTCAGCCGCGTCCGGCTGGCGAGGGTCACCACACTGTCCGCCGGCCCGGTCAACCGCATCAGCGGCGCGGCCAGGAACACGCGTGCACGCCGGCCCTCATGGGCCTGCGTGGGGAGGTCGCGCAGATAGGGCTCGCTCATGACGACTCCGGGGAAGTGGTGGTCAGGCGAGAAGACATGGCACCGCTGCTCCGAGGTGCTGTTCCGTCCTGCCTGAACAATCAACGTAGGTTATTGCGACGGGCGGGTTGATCGTCCAATGAGACGGGTCTTGGCGTCCACAGCGTCGTGCTGGCATCTGACTGCCAGGCAGTCAGATGACACGCTTCTGAGCGTACGGGCCGGTACGTTGGATGTGCTCACATCAGGTGGGCTTGTTCGGGGCGAGACTAGACGCCGACGGCGTGCTCCTGCCAGCCCTCTCCAGCGCTTCTGCGGGTGTACTGGGGCGTGACACGCAGGCCCTCCATGGGTCATCATATGGTCGCATTAGTGCGACCGTCGCCCGATGAGTCGATGCTCGCAGTAAGTTGTCTTGAAAGGAGTGATGTTGTGCTGAAGGCGCGCCGTATTGCTGTCTCTGCATTCCTCCTGGGCATCGCCATGCTCATTGGAGTGGGCTCGGCCACCGCTGAAGACTCCCATTGGGGGGCCGAACAGCGGCAGGTTGCCATGCTCGACATGGACAGTCACTGGTAGGAGTTTGGGCCGTCAAGAGGAAGGACCGATGCATCGGGCAGCATCGGTCCTTCTTCCAGTTGCGCGAGTTTCCAGCCCAACTGGAAGAGCGTCTCCACTTCGTGTTCCTCGCGGAGTTCGGCTATATGGCGGGCCAGCGTGCGCTCGCTCAGTCCGAGACGGCGGGCGATCGTTCTGTGGCCGGCTCCCTGGAGCATCATGCGGATGATCTGCTGACGCATGCTCGAAACGACCTGGCGGGGGATTTCGTGGCTCCCGGTGAAGGGGATGGCCCGCTCCCACTGGCTGCTGAACACGTGCACGATGTAGCTGATCACGGCCTCGTCCCGGATGAAGGCCGCCCGGTCGCGATTCTCCTCGCCGCCCACGGTCACCACGGCGACCTTGCGGTCCAGCACGATGAGCTTGGCAAACGCCTCGTCGATGGTTCTCACCTGGCAGCCGGCCTGGGTGATTTCCCGGACGTAGTCGACCGTCGGATTGGAATAGCGCGCACCCGGTTGGTAAAGGGTCCGGATGGTGCCGCCGCGCTGAACGAATCTCATGTCCCGGTCGATGGCGATCCGCAATGCGTCGGCCGCCCGTCCGCCGCCGGGCTGCGCGGTCAGCATCTCGCGCGAGGCGTTCTCCAACAGCGTTTCCAGGAGCTGGTTTATCGTGCCGCGGCCCTGGACGTACTCAATTGATCCGCCGGGTTCCGGTCCGGTGGTGTGGGCCTGGTATTCGAGGCCGAGTTCCTGAAGCGTCGCGTGCAGCGAAATGGAGCGGCGGAGAAGGTCGGCGGCCTGCATCTGGAGGTTGTTCGACGCCGATTCCGCGAGCTGCCGGGGGTCTTTCACGGCAAATGTCCCCGGAGGGCCGACCTCGGGATTGAGGAGTCCGAGCCGCAGCAGTTCCTGGAGCGGTTCGTGGTCGGATTCCGGGGACAGCGGGCAGCCCCGCTCGTCCGACAGCGGCCCGTCGTGGCGCAGGGCCTTCTGGTACAGGCCGCGGGCCTCGGGAGACAGTACCTCCTCGGGGGCGGCTCCAGACCTCTGTCCGGCACTCATCTGCGGCTCCTCGCCGTTGGCTGGACCGGGTGAACTGCGCGGACCGGGTCCGCCGTGGGCATCCTAGGCGCCGCGGCCCCCGTACCGGCCGGCGCGCGGTGTTCGGCCGGTTCCGTGCTCGCTGAACCTTCGCATTGGAACGATACTGCCGGTACCCGCTGTACGGCGGGTACCGGCAGCGGTGCGCGGCGGCGGGCCGGCCGTCAGCGCTTGGGGCGCCAGACGACGAGGGCGCTGGAGTGCGGGGTGGGCGGCTGGTAGGGGACGAGGTCGCGGCGGTAGGAGGCGTGGATGGTGGCCTCGCGCTGCTGCAGGGCGGTGGCGGCGCCCTCCAGCGAGTCGACCAGTTCGGCGATCCGCGACTGGAGGGCGGTGACCTGGTTCTCCAGCTCGATGATCCGCTTGATGCCGGCCAGGTTGATGCCCTCGTCCTGGGAGAGCCGCTGGACCTCGCGCAGCTGCTGGATGTCGCGCGCGGAGTAGCGGCGGCCGCGGCCGGCGGTGCGGTCCGGGCTGACCAGGCCGAGCCGGTCGTACTGACGGAGGGTCTGCGGGTGCAGGCCGGAGAGCTCGGCGGCCACCGAGATCACGTAGACCGGGGTCTCCTCGGTGAGCACGTACTGGGGCTGCGGGGCGGTCCGCCGGGTGGTGCGGCGGGGGCCGCCGCCACCGGGGAGGCCGTCGCCGAGGCCGGGGCCGATGGGGTCGTCGGGGGTCATCTGGTCGTCACGCTCCCTTCGCCGCCCGGAAGAGAGCGGCTCGCGGGTCGTCGGAGGCGGTCGCCTCGCGGTACTGCTCCAGAGCGGTCAGGGCGTCGCCGGTGACCTGCTGGGGGACCACGACCTCCATGGTGACCAGGAGGTCGCCACGGGTGCCGTCCTTGCGGGTGGCGCCCTTGCCGCGGGCCCGCAGGGTGAGGCCGTTGGCACTGCCCGGGGGCAGCTTGAGCTTCACCGACGGTCCGTTCAGGGTCGGCACCTCGATGGTGCCGCCGAGCGCGGCCTCGGGGAAGGTGACCGGGACGGTCACGGTCAGGTTGTCGCCCTTGCGCCCGAAGACCGGGTGCGGGTCGACGTGGACGGTGACGTACAGGTCGCCGGGCTGGCCGCCGCGCTCGCCCTGGGCGCCCTTGCCCTTGAGGCGGATCCGCTGGGCGTCCTGGACGCCGGCCGGGATCCGGACCTGCATGGTGCGGGCGGAGCTGGCGCGGCCGCTGCCGTGGCAGTCCGGGCACGGGTCGTCGACGATCATGCCGCGGCCGCGGCAGTCCCGGCAGGGCTCGGAGAGCGCGAAGGCGCCCTGGCCGCGGCTGACCGTGCCGGAGCCGACGCAGGTCGGACAGACCCGCGGGGTGGTGCCGGACTTGGCGCCGGTGCCGTTGCAGAGCCGGCAGGGGGCCTGACTGGTCATCCGCAGCGGGACGGTGGCACCGTCGACGGCCTCCTCGAAGGAGAGCGTCACCTCGGTCTCGACGTCGGCGCCGCGGCGCGGCTGGGCCTGCCGGCCGCCGCGGTTGAACAGGCCGCCGAAGACGTCGCCGATCCCGCCGCCGGCGCCGCCCTGGCTGCCGCTGAAGAGGTCGCCGAAGTCGAAGCTGTAGCTGCCGGTGCCGCCGGGGCCGCCCGGGCGGAAGCCGCCGTTGGCGAACAGGCTGCGGGCCTCGTCGTACTCCTTGCGGCGCTTCTCGTCGGAGAGGACGTCGTACGCCTCGGAGATGTCCTTGAAGCGTTCCTCGGCCTTGGTGTCGCCCTTGTTGGCGTCGGGGTGGAACTCGCGCGCCAGCTTGCGGTAGGTCTTCTTGATCTCCGTGGCGCTGGCGTCCTTGGGCACGCCGAGGACCTTGTAGTAGTCCTTCTCCACGTAGTCCTTGCCGCTCATGGCCGGCGCCACCTCCCGAGGTCCATCGTCACTGTGCTGTCAACGCGCCGGACACGGTGGTCCGTGCCCGGGCAGATCGACAACGCGCTGCGGAGCCGGCCGCCGTACTGGCCGGCGTACGACTCCGCAGCGCGGGGGTTGTCAGCTGTCACCGCCGGTCAGCTGTCCGAGCCACCGTCGGCCTGGTCCTTCCCGTCCCCGCCCTTGGCCGGGTCGGCGTCCGGGCCGGACGTGCTCTGGGTGCCCGGCTGGGGCTCCGCGACCGCGACCATCGCCGGGCGGATGATCCGCTCGCCGATCCGGTAGCCGGGCTGGAGGATCTGGACGCAGGTGTCCTCGGTGACCTCCGAGGAGTAACTGTGCATCAGTGCCTCGTGCATGGTCGGGTCGAAGGGCTCGCCCTCCTTGCCGAACTGCTGCAGGCCCAGCTTGGCGACGACCGTCTCCAGCGACTCCGCGACGGACTTGAAGCCGCCCGTCACCTCGCCGTGGTCGCGGGCGCGGCCGATGTCGTCCAGCACCGGGATCAGCGACTCCAGGATGTTGGAGACGGCGATCTCGCGGACCGTCAGCCGGTCGCGCTCGACCCGCTTGCGGTAGTTCTGGTACTCGGCCTGGAGGCGCTGGAGGTCGCCGGTGCGCTCGGCCAGCTCGCGCTTGGCCGCGGCCAGCGCCTCCGTGCCGGAGGCGGCGGAGCCCTCGGCCCCGGCCGCGGCGGCCTCCTCGGCCGCCTTGATCACGGCCTCCTCGGCGGCGGAGTCGTCGCCGGGCTGGGCACCCTGCGGCTTCTCCGTCATGCCGCACCGCCCTTGGGCTTCTCGTCGTCCACGATCTCGGCGTCGACGACGTCGTCGTCCTTGGCACCGGCGTCACCGGGGGCACCCGCGCCCGCACCGGCCGCACCGGCGGCGTCGGCGTTGGCGTACAGCGCCTGGCCGAGCTTCTGGGCGGTGGTGGAGACCTTCTCCGAGGCCTCGCGGATCTTCGCGATGTCCTCGCCCTTCAGGGCCTCCTTGAGCTCGCCGATGGCGGTCTCGACCTCGGTCTTGACGTCGGCCGGCAGCTTGTCGGCGTTGTCGGCGATGAACTTCTCGGTGGAGTAGACGAGCTGCTCGGCCTGGTTGCGGGTCTCCACGGCCTCGCGGCGCTTGTGGTCCTCCTCCGCGTACTGCTCGGCCTCGCGCATCATGCGCTCGATGTCGTCCTTCGGCAGCGCGGAGCCGCCGGTGACGGTCATCTTCTGCTCCTTGCCGGTGCCGAGGTCCTTCGCGCCGACGTGCATGATGCCGTTGGCGTCGATGTCGAAGGTGACCTCGATCTGGGGCAGGCCGCGCGGGGCCGGCGGCAGGCCGGTCAGCTCGAACATGCCGAGCTTCTTGTTGTACGCGGCGATCTCGCGCTCGCCCTGGTAGACCTGGATCTGCACGGACGGCTGGTTGTCCTCGGCCGTGGTGAAGATCTCCGAGCGCTTGGTCGGGATCGTGGTGTTGCGCTCGATCAGCTTGGTCATGATGCCGCCCTTGGTCTCGATGCCGAGGGACAGCGGGGTGACGTCGAGCAGCAGGACGTCCTTGACCTCGCCCTTGAGGACACCGGCCTGGAGCGCGGCGCCGATGGCGACGACCTCGTCCGGGTTGACGCCCTTGTTGGCGTCCTTGCCGCCGGTCAGCTCGCGGACGAGCTCGGCGACGGCCGGCATGCGGGTGGAGCCGCCGACGAGGACGACGTGGTCGATCTCGGAGAGCGAGATGCCGGCGTCCTTGATCACGTTGTGGAACGGGATCTTGCAGCGCTCCAGCAGGTCGGAGGTCAGCTGCTGGAACTGGGCCCGGGTGAGCTTCTCGTCCAGGTGCAGCGGGCCCTCGGCGGAGGCCGTGATGTAGGGCAGGTTGATCGAGGTCTCGGAGGACGAGGACAGCTCGATCTTGGCCTTCTCGGCGGCCTCGCGCAGACGCTGCAGGGCCATCTTGTCCTTGGACAGGTCCACGCCGTGGCCGGCCTGGAAGACCTTGACCAGGTGGTCGACGATCTTCTGGTCCCAGTCGTCACCACCGAGGTGGTTGTCACCGTTGGTGGCCTTCACCTCGACGACCCCGTCGCCGATCTCCAGCAGGGAGACGTCGAAGGTGCCGCCGCCGAGGTCGAAGACCAGGATGGTCTGGTCGTCCTTGTCCAGGCCGTAGGCCAGGGCGGCCGCGGTCGGCTCGTTGACGATGCGCAGGACGTTGAGGCCCGCGATCTCACCGGCCTCCTTGGTGGCCTGGCGCTCGGAGTCGGAGAAGTACGCCGGAACGGTGATGACGGCGTCGGTGACCTGCTCGCCCAGGTAGGCCTCGGCGTCCCGCTTCAGCTTCTGCAGCACGAAGGCGCTGATCTGCTGCGGGTTGAAGTCCTTGCCGTCCAGCCCGATCTTCCAGCTGGTGCCCATGTGGCGCTTGACCGAGCGGATGGTGCGGTCGACGTTGGTGACCGCCTGGCGCTTGGCCACCTCGCCGACGAGCACCTCGCCGTTCTTCGCGAAGGCGACGACGGACGGCGTGGTCCGCGCGCCCTCGGCGTTCGTGATGACGGTGGGCTCGCCACCCTCCAGAACGCTGACGACCGAGTTCGTCGTGCCGAGGTCGATGCCGACCGCGCGTGCCATCGTAGATACCTCCACGGAAGAGTTGAGCTTTACGGGCTCAAGGATGCCTGACCAAGTAGGTGCCGTCAACAGGGATGAGTCCGGTTCGCTCAACTTTGCTGAGCCGTTCCTCCGGATGCGACGGGCCGGCCGGGCCGCGCGTGCGCGCGCGTGACTGCCGCCATACCTTGAGCATCTTCAGGAGAAGTGTTGGCGAACGGTAATGTCCGGGCCGTCGGCCCTGGAAGTTACCGACGAGTACACTGCCCCTCGGGGACACCGCACACCCGTAACACGCAAGCCGCAGGAGACGGAGAGCCGATGCAGCTAGCAGCGATCGTCATCTCGCTGGTCACATTCGTGGTCGGCACCGCGCTCGCCGCTCGTGCGGCGCTGTACATCTACCGGGTGGTGCGCACCGGCCAGCCGGACGCCACCCGCTTCGGGCAGCCCGCGCAGCGGGTGAAGACCGTGGCGGTGGAGTTCGTCGGCCACACCCGGATGAACCGCTGGGGGATCGTCGGCATCGCCCACTGGTTCGTCGCGGTCGGCTTCTTCACCCTGGGCCTGACCCTGCTGACCGCCTTCTTCCAGCTGTTCGACGCCGAGTTCGTGCTGCCGGTGCTCGGCGGCTGGCTTCCGTACGAGCTGTTCACCGAGCTGGTCGGCACCCTCACCACGCTGGGCATCGCGACGCTGATCGTGATCCGCCTGCTGAGCCTGCCCGGCCGGGCGGGCCGCAAGTCCCGCTTCGCCGGCTCGATCGCCTGGCAGGCCTTCTACGTCGAGTACACGATCCTCGGCATCGGCCTGTGCATCATGATCCTGCGCGGCCTGGAGGGCGCGCTGGAGAACGTCGGCTCCTACGAGGCCACGTACCTGATCTCCTACCCGCTGGTGGTGGCCTTCCGCGGCCTGTCCCACGGCACCCTGGAGAACCTGGTCTACCTCTTCGCGATGCTGAAGATCAGCATCTCCTTCGCCTGGGCGATCACCATCGGCATCAACCCCTCCATGGGCGTCGCCTGGCACCGCTTCCTGGGCTTCTTCAACATCTACTTCAAGCGCGAGGAGGACGGCTCCACCGCGCTCGGCGAACTGCGCCCGATGACCAGCGGCGGGCAGCCGATCGACTTCGAGGACCCGGCCGACGACGCCGTCTTCGGCGTCTCCCAGGTCGAGCACTTCTCCTGGAAGGGCATCCTCGACTTCTCCACCTGCACCGAGTGCGGCCGCTGCCAGTCGCAGTGCCCGGCCTGGAACACCGGCAAGCCGCTGTCGCCCAAGCTGCTGATCATGAGCCTGCGCGAGCACGCCTTCGGCAAGGCCCCCTACCTGCTCGCCGGCGGCGGCAAGGACATGGAGGGCACCGAGAAGGCCACCGCCGAGCAGCTCAAGGACGTCCCCGCGGCCGCCCTGGCCGAGGCCGAGCGCCCGCTGGTCGGCACCGCCGAGGAGAACGGCGTCATCGACCCCGACGTGCTGTGGTCCTGCACCACCTGCGGCGCCTGCGTCGAGCAGTGCCCCGTCGACATCGAGCACATCGACCACATCGTCGACATGCGCCGCTACCAGGTGATGATCGAGTCCTCGTTCCCCACCGAGGCCGGCACCATGCTCAAGAACCTGGAGAACAAGGGCAACCCCTGGGGCATGGCCACCAAGGCCCGTCTGGACTGGGTCAAGGAGCTCAAGAAGGAGACCGGCATCGAGGTGCCGGTGATCGGCGAGGACATCGACCCCGCCGAGGTCGAGTACCTGTACTGGGTGGGCTGCGCCGGCGCCCTGGAGGACCGCGCGAAGAAGACCACCAAGGCCTTCGCCGAGCTGCTGCACACCGCCGGCGTGAAGTTCGCGATCCTCGGCAAGGAGGAGTCCTGCACCGGTGACTCCGCCCGCCGCCTGGGCAACGAGTTCCTCTTCCAGATGCTCGGCGCGCAGAACGTCGAGACCCTGAACGCGGCGCTCGAGGACGCCCCGGTCAAGCGGATCGTGGCGACCTGCCCGCACTGCTTCAACACCATCGCCAACGAGTACCCGCAGCTCGGCGGCCACTTCGAGGTCATCCACCACACCCAGCTGCTGCAGCACCTCATCGACGAGGGCAAGCTGGTGCCGGTCAACCCGGTCGAGGGCCTCATCACCTACCACGACCCCTGCTACCTGGGCCGCCACAACAAGGTCTACAGCCCGCCGCGCGAGATCATGGACAAGGTCCCGGGGCTGCGCCAGCAGGAGATGCACCGCCACAAGGAGCGCGGCTTCTGCTGCGGCGCCGGCGGCGCGCGGATGTGGATGGAGGAGCGCATCGGCAAGCGGATCAACACCGAGCGCGTCGACGAGGCGCTGTCCCTCAACCCGGACATCGTCTCCACCGCCTGCCCGTTCTGCCTCGTCATGCTCTCCGACTCGGTCAACGGCAAGAAGAACGAGGGCGCGGCCAAGGAGCACCTGAAGGTCGTCGACGTCGCCCAGCTGCTGCTCGACTCGGTCAAGGCGATCCCGCCGGCCGGGGCCGAGGAGCCGCAGACCGTCGACGCCTGAGGCGCGCCCGACACACCGACGGGGCCGTGGAACCGGCCCGGTTGTTCGACAGTTCTGCAACAACCACCCCGGCCCGGGGGGCGCCGCCAGCGCCCGCCCGGGCCGGGCTTTTCCGCTCCGGCGGCCGCGGCGCGGGCACCGGCCGGGGCGCCGACCACCGGGCCGCCGGGGGGTCGCTCGGTCGGAAGGAAATACAGTAGGCGCCGGACCGGCCGCGAGCCGGTCGATCCGTTCCGGCCCCCGGAACGGCGTCCAGCACACCGACGGAGGTATCGGCCCGCGGGCCGGGCCGCAGAGACCACAAGGGGAACAGCGCAGACCATGACCGAGGCGATCATGCTGGTCGGTGGTAAGGGCACGCGACTGCGTCCGCTGACCACCCACACCCCCAAGCCCATGCTGCCGGTGGCAGGCGTCCCGTTCATCGCGCACCAGCTGGCCCGCGCGGCGGCGGCCGGGGTCACCCGCGTGGTGCTCGCCACCTCCTACCTCGCCGAGGTCTTCGAGGACCACTTCCAGGACGGCACGCCCTACGGCATCGAGCTGGTCTACCTGACCGAGCGCGAGCCGCTCGGCACCGGCGGCGCCATCCGCAACGCGGCCACCGGGCTCACCTGCGGCCCCGACGAGCCGGTCCTGGTGTTCAACGGCGACATCCTCTCCGGCGTCGACATCGCCGCCCTGCGCGACGGCCACGTGGCCGCCGGGGCCGACGTCACCCTGCACCTCACCCGGGTCGAGGACCCGCGCGCCTTCGGGCTCGTGCCCACCGACGCCGACGGGCGGGTGCTGGAGTTCCTGGAGAAGCCGGAGACGCCCGAGCAGATCGTCACCGACCAGATCAACGCCGGCTGCTACGTCTTCACCCGCTCGGTCATCGACCGCATCCCGGCCGGCCGCGAGGTCTCCGTCGAGCGCGAGACCTTCCCCGAGCTGCTGGCCACCGGCGCGCTGCTGCGCGGTGTGGTCGACACCTCGTACTGGCTCGACCTCGGCACCCCGGCCGCCTTCGTGCGCGGCTCGGCCGACCTGGTGCTCGGCAAGGTCGACTCGCCCGCCGTCCCCGGCCCGACCGGCGACGCGCTGCTGCTGCCCGGCTCGACCGTGCGGCACGGGGCGGTGCTCAGCGGCGGCACGGTGGTCTCCGAGGGCGCGGTCGTCGAGGCCGGCGCGATCGTCGAGGGCAGCGTGATCCTGCCCGGCGCCGTCATCGGCCCGGACACCCTGGTCAAGGACTCCATCGTGGGCGCCTTCGCGACCATCGGCGACCGCACCGCGCTGGACGGCGCGGTGATCGGCGACGGTGCGATCGTCGAGTCCGACAACGAGCTGCCGAACGGCGTGCGGATCGCCTGCGGCACCCTGCTGCCGGTCGGCGCGGTGCGCACCTCGGCCGGTCCGGGCGGATGCCCGGCCGGCACCAGCGCCGCCGCCGCGGTGCACGGGCCGAAGGTCGGCGCGCGGCGGTAACAGGCTCGCTGCAAACCGGCCCCGGTCCGGTGCCCGCCCGCCGCGGTGCCCGCCGGGCGGGTACCTTCGGAACGTGGCTGGCAATCGATACGACAGCGGTCAGGGCGCCGACCCCCGTGGCGGGTGGTCGGCGCCCCCGCAGCAGCAGGCGGCGCCCGGGGGGTACGGGCCGACGGACGGGCCGGAGTACTTCACCGGGCCGCAGCAGGGGCCGCACCCGGGGGCGCACCAGGAGCCGTACGGAGCGCCGTACGACCCGTACGGTCCGCGTGCCCCGCACCAGGCCCCGCACCAGGACCCCTACGCGGCCGACAACCCGGGCCACACCCGGGCCTTCCCGGCCGGCGGCGACCCCTACGCGGGCGAGCCGTCCTCCTACGGCCAGGCGCCGTACGGGTACGAGCAGCCCTCGCACCCGGACGCCTACGGCCAGGACAACGTCGCCGTCTACCGGGCCGGCGGGCAGTCCGCGCCGCAGGTCACCGGCCCCCGGCCGACCTGGCGCGAGCTGCTGACCGGCCTGTTCCGCACCCCCACCGCGATCTTCGACCGCACCCGCGACCACCAGGTCTGGCTGCCCGCCGTCACCGTCTCCCTGCTCTACGGCGCCCTCGCCGTGCTCGGCATCGGCCTGACCCGCGACGACGTGGTCAACTCGACCTTCACGGTGGCGCTCACCGCGATGCTCGCCGCCGCGATCGGCTTCACCCTGGCCGGCGCGATGCTCGGAGCCGTGACGTACGGGCTGGCCCGGCAGTTCGGCGGCGACGGCCCCTGGCAGTCCACCGTCGGCCTCGCCGTGCTGATCGGCTGGGTCACCGACGCGCCCCGGCTGCTGCTGGCGCTGGTGCTGCCCGCCGACAACCTGCTCGTCCAGGTCGTCGGCTGGGCGACCTGGCTGCTCTGCGGCTACCTGCTGGCCGCGATGGTCCGCCGGGTGCACGACCTGCCCTGGGGCAAGGCGGCCGGCGCGGCCGCGCTGCAGCTGCTGGCCCTGCTGGTGCTGATCAAGCTGCCGACCCTCGGCTGACCTCGGCGGCGGCCGACTCTCGGCGACAATGGGGACGGGCCTCGCCTCGCGGGGCCCGTTCCGTTTTTCCACCTCTTCCACCTCTTCCACCTGTTCACCCTCACCCGCACGGAGCCAGGCATGACCCTCCCCACCACCCACGTCAGCTTCCCGGCCGGGGCGGTGACCGGCGAGTCGACGGTGCTCGCGGTGCACCCGATGGGCGACGGCCGCTACGCCGTGGTCACCGGGGCGACCCCGTTCCACCCGCTCGACCACACCTGGCCCGACCAGCCCGCCGACCTCGGCACCCTCACCGTGGACGGCGTCGAGCTGGCCGTCGTCGACTGCCTCACCGGCGCGGTGGGCCCGGACGGCGGCGCGCCGCTGGTCGGCGCCGACATCCCGGTCCGGCGCGGCGACGAGGAGTGGTCCTGGCTGGTCCTGCACGTCCTCGCGGCCGACCCGGGCGACCTCGTCGGCCGCACCGCCGTCCTCGCCGTGGACGCCGGGCGCCGCGCCGCGCTGAGCGCCTCGCACAGCGGCTGCCACCTGCTCGCCCTCGCCCTCAACGAGGCGCTCGCGCCGCGCTGGCGCAAGGACCCGGGCCGCTCCGACGCCTTCGGCCACCCGGACTTCGACAGCCTCGCCATGGCGAGCTCGGTGATGGACACCGAGGCGAGCACCGACACCTACCGGCTCGGCAAGTCGCTGCGCAAGAAGGGCTTCACCACCGAGGCCACCGAGGACCTCCCGGCGCTCGCCGACGCCCTGCCCGGGCTCACCGAGGCCGTCAACAGCCGGCTGGCCTCCTGGGTCGCCGCCGACGCCCCGGTGCGCATCGACGTCCCCGGCCCGGAGCTGACCGCCCGCCGCCAGTGGCACTGCGAGCTGCCCGAGGGCGCGGCGCAGATCTTCTGCGGCGGCACCCACCTGCACCACCTGGGCGAGCTGGCCGGGCTCCGCACCGAGCTGAGCCTCTCCGAGGACGGCAGCGAGCTGGTCGCGGTCACCCGCCCGAAGCGCGCCTGAGACGCCGGCGGGCGGTCACCCCCGGAAGGGTGACCGCCCGCACCGTGCGCTCTTCGTCCCGTCCTCGTCCTGCTCAGACGTCCGTACGGTGGAAGTTCAGGTAGGAGCGCGACGGCGTCGGACCGCGCTGCCCCTGGTACCGCGAGCCGTACCGCTCCGAGCCGTACGGGTGCTCCGACGGCGAGGAGAGCCGGAACAGGCAGAGCTGCCCGATCTTCATCCCCGGGTAGAGCTTGATCGGCAGCGTCGCGACGTTCGACAGCTCCAGCGTGACGTGCCCGCTGAAACCCGGGTCGATGAAGCCGGCCGTGGAGTGCGTCAGCAGCCCGAGCCGGCCCAGGCTCGACTTGCCCTCCAGCCGCGAGGCGACGTCATCCGGCAGCGTGATGACCTCGTAGGTCGACGCCAGCACGAACTCGCCCGGGTGCAGGATGAACGCCTCGTCGCCCTCCGGCTCGACCAGCCGGGTCAGGTCCGGCTGCTCCTCGGAGGGGTCGATGTGCGGGTAGCGGTGGTTCTCGAAGACCCGGAAGAAGCGGTCCAGTCGCACGTCGATGCTCGACGGCTGGATCATCGCGGGGTCGAACGGATCGATCACCACCCGGCCGTTGTCGATCTCGGTCCGGATGTCCTTGTCAGAGAGCAGCACGCTTCGAGGTTACGTGCACGACGCGGCCCCGGACGAATCGCCCGGGGCCGCACCTGTCACTTCTCTCCCGTGTCCGCCCTCGTCAGGCGAGGAACTCCGCGGCCTCCAGCCGCAGCGCCCGGGCCAGTTGCGGCTCGGACAGCTCCCGTACGTCGGCCAGCACCGAACTCCGCAGCCGTCCGCACTGCGGACACCTGATCAGCCGGCCGGGCCCCAGCCGACCGGGTCCGAGGTTCTGCATCGGGAACGTGGTGGTGCTGAACAGGTGCCCCTCGGCACAACGAACGACGGCGCGCTGCTCCATCGATCCCCTTCCCATCCTTACCCCAGTACTCACCCGTACTCGTCGCCCCGAACGGCGGAGCCCCCGGGACCAGCGTCACATTAGGGGATGTACCGGACATTCCACACCAAGGCTCGCCGCCCGCGCCCACCCGCCGGGGCACTCTCACGCGGCCCACACAGTACGCCCCCGCCCCCACCCCCGCCGCCGCGCCACAACCACCACCCACCTGTGCGGCTGGCGTCACGGATGGGGTACAGTGAGGGACAGATCGAGCGGTCTCTGACGGCTCATCAGGCGGGCGTAGTTTAATGGTAGAACATGAGCTTCCCAAGCTTAGAGCGCGAGTTCGATTCTCGTCGCCCGCTCCGGTAGTGCGAAAGCCGCAGGTCATTGGACCTGCGGCTTTCGTGTTGTGCGGGGTGGGGCGGGTCAGACGGTGGTGGCGATCCAGCCGATGGTCTCGGTGGTGTGCGGGCCGTCGGACAGTGCTCTGCCGGTGCCGACGAGTTCGTTGAAGCGGATCTTGAAGCCGGTGGTGGTGACGTCGGCGATGCGCAGGCCCGGGGTGTCGGGGCCGTTGAAGGTCTGGACGAACGGAACGACGATCACGTTGGTGTTCTCGGGGAAGGGCGTGGGGAAGGCGACCTGGGTGAAGGTCGAGATGTCCCCGCCGGTGGTCTCCGTGGCGTGGGTGGAGTTGAGCTGCAGCTTGCCGGTCTGGAGCAGGCTCATGGCTTCGGCCTTTCGCTCGTCACACGGGTGTCGCTTCGTCTGCGAAGCAACCGAGGGTGGGATGCCCGCGACGTTCCGCGTTTAGAGCCGGGGTCGCCGGTTCGGGGGATCTGTACCCGTTTCGCTTGCCGGAGTGGAGGGTTGGGGCCCTGGTCAGGGGTGGGGGTAGAGGCGGAGGAAGGCCTGGACGCCGGTGGTGACGGTGGTGTGGAGGGCGGCGTCGGAGATCGGGACGGCGCCGTAGAAGGACTGGTCGGCCGCGCCGCTGAAGGTGAGGAGGGTGAAGTGGGTGGCGGCGAGGTCGGGGTCGTCGAGGGTGAGCAGGCCCTGGGCGGCGAGGCGGGCGAGGTGGTCGGCGAGGTCGCGCTGGGAGGCGAGGGGGCCGGCGGCCAGCCAGGCGGCGAGGACGTCGGGCGGGATGTTGCCGGCCTCGGCGCGGATGGTGCGGCCGAGGGCGTAGTGCTCGCCGGCGGCCAGGACGGCCCTGGCGCGGTCGACGGCGAAGGCGGTCAGGTCGGCCTCCAGGTCGACGATCTTGTGCAGGTGACGGTCGGCCAGGCCGGCGACGATCTCGGTGAGTTCGCCCGCGGTCTCCAGGGCGACGGAGAGGAAGAGCTTCTCCTTGTCGCCGAAGTGGTTGTAGATGGTGCGCTTGGAGACGCCGGCCTCGGTGGCGATGGCGTCGACACTGGCCCGGGTGTAGCCCTCGCGGCCGAACACCGTGCTCGCCGCGCGGGCGATGGCACGGCGCTTCTCCGGCATGCGGCGTGAGGCGGTGGTCGGTGCCGGGTCCACTGTGCTCATCGGGCGGGTCCCTCCTCGGGGTGTTGCACTACCCGGTGCAGTTTACCCGTGGGGGTCGCGATGGCACCGGGTGAGGAGGACCGGAGGGAAAAGCAGGGAGGCGCGGAGCGAGTCCCCCCGGACTCGCTCCGCGCCGCGTCGACGCGCGGCTCTTCGCCGCTCCCCCCGATCGCCCCGGACTCCCGCCGTCCCCCCTGGCGCCGCTCTCCGGCGAGAGCGCTCCGCACAGGCCCGGCAAGCCCCCTTGAGGTGGGGCGTCGTTGATCATTACGGTAACAAACCGCATGGTTGGTTTGTCAATGGTGAATCCGTGCGGCATCCACCATCGGGGATGGGGAGCCGGAGGGCAAGGGGGAAGCGCGGCCACGGGGAAACGGGCTGGTGGAGGCCGGTCGTTCGAAGGCCACCGGGCGGGGGCGCGGTGCGGTGGGGGCGCTTGTTCGGAGTCCGACATTCCGAACGGCCTGTCGGTATCGAGCGGCATGTCGGTGTCAGCGGAGCAGGCGGCGTTCCTTGGCGACGGCCACCGCGCCCGCCCGGGTGTCGACCCCCAGCTTGTCGTAGATCCGGCCCAGGTGGGTCTTCACGGTCGCCTCGCTGATGAACAGCGCGCGGGCGATCTCCCGGTTGCCGAGCCCCTGGGCGAGCTGGGCGAGGATGTCCGTCTCGCGCTCGGTGAGCTGCGGTGCCGGGGCCCGCATCTGCGCCATGACCCGGGAGGCGACCGGCGGCGAGAGCACCGTCCGCCCCCGCGCGGCCGAGTGCACCGCGGCGAACAGCTCCTCCGGCCGTTCGGCCTTCAGCAGGTAGCCGGTCGCGCCCGCGCCGATCGCCCGGGTGATGTCGGCGTCGGTGTCGTACGTGGTCAGGACCAGGACGTGCGGGGCGTGCGGGGCCGCGGTGATCCGGCGGGTGGCCTCCACGCCGTCGATGCCGTCACCGAGCTGGAGGTCCATCAGCACCACCTGCGGGGCCAGCCGGGCCGCCAGGTCGACCGCCTCCTCGCCGCTGCTCGCCTCGCCGACCACCTCGATGTCGCCGGCGCTGGCCAGCAGGGCGAGCAGGCCGGCCCGGACCACGGCGTGGTCGTCGCAGACCAGCAGCCGGACCGGGGACGGGGCGGGGGTGGGGTTCATCGGACGGCTCCAGGGCCCGGGGACGGGCGGTCGGGGGTGAGCGGGACGGCGGCGGAGACCACGGTGCCCTCGCCGGGGGCGCTCTCCACGGTCAGGGTGCCACCGAGCTGGCGCAGCCGGGCGCGCATGGCCGGCAGGCCGTGGCCGCGGCCCGAGGGGGCGGGGGCGGGTGAGGGCGCGGCGGCGGGGGAGAAGCCTCGGCCGTCGTCGGCGATGTCCAGGACGGCCTGGTCGCCGAGGAAGGAGAGGGTCAGCCCGGCGGCCGAGGCCCCGGCGTGCTCGCGGACGTTGGCCAGCGCCCCCTGGGCGATCCGCAGCAGCGCCGACTGCGCGGCCGCCGGCAGCGGCACCGGCGTGCCGTCCAGGTGGAAGCGGACCGGCAACCCGCTCTCGGCGGACTCCCGCTCGGCGAGCGAGCGCAGCGCCTGGTCCAGGGTGCGGCCGTCGGCCAGCTCGGCGGGCGCGAGGTCGTGGACGAAGCGGCGGGCCTCGGCGAGGTTGCGGGCGGCCACCTCGGCGGCGGTGCGGACGTGGCCCCGGGCGGTCGCCGGGTCGCCGTCCCAGGTGCGGTCGGCGGCCTGGAGCAGCATCTGCTGGCTGGACAGGCCCTGGGCGAGGGTGTCGTGGATCTCCATCGCCAGCCGTTCGCGCTCGGCCAGCGTGCCCTCCCGCCGTTCGGTGGCGGCGAGTTCGCGCCGGGTGCGGACCAGGTCGGCGATCAGCGCGCGCTGGCGTTCGGCCTGCCGCTCCATGTAGAGGAAGACGCCGGTGGCCAGCGCGGCGACGGCGGGCGGCAGCAGCACGAGGTTGGCGTCCGGCGGGCCCGGCAGCCGGACCTCGCCGACGACCACCAGCAGGGTGAGCGCCGCGACCAGCGGGATCGCCGCCGGGGTGGGCAGCGTCCGCAGGGCGGTGTAGACCAGCGGGACGGCGCACCAGGAGAAGCTCGGCGCGAGCAGCACCAGGACCACCCAGAGCACGGTCACCACGGCCAGCGGCCAGGCGCGGCGGCGCTGCCCAGGGGCGGGCGGACGGTGGTGGGCGAGCCAGGAGCCGACCGGCTGGACGACGGCCAGGGCGATGCTCAGGCCGAGCACCCAGGGGATGCGCGGGTTGCCGGGGTGGTGGGTGAGGAAGCGGCTGAGCGAGGCGGCGAGCAGGAGGAGGAACGCCGAGTCGAGCAGCACGGCCAGCCGGCCGGCGTCCGGGTCGGGGGAGGAGGGGCCGACGGGGGCGACGGCGGATCCGGGGGAGGCGGGCGGGGGGCCGGGGTGGTGCACGGGCCGCTCCTCGCTCTGTCCGCTCGCCGTCGCGGTCGTCGGTGGCCGCCGGTGGCCGCCGGTCCGGGCTGCGGCGATCCTCCGATGGTGGCCCGTCCGGTCCGGGGACGCATCAACCGATCGGCTGACGGGCCCGTCGTCCATCATGCCCGGCCGCGGTGTCCGGACCGCCGATGTGGCGCGGGGGGCCGTCCACGCAGGATCGAACCCGTCCCCACCACCGCCATCCGACGAGGAGCCGGACCATGAAGAAGACCTCCGTTCGCACCAAGGTGCTGACCGGCACCGTCGCCGCCGCCGCGCTGGCCGCCGCGACCGTCGGTGCCGTCTCGGCCAGCGCCGAGGCCACCGACACCCCGGCCGTCGCCGCCGCCGCGGTCAAGGCCGACGCCCAGAACAAGAACCTGGCCCAGACCACCGGCCTGACCATCGAGGCCGCCACCAAGGCCGCCCAGGCCACCCTGGACGCGGCCGCCAAGGCCGGCCAGCGGGTCTCGGTGGCCGTCGTCGACCGCGACGGCGTCACCCGGGTGCTGCTCAAGGGCGACGGCGCCGGCCCGCAGTCGCCGGAGTCGGCGGTGCGCAAGGCGTTCACGGCGGTCTCCTGGAACGCGCCCACCTCCGAGCTGGCCAAGCGCCTCGCCCAGGCCCCGAACCTCAAGGACATCCCGAACACCCTGTTCCTGGCCGGCGGTGCCCCGGTGCAGTCCAAGGGCGCGCCGGTGGCGGCCATCGGTGTCGCGGGCGCGCCCAGCGGCGACCTCGACGAGCAGTTCGCGCAGGCGGGCGTCGAGGCGCTCGCCAAGTAGCACCCACCGAGCAGCACCCACCGAGAGCGCCCGCCGAGCAGCGCCCGCCGAGCAGCGCCCGCCGAGCAGCACCCGCCGAGAGCACCGGCCGCCGCCGAGGGCGCGCGGCCGGCCCGCGCGCGCCGGGGCGGACCCCCGACCGCCCCGGCGCACGCCACCGCCCCGGTGGGCTCCCCGTACGGGTGAAGGTCGCGCCGGTCGCCGCAGAACACGGGGCCGTCCGCCGAAAAGCCGCTGCCGCTGTCGGTGGCGCGTGGCAGGCTTCCCGCTATGACGGCGTGGACCCTCAACGACATCGAACGTGCGATCCGCTCCTCCTGGGGTGTCGACACCTGCGCGCCCGAGGACCAGGCCCAGTGGCGTCCCGACAATCCCGCCCACGGCCAGTGCCGGGCGACCGCCCTGGTGGTGCACGACCTGCTCGGCGGCGAGCTGATGATGGGCGAGGTGTCCACCGACGGGGTCCGCACGGACCTGCACTGGTGGAACCGGTCCGCGGCCGGCGCCGAGATCGACATGACCCGCTCGCGGTTCGGCCCGGACGAGCGGGTCGGCCCCGGCCGGCCGGTCGCCCGCCCGCTGCGCCCCGGCCGCCTGCAGGCGCAGTACCAGCTGCTGCGCCACCGGGTCGTCGCGCACCTGGAGGCCGGCTCGGCGGACGGGCGGCACGCCGCGGCGGCCTGACGCGGCGCTCACCCGGCACCCGCCCCCGGTGGCGCGACCTGGCCGATCGCACGACCGTCCGGCCTCCGGCGTACGGCGCCCGGCCGCCGGTGTCCGGCGTCTGACGTACAGTCGGTTGATCGTGGTCGGAGGACCGCTCCGGCCGCCGGGCGACAGCGGGAGTGCGCGATGAGCGGGATGACGGTCGGCTTCGTCGGACTGGGCGCGATGGGGCAGGGCATGGCCGGCAACCTGGTGAAGGCCGGGCACACCGTCCGGGTCTGGAACCGCTCGCCCGCGCCGGTGGCCGCCATGGTCGCCCGGGGCGCCCTGGCCGCCGACGGTCTGGCCGACGTCTTCGCGGCCGACGTGGTCGTCTCGATGCTCGCCAACGACGACGCCGTGGAGCGGCTGCTGCTCGACCCGGCCCTGCTGGAGGCCGCCACGGCGGGCGTGCACGTCAACATGGCCTCCGTCTCGGTCGCCCTGGCCGAGCGCGCCGAGGCCCTGCACGCCGAGTACGGCATCGGCTACGTCGCCGCGCCGGTGCTCGGCCGCCCGCCGGTCGCGGAGGCCGGTGAGCTCAACATCCTGGCCGCCGGGAGCGCGGAGTCGCTGGCGGCGGTCGAGCCGCTGTTCGCGGCGATGGGCCGGCGGGTCTGGCACTTCGGCGAGCGCCCGGGCCAGGCCAACACCGCCAAGATCAGCGCCAACTTCCTGCTCGCCTGCGCGATCGAGTCGATGGCCGAGGCGTGCAGCCTGGCCGAGGCCAACGGCGTCCGGCCGACCGACCTGATCGAGATGCTCAGCGGGACGCTCTTCCCGGGGCCGATCTACTCCGGCTACGGCGCGATGGTCGCCGAACGCCGTTACGAGCCCGCCGGGTTCAAGCTGCCGCTCGGACTCAAGGACGTCGGCCTCGCGCTCTCCGCCGGCGAGGCGAAGCACGTGCCGCTGCCGTTCGGCAGCGTGCTGCGGGACGCGTTCCTGGACGCGCTGGCGCACGGGGACGGCGAGAAGGACTGGGCGGCGGTCGCGGCCGTCGCGCGCCGGCGGGCCGGGCTGCCGGAGTAGCGCGCGAGGACGGAACGGCGCGGGCGGAGGGCGGAACGGAGCGGCGCGGGCGAGGGGCCGTGCGGTACCGTCCTGCGGACGTGTACCGGTCACCCCGGCGCCACCTGGCGGTCGGGAGCAAAAGCCCTGTGCCGGGGCAGAGTTGGGCCAACCGGACAGAATTTCTCCGACCGCCGCCGGAAACCGGCACCCGCCTTCCGGCGCCGTCGCGGCCTTCGGTAGTCTCCGTCGGACTTTCAGCTTCGCGGGGGGATCGCGGCTCGGACGGCCGCTCGGTCCTTCCGCGCTCCCGGGCCGCGCCCGGACACTCTCGTGAGGTCTCCCTTGTCCATCTCCATACCTCGCAGTCTCGCCCTGGCCGGCGCCGCAGCGCTCGCCGCCTCGATGGCCCTGACCGGCGCCCAGGGCGCGGTGGCAGCCGCCACCACCGGATCGTCGCCCGCCGCCGCGGCGCAGGCCGACAAGGCCGCCGCCCGCGCGCTCGACCTGTCCCTGGACGGGGTGCCGCGGACCTTCGTCGCCGGCGGCGACACCAAGCTGTTCAACTTCACGGTCGACAACAACACCAAGCACGACTTCGTCTACTACCCGCTGCTCAAGTTCAAGAACGCCAAGGGCAACCTGCGCGGGGAGCACCTCAAGGTCGAGTACCAGCTGCCCGAGTCGCTGGACCGGACCAAGAGCTGGCTGCCTGCCAAGCCCGCGCCGGGCGGCGGCGAGAGCGACGACGAGGGCGTGCTGTTCCTGCTGGCCAAGCTCATCGACAACGCGGTGCCGGACTACAAGAGCTCGCTGCTCGCCGTGAACAAGGGCAACAGCGTCACCGTCACCGTCCGCGTCTCGGTCACCAAGGACGCGCCGCTCGGCACGGCCGGCGTGGTGCCGGTGGTCTTCGCCTCCAAGGTGGAGGCCAACAAGCCGGTCGGACCGGGTGAGTTCGCCGGTGACGGCGAGTGCGCCGAGCGGTTCAGGATCGTGGCGGGCGGCAAGCCGAGCCCCACCGCCACGCCGACGCCCACCAAGACGACCAGCCCGAGCGCGAGCCCGACCGGCAGCCCCTCGGCCACCACCTCGCCGTCGGCGACCACCTCGCCGACCACCACGCCGTCCGCCACCGGGACGCCGACCGGGACGCCGACCGGCAGCCCGAGCGCCACGGTCACGCCGAGCGCGAGCACCAGCCCGTCGGCGACCGGCACCCCGTCCGCCACCGCGACGCCGAGCGCCACGTCGAGCACGACGCCGTCCGCGACCGCCACGCCGAGCGCGAGCGCGACGCCGTCGGGCAGCGCTTCGCCGAGCGCTTCCCCCAGCGCGTCGCCGAGCGCGTCGACGACCTCCGGCGCGAGCGTGTCGCCGAGCGCCTCCGGCCCGGTCACCTCGGCCCCGGCGGGCACGCCGGGCGACGACGAGGAGACCGGTGCCCGGCAGCCGATCGACTTCCCGGTGAAGGTGCCGGCCATCGCGCCGCTGCCGATCACCCCGGAGGCCGTCGTCCAGGCGCGGTCCAACGCCGACAAGGCCCTGGCCACCACCGGTGGCGGTGACGACACCACCGGCATCGCCATCGCCGGCGGCGCCGTCCTCGCGGCCGGTGTCGGCACCCTGGTGGTGCTCCGCCGCCGTCGCGCCGCGCAGCACGGCTGATCCGCCGACGGCGCGCCACACGACGCGCACCAACCGCCCGTGTCCCCGGTCCACCGGGGGCACGGGCGGTTGCGAAGGGCCGCCCGGGCCGTGCCTAGGATGACCGTCCGAGGGGGCCGACACGGGGGCAGGCGAGGTACCGGGGTGCGGGGAAGGGGCGCGGGGCGCTCGGCAGGGCCGGCACGGTCGCGGCACGCGGCGCGGGCCGGCACCGACCACGCGGCCACCACCGGCCGGATCGCGGGCCTGCCGGTCCGCGGACACCACGTGGTGCTGTCCGCCTGGACGCTCCTCTGGTTCCTGCTGGTCGCGCCGAACGGCGGGTTCTCCTGGCACTACCTGCGCCAGGGCGAGGACCTGCTCTTCAGCGGCCGGCCGGACGGCGGCCTCGGGCTCTACGCCCACCACCCCGAGCTGCAGATCGGCCCGGTCAGCCTGGCGGTGGCCCGGCTCTTCGCCCCGTTCCCGCCGGGGACCGGCGAAGTGCTCGCCGAGGCGGTGATGTCCGCACTGGGCCTGGCGATGCTGGTCCTGGTCGGCCGCACCGCCGCCCGGTACTACCTGGGCACCGGCACCAACCACCGCCGGCTCCAGCAGCGGCTGCTGATCGCCGGGCTGGCGTTCATCCCGATGTGGGTCGAGGTGTCCGTGCGCTTCGCGCACCTGGACGACGTGCTGGCGCTGTTCTTCACCACCCTCGCCGCGTACGAGCTCAGCCGGGGCCGGGCCGCCCTGGTCGGCGTGCACCTGGCGCTGGCGGTGGATGCCAAACCCTGGGCGCTGGCCTTCGCGCCGCTGGTCCTCGCGCTGCCCAGGGCCGGATGGCCGCGGGCGGCGCTCTGGTTCGCCGGGCTGGTGGCCGTCGCCTGGCTGCCGTTCTACCTGGGCGACCTGGACACCATGGCGGCCGCGAAGTTCACCATCCCCAACCAGCCCGCCTCGGCGCTGCGCTGGTTCGGGGTGACCGATCCGGCGACGCCGTGGTGGGACCGCCCGGCGCAGTTCGCCCTCGGCCTGTCCCTCGGCTGCCTGGCGGTGTGGCGAGGCCGCTGGCCGGCCGTCGTCCTGCTGGGGGCGGACGCCCGGATCCTGCTCGACCCGAGCGTCTACACGTACTACTCGGCGTCGATCCTGCTCGGCACGCTGCTCTGGGACACGGTCGGCCAGCGGCGGCTGGTGCCGTGGTGGAGCTGGACAGCGCTGGCCGCCCTGTACGGCGGCACGCTGTTCCTCCCGTCCGACCCGGCGCGCGGGTTCGTCCGGCTCGCCTTCGTGGTGCTCTCGGCGGGTTACGTGCTGCTCTGGCCCACCCGGCCGCGGCGCGGCGGGCGCGGCGGCGGCTCGCGACGGGTCGCCGGTCAGGACGGCGCGCGGCGGCGCGCCGAACGCGGGCCGGCCGCCGACCGACCCGTACCGGAACCGGCTTGACCCTCACGCAACGGGAGGAGGGAGGGTCGTGGTCAGCACGGAGGGAGAACCCGGATGAACACCGACGACGGGTACACGGTCGGCACGGTGGCGAGGATCGCCAAGGTGACCGTCCGCACCCTGCACCACTACGACGAGATCGGCCTGCTGTCCCCCCGGGGACGCACGCCGGCCGGCTACCGCCGGTACGACGAGGCCGACCTCGGCCGGTTGCAGCGGATCCTGTTCTACCGCGAACTCGGGTTCCCCCTGGAGGAGATCGCGGCCGTCCTGGACGACGACTCGGTGAGTCCGAGGGAGCACCTGCGGCGCCAGCACCGGTTGCTGACCGACCGCATCGCCCATCTCCAGAAACTGGCCGCGGCCGTCGAACACGCCATGGAGGCAGAGAAGATGGGTATCCAGCTGACCCCGGAGGAGAAGTTCGAGCTCTTCGGCGAGCACTACCGCGAGGAGTGGGAGACCGAGGCCGAGCAGCGCTGGGGCGACACCGCGGCCTGGGCGGAGTCCCAGCGTCGCACCGGCGGCTACGAGAAGGCCGACTGGGAGCGGATCAAGGCCGAGACGGACGCGCTCAACGCCCGCCTGGTGGAGGCCTTCACCGCCGGCGAACCCGCCGACGGCGGCCGGGCCGTGGACCTCGCCGAGGAGCACCGCCGGCACATCCGCGAGAACTTCTACGACTGCACCTTCGAGATCCACCGCGGCATCGCCGGGATGTACCTCGCCGACCCCCGCTTCACGAAGGTCTACGAGGATCTCGCCCCCGGCCTCGCCCAGTGGCTGCACGACGCCATGCTCGCCAACGCGGAGCTGCGCACCGGCGGGCAGGAGTAGCGGACGGCGGCCCGGCCCCCCAGGGGGCGGGCCGCACCGCCGTCGGAGGCGGGTCGTTCCGGCCACGACGAAATTTTCTTCGAACACCCCACAACCCCGCGGGTACTTGGGCGTCTGAAAGGGTGAGGGCCGATTCGGCGCGGGTCCGACCGCGCCGGTTCCGGGCCTCGCCGCACAGGCAGAGTCCGACTACCACGGGGAAACCACCATGCGCCCGTCCACTGTCCGGCGTCTCGTCAGGACCGTTCCGCTGGCGGCCGTTGTCGCCGGTGCGGCCGGCTACGCGCTGCTCCCCGCCGAGGACGGCGCGGAGCTCCGCCCGGCACGGGCGGTCGGGGCGGCGTCCACCGGGACGGGGTCCATAGGCACGGCACCGGTCGGTGCGGCACTGGTGGAGGCGGTGCCGGGGGAGCCGGCACCGGCCGGGCCGGCACGGATGCGGTCGGCGCTGACCGCGCCGGTGGCCGAGGGGGGCGCGCCGGTGTTCGCCCCGGTCGCCGCGGCCGACCGGACGCCGGCGCCCGGGCCGACGCCGGGGTCCGGCACGGCGCGCGGCATCTCCCCGTCCTGGCCCGAGGAGATGCCCGGCGCGGTCGCCGAGGCCGTCGACGTCTCCATGCTCCCGCTCTCCGGGGCCTGGGAGATCCACGCCGGCGGCAGCTACCTCGACTTCGAGGTGACCTGGAGGAACACCACCCGGCAGCGCTACGACGAGGTCGTCCCGGTGGTGCGGGTGCTCCCGTACGACTACCCGGCCGTGCTCGCCCGCCCCGGCAGGACGGCCATGGGGATGCTGGACCGCAAGGACCTCGACGAGTGGCGCGAGGTCAAGCTGGACCAGCCGGGCGTGGGCAGCGGCTCCCAGCCGGGCGCGTTCGCGCTCGACCCCGGAGAGAGCCGGACGGTCCGCTACCGGCTGACCCTGTCCGTCGGCAGCCCGTCGGGCCGGCTGCCGGTCCAGGCCGAGGGATGGATCGGCCGCAGCGCCAAGGCGGTGCGGGCCGGCGGCGCGAAGGCCCAGGTGAACGTGAAGGTGGACCAGCCGGTCCAGTTCTCGATGACGAAGCCCAGCGACGGGACCAGGGGCCGGCTCCCCTCCGAGGTACAGGTGGAGCTGGCCAACCTGGACGGCTTCGCCCAGCACACCGTCACCCCCGCGCTGACGGTGACCGACCGGGGGACCTGGAACGGCAAGCACGACCTGTCGCCGGCCGACCTGATCGCCGAGGTGCTGGCCGACGGCGAGTGGCTCCGCCTCCAGGGATCCGTCGACGAGCAGGGCCGGGTCCGGCTGGACACCACGGGGCTCACCCGGGTGCTCGGGCCGGGGGAGAGCGTGGTCTACGAGTTCCGGCTCAACGTGCCGTCGGGGTGGATGCCCGAGGCGGTCGTCCTGATGACGGCGGGTGCCGGCGTCGACGGCCGGGCACTGCCCGACCGGGCGGCGATCGTTCCGCTGCTCAGGGCCGGCTGGTAGCGGGCGGAGAACCGAGAGAGCAGGGCCGGGCCGTTCAGCACGACCGCTCCGGCCACCCGAAGACGATGTCCTGACGCGCCGCCGTGGAACCGGAACGCCGTCGGGGGGAGAGCGAAGACGGATGTCCATGGCCATCGGGCCGGCCGCCGGGTCCGGCCGGGGGTGGGGGGCGACCCTGCGCGGACTGGTGACGCTGCTGTTCGGCGCCCAGGAGGCGCCGCAGGGCGGGGGCGAGGTGCTCGACATCCCCGTCGCCGCGCAGTCGGCCGGCCGGCGCCGCGCCGGGTTCCGGCTGCTGCCCGGCGGCGGCCGGACGCACGAGGGCCGGCCGTCGCTGACCGACCTCTACCTCACCCACCGGCTCAGCCTGGTCCGCCTCGCGGTGCTGCTGGTCGACCACCAGGACCAGGCGGAGGACGTCGTGCAGGAAGCTTTCGCCAAGCTCTACCAACGGCACGGCGAGCAACTGGACGACCTGGACAACGCGCTGGCCTATCTGCGCACCGCCGTGGTCAACGGCGCCCGGTCGGTGCTGCGCCGCCGCCGCACGGCCCGCGAGTACGTGCCGCCCCACGAGGCGGACGCGCCGTCGGCGGAGGACCACGCGGTGCTCCACGACGAGCACCGCCGGGTGCTGGTGGCCCTGCAGGAGCTGACCGCGCGCCAGCGGGAGGTGCTGGTGCTGCGCTACTGGTCGGACCTGTCGGAGTCGCAGATCGCGGAGATCCTCTCGGTGTCCCGCGGCACCGTGAAGTCCACTGCCAGCCGGGCTCTGGACGCCCTCGAGAAGAAGCTGGAGGACGCCCGATGAGCGAGGAGCGGCGCCCCACGTCCGACGGGGCGGGCCGCGGCACGGGCCCCGGCGGCGAGTCACCGGTGGAGCGCCTGCTCCGGGAGGCCATGGCGGCCCGCGCCGTCCGGATCACCGCCCAGGACCTGCGCCCGGCCGACCCGCCGAGCGGCCCCCGGATCCGCCGCCGGCCCGCCTACCTGGTGAGCCTGCCGCTGATGGGGCTGGCCGCGGCGACGGTCATCGGCGTGCTCACCGTCCCCGGCGACACCCTCGCCGACAAGGGCGACGACGCACCGGCGGCCACGATGAGCACCAGCGCCGACCCGAGCCGGGACCCGAACCCGAGGTCCCCGACCGACGGGCCCACCGACGTGCTCGGCCGCCCGGCCGGGGCCCCGGCCCAGGGCGCCTCGCAGGGCCCGGACGACGCCTCCGGAACGCCCGCCCCCGGCACCTCCGGTTCCTCCGGCGGCCAAGGTCCGGGCAGTACCCGGCCGGGTACCGGCGCGGCCTCCCCGCAGCCGGACGGGACGGCGGCCGCGACGCGGGCGGCGGGCGACCCGGCCGCGGGCAACGGGGGCGTGGTCCGTTCCCCCCAGGGCATCGAGCTGAGCTTCGACGGCCTGGCCGGGAGGGAGGCGATGGTGGGCGCCGGCCCGGTGACCTTCACGGTGACCTGGCACAACACCACCGAGATCACGTACGGGAAGGTGGCCCCCGTGGTGGCGGTCCGCTCGCTCGCCGACGCGGACGGCGACGGCCGGTCGCTGCGCGGCCGGCTGCAGCGCGAGGACGAGGGCGGCGCCTGGACGGACGTCCCGCTGACCGAGGCCTCGGGCAACTACCTGGCATCGGGCGACGAGGCGGCGTTCCCCCTGGCCCCCGGGGCCTCCCGGACGGTCCGCTACCGGCTGGACCCCTCGATCGACAGCGGGGAGGGGACGCTGTTGATCGAGGCCCTGGCCCTGACACCGGCCACGCCGCAGCGCCTGGTGGAGGCGTCGGTGCTGACCGCCCTGCGGCTGTCCAAGGCTCCCGCCGCCGCCCGGATGGCGCCCGAGTTCACGGTCAAACTCCTCGAGGACTTCACCGAGCCCGGCAGACGGGCCGCCACCTTCACGCTGACCGTCCGCAATCCCGGTGCGGCGCCGCTGGCCTCGGTGTTCCCGACCGTCCTGCTGAGCGGCACGGAGGCGGGCAGCCAGATCATGGTCCAGGCCGGGTACGGCACCGAGGGGCGGCGCAGCCTGCCGGTCACCCGGAACCAGGCGGGGCGGGGGGTGGTCGACACCTCCCTGCTGGAACGGCTGGTCCGGCCGCACGAGTCGACGACCTTCTCGTTCTGGCTCAGCGTGCCGGAGGGCTGGAACTCCGACCCCGAGAGCTTCGCCGCGGTCGTGGGGGCCACGGGGGACGGGCAGGAGGCCGCACCGGTCGTCATCTACCCGAGCATGGCCATCGCCGGCCGCTGAGGGCCGCCCGGGCCACCCCGAAAACGCCGCCGGCGGTCCGGCCCCCACTGCTCGGGGGCCGGACCGCCGGCGGCTCGGGCGGTACGGCCGCCCGGTGGCTCAGGCCAGCGAGGCCATCCACGCCTCGACGTCCTCGGCCCGGCGCGGCAGGCCGGCCGAGAGGTTCTCGTTGCCGTCGGCGGTGACCAGGATGTCGTCCTCGATCCGGACGCCGATGCCGCGGTACTCCTCGGGCACGGTCAGGTCGTCCTGCTGGAAGTAGAGGCCGGGCTCGACGGTGAGCACCATGCCCGGCACCAGCAGCGCGTCGACGTGCTCCTCGGTGCGCGAGTGGGCGCAGTCGTGGACGTCCAGGCCGAGCATGTGGCCGGTGCCGTGCAGGGTCCAGCGGCGCTGCAGGCCCAGCTCCAGGACCTTCTCGACGTCGTACACCGAGGCGTCCAGCAGGCCCCAGGCGAGCAGTCGCTCGGCGAGCACCCGCTGCGAGGCGTCGTGGAAGTCGCGGAACCGGGCGCCGGGCTTCACGGCCGCGATGCCGGCCTCCTGCGCGTCGTGGACGGCGTCGTAGATCTTCCGCTGGAGCGCGTCGAAGCGGCCGTTGATCGGCAGGGTGCGGGTGACGTCGGCGGTGTAGAGGGTGCTGGTCTCCACGCCGGCGTCCAGCAGCAGCAGCTCGCCGGGGCGGACCTCGCCGTCGTTGCGCACCCAGTGCAGGGTGGTGGCGTGCGGGCCGGCGGCGCAGATCGAGCCGTAGCCGACGTCGTTGCCCTCGACCCGGGCGCGGCGCCAGAAGGTGCCCTCGATCCAGCGCTCGGAGGTGGCGACGGCCTGGCCGAGCTCGCGCACGCAGTCGGTGAAGCCCTTGACCGTGGCCTCGCAGGCGGCGCGCAGCTCGCCGATCTCCCACTCGTCCTTGACCAGCCGCAGGCCGCTCAGGAACTCCTTGAGCCCGGCGTCCTTGTCGGCGTCCAGCACGCCGGCGAGCGCGGTCTCCAGACCGGCGTCGTAGCCGCGCACGATCCGGGTCGGCACGCCGTCCCCGGCGCGCTCGGCCAGCTCCTCGGCGGCCTTGCGGACGTCGCGGACCGGCAGGCCGAGCAGCTGCTCCTGCTCGGTGAGGCTGTGCCGGCGGCCGACCCACAGCTCGCCGTAGCCGTCCAGCCAGAACTCGCCGTTCTCCCGGTCGGAGCGGGGCAGCAGGTAGAGGTGGAAGGTGTGGCCGGCGGCGCCGTCGGGCTCGGCGACCAGGACGGCGTCCTCGGTCTGGTCGCCGGTGAGGTGCACGTACTCGCTGGCGGCGCGGAAGCTGTAGTCGCAGTCGTTGGAGCGGACCTTGAGGGTGCCGGCCGGGACGACCAGGCGCTCGCCGGGGTAGGCGGCGGACAGCTTGGCGCGGCGCTCGGCGGCGTACGGGGCCTGCGGGACCGGGGTCAGGCCGTGCAGCTCGGTGTCCGCCCAGCCGGACTTCATCGAGGCGGCCAGCTCGTCGGAGACCTCGGAGTAGAGGCCGTTCTTGCGGCCCTTGAACTGCTGCGGCTCCTCGTCGCCGCCGGCGGCCTCGGGGTTCTCGGCCACCGCGGGGGTGCGGTCCTCGGTCACGTACGTCGCCTCCTTGCGCGTGGTGCCGCCCGGGGCGCGTCGGATCGCGACACAGGTGGGCGGCCGTGCGTCCATGGTACGGACGCCCGGCCGCTCATCCGTTCGGACCTTCGTGCGGACCGTTCGAAGCACGCGGGCCGCGCGCCCGGGGCCCGTTCGCCCGGGCTACTCGAAGCGTGCGGCGAGCAGTGTCAGGTCGTCGGTGGCCGGACCGGTGCCGGGGGTGTCGCGGCCGAGGACGGCCGCCGGGCCCGGTCCGCCCGCGTCGTGCTCCGCCGCGACCGCCACCAGGTGGGCGCAGAGCCGGTCGGGGTCGATCCGCACGTCGCGCGGGGCGTCGGCGGCGGCCCGGCGCAGGTTGGCCTGCCCGGCGTGCAGGGTCGGGCCGAAGCGGTGGGCCAGCCCCTCGGTGTAGAGGACCAGCGTGTCGCCGCGCTCGGCGGTGAACTCGACCCCGGGCGCCTCCCAGCAGGAGAGCACGCCGAGCGGCGCGGAGAGCGAGGTCTCCACGAACTCGGCGCCGTACCGGGTGACCAGCACCGGCGGGCAGTGCCCGGCCCCGGCCAGGGTGATCCGCCGTCCCTCCGGCTCCACCCAGGCGTAGACGGCGGTCGCGGTGCGGGCCGGCTCGGTGGTCTTCAGCAGCAGTTCGAGGTCGCCCAGGACGGACACCGGGTCCTCGCCCTCCAGCACCGCGTACGCCCGCAGCGCGGCCCGCACCCGGCCCATCGCGGCGGCCGCGCCCGGGGCGGAGGCCGGACCGGCGCCCGGCCCGTCGCCGGAGACCGAGCCGACGGTGAGGCCGACCGTGCCGTCCGGCAGCAGGATGGCGTCGTACCAGTCGCTGCCGCAGGAGCGGTCCAGACCGGCCGGCACGAGCCGGGCGGCCAGCCGCAGTCCGGCGGGCTGGGGGAGGTGGTCGGGCAGCAGGCCCCGGCGCAGCGCCTCGGTGGTGCGCCGGACCCGCTCCGCGTCGAGCTGCTTGGCCAGCAGCGGGGCGGCCACCTCGCTGTAGCGGCGGGCCAGCTCGCGCTGGCGCTCGGTCGGGACGGCGGGGCCGTCCCAGAACCAGAGCGCGGCGGCCAGCGGGCCGTCCTCCTCGGTGGCGAGCGGCAGGCCGTAGCAGCCGCCGAGGCCGAGGTGGCCGGCCAGTTCGCGCAGCCGGGCGCCGATCGCGGGGTCGCCGGTGAGGTCGTGCGACTGCAGCTCGGCGGGCCGGTCGTGCGCGCGCAGCAGCCGGGCGAGCAGGCTCTGGTCGGGCGGGACGGTCTCCAGCGAGCCGAGGCTGGCGCGGTCCAGGCCGAGGCCGATCGGCTGGCTGGGGCCGCCGCCGGGCAGCGCGGTGACCAGCAGGGCGCGGTCGGCGCCGAGCAGGGCGGTGCCGGAGGCGAGCACGGCGTCCAGGGTGGCGGACAGGCCGCGGGCGCGGGCCAGCCGTTCGGTGTGCTCGTGCAGGCTGGTGAAATCGGACAGGCGTCCGGCCAAACGGTCCTGCACTCCACCGGCGGAGGCCGCCGGGCTCGCGCCGTCGGGTGCGCCGGGGGCGCCCGCGGACCGGCCCGCGCCCTCGCCGCCGCCCGGCAGCTCTCCGGGCGCTCGGCCGTCCGGCTGCCCGGTGGGCACGGCCGGATCGGGGAAGCCCGGCGGGTCGAGCACGGAGAGCCCGCTGGTGCCGCCGGCCTCGGCCGGCTCGGAGGACGTCGACGGTGGGTGGGACTCGGTCATGCCGCCACTCCTGACGCGGTGGTGCGTGTCACGCGGATCATGCGGAACCCCCAGGTACGGCCGTGAGGAGCGAGCACGGCCAAAGGGCGCGTTTCGCCTCGATTCGCTACTACTCGTCATTGATCGACAGCAATGCCACCACTTCTACACAGGCCATTCGGGGCATGTCCAGAGCCATGACAAGGCTGGTGGCCGGTTCCGCGCCGTGGCGGGCCCGGCCGCGGGGCGCGTTCCGTTCCACGCGCGCCGGTCGGTCGCGCCGTGGTCCGGCGGGACGCCGCGTCCGGGCCCGTCGGGCATGGAGCGGCCGGTGAGCGGGCAGAACCGGGGGGACGGCTCCGGCGGCCGTCCGGATCGTATGCCCCTGGCGCCGGCCGGCCGGGTCGGCCGGAAGCGACTCACTCGTACGGTGGAACCAACCGCGGCCGGGCGGCGTCCATCCGGTCGCATACGGGATTCTCGTTCCAAGGGCTGTTCTATTCCGCAGCCCTTTCACATCGTGCTCCACCGCGTGCTCCAGGCCCGCGCCGTTGTCCGCACCGCCGTCCGTACCGCCGCCCGCCCCGCCCGCCGGCCGCTCCGGCCCGGCCCCCGGTCCGTTCCGACCCGGCTCCCGGGCGGTTCCCTCCGTCCGGTTCGCGGGCCGGTCCGGCGTCCCCGGACGCGCGGCGGCGGCCGGTCCGGCGACCGCGGGCGGAGCCACCGAGCGGTCACGGAAAGGAACGGGTGCCAATGCGTGACAACCCACTGCGCGACGACCCGAGGAGCCGGCCGGCACTCGGGGCGGCCCGGGCGGCCCGGCTGGCCGGGGCCCTGACGGCGGCCACCGGGTACCGCTGGCCGGTCGTCCCCGGCGCCGTCCTGCTCGACGGCGGACTCTGCTCCTGCGGCGACCCGGACTGCCGGGTTCCGGGTGCCCACCCGCACGACCCGCCGCTGCTCGCGGCCACCACCGACGCCCGGATGGTGCGCTGGTGGTGGGAGCGGCGCTGTCCGGACGCCCCGTTGCTGGTGGCGACCGGCCGGACGGTCTGCGCGGTCAGCCTCCCGGCGGCGGCCGGCGCCCGCGCGCTCGCCTACCTGGCCGCCCAGCGGCTGCGGCTCGGCCCGGTGCTGGCGATGCCCGGCCGCTACGCGATGCTGGTCGCCCCCTACTCGCTCGACGCACTCGGCGAGATGCTCGTCCAACTCCCCTGGGTGCCCGGATCGTTGCGCTACCACGGGGCCGGCGGCTTCCTGCCGCTGCCGCCCGGCGGCGGGGACGGCGACCGGGTGCGCTGGGTGCTGCCGCCCGGTCAGGGGGCCGACGGCGGCGTCTGGCTGCCGCAGGTCGAGCCGCTGCTGGGCGAGTTGGTGGCGGCGGCGGTCCAGCTGGACAGCGGCCGCTCGGCGTACTGACGATCCGTCGTCGGCGCACTGATCGGGCACGCCCGACCGGTCCCGGCGTGGGATGTTCGGAAAACAAAAGATCCGGCCGCTGGCGACGGGGGATGCACCAGCGACCGGACTCTTTAGACAGTAACAAGGATCCGCGCCCGCGCCAATTTCCAAGACGCCCTCGCAGCCCGGAAATTGCGGGTTGCGGGCGACAATGTGACGCGTATCACGTCGATCCGCCGGGCGTGGCCCCGGCGTTCCGACCCGCCTTTAGTTCAGGGTGACCTGACGGTTCACCAGGTTCGCGCGGGCCCGTCGCTCGTCGGCGGTGAGCGGAGCCGGGTCGGCGAGCGTGGCGGCGAGCCGCTCGGCGAACTCCGCGGCCGGCTTCTCGCAGTCGGCGGCGGTCATGGCGAGCGGCAGGTCCCAGACCGGCACGGTCAGGCCGTGCGCGCGGAACGAGCCGACCAGGCGGGTGTCCGGGCCGAGCGCGGACTGCTCGGCGGCGGTCAGCCGGGCCAGCGCGTCCAGCAGCTGCTCCTCGGGCACGGTCATCACCCAGCGCAGGTGGTTCTTGTCCGGGGTGCCGCACCAGTAGGCGGCGTCGACGCCGGCGAGCTTCTCGGTGGGGATCGCCGAGGCGTTGGCGCGCTCCAGCGAGGCAGCCACCTCGCCGGTCGCGGTCTCGGCGTCCTCCAGCCAGAACTCGAAGCCGGTGTGCACGGCCGGCTCGAAGGCGGCGGTGGTGTCCAGCAGGTCCTGCAGGCGGCGGCCGCCCGGCACGGTCCGGCGGGCCGGCACCGGGGTGCCCGGCTCGGTGGCCAGGGCCAGCTCGAGGGCGTCCGCGAGGTCACGGCTCAGGTCGCCGGAGGACGACTGGGTCTGCAGGCCCAGCAGGATCGAACCGTCCTGGCGGCGCAGCGCGGGCCAGGCCAGCGGCAGCACGGTGGCCAGGGTGACCGACGGAACCTCGCCGGCGGCGGCCTCGACGACCCCGGCGGCCAGCGTCAGCGGCACGGTGGCGGCGGGCACCAGCTCGCGCAGCGCGACCCAGTCCGCCTCGCCCTGCAGGCCCTCGAACGGGCGGTGCACCAGTTCCTGGACGGCGTGCGAGGCCTCGCGGCCGTGGCAGGCCTTGTAGCGGCGGCCCGATCCGCAGGGGCAGTTCTCGCGGGCCCCGACCACGGGGATCTCGCCCGTGGCGACGGGGGTGGACTGGCTGCGCTGCGGCGCCTTCTTGGCGGCCTTCTTGCCCATGGTGCGGCTCTCCCGGGAACGGTGGTGTTGTGCTCCCGGCAGCCTACTGACGTTCCCCGGGCACGTGGGCGGGTGCCGGGGCGCGGGCGGGGCCGCCGGGCGCCCGCTGCCGGGCGGGGCGGGGTGACCCGCCCGCCTGCCGTTCCCGCGGTCCGGCCGCCCGGTCGTTCAGCTCCTGCGGGCGTGCCGGGCCCGGGCCGGCAGGGCCGCCCAGACGGTCACCTCGCCCGGGGCGTCGCGCACGCCCCAGTCGCTGGCCAGCTGGTCCACGATGCTCAGCCCCCGGCCGCCGTGCGAGGTCAGCGAGGGGCTGGACGGTGACGGCCGGGTCTGCGCCCCGCCGTCGGTGACCTCCAGGGTGAGCACGCCGTCGGCGTGCATCTGCCAGCGGACCAGGACACCGCCGGTGTCCTCGGCGGCGCCGCCCGGAGCGGCGGCCGGTCCGTTCTGGCCGCCCGGCGTGCTCTGGCCGCCCTGGCCGCCCTGTGGGCTCCGCGAGCCTTGTGCGCTCGGTGCGCTCGGTGCGCTCTGGCTGCCGGCGGTTCGTGACGGCCCGCCGACCAGCAGCGGTTCGGCGGCCCCGGCGCGGGCGCCCCGGCCGAGTGCGGGCAGTGGCCCGAGCGGCCGGGCGTAACGACAAGCGTTGCTCAAAAGTTCGGAAAGGATCAGAACAGCATCATCAATGACCGGTTCCGGTATCTCGCGGTCTCCCAGATCTCGACGCAGTCGGCGCCGTGCGACCCCGACACTCGCTGGGCCGTGCGGCACTGCCATGGTCGATGAAGTCGGCACTTCACGCGCCACCATCAACGCCACCCCCGGACCTCCTTCAGCGTATGCCGAGGGATGGATGCCCCTTGGCAATACGTCGGAAACGACCGCACGGCGATCCCGCGCGGACATTTGAGGCCTGTCCACCGTCGGTGCGCGACAGGTGATTCGGTGCTCACACTCCGTCGTGAAACTGTATAAATTGCGGCAGAAATCGTCGTCGAAAGGTTTGAGTCCCTACCAAGACGGTCAACGGCCGATGGTGGTTGAACGGTTCACCACAGCGGTACCACGCATCACGCGATCACCACCCGGCCCCGTCCCGGGGCCCGCCGACGGGGTTCAGCGGCCGAGCTGGGCCAGCACCTCCGCCGGGCGGTTGGTGATGATCGCCGACACCCCGAGCTCCAGGCAGAGCTCGACGTCGGCCGGCTCGTCCACCGTCCACACGTGCACCTGGTGGCCCAGTTCGCGCAGCCTGGTCACCAGCCCCGGCCGGGCCCGGACCAGTTCGATGCCGGGACCGGCGATCCGCGCCCCGCCCGGCAGCGGCGCGCCCGGGCGCAGCCGTCCGCGCAGCACCAGGCCGCGCTCGAACAGGAACACCCGCTGGTACTGCGGCGCGGCCGCCGCCACCCTGGCCAGTGCCAGGGAGGAGAAGCTCATGATCCGGGCGTTGACGCCGTGCTCCCGGGCGCCCGTCCCCGCGCCGTCCGTCCCGGCGCCGGCCGTTGCGCCGCCCGCGCCGCCGATCCCGAACCGGTCCAGCATCCGCAGCAGCTCGGACTCCACCCGGCCGCGGAACCGCACCGGGTGCTTGGTCTCGATCGCGAGGTCCACCGGGCGCCCGCAGTCCACCACCAGCTCCAGCAGGCTCTCCAGCCGCAGCACCCCGCGCAGCTCCGGGTCCACGCTCGGCCGGCCGGTCTTCCAGGCGCCGAAGTCGTGCGCCTCCAGCTCCGCCAGCGTCATCGCGGACACCGTTCCCCGGCCGTCCGAGACCCGGCCGATCCGCCGGTCGTGCACGCAGACCAGCTGCCCGTCGGCGGTCACCCGCACGTCGCACTCCAGGGCGTCCGCCCCCTCGGTGAGCGCCCGGCGGTAGGCGGCGAGGGTGTGCTCGGGCAGGGCGAACGAGGAACCGCGGTGGGCGATCACCTGGACGGGCGGCGCGGTGCGGGCCGTCACGGGCGAGACATCAGGGCTGGTCACGCCCTACACGATAGGCCGCGCAAGTGACGCGGAGGCGAAGACGGTCCCAACCCGGGGAGCCGTCTTCGCCTCCGTGCGCGGCTGCGCGGTGGGTCAGCGCGCGGCGGCGGCCCGGTCCCGGGTGAGCGGGGTCAGCGCCCAGGTGGCCAGGGCGGGCACCAGGAAGCCGAACAGCGAGGCCGAGGTCCACTCCTGCGGGGTGAAGTGCAGCGCCTCCTGCGCGGAGGTCCAGAGGTCCGTCCACCAGCCGGCCACCGCGGTCGGCGCGATCAGCTGGTAGGTGGCGAAGCCCAGCGCCCACGGCAGCAGCATCAGCCGGCGGGACGGCGCGTCGGCCGAGAGGTTCCAGCCGCGCCGCCCGGCGCCGAGGAAGTAGTCCACCGCCAGCACCGCGAACATCGGCACGAAGACCGAGCCGATCAGTCCCAGGAAGGCGTAGTAGGAGTCGGTGAACTCGGTGATCTGCAGCGCCAGCACGGTGATCAGCACGCCGGTGCCGCCGGTCAGCACCCGGCGGTCCACCTTCGGCAGCAGGTTGTGGATCGACATCGCGGTCGAGTAGACGTTGGCGAAGGACTGGTCGGTCTCGCGCAGCACCAGCACCAGCAGGAACAGCCAGCCGGCCCAGACGCCCAGGAAGGAGTCGAAGATCCGGCCGGGGTCCCCGTCCGCCTGGAGCAGTGCCATCAGCCCGAGCACGTAGCACCAGACCTGCGCCAGCGTGTAGCCGGAGAAGCTGCCCCAGAACGCCGAGCGCGGGGTGCGCGAGTGCCGGGTGTAGTCGGCGGCGAGCGGCACGAAGGAGATCGACACCGCGATCATCGAGTCGGTCGCCCGCAGGAAGCCGTGCCAGTTGCCCGCGCCCGGGTCAGGGACGCCGTGCCGGCCGAGCTGGACGGTGAAGTACACCATCGCGACCGCCACCGCGGCGGCGACGAAGCGGCGCAGCACCGCGATCGCGCCGAGCGGCCAGATGGTCAGCGCGGTGGTCAGCGCGCCGGCCAGCACCACGAAGACCCAGCGGAAGCCCTCGGTGCCGACCACGGTCTGCGCGCCGAGCGCGATGGTCAGCAGTTCGTAGACGCCCCAGCCGATGCACTGGACGATGTTGAGCACGGTCGGCACGTAGGACAGCCGGGTGCCGAACAGTCCGCGCAGGTTCGCCATGGCGGGCGCGCCGGTCCGCGCGCCGATCAGCGCGGCCACGCCGAGCATCGCGGTGCCGACCACGGTGCCGGCCACGATCGCGGTCACGGCGGCGGCCAGCGACAGCTCGCTGCCGGTGGCGCCGAGCACGGTCGCGGCGGTGGTGAAGCCGATCAGCGAGACGCCGAGGTTCATCCAGAGCGCGAAGTGGTCGCGGAAGCGCAGGGTGCGGGGCGGCTCGGTGTCCAGCACCAGCGG
The DNA here is from genome assembly GCF_040296005.1 of Kitasatospora sp. NPDC002551. Lineage (NCBI taxonomy): Bacteria > Bacillati > Actinomycetota > Actinomycetes > Kitasatosporales > Streptomycetaceae > Kitasatospora > Kitasatospora sp. NPDC002551. The sequence goes on along the minus strand of NZ_JBEOWI010000001.1, from coordinate 497,042 downwards.
CGCCTCGGTCCGGCCCGGGGGCTCCAGGACGGCGGTGGCGGTGCGGGAACCGGGGGCGGCGCCCGCGGCGTCCTGGAGCGGGGGGACGCCGTTCCGGGACGCGGGCGCGCCGGAGGACGAGGATGGCGAAGCAGGCGGCATGGCCGATTTCTCCCTACGCCGGCATTACCCGGACAGGTTCCGGCGGTCTGCGCCCCCTCGACGGCCGTCCACGGGGTCCGTGGCGTACGGTCGACCGGCGCACTCTCAGCCTGGTGGGTCCAAGCTCCCGCGTGTCAGTTCGGAGCGACAGGCTAGTCGCCGTGGGGGAGAACGCCAAGGCCGGAGGGTTTGCCGCGCGGTGCTGCGGCGGCTGTCGGGCTCGGCTAAGGATTCTTATGAGTTCTTCAGAAGGGTCCTTACGGCAATCGAATCGGGTGTGCGAAAAACTATGGTTGTTGGTCCTGTCAGCTATGGAGGTCGTCCGTGAGCACCGAGCGCGAGGTTGGGTCCACCGGGCCGCAGGGGGAGCAGCCCTCCGGCGGCCAGGGGGTGGTGGGTTCCGCTTCTGACGGTCCGGCGCAGCAGTCTGCGGCCGGCCCCGCCCCCGCAACGACGTCCGCCGCCGACCGGCCGACCCCGCCGGCCCCGGCCGCCGAGGGGGGCTCCGGCGGGTTCACGCCCACGCTGGCGTTCGGCAAGGTCCCGGCCCCGGAGCCGGCCGCCGCCCCGGAGCCCGCTCCGGCCGCGGGGACCGGCTACCTCGACGCCCCGCCGCCGGTCCTGCCGCCCGCGCCGGTGGCCCCGGCGGCGCCCGCCGTGCCCGCCCCCCCGCAGGTCGGCAACCCGTACGCCACCCCGGCCCCGGGCACGCCGGTGCCCCCGGCGCTCGCCGCGCACGACCCGTTCGCCGCCCCGGGCGCCCCGCAGGGCCCGGGTGCGACCGGCCAGCACCATCACCCGTTCGGCGCAGGCCAGCCGCTCGGCGGCTGGGGCGCCCCGCACGACGTCACCCCCGGTGCGCCCGGGGCCCCCGGCGGTCCCGGCGGTCCGCTCGGCTACCCGGGCGAGTACCCCGGCGCGCCCGTGCCCGGCGGCCCGCGCAAGAAGCGCGGCGGCCTGATCGCCCTGGTCACCGCCGTCGCCCTGGTGGCCGGTGTGGCCGGCGGCGCGGTCGGCGTGGCCATCGCGGACCGCGACGACACCACCGTCAGCGCCAAGGCCGACCGCTCCTCCACCACGGTCCAGGCCAACAACTCCCAGAAGAACGAGGCCGCCCCGGGCTCGGTCGCCGGCATCGCCCAGAAGGCGCTGCCCAGCGTCGTCACCATCAAGGCCCAGGGCAACGGCGAGTCGGGCACCGGCACCGGCTTCGTCTTCGACACCGAGGGCCACATCCTCACCAACAACCACGTGGTCGCGCCCGCCTCCAGCGGCGGCAAACTGACCGTCAAGTTCGCCGACGGCTCCTCCTACGGCGCCTCCGTGCTGGGCCGCGCCGAGGGGTACGACGTCGCCGTCATCAAGCTCGACACCCCGCCCAAGGGCAAGCTGACGCCGCTGCCGCTGGCCGACTCCGACAAGGTCAACGTCGGCGACTCCACGATCGCCATCGGTGCCCCGTACGGCCTGGAGTCCACCGTCACCACCGGCATCATCAGCGCCAAGGACCGCCCGGTCGCCTCCGGCGACGAGACCGGCGCGCAGGCCTCGTACATGAACGCCCTGCAGACCGACGCCTCCATCAACCCCGGCAACTCCGGCGGCCCGCTGCTCGACTCCGGCGGCGCGGTGATCGGCATCAACTCGGCGATCCAGTCCAACGCCTCCAGCAACGGCCGGGCCGGCTCCATCGGCCTCGGCTTCGCGATCCCGATCAACCAGGCCAAGTGGGTCGCCGACACCCTGATCAAGACCGGCAAGCCCGTCTACGCCAAGCTCGACGTGCTGCGCAACGACGACTACAAGGGCGACGGCGCGCAGATCCAGACCCGCGACATCCAGGGCCAGCCGGCCGTCACCCCCGGCGGCGCCGCCGACCAGGCCGGTCTGAAGCCCGGCGACGTCATCACCAAGCTCGGCGGCAGCCCGATCGAGAACGGCCCCGCCCTGGTCAGCAAGATCTGGACGCACAAGCCCGGCGAGACCGTCGACGTCGAGTACACCCGCAACGGCCAGACCGCCACCACCAAGGTCACCCTCGGCACCCGCGTCGGCGACAACTGACCGCCGCCCCTCCCCGGAAACCCTGTGCACCGAACCCCGCCGGACCCGTTAGGCTGACCTCCGCCTGGAGAGCTGCCCGAGCGGCCTAAGGGAACAGTCTTGAAAACTGTCGTGCGGTGACCCCGTACCGTGGGTTCGAATCCCACGCTCTCCGCCGGTAGGAGAAGAACCACCTGCTCAAGGCGGGTGCCGAGATGACTCGGCACCCGCCTTTGTGCTGTTCGGGGTGGGCCGGGGGTGGCGGGTGGTGTCCTGTATTCACCTGAACGGGGGGTTTGGGGCGGGGGTGTCAGCGCGTGGGGGGCCGGGGTCCGTCTATCCGGGCGTAAGGGGCGAACTGCCCTGGGCCCGGCAAGGAGAGACGGATGGCCTGGTACCCCGGTGCGGAGAAGATGGAGCTCGAACCCGAGTCGGACGAGCAGCCGGCGATCACGCCGACGCAGGTGATCTTCCACAGTGTGGCGGCGCCGTGGTCGCCGCGGCGGATGTACGAGTACTGGAGGGACTCCACCAACCTGGAGTCCCACTTCGGGGTCGGGTACGACGGCGGTGTGGGGCAGTTCATCGGCACCCAGACCCGCGCCGACGCCAACATGCGGGCCAACCGCCGGGCCGACGGCACCGGCGCGGTGAGTGTGGAGTCGGCGAGCAACGACCAGAGCACCGACCCGTGGACGGACGCCCAGGTCAACGCGCTCGTCGCGCTCGGGGTGTGGCTGCACCAGCGGCACGGCGTCCCCTTGCGGATCTGCCCGGAGTGGGACCAGCCGGGCTTCGGCGTGCACCGGATGTTCCCGGAGTGGTCGGACGGCGGGACGGCCTGCCCGGGGGACGTGCGCGCCCGGCAGTTCCGCGAGGTCGTGATGCCCGGCATCGTCGCGGTGGCCGGCGGCGCGCCGCTGCCCCCGCCCGGCGGCGGGTCCGGGCCCGCCCGGTACCGGGTGACGATCAACGGGCTGGAGTACGGCTACGGCGCGCACGGGCCGCAGGTCAGGGAGGTGGGCGAGGCACTCGTCCGGCAGGGCTTCGGCCGGCACTACCAGTCCGGGCCGGACGAGGACTGGCGGGACGCCGACACCCTCAACTACCAGGACTTCCAGCGGAGTCTGGGGTACTCGGGGCCGGACGCCGACGGTGTGCCGGGCGAGGGGTCGCTGCGCCAGCTGCTGGGCCGGCTGCCCTCGCCGCGGCGGGTCTCGCTCGCCCACGTCGTCTCGGCGGCGCGCACCGACCCGGCGGCCGAGCAGGGTCACCAGACCTACGGCGGCGAGGTGCGGATCGTCGAGCAGGCGCTGGCGGACGAGGGCTTCCTGGAGCAGCGCTGGGTGGACGGCTCGCTCGGTACGCGCTCCGTGCAGGCGTACGCCGCGTTCCAGCGCAGCCTCGGCTACGCGGGCGAGGACGCCAACGGCATCCCCGGCCAGCGCAGCCTCCAGGTGCTGGGCCAGCGGAGGGGGTTCGACGTGACGGACTGAGCGGGCCGCCCGGGGCGGCGGGCGGACGGCGAGGCCGGTGCTTGACCGTGACACCGTGTGAGGGTCTGCACTGGAGGAACCATGTTGAACATCGGAGACTTCGCCAAGCACGGCCGGGTGTCGGTCCGCATGCTGCGTCACTACGACGCCATCGGACTGCTCCGGCCGGCCCGGGTCGACCCGGTCAGCGGCTACCGCTGCTACGAGGCGGCCCAACTGGCCCGGCTCAACCGGGTCATCGCCCTCAAGGACCTCGGCTTCACACTGCAACAGGTGCGGGCCGTCCTGGACGAGGCGGTGGACACGGCCGAGCTGCGCGGGATGCTGCGGCTGCGGCGGGCCGAGCTCGCCGCGGCGATGGCGGCGGACGCCGAGCGGCTGGCCCGGGTCGAGGCGAGACTCCGGACGATCGAGAGCGAGGGGACCATGTCCACGCAGGATGTCGTGGTGAAGCGGGTGCCGCCGGTGCGGGTGGCCGAGCTGACGGCGGTCGCGGCGAGCTACGAGCCGCAGGACATCGGGCCGGTGATCGGCCCGCTGTTCGAGGAGCTCTGCGGCCGGCTGGCGGCGGCCGGCATCGCGCACACCGGGCCGTCCGTCGCCCGCTACGAGGACACCGGGGACGGGGACGGTTCGGTGCTGATCCGAGTGGCCGTGCCGGTCGCCACCTCGGTCGACCCGGCCGGGGAGCACGGCCTCGCGGTGGTGGACCTGCCGGCCGTCGAGGCGGCGACCCTGGTGCACCGCGGCTCCATGGACGATTCGCTGGGCTCCGTGCAGGCCCTGGCGCGGTTCATCGAGGAGAACGGCTACCGCTCGACCGGCTACGCGCGGGAGCTGTACCTGGAGTGCCCGGAGGAGGTGGCGGACTGGGTGACGGAGCTGCAGGAACCGGTGGTGCGGGCCTAGTCCACCGTCGGGAGCGTGGGCGTCCGGGGCTTGCCCTGGAGCCGGTCGAGGGTCCTAGCGTCGGCCGGCATGACGACCACCACCGGGGCCCGCGCGCCCGACGGCAGGGCCCGCCCGGCGAACCCGGCACGGGAGGCGCTGCCCGCGCCCTACCTGTTCTGGCTCGCCGGGGCACAGCTCGGGGCGCTGGGCGATGCCGCCCTCGCCTTCGCCCTCGGCTGGGCCGCCGCCGCGCACGGCGGGGGCGCCGCCGGCTTGGTGCTGACCGCGATCACGGTGTCGCGGACGGCGCTGGTGCTGGTCGGCGGCGCGCTGGCGGACCGGCTGGGCGCCCGGCGGGTGATGCTCGCCGGGGACGCGGTGATGCTGGCCGCGACGCTCGCCCTGGCGGCGGTGGCCGGCGGCTGGGGCACCCCGCTGCGGCTGCTGGTCCTCGCGGCGGTGGTGATCGGGGTGGTGGACGCGTTCTACCTGCCCGCGAGCGGGTCGATGCCGCGCCTGCTCGTGGGCACCGGGCAGCTGCCGCGCGCCCTGGCGCTGCGGCAGGCGGGCGGGCAGCTCGCCGCCCTGCTCGGGGCGCCGCTCGGCGGGGCGCTGGTCGCGGCGGGCGGACTGCCAGGGGTGGCGCTGGTGGACGCGGCGAGCTTCACCGTCGTCCTGCTGGTGCTGCTGCGGGTGCCGGTGCCGAGGCCGCACGGTCGGCAGCATGTGCCGTATGGGACGCACCGCCCACCCGGGCTGCTGGCGGAGGCGGCGGCCGGGGTCCGGCTGGCGGCGCGGGACCGGCTGCTGCGGACGGCGCTGCTGCTGACCGGGGCGGCGGCCGGGGCCCTGCTGCCGGTGGTGTCGCTCCTCGCTCCGCTGCTGGCCCGGGCGGACGGGTGGGGCGCGGGGGCGGCCGGCCTGGTGGCGGGCGGCCAGGCGGCGGGCGTGCTGGTGGTGGCGGGCCTGCTCGCGCGGCGGGGCGGCCAGGGGAGCGGGGGGACGGGGAGCGGAGGGAAGGACGGCGAGCGGTGGTGGACGAGGGCCGCGGCGGGCGCCGCAGCGGGTGCCGGGGCCGGCATCGGCGCGGCGTTCGGGCTCTGCGTGGCCGCGGCGGGAACCGCGCTGCTGGCCGTGGCGCCGGGGCCGGGGGCGGCGGTGGCCGCCGGGGTGGTGACGGGGGCCGGCTCGGGGCTGTTCGCCGGGCGGCTCGGTCCGCTGGTGCTGGGGTCGGCTCCGGAGGGCCACCTCTCCCGGGTGCAGGCCCTGCTGACCCTGGCGCAGAGCGCGGCGCTGGTGCTCGCGACCGGGCTGCTCGGCCTGCTCGCCGACGCGGTCGGCCCCCGGGTGCCCACCGCGCTCTGCGCGGCGGCCACCGGCGCCGCCGGGCTGCTCGCGTTGGCCTCGCCCGTCCTGCGGCGGAGCGGCGGCGTACTTGCCGGGCGGCCGGGCGGCGGGCAGAGTGCGAGAGCCTGGAGTGGCCGGACGGGTGCGGACACGCCCCGGGACGGCGGTGCGAGCGGAGGCGGCGATGAGTGATCTGACGGACCGGCTGGCGGAGGGCCTCCCGCCCGGCGCCCTGGCGGTGGACCCGGACGTGACGGCCGCCTACCGGCACGACAAGGCGGACTTCTGCCCGGCCGGCACCCCCGCGGTGGTGGTCTTCCCGGAGACGGTCGAGCAGGTGCAGCACGTCATGCGGACCGCCACCGCGCTGCGGGTGCCGGTGGTCCCGCAGGGCGCCCGGACCGGGCTGTCCGGCGCGGCCAACGCCGTCGACGGCTGCATCGTGCTGTCGATGGTGAGGATGAACCGGATCCTGGAGCTCGACCCGGTGAACCGGATCGCGGTGGTCGAGCCGGGCGTGGTCAACGCCGAGCTGTCCCGGGCCGCCGCCGCCTCGGGGCTGGCCTACCCGCCCGACCCGTCGAGCTGGGAGTCCTGCACCATCGGCGGCAACATCGGCACCGGCGCGGGCGGCCTGTGCTGCGTCAAGTACGGCGTGACCAGCGAGTACGTGCTCGGCCTGGACGTGGTGCTGGCGGACGGGCGGCTGCTGTCCACCGGCCGCCGGACGGCCAAGGGCGTCGCCGGCTACGACCTGACCCGGCTGCTGGTGGGCTCCGAGGGGACCCTGGGCGTGGTGGTCCGCGCGGTGCTGGCGCTGCGGCCGGCGCCCGCGCCGCAGCTGGCGCTGGCGGCGGAGTTCCCGAGCGCGGCCGCGGCGGGCACGGCGGTCTGCGAGGTGATGGCGCGCGGCTTCACCCCGTCGCTGATGGAGCTGATGGACCGGGTGAGCGTGCGCGCGGTCAACGAGCTGGGGCGGATGGGGCTGCCGGAGTCCACCCAGGCGCTGCTGCTGGTCGCCTTCGACGGCCCGGACCGGGTGGCCGAACTGGCCGCCGTCGGGGAGCTGTGCCGGGCGGCCGGGGCGACCGAGGTGGTGCCCGCGGACGACCAGGCGGAGTCCGAGCTGCTGCTGGAGGCGCGCCGCCTGGCGCTGCCCGCGCTGGACCGGCTGGGCACCACGATGATCGACGACGTGGCGGTGCCGCGCTCGCGGCTGGCCGAGATGCTGGAGGGCGTCGCGGCGATCGCCGAGCGGCACGGGCTGACCATCGGGGTGGTGAGCCACGCGGGTGACGGCAACACCCACCCGATCGTCATCTTCGACGCGGCGGACGCCGAGCAGTCGGCGCGGGCGCAGCGCTCCTTCGACGAGATCATGGCGCTGGGGCTGGAGCTGGGCGGCACGATCACCGGTGAGCACGGGGTGGGGCTGCTCAAGCGCGAGTGGCTGGCGCGGGAACTCGGGCCGGTGGCGATGGACCTGCAGCGGCAGCTGAAGGCGGTCTTCGACCCGCTCGGCATTCTCAATCCCGGCAAGGCGGTCTAGCGTTCTGCTGATTTTCATACGGTCGCAGAATGGCGTGAATTGTCGACAGGGTAAGGCGACCCGACCCGGCAAGGGGCGCGTTTGTCATCATCGCGCGCCATGGTGGTGCGTGGGGTTGTCCACGCACTCTCCTCGCGCCGCTTCCGTGCGCTCCGTCGCAGTCGGCTGACATGCTGCGCCGCAGGTGAGCGGTGGTGCGCCGGCGTGATGTCGGGGGCGCCGGCGATTATGCGCGGGGTCGCTGGATATCACGCTAAAGGGCGAAAAGGCTGCCGGGAGGTGGTGCTTTGTCGATTTGTTGCGGAAGTCTGTCTCCCGACGTCGCAGTCAGCAGGTGTTCGTCTGGCCGGCGAACTCCCGCATGCATGGCACGCGCATGGCATACGCATGGCACGATTACCGTTTCTTTTGGAGGCTCTCATGGCCCGCATCCGAACCCGAAGGGCGGTCGGCCTGTCGTTGGCGGCCCCGCTCGTGGCCGGTCTGCTGATCGCCGGTGCCGGCTCCGCCGCCGCCGACAACGGCGCACTCGCCAACGGCGGGTCCAGCAGCGGTGTGGTGTCGAACGTCGGCACGGGCAACGTCTTCGGCTCGGTCGACGGCAACTACCTCTCCACCCAGCAGACGGCCACCGGAGCCGGCGCCTCGAACCAGGCCAACACCCTCGGGGTGAAGGACAACGCGGGTTCCGTCCTGGCCGGCCAGTCCAACGAGAACTACAACATCGTCTTCGTGCCGGCCTCCTCCTGAAGCGACCGGACACCCGGGCACCGACCGGGTGCCGTCGACGGCGGGGGCGCCGTCGACGGAGACCGGGCCGGACCGGAGGACCGCGGGTGAGCTGAGCACCCGCGACAGGTCAGAAGCAGTCAGTGAAGTGGATCGGAAGACAGGCATTCGGAACCGAGCGATCGGAATGGGTCACAGATCGCACAACGCGTCACCGGGCAGCGGAAAGGGTCACCGCGCACCGGACCCGTGGGCGGCACCGCACGTCGGTGCCGCCCACGGGCGCGTCCGGGGCCGGGAACAGGTCCAGTCCAGGGCCCGCGCCCGGCGCCGTCACCGTACGGCGGTACGGTTGCGCTCCGACAGCGCACCCCCGTGCCCGGCCCGCCCCCGGCGGCCGGCTCGCCGCGGGGCTGCGGCCGCGGCAACCGGAAGGAAGGGCTCGATGGCAGCGGAGGAGGAGGGCCTGACCGGCCCCGGCGAGACCAGGCCTGCACCGGGCCCCGGGCCCGGCGGGGAGCCGGCTCCGGCCGCGCCCCGGTCCGTGCCCGAGCTGATGCTCGGCCGTCCGCCGATGGCCCGCCCGTTGCCGACCTTCGACGCCGAGGCGGCCCCGGCCGAGCCCGGCCCGCTCTTCGTGGACTGGCTCGCCACCGCCCTGCACGCCGGCGTGCTGGACCCGCAGGTGTTCACCCTCTCCACGGTCGACGCCGACGGCACGCCGGACGCCCGCGTCCTGGTGCTGCGCGACGTGGACGCCTCCGGCACCGGCTGGGTCTTCTCGACCGCCGCCGACAGCCCCAAGGGCCGCCAGCTCGCCGACCATCCGGCCGCCGCGCTGACCGTCTACTGGCCGCAGCTCGGCCGCCAGGTGCGGGTGCGCGGCACCGTCGAACGGGCCGCCGACCAGGTGGCGGGGGCCGAGTTCGCCACCCGTTCCCCGGCCGCCCGGATCGGCGCGCTGGTCGGGCGGCAGAGCGAGCCGCTGGCCTCGCCGGCCGAGTACGAGGAGGCGGTGGCGGTGGCCCGCCGCCGGCTGGAGGCCACCCCGGACGCGGTCGCCGCCGGGCACGCCGTCTACACGCTCTGGGCCAACGAGGTGGAGTTCTGGCAGGGCGACGCGGAGCGCCACCACGTCCGGCTCCGCTACACCCGGACCGGCCCGGTCCGCACCCCGGAGTGGTCGCGCACCCTGCTCTGGCCGTAGTGCCGTTGCGCCGAACCCTCGTAGCGCCACAGAGCCACAGCACCGCAGCCCCCGAACGCCCGGGGGCGCGCATCGACCCGATGCGCGCCCCCGGCTCACCCCGACCGGCCTCGTGCCTCAGCGCCGCCCGGTCAGCGTGGCCCCGACGCTCGCCGCCACCACGCAGCCGATGCCCGCCAGCTGAGCGGCGCCCAGCAACTGGCCCAGCACCACCAGGCCGACCAGCGCGCTGACCGCCGGCTCCAGGCTGACCAGCACGCTGAACACCCGCTGCGGCATCCGCCGCAGCGCCGTCATCTCCAGCGCGTACGGGATCACCGGCAGCAGCAGCGACACCCCGGCCACCGCGAGCAGCAGCATCAGCGGCGAGGCGCCGGGCGCGGTCAGCCCGTCCCAGGCCTGGCCGAGCCCGAACGGCGCCACCGTCAGTGCGCCGACCGTCATCGACACGGCCAGCCCCTGGAAGCCCTGGAACGCCGCCCCGACCTTGTCCGTGAACAGGATGTACGCGGCGTAGCAGGCGGCCGCCCCGAAGGCGTACAGCAGGCCGACCGGGTCGAGCCCGCCGCCCTCCCCGCCCTCGCCGAGCAGGGTGAGCAGCGCCACGCCGCCGGCCGCGAGCAGCGCCCAGAGCAGATGGCTGGCGCGGCGCGCGAAGACCAGGGCCACCGCGAGCGGGCCGAGGAACTCGATGGTGGCGGCGGTGCCCATCGGCAGCCGGTCGATCGCCCCGGCGAACAGCAGGGTCATACCGGCCGAGGCCATGCCGAGCAGGGCGGCGGCGGCCAGGTCGCGCGGCCGGCGCCCGCGCAGCCGCGGCCGGGTGACGGCGAGCAGGACGACCGCCGCGAAGCCCAGCCGCAGGAAGGTGGTGCCGCTCACCCCGAGCGGTCCGAAGAGCGGCTTGGAGAACGCGATCCCGGTCTGCACCAGGAACATCGCCGCCAGACAGAGCAACGGCGCCGGGATCGTCTCCGGGCGCCGCAGGAAGTTCGGGAACCGTCGGCCGGTCGGTCGGCCGGGTCGTGCGTCCGGTGGCAGTCCCTCGCCGGGCGCCCCGCCTCGTCGCCAGCTGCCCCGCTCGCCGGCGGGCTCGCCCTTGGGGGCGGGCGGCATGGCAAGCGCCTCGGCGACGGCGGCGGCCGGCGTCGGGGCGGAGGTTTCGCTGGGATGGGAGGTGGGCATGGTGGTGAGTTTGCCGTAAGGAGCCACTGGGCAGCAAGCTCGTTACCAGAATCGGGACGGATGCGGACGGGTGCGTCTGAAAGGGTGAGCTTCGGCGGCGCTCACGGCGCGGCTGCGGCCATGGGCCGACGGTCCGTCAGTATCAAGGCGGCGTGCGCCATCTCCGCCTCGCGGCCCTCGCCGCCGCCTCCCTCGTCCTCCTGCTGGCCGCCGGCGGTCCGGGCGCGGGCGCCGACGACGCCGTTCCGGTGGCCGCCGCCGTGCCGCGCATCCGGGCCGCCGTCCTGCCCGACCGGCTCGGGCCGCCCGCCGCCCGTCTCCGCGACCTCTACGCCGGCGCGGCCTTCGACGCCTGCACCGCGCCCCCGCTGGAGACCCTGCGGGCCTGGAGCGACACCTCGCCGTACGGGGCGCTCGGCATCTACACCAGCGGCAGTCAGCGCGGCTGTACCCAGCCGCTGCTCACCGCCGACTGGGTGCGGCGGGCCCGGGCGATGGGGTGGCGGTTCATGCCCGTCCACGTCGGCCTGCAGGCCCCGTGCAGCGACCTGAAGCGCAAGCCGAAGCGGATCGACCCCGCCCGGGCCGCCCAGCAGGGGCGCGAGGAGGCGGCCGAGGCGGTCGAGGGCCTGCGGACGGTCGGGCTCGGCCCCGGCAGCCCCGTCTTCCTGGACATCGAGGCCTACCCGCTGCGCGACCCCGCCTGCGGTCAGGCGGTCGTCGACTTCACCGTCGGCTGGACCCAGGCGCTGCACGCCGCCGGGTACCGCTCCGGCTTCTACTCCAGCCTCGACTCCGGCATCGCCGACCTCGCCGCGGCCGCCCGGGCCGGCAGCTCGCCGCTGCCCGACACCCTCTGGTACGCCCGCTGGGACGGCCACGCCGACACCGCCGGGGGCGGGCCGCTCACCGCGGAGCTGTGGTCCGAGCACCAGCGGATCCACCAGTACCGCGGCAACGTGGAGGAGACCTACGGCGGGGCGACGCTCACCGTCGACCGCAACCAGGTCGACGCCCCGCTGGCCGGCTGACGGCCCACCGAATCAGGGCCCCCACCGGTTGACGTGGCGGCCCACCGATCAGGGCGGCGGCCCACCGAAACAGGGCGGCCCACCCATCGGGGCGCCCCACCGGTCGACGCGGCGGCCCACCGAACGCGGCGCGGGCCGGTCGCTCGCGCGGGCCGGTCACGCGCCAGGCCCGAGCCCCCGCCAGCCCCGGCCCTGGCAGTAGCGGCAGGTCTCCGGGACGTATCCGGTGCCGGTGCGCCCCGTCCGCAGACCCATCCGCGGCTGCGTCCGCACCCCGCCGGAACAGCACGGGCACGGTACCCGGAACCCGGCCAGACCCCGCCCCACCCGCCGTTCGCCGCGTCCGTCGCCCATGCCCCCAGTATTCCGGCCGCCGCCCCGGCGGCCCGGACCACCCCGTCCACCGGGGAGAACGTGGCCGGACCGTGGCCGGGTCGTGATCGGGGCAACGCCGCCGGGATACTGACACCGGGGAAGCGGCGCGGCAGAATCGGGGCCTACTGCCCGTATTACCGCCCAGTAGCCGTCAGCCGGCCGGGCCGGGGCAGGAGCCGCCGCAGTGCCGCCCAGGTCGAGGAGGACCCGTGTTCAGCACGATGCAGGACGTACCGCTCACCGTCGCCAGGATCCTGGAGCACGGGTCCACCATCCACGGCAGGTCGACGGTCACCACCTGGGACGGCACCGGCCCGGTGGTCCGGACGTACGCGGAGGTCGGGGCGCGGGCGGCGCAGCTCGCCTGGGCCCTGCGCGACGAGCTCGGCGTGACGGCGGACGACCGCGTCGCCACCCTGATGTGGAACAACGCCGAGCACCTGGAGGCCTACCTCGCGGTGCCGGCGATGGGCGCGGTGCTGCACACCCTCAACCTGCGGCTCCCGGCGAACCAGCTGTCCTTCATCGTGAACCACGCCGCCGACCGCGTGATCATCGTCAACGGCACCGTCCTGCCACTGCTGGCGGCGGTGCTGCCCGAGCTGGCCCCGACCCTCAGGCACATCGTGGTCAGCGGCCCCGGTGACCGGTCGGTGCTGGCCGGCTTCGCGGGCGGCGTGCACGACTACGAGGAGCTGATCGCGGACCGGCCGACCGCCTACCCCTGGCAGTCCGACATCGACGAGCGCCAGGCCGCCGTGCTCTGCTACACCTCCGGCACCACCGGCGACCCGAAGGGCGTGCTCTACAGCCACCGTTCGGTCTACCTGCACTGCCTCCAGGTCAACACCGGCGACAACTTCGCCTTCACCCCGCGCGACACCGCGCTGCCGGTCGTGCCGATGTTCCACGTCAACGCCTGGGGCATCCCGCACGCCGCCTTCATGTCCGGCGCCAACCTGCTGATGCCGGACCGCTTCCTCCAGCCCAGGCCGATGGCCGAGATGATCGCCGCCGTGCGGCCCACGGTCAGCGCCGCCGTGCCGACGATCTGGAGCGGCCTGCTGGACGAGCTGGACGCCGGCGACTACGACACCTCCAGCCTGCGCATGGTGGTGATCGGCGGCTCGGCCTGTCCGCCGTCGCTGATGCAGGGCTACGAGGAGCGCCACGGCATCCGCGTCATCCACGCCTGGGGCATGACCGAGACCTCGCCGCTCGGCTCCTTCGCCCAGCCGCCGGGCGGCCTGACCCCGGAGGAGGAGTGGCCCTACCGGGTCACCCAGGGCATCTTCCCGGCCTCCGTCGAGGCCCGGCTGATCGGCCCGGGCGGCGAGCGGATGCCGCACGACGGGGTCTCGGCCGGCGAGCTGGAGGTGCGCGGCCCGTGGATCGCGGGGGCGTACTACGGGGGCGCGGGCCAGGACCCGCAGCGCCCGGACGACAAGTTCTCCGAGGACGGCTGGCTGCGCACCGGCGATGTCGGCACGATCACCGCGGACGGCTACCTGACGCTGACCGACCGGGCCAAGGACGTGATCAAGTCCGGCGGCGAGTGGATCTCCTCGGTGGACCTGGAGAACCACCTGATGGCCCACCCGGAGGTCGCCGAGGCCGCCGTGGTGGCCGTCCCGGACGAGAAGTGGGGCGAGCGGCCGCTGGCCACCGTCGTGCTGCGGCCGGGCGCCACCGCGGGGCTGCCGGAGCTGCGGGCGTTCCTCGCCGGGCGGATCGCCTCCTGGCAGCTGCCGGAGCGCTGGGCGATCGTCGAGTCGGTGCCGAAGACCTCGGTCGGCAAGTTCGACAAGAAGGTGATCCGCGCCGACTACGCGGCGCAGAAGCTGGACGTCACCCGCCTCGGCAAGGAGTAGGTCCGAGACGGGCGGGGGCCGGTCACCCCGGGAAAGGGGTGGCCGGCCCTCGTCGTGCCCGGGGCTCAGCCCGCGGCGGCGACGCCCGCCTCGCCCATGGCGCCGATCCGCCCGAGCAGGTCGACGATCCGGGACTGCACGTCGTCGCTGGTCGAGCGCTCGGCGAGGAAGAGCACCGTCTCGCCGGTGCGCAGCCGGGGCAGTTCGCGCGGGTCGAGGTCCACCGAGGTGTAGACGACGAGCGGGGTGCGGTGCAGCCGGTCGTTGGCGCGCAGCCAGTCCAGCAGGCCGACCCGCCGGCGGCGGATCTGGAGCAGGTCCATCACCACCAGGTTGGGCTGCACGCTGCTGGCCCGGGCGACGGCGTCGTTCTCGTCCACCGCGTGCTCGACGTGCATCCCGCGCCGCTCCAGGCTGCCGATCATCGCGGCGGCGATGTCCGGGTCGCCCTCGACCAGCAGGACCCGCGGGGCGTGGTTCTCGCCGTCGCGCGGGGCGAGGGCGCGCAGCAGGACGGCCGGGTCGGCGCCGTACGCGGCGTCCCGGGTGGCCTGCCCCAGGCCGGCGGTGACCAGCACCGGGACCCGGCTGTTCAGTGCCGCCGTGCGCAGCGACTGCAGCGCGGTGCGGGTGATCGGCCCGGTCAGCGGGTCGACGAAGAGCGCGGCGGGGAAACCGGCGACCTGCGCGTCCACCTCCTCGCGGGAGCGGACGATCACCGGGCGGTAGCCGCGGTCCTGGAGCGCCTGGCGGGTGGCCGGGTCGGGCTCGGGCCAGACCAGCAGCCGGCGCGGGCCGCCGTCGGGGGCCGGGGAGGGCAGCGAACCGTGCTCGCCGGTCCCCCCGCGGCCGCTCGGCAGGGCCACCGGGGCGGTGCCCTGCGGGGCACCCGGGACGGCCGGGACGGGAACGGGCGCGCCGGACGCGGCGGGCAGCTCGGCCATCGCGCGCGGCGCGGGCCGGGCGTCGGCACCGGGCGCCACCGGGGTCACGGGCACGACGGCACCGGCCGGACCGGCCTGGCCGGGGAAACCGGGCGCGCCGAGCGGGCGCGGCGGGGCCAGCTCGGCGAGGCCGCTGCCGACCGGACGCGGGCCGCCCTCCCGTCCGTCGCCGTCGGGGGAGCCGGAAGGAGCCGCGGTGCCGGGGGGGCCGGGCAGCGCCGGGACGGCGGCCGGCAGCGCGGGCAGCGCGGAGCCGCCCGCCGGGGTGCCCTCGGGCGCGGAGCCGGCCTCGCCGCCGGGACCGGGCGGCACGGCCAGCCGGCGCCGCCGCCCGGTCGGCGTGGGCGCCGCGGGCTCGGGTGCGGCGGGTGCCGGACCGGCCGGCAGGGCGTGCTCCAGCCCCGGGTAGACGGGGGTGTCGGTGCCGCCGGGCAGGGCGAACCCGCCGGAGGAGTCCTCCGCGCCGGGCAGCGCGCGGCGGCGCCGGGACGGCCGGGGCTCGGTGTCGCTCCCGTCACGGTCGGACGGCGCCTCCGGGGCGGACCCGCCGCCCGGGCCGAGCGCGATCGGCCCGCGCGCACCGCCCTCGACACCGGCGGGCCGGCGTTCGTCGGATCCGGAAGCACCGGAAGTGCCGGAAGCCATGGGGCCACCGGGGCCACCGGGGCCGCCGTTCCCGTCTCCGGGGCCCTCGTCCGGGCGCCCGCCGTCGACCGGGACGGCGTAGGCGGTGCCGGAGCGGCCGTCGTCCTTGCCCCAGGGGTCGGTCTGCGGCCCGCGCGGACCGCCCAGGCCCTGGCGTCCGTACGCGGGGTCGTTGCCGGTGCCGTTCCACTGCTCGGGGACGGCCCGCTCGATCCGGGCGGGGGCGTTGGGCCACTGGTCGGCGGGGAGGTGCGGGGCGATGCCGCCGGGGGCGTCCGCGCCGCCGTCGTGGCCCGGCTGCTCCGGGGCGGCGGGCGGCGGCTCGACGGCCGGCCGGCCGCGGCGTCCGCGCCGCTGCTCGACGGCCGGGGTCTCGCCCGGCGCACCGCCGGCCGTCGCCGGGCCGGCCGGGGCCTCGGCGGTGCGGGCCTCCGGGGCCCCGCCGCGCTCGGCGCCCGCGGCACCACCCGGCGTGCCCTCGGAGGCGCCCTCCGCCGGATCACCGGCGCCCGGGCCGCCCGGCGCGGAGCCCTCGGCGGCGGCCGGCTCCTCGTCCTGGGCCGCGGTCGGCAGCTGCGGGATGCCCGGCAGGTCGGGCAGGACGGCGCTGTCGCTCTCCTTCGGCCGGTCCGAGCGGCCCTCGGCGGAGGCCCGTTCGGCGGCGGCCTTGGCGGCGGCCGGGTCCAGCGGGAGCTCGACGACGTACGTGGTGCCGGCGCGTCCCGGCAGCTCGTGCGGCTGGAGCACCCCGCCGTGGCGCTCGACCACCGCCCGGGCTATCGGCAGGTGGACGGGGCTGCCGCCGCGTCCGGGTCCGCGGATCTCCACCCGGGCGACCTCGCCGCGCTGGGCGGCCGCGAGCACCACGGCCGGCGCCTCGCCGCCGGCCGGTGGCAGGGCGGGCGTGCCGGGGGCGGCGAGTCCGGGGGAGGGGAGTTCGGGGGCGGCGTCGTCCAGCGCGAGGCCGATGCCGCTGACGTCGGCGACCAGGTGGGCCAGCGCCTGGGCGAGCCGCTGCTCGTCGGCGATCACCTCGACGGCGGCGGCGTGCACCGAGAACCGCACCCGGCCCGGGCCGACCAGCTCGCCCGCCTGCTCGACGGCCCGGCGGACCACCTTGTCCAGCGCGACGGGCACCCGCTCGGCGGCCTTCCGGCCGGCCTTGCCGTCCGTACCGGCCTTGCCGTCCGCTCCACCTTTGCCGTCCGTGCCGGCCCCGGCGCCCTCGCCGGCCTCGCAGCGCTGGTGGGCCAGCACACCCTCGATCAGCTTGCCGTACCGGCGGCATTCGTCGGCCAGCCGGCGCAGCGTCCAGTTGGCCTCCGGCCACAGCTGTCCGGCCGGGTCGGCGGCGAGCGCGTCGATCCGCCGGTGCAGCGCGGTCAGCGCACCGCCCAGCTCGCTCTCCAGGACGGCGGTGAGGTGCTCGTTGCGGGCGACCAGCGCCAGCTCGCGGCTGCGGTCGGTGAAGGTCATCACGGCGCCGACCAGCTGGTCGCCGTCCCGGACCGGGGCGGTGGTGAGGTCGACGGTGACCGGCCGGCCGTCCTTGCGCCACAGCACGGTGCCGCGCACCCGGTGCTTGCGCCCGGAGGTCAGGGTGTCCAGCAGCGCCGACTCCTCCAGCGCCAGCGGGGTGCCGTCGGCCCGGGAGTGCTGGATCAGCGGGTGCAGCTCGCGGCCGCCCAGCTCGCTGGCCCGGTACTCCAGGATGTGCGCGGCGGCCGGGTTGACCAGCACGCAGCGGCCTTCGAGGTCGACGCCGAGCACGCCCTCGGCGGCGGCCCGCAGGATCATCTCGGTCTGCTTGTGCTGGCGGCGCAGCTCCGCCTCGACGCCGAGCCGGCCGGTCAGGTCGCGGACCAGCAGCAGGAGCAGGTCGGAGGAGCGGGAGCCCTCGCGGTACGGGTCGTAGGGCGCCGGGGGCGCGTAGCCGGAGCCCGAGCCGGAGCCGTCGTCGTCGAAGTCGTTGCCGGACACCTCGACGGGGAAGGTGGTGCCGTCGGTGCGCCGGGCGGTCATCCGGACCGGGCGGTCGAGCGCCTCGTCCTCGCGGGCGGCGGGCCGCATCGAGCCGGGGATCCGGCTGGGGTCGAACTCCGGGAGCAGGTCGAGCACGCCCATGCCGACCAGCGAGGTGCCGGGCGCCTGGAGCGCGTGCACGGCCGCGGTGTTGGCATCGACGACGGTGCCGTTGCTGTTGACCAGCAACAGCGCGTCGGGCAGGGCGTCGAGTATGGCGGCGAGGCGAGCAGCGCCTCGGATCGGCCTGCTGCTCACGTCGACAGGTCTCCTCGGCTCAGGGCAGCTCTCTCCGGAGAGGGCAGTATCTCATTCTTCTTTGCGGTGGGGACGACCCGCCTAGTAACGTGGTCGGCGGTTGGTGCCGGGCCCCCGGGTTGTGGCATCATCACAGGCACAGGGAACGGGTCCGCGCACGCGGGCTTGCTCCATGTGGAGGAGGCTTCGCCTAGTCCGGTCTATGGCGCCGCACTGCTAATGCGGTTTCGGGGTTATTCCTGATCGAGGGTTCAAATCCCTCAGCCTCCGCCAGCCGGGAGCCCCGTCGACGATCTTGTCGGCGGGGCTCTTCGCATCTCCGGGGGCGGTCGGGCGGCGATCTCCGGGACCGGGTGGGGCCGGGCAGGGGCGGACGGGACCGGGCGCGGGGCCGGCGGGGAGGGGTCTCCGGCCTGTTCGAGCGAGGGGTCCGAGGTGCCCGGATCAATCGATTTCGTCCCGCGCCGCAGGTCATGTAATGTTGTCCCCGCACCGCCCCGGAGGAACGTTCGCCAGGGCGAGCGCTCATAGCTCAACGGATAGAGCACTTGACTACGGATCAAGAGGTTGCAGGTTCGAATCCTGCTGAGCGCACCAAACCCCGCAAGACCGGGTCCGCCCGGAACTTGCGCTCATAGCTCAACGGATAGAGCACTTGACTACGGATCAAGAGGTTGCAGGTTCGAATCCTGCTGAGCGCACCAGTGAGAAACCCCCGGCCATCGGCCGGGGGTTTCTGCGTTCCCCGGGCCGCCGCGGCTCGGGTGCGACCGCGCCGGGTGGCCGGTGGCCGGATCCGGACCCTCCCGTCGCCCCCTCCCGCCGTCCGTCGACGGTTCCGGGTATTCGAACGGATGCGACCGGTGCGTGGTCGGATCCCGGACGTCGGTACACGGCCCTTCCGCCGGGATTCCTCGCGCGTACCCCGTGATACCTCGCCTAATGGGTGAAATGCAGTCCTTTCGGGTACATCCCGTCCTGCCGGTCGGAGGGCCGCCAATCGGGTGTCATGCGGCCAAGCGTGCAAGTGTCGCGGTAGGACCGGCTCAGGATCGTGATTCCGTTTTGTCTGATCGTGTGTCCAGACTGCCCGGCCATCCAGGCCGTTCCGGCAGCCGATGCGAAGGAGAGCCGGATGAGCCGACAGTTCCCGGCCGCGGCCGGTGCCGCCGCGGTCCTGGCCGCCGCCGGGCTGCTGATCGGCTGGAACCCGCCGCCCTCGGTCGCCCGGCAGGCCCCGGGCACCCGGACCGCCGAACGGCACGCGGTCCCGCCCTCCGGCCCCCTCGTCGAGGCGGCTCTCCCCGCGGCTCCCGGGGACCCCGCGCGGACGCCGGAAATCTCCGCGGAGCGGGCGCGGCCGGACGTTTCCTCGCGGGCTGCCGGAACGCTCCGGCCGGAATTCTCCCGGACGGTCCCGAATCCCGGGCCGCACCTCCTCGGTGAAACGGCCGGAATCGCCTCCGGGAATTCCGGCGGCAACGCGCTCGCCCCCGCCCCGGAACCGGTCACCCGGGACGAGGGCACCGATCCCGCCCTCGGCTACCCCGAGGAGGCGGCGGTCGGCCACGACTACCGGCTCACCGTGCCGGTCGCGGTCGGCGACGCGCCCGCCACCCTGGCCGGCTGGGTCGACTTCGACCGCAACGGCCGTTTCGACCCGCCCGAGCGGGTGCAGACCGAGATCGCCCCCGGCGGGCGCAGCGCCACCCTGGAGTGGACCGTCCCCGCCAACGCCTCCTCCGGCGAGACCTCGGTCCGGCTGCGGATCGGCCGGGACGCCGCCCGGCTGGTGCCGGCCGAGGGTTCCGCCGACTCCGGGCAGGTCCTGGACCAGCGGATCCGGCTGACCGTCGGGGCCGCCCGCCCGGAGATCTCCCGGCCGGCCGACGGCGCCACCCTCGCCGACACCCGCCCCCGGATCTCCGGCGCGCGGGCGACGGCCGGCGCCACCGTCGAGGTCCGCGAGGGCGCGACCGCGCTCTGCCGCTCCCGGGTCGCCCGGAGCGGCGACTGGTCCTGCCGCCCGGACGCCGCGCTGGCCGAGGGCCCGCACACCCTCACCCCGGTGCTGACCGGCGGCGCCGGCGCGGCGCTGCCCGGCGAGCCGGTCCGGATCACCGTGCGGACCGCGGCGCCGGGCGCGCCCGCGCTCACCCTGCCGGAGTTCACCAACGACCCCGCCCTCCGGCTGACCGGCACCGGTGAGCCGGGCGGCACCGTGGTCGTCGTCGACCGGCCGACCGACGGTCAGGAGACCGACCTGTGCAGCACGGCCGCCCGGGCCGACGGCGGCTGGTCCTGCCTGCCGGTGGAGAACCTGGCGGACGGGCGGCACCGGCTCACCGCGGCCGCCGCCGACCTCGCCGGGAACCGGACCGCCGGGCAGTCGGCCGAGCTGGTCGTCGACACCGTGGCGCCGGACCGCCCGGTGCTCACCGTGCCGGCCGCCGGGGAGACCGTCAGGGCCGCCCGGCCCCGGCTGGCCGGGAAGGCCGAACCGGGGGCGCTGGTCCTGGTCACCGCCGGTCCGGCCCACGGCGCCGAGGACGCGCGGATCGTCGCCTGCGGCGCGACGGCGGCCATCGACGGCAGCTGGACGTGCGCGGCCAACCGGGACCTGACGGACGGGGAGCAGTGGCTGACCGTCACGGCGACCGACCGGGCGGGGAACGGGACGGCGGCGGAGGCGGTGGCGGTCCGGGTCGAGGCGGACGGTCAGGCGGCGGCACCGGCGACGGCCCCCACGCCGGCGCCGGTCGGCCCGGCTCCCGTGCCCTCCGTATCGGCGGCACCGTCCGCGTCGGCGGCACCGTCCGTATCGGCGGCGCCGTCCGCGTCGGCCGCGCCGTCCGGATCGTCCGCCGCGACGCCGTCGGCGGTGGTCACGCCGCCCCCGGCCGCGACGCCCACGGGGCCGGCGATGTCCGCGCCCTCGGCGGCGGTGCCGACCTCGGCCGTCCCCTCGGCCGTCCCCTCGGCCAGGCCCACGGCCGTGCCCACCCCCTCGGCGCCCGCTGCCTCGGCCGCCGTCCCGTCCCCGGCGGTCGCCGCCCCGGCGGCCCCGTCCCCGACCGCCGCCGTCCCGACCATGACCGTGACCGGGGCCGCGCCCGCGCCGGCGCCCGTTGCGTCCGTCCCGGCGGTCCCGTCCCCGACCGCCGCCGTCCCGACCCCGTCCGTTCCCGTTCCGTCCGTTCCCACCCCGTCCGTCCCCGTGCCGGATGCCGGGCCGGATCCCGTTCCGCCGGGGCTGCTGCCGATCGTCGTGCCACCGGTCACCGTGGTGGTGGCCAGGCCGGCGGCGCCGACGCCCACGGCGGCGGGGGCCGGTCCGACGACGGCGCGCCCGACTCCCTCCTCGTCCCCGACCCCGACCGCGACCCGGAGCGCGTCCCCGCCTCCCACCTCCGCAGCCCCGACGTCCCCGGCCCCGACGTCCCCGAGTCCGGGTCCGACCGCGATCCCGACCGCGTCACCGACCCCGACCACGACCCCGGCCGTCCTTCCCACCGGCACCCCGGACCGGGAGCAGGCCGACCGGACGCCGGCCGCGCCGCCGCCGGCGGCCCAGGCAGCCGACACCGCCGACGCGGAGCAGCCGTCGTCGGCGGCGACGGCCACCGACCGGCACCGGTCGAACGGCTGGCGCGGCGCGCTCGCCGGGGTCCTGCTGATGCTCACCGGGATCGGACTGATCACCCGCCGGGTGGTCACCCGGGGATCCGGCCCCCGGCGGCGCTGAACCGTTCCCTTTGTCCACTCATGTGCCTGCGCGTCAGGTCGGGCTTCGGATGATTCGTCAGGAAATGTCGACACGCACTGGCTCAAATGTCGCATTTGATGACGTATGAACTTAGCCTGACTCTGGCACTGCCCGTCAGATCCGGGCCGCCCGTTGCGCGACACACTGAACCTGAGGATCCGTGCATGGACGTCACCCGCGATTCTTCGCAGCGACCCGACCACCTGCCCAAGGCGTTCCCGCCGGCGCTGCCGGAACGTTCCGCCTCCGGCTCCAGCCCGCTGGCCAGGGCGGCGCGGCCGCCCAGGCCCGCCATGCCGGCCGACCACAGCCCGGCCACCACCCCGATCGCGGTGGTCCCGGGTCCGTCCGTCGGCACGCCCGTCGACCTGCGCGATCCCCTGGAGACGGCGGACCCCGCGGACCGCACCACCACGACCGCCCCGCTGCCGTCGCTGGCCCCGACGGTCCCGACGGCGGACGAGGAGCCGGACACCGCGACCGCCGGCGCGGCCGCCGGCACCTCGCGCCGCCCCCCGCGCGCCGACCAGACGCTGCGCGAGCACACCGCAGCCGCGCTGCCCGGCTGGGTCGCCCTGTTCGGGCTGCTGCTCGGCACGGTCGCCGTCCTGCTCGTGCTGGTGCGCGACGGCGTCATCCCGTACTGGGACGCGCTGCCCGACCTTCGCACGGACGCCGCCCGGGCCAGCGGCCAGGCCGAGGTGACCGCCCGTTCGGTGGCCGCGGTCGGTGCCGCCGGGCTGCTCCTCGTCCTCTCGCTCGCCGGCCTGCTGGCCAACGCGGGCGGCGAGACCCGGGTGCTCACCCGCTGGGGCCGTTACCGGGGCACCGTCCGCCGCACCGGCCTGGTCTGGGTCAACCCGCTGCTGCGCCGCCGCCGGGTGGACGTCCGGCTGCGGCACTGGCGCAGCGAGCCGGTCAAGGTGGTCGACCGCACCGGGACGCCGATCGTCGTCCGGCTGCTGATCGTCTGGCGGGTCAAGGACACCGCCCGCGCGATGCTGGCGATCGAGGACCACGAGAGCTACCTGCGGGAGCAGGTCCAGGCGGTGCTCACCCGGACCGCCTCCACCCTGCCCTGCGACAGCAACGCGGCGCCCGGGCCCGCGCTGCGCGACGGCCAGTGGTTCGCCGACGAGCTGACCCGGGCGCTGGCCGCCGAGGTCGCGCCGGCCGGCCTGGAGGTCTACTCGGTGCAGCCGCTGGCCCTGGACTACGCGCCGGAGGTGGCCGAGTCGATGCGCCGGCGCCGGCTGGCCGACCTCGACGCGGGACTGCGCACGGTGCTGGTGGACGACGCGGTGGAGGCGGCGGCGCTCGCCGTGCGCCGACTGGAGCGCGCCACCGCGCACGAGCTGGACGAAGCGGCCCGGAGCGCGCTGATGGAGCAGTTGCTGGTCGCCTTCGTCGCCCCGGCCGGAGTGGCCGCCTCGGTACCGCCCCCGGCCGCCCGGGCCGGGCGGAAGGAAGGACGACCGGCATGAGGATAGCCACCGGCACGGACGCCGGCCCGGCGTTCGCGGACGCGGACGACACGGCGCTGATCGGTTTCGAGGAGAGCCTCGGCAGCATCCCGGCGATCACGGGCTGCGCCTGCCCGAACTGCGCGGCCCGGCCGCGCACCGCCCGCCCGGCGGAGCCGCACGGCGGGGGCCGAATACACCGGGCGGTGCGAAATACCTGCCTGGCCACCACGGTGCTGGCCGGCGCCGGGGTGGTCGGACTGACCGCCGGTGCCGGGTCCGCGCACGCCGCGCCGGGCAAGCAGGGCTGGGACGGCTCCAAGTACTGGTTCAAGAACGGCAGCGGTGAGTGGCGCTACACCAGCCACTACAGCGTGTACACCAGCGCGGTCGGGGGCGGCGCTTCCGGCTCCACCGCCCCGCGGACGGCCGTCTCCAACGGCTCGGCCTCCTCCGGCGGGATGCGGCAGGGCTGGGACGGTTCGAAGTACTGGTTCAAGAACGGCAGCGGTGAGTGGCGCTACACCAGCCACTACGACGTCTACCTGAGCCGCACCGGCCAGTCCGGCCAGTCCGGCCAGTCCGGCCAGTCCGGCCAGTCCGGCGGCGGCTCGGCGCCGTCGGCCGGGAGCCCCGCGCCCGCGCCGACCGAGACGCGTTCGGCCGGCCGGCTGGAGTCGGCGATCGAGTACGCGCTCGCCCAGCAGGGCAAGCCGTACGTGTGGGGCGGCAACGGCCCCTCCGGCTACGACTGCTCGGGGCTGGTGCAGCAGGCCTACCGGCGGGCGGGCATCGACCTGCCGCGGGTGGCCGACGACCAGTACGCGGCGACCACGCCGATCACCGCGGGTCAGCTGCGCCGCGGCGACCTGCTGTTCTGGTCGGACAGCGGCCGGGCCTCGGGCATCCACCACGTGGGGATCTACCTGGGCGGCGGCAAGTTCGTCGAGGCACCACGGCCGGGCAAGACGGTCCGGGTGTCGACGATCAGCAGCGGCTTCTACCCGACCCACTTCGGCCGGCCCTAGCGGAGGGCCGTAGCGGAAGGCCGCAGCGGGAGAACACGAAGGGGTGCGCCGTCCACGGCCCGTGGACGGCGCACCCCTTCCGCGCGGACGGGGGTCAGGCCGAGGCGTCGTCCAGCAGGGCGGTCTGCGCCGGGGTGAGCTCCAGCGCGGCGGCGGCCAGCAGCGGCGGGAGCTGGTCGACGGTGCGGGCGCTGGCGATCGGGGCGGCGACCGTCGGCCGGGCGGCGAGCCAGGCCAGGGCGACGGTGGCGAGTTCGACGTCGTGCTCGGCGGCCACGGTGTCGAGCGCCTCCAGCACCTTGGGGCCGCGCGGGTCGTCCAGGTAGCGGCCGGCGCCCTCGGCGCGGGCGCTGGTCACCGCGGCGCCGCCCGGGCGGTACTTGCCGGTGAGGAAGCCGGAGGCCAGCGCGTAGTACGGCACGGTGGCGAGGCCGTGCGCGGCGACCACGTCGGCCAGTGGTCCCTCGAAGGTGCCGCGGGAGACCAGGTTGTAGTGCGGCTGGACGGCGGTGTACGCGGCCAGGCCCTCGCGCTCGGCGAAGGCGAGCGCCTCGGCGAGCCGGTCGGCGCCGATGTTGGAGGCGGCGACGGCGCGCACCTTGCCCTCGCGCACCAGTGCGTCCAGGGCGGTGACGAACTCCTCGACCGGGGTGTCGTCGTCCTGGTGGGTGTAGTAGAGGTCGATGTGGTCGACGCCGAGGCGGCGCAGCGAGCCCTCGGCCGAGGCCTTGATGTTGGCCGCGCTCAGTCCGCGCGCCTCGGGGTGCAGGCCGACCTTGGTCGCGACGACGACGGAGTCGCGGTTGCCGCGGGCGCGCAGCCACTTCCCGATGATGGCCTCGGACTCGCCGCCGGTGTTGCCCGGCACCCAGGAGGAGTAGGTGTCGGCGGTGTCGACGAAGTTGCCGCCGGCCGCGGCGTAGGCGTCGAGGACGGCGAAGGACTCGGCCTCGTCGGCGGTCCAGCCGAAGACGTTGCCGCCGAGGGAGAGCGGGAACACCGAGAGCTCGGAGCTGCCGAGCTGCACGTAACGGGGGGCGTCGCTGCGGGAATCGGTCATGGTCCGAGTCAACCCGATCAACCGGGTGGGCATTCCGTGAACGAGGCGGACTTCACACGCCCGTCGCACGTCCGTAGTGCGGAGACCGGGTGTCGGGGTGGTCCGCGGATTCGTTAGAGTCCCTGCCATGGCTGACAACGAGTACGACCCCGCAGGCAGCACCCAGATGTTCCGGGCCTTCGTCGAGGAGACCCCGGCACCCCAGGCCCCGGGCTCCGTGAACACCTACGGCGGCAACAACGGCAGCAGCCGCACCGGTCTGATCGCGGTGATCGCCGTGGTCGCCCTCGCGGTGCTGGGTGCCGTCGTCTGGCTGGCCGTCAAGTAACCTCCGCGTCCGAACGACCGGCGGTCCGGCGGCCCGTGGGCGCCGGACCCGGCCTCCTCAGCAGGGCTTGCGCCAGGCGTCCAGTTCCAGCTTCTTCTGCATCGAGCTGAAGCCCAGTGCCTTGGTGCGGGCGCAGAACTTCTCGGTGCCCAGCTTGTACTCGACGTGGAAGACCGCCTTGCCCGCCTGGATGAAGGGGGAGAGGCGGGCGCACTCGTCGAACTGCGCGCACTCCTCGTTCACGGCGAAGTCGAAGTCGTCCAGCAGTGCCGGGACCTGCTCCAGGTCGTTCTTCAGACCGATCGCCAGGCCGCGTTCGTGGGCGAGCCCGGCGAGCATCCGGTTGTAGCGGAGCTGGTCGTCCGCGGTCAGCGGGAAGCCGCTGTTCTGGTTGTAGGCCTCGATGGTGTCGGGTTCGACCGCGTCGAAGCCCTTCTGCCGGCACATGTCGAAGCGGGCCGCCATGAGGGGCCGCAGCTGGTCGATCTTGCGGATGTCGAACCACTTCTCGCCCTTCCAGCCGTTGCCCGAGCCCTGGAGGGCCTGGGCGAAGGCGGCGGCGTCGGGGCGGAAGTCCTCCCAGGAACCGGCGTTGATGTAGCAGATCACCTTGCGGCCCTTGGCGTGCAGGGCGGCGACCACGGAGGCGTCGGTCTCGAAGCCGTCGATGTCGTAGACCGGGACGTCGACCGACTGGTCGACGCCGCCGCCGAGTTGCCACTGCCAGGCGAGGCCGGGGGTGGGCTGCCAGCGGGCGCCGGTGGCGCCGGGCGTACCGGGGGTGCCCGGAGTGCCGGGCGCGCCGGGGGTGTTGGGCGTGCCCGGGGTGGCCGGGACGGCGGGTGTGCCGGGGGTGCCAGGGGTGCCGGGCGGGGCCGGGGGGCGGCCGGACGCGGTCGGCGAGCCCGGGACGGTGGGAGCGGACGGCGCGTCCGGTGTGCCGGGGGTGCCCGGCGAGTCCGGTGTGCTCGGTGTCCCCGGGGAGGCCGGTGCGGTGGCGGTACCCGGGACGGGCGCGGCGGTGGCCGCCGGGGGCGGGGCCGCGGTGGCGTCGGCCGAGGGGTCGTCCTCGTCGTCCGGGCCTGAGCTGCTGCACGACGTCGCCAGCAGCGCGGTGGCGGTGGCGAGGGCGAGGGCGGCCCACGCGGGCCGGGTACGGCGGGTCACGGTACGCGGACTCCGGATCGGGTCAGGGGGATTCGGTGAACGGCGGGGCGCCGGTGAGCTGGTGCGGCAGGGTGCTCCAGGGGTTCTCCCCGGCACCGGGCACCGCGCAGCCGACCCCGGCCCGGCGGGCGGCGATCAACGCGGCCGCCTCTCCCGCCAGTTCGGCCGGTACGTCGTAGACCAGGTGGCAGAACCGGGCGGCGGCGTGCCGGCCGGTCCACAGCGGCAGGGCGAGCGCCTGGTAGGCCGCCCAGTCGCCCTCGAAGGTGACCAGCAGGTCGGCCAGGCCGACCTCGGCGTACCCGGGGTCCGGGTGGTCGCCGTGGCCGAACGCCACGGTGGCGCAGCCGGCGGCCCGGGCCGCGGTGGCCAGGCGCCGGTAGTGCGGCAGTGCGCCGGGCGCGGCCGACACCTGGTCGAGGTAGACGCCGGAGATGCCGTGGCGCTGACGGTAGGTCAGGATGTCGTTCACCACGGCGGCGTGCGGCCGCCGGCCGTAGTCCGTGTCGGCGTAGCCGAGCAGCGGAAGACCGGCCTTGCGGAGCTTCTCGGCGGCGTCGGTGAAGACCTGGTCGGGCTCGCCCGGGCCGTCGGCGAGGTTGAGGACGACGGCGGCGACGCGCTTGGGGTCGGCGGCGGCGACCGCCTGCCAGGCCGCCGGGTCCACCGCGGGGTGGACGTACAGCGGCACCAGCAGGCGGCCGTCGGGGTGGGTGCCCCCGGTCATGCGGTGACCAGCGGTTCGGTGGAGAGCCACAGGTCGCGCAGCGTCTCGTCGAGTCCGGTCTCCGGGTGCCAGCCGAGCGCCCGGGCGGCGGCCGACACGTCGGCCTGCTGCCAGGAGACGGCCGCGGAGCGCTCGGAGCCGGCGCCGCTCTCGTCGATCCGCCCGGCGAAGCCGGCCGCCGCGACGAGGCCGTCGGCGATCGCCCGGACCGGCCGGGCCAGCCCGGAGGCCAGGTTGAGCACCCGGGGCAGCGGGCCCCGGGCGGTGACGGCGAGCGCGGCGGCGCGGGCGACATCCCGGGCGTCGACGAAGTCGCGGTGGGCCGAGAGGTCCCCGACCCGCACCACTCCGTCGGCGCCCTCGGGCGCGGCCCGGCGCAGCTCGGCGGCGAGCCGGCCGGGCAGCGAGCCGGCCGGGGCGCCGGGCCCGACCGGGTTGAACACCCGCAGCACCACGGCGTCCAGCGGCGAGCCGGCCACCGCGAGGGAGCCGGCCAGCTTGGTGGCGCCGTAGACGCCGACCGGGCGGGCGTCGGCGTCCTCGGTGAGCGAGCTGCCGGGGGCGCAGACGCCGTACTCGCCGGCCGAGCCGACGTGCACCAGCCGGGCCGCCGGGGCGCCCTGGCCGAGCGCCTCGCAGAGCACGGCCGGGCCGCGGGCGTTGACCTCGGCGAGCGTGACGGCGCTGCCGGAGACGGCGCCGGCGAGGTTGACCACCGCGTGCGGGGCGAGCGCGGCCAGGTCCTCGCCCAACGGGCCGGCCTGGGCGGTGGCCAGGTCGAGCCGCAGGTCGTGGTCGGGCCGCCGCCCGGCGGTCAGCACGGTGGTGCCGGGCAGGGCCCGCAGGGCGGTGGCGGCGTGCCGGCCGAGGAAGCCGTCGGCGCCGAGCAGCAGGATTCTCACGCGGCCCGTCCGTCGTTCTCGGGGCCGGCGGGGACCGTGGCCGCCGGCTGCCCGTCGGAGGCCTCGGGCGCGGTCCTGGCGGCGGGGATCGGCAGCCCCTGGCCGTTCGGAACCGCGTACAGGCCCTCCGCGGCGGCGGGGACGGTGCCGGCCGGCTCGCCCGGGAGCAGCAGCGAACGGTTGAGCGCGAACTCGGCGTTGGCCCGGTCGTAGTCGTCCGGGCGGCCGATGTCCAGCCAGTAGCCGTCGAACTCGTAGGCGGACGGCGGGGTCTGGGCCGCCAGCAGGTCCAGCACCAGCTCGTCGAAGCCGAGCGGCAGACCGGGGGTGTACTTGGCGAGCGCGGCGCGGGAGACGCCGTAGACGCCCATCGAGACCCGGTAGTCGATGCTCGGCTTCTCCTGGAAGCCGGTGATGGAGCCGGACTCGGTGGTCAGCACACCGAAGTCGATCTTCACCTGGCGGGCGTAGGTCGCGATGGTGAGCGGGGCCCCGGACGCCTCGTGGTGCTTGAGCACCCCGGCGAAGTCCAGGTCGGTGAGGACGTCGCCGTTCATCACCAGGAAGTTGTCCGGCAGCCGGTCCTGCAGGGTGAGCAGCGGACCGAGGGTGCCGAGCGGGCTGTCCTCGACCGCGTAGCCGACCCGCAGCCCCCACTGGGAGCCGTTGCCGACGTAGGCGCGGATGATGTGGCCGAGGTGGCCGATGGCCAGGGTGACGGTCTGGAAGCCCGCGGCGGCGAGCTGGCGCATCACGATCTCCAGGATCGCGTGCTGGTCGCCGATCGGGACGAGTGGCTTGGGAAGCGCGGTGGTGTACGGGCGGAGGCGTACGCCCTTACCGCCGGCGAGGATCACTGCGTGCATGGTGGTTCCCCCACGAAAGTCGGAACGACAGGGGCCTTCGGTGCCGGGAGCGGACGGAAGGCGGAGCCGGGTCAGACGTTGTAGATGTCGGTCTTGTAGCGGGCCAGGTTGGCCGGGTCGCGGAAGAACTCGATGGTCTGCTCCAGGCCCTCCTCCAGCGAGTACGCCGGGGCCCAGCCGGTGGCGGTGCGCAGCCGGGTGGCGTCCGCGACCAGGCGCATGACCTCGGAGTTGGCCGGGCGGATGCGCTGCTCGTCCTCCTTGACGGTGACGTCGACGCCCATCAGCTTGCCGACCAGGGAGACCAGGTCGCCGACCGAGATCTCGCCGCCGGTGCCGGCGTTGAAGGTCCTGCCGACCACGGTCTCGGCGGGGGCGGTACCGACCGTGCGGAAGGCCAGCGCGGTGTCCTTGACGAACATGAAGTCGCGGGTCGGGCGCAGGTCGCCGAGGGTGATCCCGGTCTCGCCGGCGGCGAGCTGGGCGATCACGGTCGGGATGACGGCGCGCATCGACTGGCGCGGGCCGAAGGTGTTGAACGGGCGCAGGGTGACGACCGGGGTCCCGAAGCTGGCGTGGTAGCTGTCGGCCAGCCGGTCCCCGCCGGCCTTGGAGGCGGCGTACGGGGACTGGGTGTTGATCGGGTGGTCCTCGGTGATCGGCACGGTCTGCGCGGTGCCGTAGGTCTCACTGGTCGAGGTGTGCACCAGGCGGGGGATCTCCAGGTGGCGCACGGCCTCCAGGACGTTCAGGGTGCCGGTGACGTTGGTGTCCACGTACGAGTGCGGGGCCCGGTAGGAGTACGGGATCGCGATCAGGGCGGCCAGGTGGTACACCGCCTCGGTGCCCTTGACCAGGCCGTTGACGGAGCCGGGGTCGCGGACGTCGCCGAGGACGATCTCGACCGAGTCCAGCACCTCCTTCGGGAGGGTCTCCAGCCAGCCGAACGACGAGAACGAGTTGTACTGGACCATCGCCCGGACCTGGTGGCCGTCGGCCACCAGGGTCTCGACGAGGTGGGAGCCGATGAACCCCTCGGCTCCGGTGACGGCGACGCTGCTCATGGTGATTCGCTTCCTGTGTTTTCGGGGGACGGGTCGTACGGGCCCGACCGGGTGGATCGACGGTGTGGTGACCCGGTCGGGTCGGTACGGGTGGTGCTGTCCGTCGGTGCTGATTCGGTGGTGCGCTGGTTCGGTGGTGCGCTGTTCAGCGGTCGGGCTGTACGGCGGTGCCGGTTCAGCGGTGCTTGGTGGTGCGGCCGAGCACGGGCCCGGCGGTGGCGGTGAGGACGGCGGCCGCGGCCCCGCAGCCGAACAGCTGCAGGACGGTCGGGTCCGCACCGGTCAGCAGTCCGGCGCACTCGGCGCCCGCGGCTGCCAGACAGATGAGGGCGGTGCTCCAGCTGAGCCCGAAGGCGTTCAGCAGCAGCGCCAGCCAGAGCGAGCCGCCGAGCAGCAGCAGCGCGCCGAGCTCCGGGACGCCCAGCGCGGGTGCGCCGGGCCAGAGCACGGTGGCGGCGGCGTCGAGGGCGGCCACGGTGGTGAGGTAGATGAACAGGCAGCCGAGCAGCACGCCGCCGGTGCGGCGGGCGAACTCGACCGGGGTGTGGCTGGTGCGCAGCGCGGCCACGGCCATCGCCCGGTAGCGGAAGAGCAGCCACTCGGCGAGGCCGAGGCTCAGCGTCAGGGCGATCATGGCCGGCCCGGTCGGGCTGGCCGAGGCGCCCTCGGCGCTGCCGGTGCGCACCGCCTGGTGGACGGTGACCCCGAGTCCGGCGATCAGGGTCAGGGTGCCGACCGAGAGTCCGAACAGCAGGTGCGGGACCTCCTTGTGCAGCGGCAGCCGCAGCGGGACGGGCTCCGCCTCGGCGCGCCGGCAGCTCAGCAGTTCCCGGGCGGCGAGCCCGACGGCCAGGCCGAGCGAGGCCAGCAGCACCCCGGTGCGGACGGCCTGCGGCACGTCGACGGCGAGCACCACGCCCGCGCCGAGCGCCGACGGTGCCAGCGCCAGCAGCAGGAACTTCTCCCGGCCGAGCACCAGCAGCACGGTGGCCGCCGCCAGGTAGGCGGACTGACCGGCGGCGAAGCAGAGCGCGCCCAGCGGTCCGCCGACCGCGTACCCGGCGGCGGCCGCGGTCAGCGCGCCGAGCGGTGCCCCGATCGCCAGGCAGGTCCCGGCCGAGCGGCGCCGGCCGCGGCCGAGCCAGGCGTACGCGCGGTGCGCCAGCGCCTGGTTCCACGACCAGCTGACCAGGGTCGCGACGGACAGCGCGAGCATGCCCGAGGGCAGGCCGAAGCGCATCCGGTCGGCGGCGAACAGGTTGGCGCCGAGCAGGTAGCCGAGGCCGGGCAGGGCGAACACCAGGCCGCGGACGACGCACCGCCAGGGGTCGGCCCGCCAGGGGTTGGCGAACTCGGCGCTCGGCCCGGGGTAGCGGCGCTCGACCCGTTCGAACAGCTCCTCGGCGACGGTGAAGGCGTCGGGGCGGCCGTAGAGCAGGCCCGCCTGTTCGTCGGAGAGGCCGTCGGACTCCAGGAAGGCCGCGATCTCGTAGGGGTGGACGGCGTCGGCGCAGATGTCCTGCAGCCGCTCGGCGAGTTCGTCCAGCGGGTCGGGGGAGAGGTCGAGCTGGTCCGTCTGCGGCCCGGAGCGCTGCGCGGGCAGCGTCGGGCGGCGCCGCTTCAGCGGCAGCACCCGCAGCTGGACGGTCTCGTCGGCCTCGTTGGGCACGAGACGCAGAGGCCCACTCATGCCGTCACCTCGCTGCGCTCGGAGAAGCCGGGATCCTGCTGCCAGTCCGGGTCCGGCGGGCCGTCGGTGACGGCGACCACGCCCTCGGGCAGCCAGCGGGAGGTGCCCAGCAGCTCGGTGTAGATGCCGCGGAAGCCGTCGATGTTCTGGCGGAGCGTGAACTGCTCGATCACCCGCAGCCGGGCCTGCTCGCCGAGCCGGGCCCGGCGCTCGGGGTCGCGCAGCAGCTCGATCGCCGCCGCGGCCATCGGCTCGGGCTCGCGCGGCGGGACGACCAGGCCGGTGTCGCCGACCGCCTCGCGCACGCCGCCGACGTCGGTCGAGACGGTGGCGCGGCCGCAGGACATCGCCTCGATCAGGGTGAACGGGAAGCCCTCGCTGATCGAGGAGAGCATCACCACGTTCCCGGCCGCGTAGGCGTCGGTGATGTCCGCGACCCGGCCCTCGAAGACCACCGCGTCGGCGGTGCCGAGTTCGGCGGCGAGGGCCTCGCACCGCTCGCGGTAGGCCTCGCCGCCCTTGGGGGTGCCGCCGAACAGCCGCAGCCGGGCCTCGGGTATCTCGCGCCGCACGATCGCGAACGCGCGGATCAGCGTTTCGAGGTCCTTGATCGGGTCGACCCGGCCGGCCCAGCTGAGCGTCGGGGTCTCGGGCTCCGGGCCGGCGGGCGGGAAGGCCGCCGGGTCGACGCCGTTGTAGACGGTGCGGATGTGCGTGGAGGGGGTGCCGCCGCGCTCCTCCCAGCGCCGGTTGTACCGGTTGCCGGGGGTGACCAGCGCGGCCCGCCGGTAGCTCTCCTCGGCGAGCATCCGGTAGAAGCCCAGCAGCAGCGCCTTGACCGGCCAGCGGTAGGGGCCGGTGCGGTAGCCGAGGTAGCGCTCGCGCAGGTAGATGCCGTGCTCGGTGAGGAGAAACGGTACGCCGAACTGCTGAGCGGATATCAGCCCCGGCAGGGTGGCCAGACCGCCGCTCGCGGCGTGCGCCACGCCGTCGCGCGGCGGCTCGACCGAGAGCGGGCGCAGCGCGTGCTCCAGCAGGTCGGTGGCGTTCAGCGCGTCGTGCATGGTCGGCCGGGAGACGGCCGTGGAGAGGTAGTCGCGGGTCCAGACGTGCTGGAGGGTGCGCAGCGCGCGCTCGCTGCGCAGCGCCGGGCTGAGCAGTCCGCGCCGGGCGAGGTCGGCGAAGCCGTACAGCTCGGTCCCGAAGTGGGTGGTGTAGACCGGGTCCAGGAGGGAGTGCAGGAACCGTTCGTAGGCGTTGAGGAAGCGGCGCATCTCCTTGCCGCGCGGTGCCTTCGCCTCCGAGGCCGGGCCCCACAGCGGGGCGGTGGTGACCGACCGCACGTTGGCGGGCAGTTCCCAGGCCAGTGGTTCGTGGCCGGTGCCGGTGACGGCGATGATGTCGAAGTCGACGTCCGGCATGCCTTGGACGAGCTGGTCGCACCAGACACTGACACCACCGTGCTGGTGCGGGTACGTCCCCTCGGTGAGCAGGGTGACGCGCATCTGTGTCCCCCCTCCTGTTCTTGCCTCAAGCTCCCGGCCGGGCGGGCCGGTTCGGGTGGTGCCGGTGGCGGCCGCCGCAGCGGTCCGCCACCGGGTTCACCTGTCTAGCGGTTGCCGGGCGAGCCGGCGGTCTTCCTGGCGGGTTCGGCCTTCCCCCCGGAGGCCTTGCCGTGCTGCTGCGGGGTGCCGCCGTGGCCGGCGGCCTTCCCGCCGGTGCCGCTCGCCGTACCCGCAGTCGTACCAGGAGCGGCGTCCTTGCCCGCAACCGGGGCCCCGCTGCCGGGGACCAGGGTCGGCGCGTCGGTGCGGTCGGTGTCGCCCGGGCCGGCCGGGACGGCGTCCGCGGTGCCCTGCGGGACGACCTTGGTGTCGGCCGGGGCCGGGGCCGGGACGGACTTGGCCGCGGCGCTCGGGCTGGTGCCGGCCGGCGCGGCCGGGGTGCCCGCGGCGGGCAGCGTCAGCTGGACGCCGCTCTGCAGCTGGCCGGGCTTGACCCAGCCGGAGAGCGAGCCCGCGTAGGCGGTGCCGAAGGCGGTGGTGCCGATCGCGAGCTGCTGGACGGTGCCGGTCGGCATGGTGGCCTGGACCTGGACGCCGGCCGGGGCGTTCACCCGGACGGTGTCGCCGATCCGGTAGGCGGTCACCTGGCCGGAGGCGACGGCCGTGCTCCAGGCTGCCCGCCGCTGGAACTCCTGGCCGATCTCCTTCTGCGCGAGGTTCACGACCGGGGTGTTGTCGGCGTGCAGCGACCGGTAGGTCGAGAGGATCTTCTCCAGCACCGGGTAGACGATCCGGTCCTCGGACAGGTTCGACTGGTGGATGAAGTGCGGCCGGGGGTCGTTGCTCAGCACGTGGCCGAGGTCGATCCTGGCCTCCAGCGGAACGATGTACGACTGGTAGCCGGTGTTGACGTCCAGCGGGGCCGGCAGGCAGGTGGAGTTGGCGTTGACCTCGCAGACGCCGCTGCCGCCGTTGGCGACGCTGGTGTAGATCCAGTTGTACTCGTCGGTCTCCTCCTTCGCCGTGGCGGCGTTGTAGAAGATGTTCATCGGGTAGCGCGGCACGGTCAGCGCGGAACCGACGGCCCGCTGGGCGGGCTCGCGGGAGGCGTCGCTGGCGGTCCACTTGACCCCGTTGGCGGCCAGCGCGGGAGCCAGGTACGGGTTGTCGCTGGTCTCCTGCGGGGCGGTCAGCAGGCCGGAGTGCTCGCCGGTGACCAGCTCGGTCTTGTCGAGCTGCAGGCCGCGGGCGGCCGCCCAGTCCAGGTTGGTCTTGATCTGGGAGTTGATGGTGGCCTGGTCGATCCAGACCGTGCTGCCCGAGGTGGTCTTGGTGCACTTCCACGGGACCACCGAGACGTCCTGGAGGCAGCCCAGGTACGGGTGGGTGTAGGTGTGGTTGATCCACCGGTAGCTGGTCTGGTCGGCGACCATCCGGTCGACCACCGGGTCGGTGGTGGTCTCGTGGTCGGACTTCCAGTCCTCGCTGCCGCCGCCGTTGAACACCATGTCCATGGTGAAGTCGTGGTCGAGCTGCCACTGCTTGGCGTACTCGGCGTCGGCGACCGTCATCCGGATCGGGTTGGCGGTCTCCGGGGTGCCGGGCGGGCAGGTGACGTCGCCGGGGGTGCACTTGAGCACCGTGTCCCAGCGGTCGTCGGCGAGGAAGACGTCGTCGACGTGGGCCGCGAAGTAGTTGCGGTCGTAGCCCAGGTGGACGCCCTGGGTTATCCAGTCGACTATGCCGCGGGCCAGCAGGCGGTACTGCTGCTGGTACTGGTTGTAGACGAAGGTGACGACCAGTTCCTTGCGGCCGGCGTGCTGGTACTCGCCGACCAGCGAGCCCTTGGCGGTGCTGTTCGGGATCGGCACCTCGACCAGCGGGGTGAAGCTGGAGCCGGCCGGCAGGGTGGCCAGCGGGGTGGCCAGGTAGCCGTAGCTCTCCGAGACGGTCGGGTCGTTGTCCTCGAACGGGACGCTGCCCTTGAGGTAGTCGAACGGTCCGCTCAGGCCGGCCGTGGTGACCTGGCCCTGGAAGCCGTCCAGGGTCCCCATGTAGCCCGGGTTGACCGCCCAGTTCAGGCCGACGTCGGGACGGGCGTAGGTGTAGGCGTCGACCTGGCGGACGCCGAACGCGGCCTCGTACGCGGCGATCGCGGTCATCTCCGCGGAGCCTGCGGCGAACGGGTTGTCGTTCGGCAGCACGATGCCCTGGTACTTGCCGCGCGGCTGCCCGTTCAGCGTGTCGCTGAGGAAGGCGGCGTCGATCACCGGGCGGTTGGCGTCGTTGAGGTCGACGAGCTTGTACGGCGTGCCCTGGCTCTTGAGCTCGGCGGCGATCGCGGCCGTGGCCGGCCCGCCGTCGCTGATCACCAGGACGGTGAGATCGATCCGGGGCGTGGCGGTGTCGGCGTGTGCGAGGGACGACTGCAGGCCTCCGGCCAGCAGAACGGCTGCCGCGCACGCGGCAACTCTCCGGGTCGCTCGACCCATGATGTCTTTCCTCCCCTGGGCAGGGCGCTCCGCTGCCGGCGTTCACCTGCCCCGTAGCTGTTCGCGGGCAGCAGGCTGCCCGGCGCCCATCCTGATGGAACTCCCGTGGCAGGAGGGGCCGAATGGGCAGGAGTGCAGCGAATCTGTTACCAACGTTCATGGTCGGGCCATGAGGGCGCTGATTGTGGCCGAAACCGCGTCGACTGCGCAAATAATGAATTAAAAATTAAAACCCGGAACCTAGCGTTACCGCTGCTCACCCATCGTGCGATCCGATGGATGAACCGGACCCTACACTGGCGGCGTTGCCCGTGACACTCTTGCACATCCTGCCGTTTTGGTGGGCAGGTTCATGCAATATCGCTCAGGGTTGTGCAACGTCACCGTCCGAATATCCAATGGAGGCCGTCGAGTGACCGAGCAGCAGACCGAAACCGCCGCAATTCCGGCCGCCCGCAGCCTGGGTCTGCTCGGTGCCGTCAACGCCCGTGACCTGGGTGGCTATCGCACGGCGGACGGGCTGGCGCTCCGGGCCGGCGTCGCCCTGCGCAGCGACGGCCTCAGCCGGCTCACCGACGAGGATCTCGGACGGCTGACCGGTCTGGGTCTGCGGCGGATCGTCGACCTGCGCAGCCCGGAAGAGGTCCGCGAGGCGGGTGCGGACCGCATCGCCGACGGTGTGGTGCTCCATCAGCTCCCGGTGTTCGCCGCCGACTTCGACATCTTCGCGACGCTGCGCGAGGCGATGGCCGACCGTGATCCGCGCAAGCAGCGCGCCCTGCTCGGGGGTGGCCGCGCGGACGCGATGATGACCGGCCTCTACCGTTGGTTCGTCACCGACCGGGTCGCGCGCGAACGGTTCGCCGGCGTGCTGCGCCTGCTGGCCGATCCGGGCGGCGCGCCGCTGCTGTTCCACTGCTCGGCCGGAAAGGACCGCACCGGCTGGACGGCGGCCGTGCTGCTGACCGCCCTCGGGGTGGAGCGGGAGACGGTGGTCGCGGACTACCTGCTCACCAACGAGCGCTCCGCCGCCGTCGTCGAGGCGGTCCTGGAGGGCTTCCGGGCCGGTGGTCTGATGCACGAGCCGGAGCTGCTGCTTCCGGTGTTCCGGGCCGAACGCCGTTACCTGGAAGCGGCCTTCGCGGAGGTCGAGGCCGGCTGGCCGGACTTCGGGGCGTTCTGGGCCGACGGCCTCGGGCTGGACGAGGCCGTGCTGGCCGGGCTGCGGGCCAATCTGCTGGCACCCTGAGGCAGCCCCCGGAGCGGTTCCGGGGCGGGCCCGGGGCCGGCCGTGCTCAGCCCTCGGCGGTCAGGCCCTCGCGCAGCTGGGTGAGGGTCCTGGTCAGCAGCCGCGAGACGTGCATCTGCGAGATGCCGATCTCCTCGCCGATCTGCGACTGGGTCAGGTTGCCGAAGAACCGCAGCATGATGATCCGGCGCTCGCGCGGCGGCAGCTTGGCCAGCAGCGGCTTGAGCGACTCCCGGTACTC
The DNA here is from genome assembly GCF_040296005.1 of Kitasatospora sp. NPDC002551. Taxonomy (NCBI): domain Bacteria; kingdom Bacillati; phylum Actinomycetota; class Actinomycetes; order Kitasatosporales; family Streptomycetaceae; genus Kitasatospora; species Kitasatospora sp. NPDC002551. The sequence continues at coordinate 459,760 of NZ_JBEOWI010000001.1, read as the reverse complement.
CACGCCCTCCAGCGCGAGGTCCTCGTAACCGAGCCGCTCGGCCAGCGGGCCCTCGCCGTCCTCCTCGCTCGGGCTGGAGTCCAGCGAGCTGGCGGTGTAGGCGTTGCCGACCGCCAGGCCCTCCACCACGTCCTCCTCGCTGACGCCGAGGCAGGCGGCCAGCTCGGCCACGGTGGGGGAGCGGTCGAGGCGCTGGGAGAGCTCGTCGCCGGCCTTGGTCAGCGCCAGCCGCAGCTCCTGGAGCCGCCGGGGCACCCGCACCGACCAGCTGGTGTCCCGGAAGAAGCGCTTGATCTCGCCGACCACCGTCGGCATCGCGAAGGTCGGGAACTCGACCCCGCGCTCCGGGTCGAACCGGTCGATCGCCTTGATCAGCCCGATGGTGCCGACCTGGACGATGTCCTCCATCGGCTCGTTGCGGCTGCGGAAGCGCGCCGAGGCGTAGCGGACCAGCGGCAGGTTGAGCTCGATGAGGGTGTCGCGGACGTAGGTGTGCTCGGCGCCGCCCGGTTCGAGGGCGGCCAGCCGCCCGAACAGGGAGCGGGAGAGCGTCCGGGTGTCGAGCCCGGCGTCCGGCGCGGTCGCGGCACGCTGGAGCGGGATCTCCGCGGCGCCGACCGGTGCAGCGTGGATCTCCGCAGTGCCCACATCTGAGGACATGCACCCACCCCCTCGTGACTGACGATCCAACGGGCGCCGTCGTCGGAACGTTCCCGCGCTCGCGTCCGGCCCCCTCCCACCCTCCATACCGGCTCACGCTCCCCGGCAAACCCGAGGGTCGCAAGATGTCACGCGCCGGTGACGCGGCGCTGTCGGGCCGTAACGGTGCCGGCGCTCACTCCTCCCAGGAGTTCCCGGTCCGCAGCCTGGTCAGGATCCGCGACAGCAGCCGCGAGACGTGCATCTGGGACATCCCCAGCTCGGTGCTGATCTGCGACTGCGTCAGGTTGGCGAAGAACCGCAGCATGACGATCCGTCGCTCCCGCTCGGGCAGCTGCACCAGCAGGTGGCGGACCATGTCCCGGTGCTCGACCTCGGCCAGCGCGGAGTCCTCGTAGCCGAGCCGGTCGAGCAGCGCCAGCCCGCCCTCGTGCTCCTGGGCCGCCTCCAGCGAGGCCGCGTTGTACGCCCGCCCGGCGTCCAGGCAGGCCCGGACGTCCTCCTCGGGGATGCGCAGGCTGGCCGCGATCTCCGGCACCTTGGGGGCCCGGCCGTGCACCACGGTCAGCTCCTCCATCGCGCCGCTGACCTGCACCCAGAGCTCCTGGAGCCTTCGCGGGACGTGCATGGTGCGGACGTTGTCCCGGAAGTAGCGCTTGATCTCGCCGAGGATGGTCGGCAGCGCGTAGGTGGGGAACTGCACGCCGCGGCCGGGGTCGAACCGGTCGATGGCGTTGATCAGACCGATGGTGCCGACCTGGACGACGTCCTCCATCGGCTCGCTGCGGCTGCGGAAGCGGGTGGCGGCGTACCGCACGAGGGGGATGTTCACCTCGATCAGCGCGGCCCGGACCCGCTCGCGCTCGGGGGCGTCGGGGGGCAGCTCGGTGAGCCGCTCGAAGAGCACCCGGGTGAGGGTGCGGACGTCGACGGCGGGGCGGCCGCCGGGACCGCGCAGGCGGTCCGGGCGCAGCTCGCCGGCCGGGCTGATCACGGCGGCCAGCACCTCGTCGTCCGGTGCGCTCCCTGGTGTCCGCACGGACACGTCACCCCTCCCAAAGCCGACAACGGTGGGACCTGCGGACCGGGTGTCGCGTCTCGTTCACCACCTCACCATGTCCGGCAAAACCGGTCATAGCATCACAAGGCGGGCATGTGTCGGGCAAGTACCGAGCGGAGGTGTGTTGGTGCGCCGTCCGGGCCGGGGGCCGGGGCGGCGGTGCGGCGCGCAGGCCGTTCCGGGACAGAGCGAGGCGCCCCGCCCGGAAGTCGGACGGGGCGCCGCGGGCCGTCCGGGGGACGCGCCGGGCCGGCCGGTCGCGCCGCGCGGACGGGCCGCCGGGCTCAGACCTCGATGTCGGCGATCACCCAGGTGGCGAATGCGCGCCACTGCGCCGCCGCGGCCTGGTGGGCCGGGTGGGTGAGGTACGCCTGGAGGGCCTCGCGGTCCTCGACCAGGCTGTTGATGGCGTAGTCGTGGGCGATGTCGCGGTCGGTGGTGTTCCAGCCGCACTCCCACTCGCGCAGTTCGGGGATGACCGGGCCGAGCTCGGCGAAGGCCTTGGCGCCGGCGAGCGCGCGCTCGTCGTCCTTGCTGACGCCTTCGTTGAGCTTGAACAGGATCAGGTGGCGGATCACGGTGCCGCTCCTCGCGGACGGGGTCGGATGTCGGGCCCACCGTAGCCGGTGGGGTCCGGGCTACTTCACCAGGCCGGTCATGAAGGTGCCGATCGCCTTGGCGGCGTTCGAGATGCCTTCGAACCCCAACTGGACCAGCTCGGCCGCGCGGGCGGGCGAGGTGATGATCGTGTAGAGCACGAAGATGAGCAGGAGGACCATTCCGATCTTCTTCGCCTGCGCCATCCGGTGACCTTCCTCCCTGCTGTGGGCCGCCGTCGTTCGGTCCCCGATCGGCCCGGTGCAACGGGCAGCTTATCCACCCGGACGGCCTATCAAGTGTGCGACGCGTTCACCTGCCGGGACGAAGGTCCCCGGGACAGGGGCCTTTCTCCGGGTGCCCGGGCCGCCCGCGGGCGGCAGGATGGTTGATGTACCGAGGATCTGGCAGGAATCCCCGGTACGTGGATCCGGAGTTCCCCGCTGTGGGACCGGGCGCCGCGGCTTCCCCCCCGACGCGGCCCCGGTTGTGGGACTCCGCCGGGGGAGCGGTCAGTCCCCCCGAACCGCTCCCCCTCTTCCAGGCTCCGTACTCGACAGGCGTTGGTGGTCATCGGCCGACGGGTACGGAGCCCTTTCCGCGCCCGAGGGTGCGCGGGAACGCCGAGGGCCCGTCCGGTTCACCGGACGGGCCCTCGGGCTTTCTGGCGGTAGCGGTGGGATTCGAACCCACGGTGGAGTTGCCCCCACACACGCTTTCGAGGCGTGCTCCTTTGGCCGCTCGGACACGCTACCGAGGGGAACTCTACCGGACGGGTGGCGCGGGAACGAAATCCGTTCCCGGGGCGGGATCAGCGGTGGGTGTCGAAGAAGGCGCGCAGCTGCTCGCCGCACTCGTCGGCCAGGACGCCCCAGACCACCTCGGGGCGGTGGTTGAGCCGGCGGTCGCGCATCACGTCGAAGAGCGAGCCGGCCGCGCCGGCCTTCTCGTCGAGGGCGCCGTAGACCACGCGGTCGATCCGGGACAGCACGATCGCGCCCGCGCACATGGTGCAGGGCTCCAGGGTGACGACCAGCGTGCACCCGCTCAGCCGCCACGCCCCGAGCTCGGCCGCCGCCTCGCGGATGGCGACCACCTCGGCGTGGGCGGTCGGGTCGCCGACGGCCTCGCGTTCGTTGTGGCCGCGGCCGAGGACCTCGCCGTCCGGACCGAGGACGAGCGCCCCGACCGGGACGTCCCCGGTGGCCGGCGCCAGGGCGGCCTCGGCGATGGCGAGGCGCATCGGCGCCGCCCAGCGGTCGCGGACCGGATCGGGGCGGACGGGGGCGGGCAGCGGGGGAATCGGGCGGGCGGACTGCATGGCATCCAGTGTCGGGCATGGCGGAGGTCCGGCCGTCCGGGTGACGGACACGGAGCGTTACCGCACGGCCTCCAGGACCTCACCACAGCCGAGCGCCTCGGCGATCTCCTCCAGCGCGTCGCCGGGCACGGCGCCCTCGCCGCTGAGGGCGATCAGCTCGTCGGCGGCGAGGCCGAACTCGGTCAGCAGGTGGGCGTCGCCGAGCGGGCCGACCGGGACGCCGCCGCGCCCGTCGCCGTCCTCGTCGTCCTCCTGCTCCTCGGCCTGCGCGTCGTCCTCCAGCTCGGCGACCAGGTTGTCCAGGTCGCCGAACTCGCTCTCGCCGGCCTGGTCCACCAGCTCGTCGGTGAGGACGGAGCCGTAGGAGCTGCGGGCGGCGGCGGCGCCGTCCGACACGAAGATCCGCGGATCCTCCTCGCCGTCCACGCGGACGATGGCGAACCAGGCGTCCTCCTGTTCGATGAAGACCAGGACGCTGTCGTCGTCCTGGGTCGCCTCGCGGGCCAGGTCGGCCAGGTCGGCGAGGGTTTCGACGTCGTCGAGCTCCGTCTCGCTCACATCCCACCCGTCCTCGGTGCGAGCAAGCACTGCAGCGAAGTACGCCACCAGGGACACTCCCAAGATCTCGGTCTCGGCTGTCGGCGCTCGCGGGCGACGCGGTACTGGCCGCCCCCGCGCCAGAGGCGGTCCGCTGTTCGGACCGTCCCATCGGAATCGTGACAGAAAGCAAGGCTCCGCGGGGGGTGTTCTGCAGCGCGTCTTTGCAGGTCGTGTCGGAAGGGCTGGCCGCCGGACGGTCAACGGCGGCCGGGTGGCAGCGGGAGTGTGGAGAAGCCGTGGAGGGCTTGTCAGAACCGGAAGGTTCGCATCCGCATCGCCTCGCGCATCCGGCGCTCCTTGGTCCGGCGCGGCTGCACCCGCTCGCGCAGTTCGCGGGCCTCGGTGAGCTCGCGCAGGAAGACGGCGCGGCGCCTGCGGCGCTCCGCCTCGGTCTCCGGCCGGTCCGGGGGCGGGCCCGAGCGGCCACCCGACGGGGCGGGGGCCCCGTCCGCCGAGCCGTCCCCGGGGTTCGGGTTGCTCGTCATAGGACCTGACTTTCCCAGATCGGCCGGGTTGATACCACAGGAGGCCGATCCGTCCGGACATTCTCGCCGCGTCACGGCGCGTCACGGTCCGGCCCGCGTCCGCCCGGGTCGCCGCGCGGCCCGGCCTGGCACGGCGTGTCGTACGGGCGTCCGGACCCGGGCTAACCTCGATGCATGCGGATCCACGTCGTCGACCACCCCCTGGTCGCCCACAAGCTCTCCACCCTGCGCGACGAGCGCACCGACTCGCCGACCTTCCGTCGCCTGACCGACGAGCTGGTGACCCTCCTCGCGTACGAGGCCACCCGGGACGTCCGCACCGACGAGGTGGAGATCACCACCCCGGTGGCCGTGACCACCGGCACCCGGCTGTCCTACCCGCGCCCGCTGGTGGTGCCGATCCTGCGGGCCGGCCTCGGCATGCTGGACGGCATGACCCGGCTGCTGCCGACCGCCGAGGTCGGTTTCCTGGGCATGGTGCGCAACGAGGAGACCCTGGAGGCCTCCACCTACGCCACCCGGATGCCGGACGACCTGTCCGGCCGCCAGGTGTACGTGCTCGACCCGATGCTGGCCACCGGCGGCACGCTGGTCGCGGCGATCCGGATGCTGATCGAGCGCGGCGCCACCGACGTCACCGCCGTGGTGCTGCTGGCCGCGCCCGAGGGCGTCGCGGTGATGGAGCGCGAGCTGGCCGGCCTGCCGGTCACCGTGGTCACCGCCGCCGTCGACGAGCGGCTGAACGAGAACGGCTACATCGTCCCGGGCCTCGGCGACGCGGGCGACCGGCTGTACGGCACGGCGGGCTGAGCCCCGTCCCGGCCCCGGGCCCCGGCCCCCGGTACGAGAAAGCCCCCCGGCGCGCCGCCGGGGGGCTTCGTCGTCGTGTGGGGCCGGTCAGCAGGCGCCGGTGGTGCTCGGCGCCGGGACCGGCTTGGTGGCCAGGGCGAGCGCGGCGGCGGCCTGGGTCTCGTCCAGCAGCGCGTTGTAGCTGTCGCCGATGACGAAGTCCACGGTGGCGTCGGTCCGGGCGTCGGCGGTGCTGGTCGCGCCCGCGATCACCGAGCCGACCAGGGTGGACGCCCCGGCGCCCGCCGGGCCGGCGATCACCTGGGCGGTGCCGGGCACCTTCTTGTCCAGCTCCGCCGGGGCGTTGCCGACCTTGCCGATGGTGAAGCCGCGCTTCTTCAGCTCCTCCGCGGTGCGGGCGGCCAGGCCGGCCTTGGCGGTGGCGTTGTAGACGTTCACGGTGACCGCGGCCGGCTGCGGGACGGCGTTCGGGTCGATCGGGGCGGCGGCCGAGCCGGGCACGGTCGGTGTCGCCTCCGGGGCCGGGGCGGCCAGCGGCTTGCCGGACGGGGTGGCGCAGGCCTGGGCGGAGGCGTTCTTGCCCTTGCCGCTGAAGATGTCCCAGAGCTGGACGCCGCCGAGCCCGATCAGCGCCAGCGCGAGCACCGCGGCGATCAGCGCGAACACCTTGCGGCTCTTCTTCGGCGGGCGGCCCAGCCGTGGATAGGAGTTGCCGGTGATCCGGTACTGCTTCCCCTTCAGGCCTTGGGGAGTCAACATGCTCACGGTTTGTCTCCCCCTCGTGCCGGGGCGGGGATCGGGTGACGGTGGGCCGGGCGCGGTGCCAGGCGGACGCGGTGTCACGCGCACGCCGTCGTGGCCGTAGTCAGCAGATTAGTGCCGTACAGCGGTGAAGGTACTAAACGATCATCATCAGGAGTACGCCGGTACCCGAATGGCGGCACCGCGACCGCACCCGGGTACGAACGGACCGCCCTGCCGGGCTGGCCGGAGGGCGGTCCGCACGCGTACGGGGCCGGTCGGCCGGCCCCCGGGTCATTCCATTTCGAGGACGCGGGCGTGCAGCACCTGGCGCTGCTGGAGCGCGGCGCGGACCGCCCGGTGCAGTCCGTCCTCCAGGTACAGGTCACCGTGCCACTTCACGACGTGCGCGAAGAGGTCCCCGTAGAAGGTGGAGTCCTCCGCCAGGAGGGTTTCCAGATCCAGTTGTCCCTTGGTGGTCACCAGCTGGTCGAGTCGCACCGGGCGCGGGGCGACGTCCGCCCACTGGCGGGTGCTGGTACGGCCGTGATCCGGGTACGGCCGCCCATTGCCGATGCGCTTGAAGATCACACGGAAAGCCTACCGTTTGGGCGGCGGATGGCGCAGCAGCCGCGACGCCGCCACGCGCACGGGTACGGGCTGCGGGCGGGGGATTGCGGCTGTTTCATGGGAAATGTCGTGTAGGTCCCGTGGCTACCGTCCGCTCGCCCGGTCCGCCGTCCCGCTCTGGAGGGTGTCCGATGTCCGCTGCCGTTCCGTCCGCCGTCCGGGAGATCGCCGACGGGTACGCCTTCACCGGGCCCGCGCTGGACCTCGGCGCCGTGCTGCTGGACGGCACCGCGTACGCCGGGGCGCCGGTGCGGGTGCCGCTCGGGGTGCTCAACCGGCACGGGCTGGTGGCGGGCGCCACCGGCACCGGGAAGACCAAGACCCTCCAGCTGATCGCCGAACAGCTCTCCGCCCAGGGCGTGCCGGTGTTCCTGGCCGACGTCAAGGGCGACGTCTCCGGGGTGGCCGCGCCCGGCGAGCCGGGGGAGCGGACCGCCGCCCGGGCCGCCGAGGTCGGCCAGGACTGGCAGGCCCGGGGCTGCCCCGCCGAGTTCTTCGCGCTCGGCGGCCAGGGCACCGGCATCCCGCTGCGGGCGACGGTGACCAGCTTCGGGCCGCTGCTGCTGGCCAAGGTGCTGGACCTGAACGAGACCCAGGAGTCCTCGCTCGGCCTGGTCTTCCACTACGCCGACCGGCAGGGCCTGGAGCTCTACGACCTCAAGGACCTCACGGCGGTCATCACCTTCCTCGCCTCGCCCGAGGGCAAGGAGGAGCTGAAGGGCATCGGCGGGCTCTCCGCCGCCACCGCCGGGGTGATCCTGCGCTCGCTCACCCTGCTGGAGAACGAGGGCGCCGGGGCGTTCTTCGGCGAGCCGGAGTTCGACACCGCCGAGCTGCTGCGGCGCACGGAGGACGGCCGGGGCGTGGTCTCGGTGCTGGAGCTGCCCGCGGTGCAGGACCGGCCGCGGCTCTTCTCGACCTTCCTGATGTGGCTGCTCGCCGACCTCTACCAGGAGCTGCCCGAGGTCGGCGACCTCGACCGGCCCAAGCTGGTCTTCTTCTTCGACGAGGCGCACCTGCTGTTCAAGGGCGCCTCCAAGGCCTTCCTGGAGGCGATCACCCAGACGGTGCGGCTGATCCGCTCGAAGGGGGTGGGGATCTTCTTCGTCACCCAGACGCCGAAGGACGTGCCGGGGGACGTGCTGGCGCAGCTGGGCAACCGGGTGCAGCACGCGCTGCGGGCGTTCACCCCGGACGACGCCAAGGCGCTGAAGGCGACCGTCTCGACCTTCCCGAAGTCGCCCGTGTACGACCTGGGGGAGGTGCTGACCTCGCTGGGCACGGGCGAGGCGGTGGTCACGGTGCTGTCCGAGAAGGGCGCGCCGACGCCGGTCGCGGCGACCAGGCTGCGGGCGCCGCAGTCGCTGATGGGCCCGCTGGAGCCGGCGGCGCTGCGGGCGGCGGTGGACGGGTCGGCGCTGGTGGGCGCGTACCGGGACGCGGTCGACCGGGAGTCGGCGTACGAGAAGCTGGCGGCGCGGGCCGCCCGGCCGCAGGCGGAGCCGGTGCCGTCCGGTGAGCCGCGGCGGGAACCGGAGCGGGAGCCGCGGCGGGAGCCGGAGCGGGAGCCGCGGCGGGAGCCGGAGGGGCGGCGGGAGAAGGAGGACGCCGGGCTGCTCGGGTCGCTGCTGAGCAACCCGGCGCTGAAGTCCTTCGCCCGCTCCGCCGGGACGCAGCTCGGGCGGGAGATCTCCCGGAGCCTGTTCGGGACGTCCCGGCGGCGCAGGTGAGCGAAGGGCCCTACGCGGATCAGACGCTGTCGGTGAGCCAGACCCGCCCGGCCGAGATCGGGCGCTCGGCGACGGTGCGCGGCACGGTGGTGTTCAGGCTCCAGCGGTAGCCGGCGAAGAGCTTGGTGTCGGCGTCCGCGTAGAACACCATGTGGCCGTAGCCGACGCCGTCGTGCTCCTTCCAGGTGGAGCCGCCGGTGCCCGGGACCTCCTCGATCCGGGAGTCCGGGAAGGCCCGGTAGAGCTCGGTGGCGGTGCCACCGAGCGCCGGGTTGCCGTGCGGGTCGCTGGTGCAGTCGATGACCTCGAAGACGTACGGCACGACCGGGCGGCCGATCTTGGCGTCCACCACCGCGTCGGACCAGGTGCCCTTGCGCTCCCGGATCATGACGACGTGCCCGGTGTACGGCTTGGTGTCGTCCTCGTCCGGGTGGTAGTCGAGGGCCACCAGGTCGCCGGGGCGCAGGTTCACCGGCTTGGTGACGCGGGTGAAGTGCGGGAGCGAGGCCGTGTCCAGGAAGGCCTGCTGGTACTTCTCGGCCGTCGGGTACGGGTTGGTGTTGGCCGGGTCCTTGATGAAGTACTGCTGGAAGTACTCCCGGGTCGCCCAGCCGTAGCTGTAGTCGCCCCAGGGCATCGGGGTGCCGGCGGGCACGGTGGGCGCGGTGCCGTAGGCGCGCTGGAGCGCCAGGGTGACGAACGAGGAGCACTGGGAGAGGTTGGAGAACTCCTCCGGGTGCCCCGGGGCGCCCCAGCGGACGCTGGTGGGGACGTCGTCGAACACGCCGGCCCGCTTGTAGCGGTTGGCGAGGTGCTCCCAGGGGCGCAGGCGCAGGTTGTCGATCAGGGCCTCGGCCTCGATCTGGTGCGGCAGCTTGGGGGCGTACGGGGCGGCGGCCGGGATGGTGGCGGCGGAGGCCTCACCGGCTCCCGTGACGGTGGCCAGGGCGGCGGCGCCGGCGGTTCCGGCGGCGCCGGCGAGCAGGCCGCGGCGGGTGATCCGTGGTGTGGACATGGAGTGCTCCCCCTCGTCGGATGATCACGACTGAGGGGGAGCTTAGGGGCCACGTGTTGGCATGGTCAGGATCATTTCGCGCAGCTGATCGATCGGATCCGGCCAAATGGCCAACCGGGTTCGACCGGGTTCGACCGGGTTCGAGCGGGCGGGGAGCGGTGCTCAGCCGAGCGCGGCGCCGATCCGGTCGAGGGAGGAGAGGCGCATGAGGCCGTAGTTGTAGAACTCGACCTCCGGCACGCCCAGTCCGCGCAGCACGGCGATCTTCGCCGCGAGGTTCGCCGGGCCGTCGCAGTCCGACGCCATCGGACGCAGGATCACCGCCATGTCCTGCGGGCGCACCCCGTGCAGGGCGAAGGCGGCGACCTTCTCGCGGACCTCCTCCGGGGTGCGCGCGTAGCCGAGCGTCTCGATCTGGTGGGCGGCCTTCGCCAGCCCCGGCAGGTCGATCCCGGACAGCCAGCCGGTGCCGGGCCCGCCGCCGTCCATGAAGGTCAGCCGCATGCCGTGACGGGCCGCCTCCTCGGCCAGCTCGGCGGCCAGCGAGGTCACCGTGACCGCCGAGGCGTCCACGTAGGCGGCGACGGCGCCGTCCGCCAGTTCGTCCAGCGCGGCCGGCTCGGCGGCGGCCGCGTCGTCGGCCAGCCGGCGGCGCAGCTCGGTGCGGACCGCCGCGGCCACCTCGTCGGCCGGCACGCCCGCGCGGGTGGCCGCCGCCCGGCAGTGCGGGCAGAAGCAGAGGCCGAGCAGCGCCTCGGCGGCCGGGCCCAGCTCCTCGAAGTAGCGCTCGTGGTGGTAGCCGTGGCGCAGCCCGTGGAAGTGCAGCGACTCCGCCCGGATCGCGTCCACCCCGTACCGGGCCAGCTCCGCCACCAGGGTCCGGGCGTACTCCCGGACCTCCGGGTGGGCCGGGCACAGCTCGGTGAGGTGGCGGTCGCCGAAGGCGTTGGCGGGCGCGCAGTCCGGGTGCTCGAAGCCGAGCCGGTCGTTGTGGCAGAACACCGTCCAGGCGTGCAGCTTCAGACCGCGCCGGCGGGCCTCCTCGGCGGCCTCGGCGAACGGGTCGCGCTCGCCGATCGCGGTGGACGGCACGGGCCGCAGCCGCCGTCCCTCCCAGCGGGCCGGGTCGGGGCGGAAGTAGGCGGCGCCCGGCTCCAGGTAGCGGATCACCCGGTGCGGGTTGTGCGGGAAGACGTCGCGGGCCTCGTGGTAGACGGAGGCGAGGGTGACGCCGCCGACCCCGGCCCGGTCGGTGAGGTTGCCGAAGAAGGTGCCGGCGCCCTCGTCGAGGAGGTCGGTGGCGAAGGCGAGGACGGACGACTCCACGGTGCGGCTCCGGAGCAGGGGGCGGGTGCCCGCCCACGCTAACCCCGGGGGCGGGAATGGTCTATACCTGGCGGAGGTGCCGGGCTCAGATGCCCAGGTCGTCGAGTTCCTTGAGCAGCGCGGCGCCCGGGCTCGCCGGGGACTCGGCCCTCCCCGGGGTGCTCTTCGGGGTCCGGTCGCCCCGGTCGTCCCGGCTGCGCCGGTCGCGCAGCAGCCAGGCGCCGGCCAGGCCGCCGACCAGCCCGCCCAGGTGTCCCAGCCAGCTGACGCCCTGCGCGCTCGGCAGCACGCCGAGCAGCAGGTACGAGTACACGGCGGCGACGACCACGCCGATTGCGGTGTCCACCAGGTTGCGGTCGAAGACCCCGCGCAGCACCACGTAGCCGAAGTACCCGTAGACCACCCCGCTGGCGCCCGCCGTCACGGTGTCGGGCCGCTCGAAGAGCCAGACCGTCAGACCGCTGGACACCACGATCAGCAGCGTCGCCAGCAGGAACCGCTTCATGCCCCGGTAGGCGGCCAGGAAGCCGAACGCGAACAGCGGCCAGGAGTTGGCCTGGATGTGGTCCCAACCGAAGTGCAGCAGCGTACTGGTGAGGATGTCCGGCAGCTCGCCCAGCTGTCCGGAGCTGATCCCGTACTCGTAGGAGAGCCGGTAGTCGTCGAGCCAGTTCGCCACCTGGACGGCCCAGATGACGGCCAGGGCGCCGAGCATCGTGAACAGCGCGGCGCGGGAATCGCGGAGCAGACGGGCGAATCGCGGGGACATGACCCGACTGTAGGGCCGGAGCGGCCGGTTGGTCACCCCACTAAGGTGAACCCCGTCCGACCATGTCCGACGGCCCTGACCCGGGCCGGGGCAACCCCTTCCCACCGTGCCGAGAGGTGACCCTCCATGAGTGTGCGTCCGCCGCTGCCGTATGAGTTCCTGCCGCAGGTGCCGTCCTTCCCGCTGACCAGTGAGGACATCACCGACGGCGGGAAGCTGGCCGAGGAGTTCATCCACGGCGGGGGCAACCTCTCGCCGCAGCTGGCCTGGTCCGGCCTGCCGGAGGGCACCCGCTCGATCGCCGTCACCTGCTACGACCCGGACGCCCCGACCGGCTCGGGCTGGTGGCACTGGCTCGCCCTCAACCTGCCGGCCGACACCACCGGCCTGGCGCGCGGCGCCGGCGCCTCCGACGCCGACCTGCCGGGCGAGCGGTCCTTCCACGGCCGCAACGACTTCCCGGGCAACAAGTACGACGGCGCCGCCCCGCCGCCCGGGCCGGCCCACCGCTACGCCTTCGCCGTCCACGCCCTGGACGTGGACGCGCTGGACGTCGACGCCGACACCCCGCCGGCCCAGGTCGGCTTCAACATCACCTTCCACACCCTGGCCCGCGCCGTGGTCACCGCCGAGTACGGCGTCTGAGAGCCCTGACGTTCCGCTGCCGTCCGTGGTGCCACGGGCGGCAGCGTCGTCGTTTCGGGCCGCTCGCCAGGGCCCTTCGCCCGGCCCGTTCGCTCAGGCCGTTCGCTCAGGCCGTTCGCTCAGGCCGGGCCGGCGGCGCGGGTGGCGCGGGCGGCGAGGGCGCGGAGGTGGGCGCGCATCTCGGGAGGCGAGTGCACCTCGACCTCGCAGCCGAGCATGAGCAGGCGCACGGCCAGCCATTCGAGGGAGTCGGTGTGCGAGCGGAGGCGGCAGCTGTGCTCGTCGACCGGCTCGATCTCGTCGGCGTCGCCGTGGCCGCCCAGCCGGTGGCGGGCCTCGTCGGCCGGCAGCTGGAGGGTGGCGTCCAGGGTGGGGGTGGGGGACTGCCGGCGGAGCTTGCTCGCGACGTACGCGGCGGCGTCCTCGGCGGGCAGCGGGCGGGGGGTGAAGCGGGCGCCGGTGGCGAAGGGCTCGCTGATCCGGTCCACCCGGAACAGCCGCCAGTCGTCCCGGTCGAGGTCGAAGCCGACCAGGTACCAGCGGCGGCCGGCCGAGACCAGGCGGTCCGGCTCGACCTGGCGCCGGGTGCGGGCGCCGTCGCCGGCCCGGTACCCGAAGCGCAGGCGCTCGTGGTTGGCGACCGCGCCCGCCAGCACCGTGAGGTCCTCCGGGTCGACGGTCGGACCGTCCCCGCCCAGCAGCGGGAGGGTGGCCCGGTCGAGGGTGGCGACCCGGTGGCGCAGCCGGGCGGGCAGCACCTGGAGCAGCTTGCCGAGGGCGCGCACCGAGGCCTCCTCGATGCCGACCACGGCGTGCCCGGCGGCCGCCCGCAGGCCGACCGCGATGGCCACGGCCTCCTCGTCGTCGAGCAGCAGCGGCGGCATCGCGGTGCCCGCGACCAGCCGGTAGCCGCCGACCGGTCCCATGGTGGCCTCGACCGGGTAGCCGAGGTCGCGGAGCCGGTCGATGTCGCGGCGGATGGTGCGCGGGCTGACCTGGAGCCGTTCGGCGAGCTCGCTGCCGGGCCACTCGCGCGGGGTCTGGAGGAGGGAGAGCAGGCTGAGGAGTCGTGCCGGGGTGTCCGTCATGGGAACCAGCCTGCCGGAAGTGGCGGTCAGGATCTGACCTAGATGCCCCCTAGTTTCGTCGGCGTGCTGAGGAAGAACGGCGACGAGGAGCGCGTGGTGGGCAAGGTGGCGGAGCGGGTGCCGGAGCGGGTGCCGGAGCGGGCGGCAGACCCGGTGGCGGAACCGGTGTCGGACCGGCGGAGGTGGATCGCGCTGGCGATCGTGATGACGGCTTCGTTCATGGACCTGGTGGACGTCACGATCGTGAACATCGCGATCCCGAGCATCCAGGAGTCCACGGGCGCGTCGTTCTCCGCCGTGCAGTGGGTGACCGGCGGGTACGCGCTGGCCTTCGCGATCGGCCTGATCACCGGTGGCCGGTTGGGTGACATCTACGGCCGGAAGCGGCTGTTCCTGATCGGAATAGCCGGCTTCACGATCGCTTCGGCGCTGTGCGGGTTCGCGGGCGGCTCCGAGATGCTGGTCGCGATGCGGATCCTGCAGGGCGGGACGGCGGCGCTGATGGTGCCGCAGGTGCTGTCGATCGTGCACGCGACCTTCCCTGCGGAGGAGCGCGGCAAGGTGTTCGGCCTGTTCGGCGCGGTGGTCGGGCTCGGCGCGGTCAGTGGTCCGCTGATCGGCGCGGTGCTGACCGAGTGGGACGTGTTCGGCCTCGGCTGGCGTCCGATCTTCCTGATCAACCTGCCGGTCGGCGTCGCCGGCCTGCTGCTCGGCCGGGTCTTCATCGGCGAGTCCAGGGCCGAGCGGGCGCTGAAGCTGGACCTGCCGGGCGTGCTGCTGGCCAGCGCCGGACTGCTGATGCTGATCTACCCGCTGACCCACGGCCGGGAGGCCGGCTGGCCGCTCTGGGGCCACCTGGTGATGGCCGGCAGCCTGCCCGTGTTCGCGCTGTTCGTCGCCTACGAGCGGGTGAAGACCCGGCGGGACGGCTCGCCGCTGGTGGAGCTGTCGCTGTTCCGGGTGAAGTCGTTCGCGGCGGGCATCGGCGTCCAGCTGACCTTCGGCATCGTCTCCGGGATCTTCTTCCTGGTCTGGACCCTCTACATGCAGCTCGGCCTCGGCTGGAGCCCGCTGAAGGCCGGCGCGACCGGCATCCCGTTCTCGATCGCCGTCTCGGCGGCGGCCGGTGTCTCCGTGCAGCAGCTCGTCCCCCGGTTCGGGCGCAAGGTGCTCCAGACGGGTGCGCTGGTGATGGCGGCCGGTGTGCTCGTCTACATCGGCGAGGCGCACCGGTACGGCACCGGCATCGCGCCCTGGCAGATGGCGCTGCCGCTGGTGGTGATGGGCCTCGGGATGGGCCTGATCGTCGCGCCGATCACGGACGCGGTGCTGGCGGAGGTCCCGCGGGAGCACGCCGGCTCGGCGTCCGGGCTGATCAACACGGTGAACCAGGTGGGCCTGGCGCTCGGCCTGGGGCTGGTGTCGGTGGCGTTCTTCGACGCGGTGCCGGCCGGGACGGTGGCCGGGGAGCCGTTCGTCGGGGCGTTCCGGCACGCGATGTGGTGGGTGCTCGGGGTGCTGGGCGTGGTGTTCCTGCTGATGTTCGCGCTGCCCGGGCGGCGGAAGGCGGCGGTCGCCGGGGCCGGGGGCGTGGCCGAGGAGGCCGAGCGGGAGCCGGTGCTGGTGTAGCCGCCCAGGGTGCTCCCGGGCACATGGGCGGATGGGCACGGGCCCCGGTCGCGCGGCGTGCGCGGCCGGGGCCCGTGTGCGCACACTGGAGGGCCATGGACCGTACGCCGGTGGACTCCTCGGCGCTGCGCTCGGTCGGGTACGACGCGGCGCGGCGCGTCCTGGAGCTGGAGTTCACGGGTGGGGGCGTCTACGCGTACCTGGCCGTGCCGCGGCGGGTGCACCGCGGGCTGATGGCGGCGGAGAGCCTCGGGCGGTACTTCGTCCGGGAGATCCGCGACCGGTACGACTGGCGGCGGCTGCGGTGAGGGAGCGGGGCGGAGCGCCTCAGGCCGTCGCGAGGCGGTAGCTGCTGCTGTCCTTGGCGCGGGTGAGGCGGTGCCCCTCGACGAGGGAGCGGCGCAGGGCCGGGAAGTCGTCGTGGACCGTCCGCAGCGCGTCGTTGACCTCGCCCTCGGTGTAGGAGCGGTCGGGCTCGAAGAGCGTCCGGGCGAGGTGGTCGAGCAACTGCTCGCGGCGGGCGGCGCGGCGGGGAACGGCGATCAGCCGGCCGTCGGGGGCGAACAGCGCGGACACGGCGGGGGCGGCGGGGGCGGTCATGCTCCGAGCGTCGCGCGCGGGGCGGGCGCCCGGCAACGGGTTTTCGGTGCCGGACGCCCGCCGGCCCCGCGGGGCGTCGGGTGGGGCGTCAGGCGGGGCGGCGGGCCTTGCGGCGGCGCAGCGCGACGGTGGTGGCGCCGCCGGCGACCAGCAGGGCCGAGGCCGCGCCGACGAGCACCGCGGTGCGGTCGTTCGTCCCGGTCTCGGCGAGGGCGGCGCCGCCTTCCGCGGGTGCCTGGGCGCCGTTGGCCTTCATGGTGTCCTCGATCCAGTTCGCGTAGGCGGGGGCGCTGGTGTACAGCCCCGGCCCCTCCGAGCACGGCACCTTCGGGGCTCCGGGCCCCGAGGTGACCCCGACCAGCTCCCACTGGTCGCCCCGGCCCTTCTGGAGCTGCGGGCCGCCGGAGTCGCCGAAGCACGCCATGGCCCTGGGCTTGGTGGTGATCGTGCACAGCCTGGTCGGGTCCGCCCAGCCGGGCGCGCACTCGGACTCGGCGCCCAGGCGGGTGTCCAGCTCGCGGAGCCGCTCCGAGAAGGTGAACGCGCCGTCGACGGTGCTGCCGAAGCCGAGCAGCCGGGTCGTGGTGCCGGGCCGCCCCGCCTCCTGCGCGATCCTGATGGGCTGCTCGGTGACCGGCCGGTCGAGGCGGACCAGTGCGATGTCGTCCTTGTTGGCGCCCTTGCCCTCGCCGTTGACGTAGCCGGGGTGGACGAAGGTCCGGTCGATCCCGCGGACGGTGCCCCCGGTCTTGCGCCGGTCGCCGCCGACCCGGACGGTGCCCTCCAGTTCGAGGCCCTCGCCGGTGACGCAGTGCGCCGCGGTCAGGACCCACTGACGGTCGATCAGGGACGCGCCGCAGTTGCCGTCGACCAGACCGAGGGTGGGGGCCGACTCCGGGATCACCGCCATGAACGGGTAGCTCGCGGTGGGATCGTCACCGTTGACGATCGCCCCGGCGCTGCCCGCCATGAGCGTGGCGCAGGCGGCGGCGGCGAGGGCGCCGACGGCGGCGGCGCGGGCCGTACGGCGACGGGAGGGCTTCAGGCTGAACACGGGGAGTTCCTTTTTGCCGGGAAGATTCGGATGTGTTCAGCCTGGTCGGCGAAGATCACGCGGGCCACGGGGGTACCAGGTGGACCCGGGCTCCCGGCAGCAGGTCCGCGCGTGGTGGGGCTACCCCCCCCGGGGGGCGTGGGGGCGGGCTCAGGCGCGGACCTTGGTCCTGGCCTGGGCCTCCTTCGCGGCCTTCTCCTCCTTGGCGGCGCGCTTCACCTCCTGCTTGGTGGCGCGCACCCGCTCCAGTGACTCCGGCCCGGTGATGTCCGCGACCGAGCGGAACGCCCCCTCCTCGCCGTACAGCCCGGCCGCCTCGCGCCAGCCCTGCGGCCGCACGCCGTACTGCTTGCCGAGGAGGGCGAGGAAGATCTGCGACTTCTGCTTCCCGAACCCCGGAAGGGCGTTGAGCCGGCTGAGCAGCTCGCGGCCGGTTGCCACGTCCTTCCACAGCGCGCCGGCGTCCCCGTCGTACTGCGCCACCAGGAACTGGCAGAGCTGCTGCACCCGTTTGGCCATCGCCGCCGGGTACCGGTGGACGGCCGGCTTCTCGCAGAGCAGCGCGACGAACTTCTCCGGGTTGTAGGTGGCGATCTCGTGCGCGTCGAGGTCCTCGTGCCCCAGCCGCTGCGCGATGGTGAGCGGCCCGGTGAACGCCCACTCCATGGGCACCTGCTGGTCCAGCAGCATCCCGACGAGCGCGGCGAGCGGGCTCCGCCCGAGCAGTTCGTCGGCCTCGGGCTGCTGCGCGAGCCGCACGGTGACGTTCATGGGACGACCTCCTCGGAGCGTGGACTCGGGTCGCGCCCAGTCTGCTGGACGGGCGGTGGGGCGGCCGCGTCAACACGCCATGACCGGGTGATTCCATGGAACCAGCGGGTGGTTCGTCGGCGGAGCGTGCGCGGGTCCGGAGCGGCTACTCCAGGCCGAGGGTCATGTGGGGGTAGCCGAGGTGGACGCGGTCGCCGAGTTCGACGCCGAGGGCGGCGATGAACGCCTCCAGGCGGGCGGTGGCCTGAGTGACCGTCGGCGCGTCGCCCTTGTACTCGAACTCGACGAAGTCGCCCAGGCCGGCCACGGTGTCGAAGGCGACCGCGATGCCGTCGGCGTGCCACTCCTCGCGCGTCTTGTCGACGACGGTCAGCTCGGCGAAGTCGAGCGAGCCGAGCAGCCGCCGGACCGCCTCGGCATCGGTGACGGCGCTCTCGTACTCGTCGCAGTGGGTCTTGGCCGGCGCCGCGATCGGGTGGAACCGCTTGAAGTTGAGCGACGCCGCCCCGTCCTCGACCCGCACCCGCAGCCACTCGGAGACCACCTCGTTGTCGAGGAAGTCCCGGTGCGGCGCGTTGTAGTACGTGTCGACCTGCCGGGTCGGCCGGCCCGGCGCGGCGCCGAGGGCGGTGAGCCGCTCCCTCAGCTCGGCGGCGGGGCTGAGGAGCCGGAACTTCTGCTCGACCTCGGTGTACTCCATGAACCACGAGCGTAATCGAGTCTCCGTCATGTGCGGGTGGAGAAGGGTGGGGTGGGGCCGATCAGTCGTACTGATGAGCTAGTCGGGGGCGGTGGGTTGGGCAGGTGTTCGAGTGGACTGGTCTATCTCATATGACTGTTCCGATTCCCCGGCTGAGATCGTTGAAGTCGGGTAATGCTGAGTCGGCCTTGTCGACGCGTCCAGAAAGGCTCGCCCGGTGTCCCAGCCGTTCGAACTGCCGTCCTTCTACGTGCCGCACCCGGCGCGCCTCAACCCGCACCTCGAAGAGGCCCGGGTCCATTCCTCCGGGTGGGCCCGGGAGATGGGCATGCTGGAGGGGTCGGGGGTCTGGACGCAGGCGGACCTGGACGCCCACGACTACGGGCTGCTCTGCGCGTACACGCACCCGGACGCGTCCGCGGAGGCGCTGTCGCTGGTCACCGACTGGTACGTCTGGGTGTTCTTCTTCGACGACCACTTCCTGGAGGTCTTCAAGCGGACCAACGACCGGGAGGGCGGCAAGGCGTACCTGGACCGGCTGCCGCTCTTCATGCCGGCCGACCCGGCGGCGGCGGTGCCCGAGCCCACCAATCCGGTCGAGGCCGGGCTCGCGGACCTGTGGCGGCGCACGGTGCCGTCGATGGGCGAGGACTGGCGGGTGCGGTTCGCGGAGAGCACCCGCAACCTGCTCAACGAGTCGCTCTGGGAGCTCGCCAACATCAACGCGGGGCGGATCGCCAACCCCGTCGAGTACATCGAGATGCGCCGCAAGGTGGGCGGCGCGCCGTGGTCGGCCGGGCTGATCGAGTACGCGGCCGGGGCCGAGGTGCCGGCGGCGGTGTCGGGTGCGCGGCCGCTGCGGGTGCTGATGGACGCCTTCTCGGACGGCGTCCACCTGCGCAACGACCTGTTCTCGTACCAGCGCGAGGTCGAGGACGAGGGCGAACTCAGCAACGGCGTCCTGGTGCTGGAGAAGTTCCTGGAGTGCACCACGCAGGAGGCGGCGGACGCCGTCAACGACCTGCTCACCTCGCGCCTCCAGCAGTTCGAGAGCACCGTGTTCACCGAGCTGCCGCAGCTGTTCGCGGACACCGGGCTGGACGCGGAGGGCTGCGCCCGGGTGCTGGCCTACGTCAAGGGCATGCAGGACTGGCAGGCCGGCGGGCACGAGTGGCACATGCGGTCCAGCCGGTACATGAACGGCGGCGGGGCGGCGGCGGGCACGGCCACCTGGTGGGACCCGTTCGCGATCGGCGGGGTGGGAACGTCGGCGCTGGACGTGCTGAAGCCGGGCGGGGCGCTGGACGGCCTCGCCGGCGAGCTGGGCTCGTTGAGCCGCTCCGGGCCGGTGACGCGGGCCTGGTCGCCGACGGTCGGGCAGTCGCCGGTGGCCGGGCTGCTGGAGGCGCTGCGGGCGGGGACGCCGGGGTCGGGTGCGTCGCTGGAGTCGCCCGGGACGGGCCTGATCGGCGGTTCGCGCGGGGACGTCGACCCCGGGGTGCGGCGGGCGCGCTCGCACGCGCACGTGCCGTTCCAGGCCGTCGGTCCGTCCCGGCTGCCGCGGTTCCGGCTGCCGTTCACGGTCGAGCTGAACCCCTGCCTGGAGGCCTCCCGGCTGCACACCCTCGCCTGGGCGGAACGGACGGGTCTGCTGACGGCCCGGCCGGACGACCCGACCGCGGGGGTGTGGACCGCCGAGAGCATGGCGGACTACGACCTCGCGCTCTGCGCGGCCGGCATCCACCCGGACGCCTCCGCCGACCAACTCGACCTCACCACCGACTGGTTGGCCTGGGGCACGTACGCGGACGACTACTTCCCGGTGGCGTTCGGCCGGACCGGCGACCTGGCCGGCGCCAAGGCGCAGAACGCGCGCTTCGGGCTGCTCATGCCGGTCGACGGCGAGCCGGCCGCGGAGCCGCTCACCGCACTGGAGCGCGGGCTGGCCGACCTGTGGGAGCGGACCGCCGGACCGATGACCGCCGAGGCGCGCGGGAAGCTGCGCGAGGCCGTCGAGACGATGACGCTGAGCTGGATCTGGGAGCTGCACAACCAGGTGCAGAACCGGATCCCGGATCCGGTCGACTACCTGGAGATGCGCCGCGCCACCTTCGGCTCCGACCTCACCATGAGCCTCTCCCGGCTGGCGCACGGGAACGCCGTGCCGCCGGAGGTCTACGCGAGCGGGCCGATGCGATCGCTGGAGAACGCGGCCGCCGACTTCGCCTGCCTGATGAACGACCTGTTCTCGTACCAGAAGGAGGTCGAGTTCGAGGGCGAGGTGCACAACGCCGCCCTGGTGGTGCAGAACTTCTTCGGCTGCGACTACCCGGCGGCGGTGCGGATCGTCGACGACCTGATGCACGCGCGGCTCGACCAGTTCCGGCACGTGGTGGCCGAGGAGTTCCCGGTGATGTTCGAGGACTTCGGGCTGGACGGGCCGGCCCGGGCGGTGCTCGCCGGGTACGTCAGGGAGCTGGAGAACTGGCTCGCGGGGATCCTGATCTGGCACGAGGGCTGCCGGCGGTACCGGGAGGAGGACCTGCTGCGGCACTTCGGGCGGGAGGCGGCCGGGGTGCCGGAGACCGTCGCGCGGGAGGCGGTCGAGCCGGGCGGCGGGGTGCTGGGCGCGCTGCTGGTGCGGCCGACCGGGCTGGGGACGTCGGCGGCCACGCCGGCGGGTGCGGTGACGGGCGTAGCCGGCTAGCGGGCGGGCAAGGGCGGCGGCGGTCCGTCGGGGGTTCCGGCCCCGACGGACCGCCGTCTCTGCGCGCGCGGACGGGTGGGGGACTGGCTAGGGTGGCGAACCGGGACAAAACGTCACACGAGAGGGCTTCGTCATGGCTGTGCTACCCGAGGGAACCCCCTGCTGGGCCGACGCGATGTTCGCCGACCTGGAGGGCGCGAAGGCGTTCTACGGCGAGGTGCTCGGCTGGACCTTCGGCGAGTCCTCCACCGAGTACGGCAACTACACCCAGGCGTACTCCGACGGGAAGGCGGTCGCCGCGATCGTCCCGCCGATGCCGAACCAGGAGGGCGAGGTGACCTCCGCCTGGTGCCTCTACCTCGCCTCGCCCGACGCCGCCGCCACCGCCGAGAAGATCCGCGGCAACGGCGGCGAGGTGCTGATGGGCCCGATGACGGTCGGCGAGTTCGGCTCGATGGTGATCGCCAAGGACCCGGCGGGCGTCGTCTTCGGCGTCTGGCAGGCCGGCACCCACGAGGGCTTCGAGAAGCAGGGCGCGTCCGGCGCGTACACCTGGGCCGAGATCGTCACCCGCGACGGGGCCGCCGCGGATGCCTTCTTCCCCGCCGTCTTCCCGTACACGGTGAAGCGGATGGACTCCGGGGAGGTCGACTACAAGATCTTCGACGTCCGGGAGCAGCCGGTGCTCGGCCGGATGCAGGCGGGCCCGGGCGACCTGCCGCCCCAGGCGCCCAACTACGTCAGCGTGTACTTCGCGGTGGACGACTGCGACGCGACGATCGCCAGGATCACCGAGCGGGGCGGGAAGCTCTACTTCGGCCCGATGGACAGCCCGTTCGGCCGGTTCGCGGCGGTCGGCGACCCGCAGGGGGCCGCGTTCGGCGTGATCGACCTCGGGAAGACGGCCGGCGAGATGCCGGCCCTGGTGGCGGAGTGAGCTCCGGCGGCGCCGTGCTCCACGGCGAACGGGCGGATCTGCTGCAGACGCTGGACAAGCACCGCGGCTTCCTGCGGTACACCGTCCGCGGCCTCAGCGACGAGCAGGCCGCCCGGCGCACCACACCCAGCGAGCTGTGCCTCGGCGGGCTGATCAAGCACGTCAGCGGGGTGGAGGCGCGCTGGATGCGGTTCGCCGTCGGCGGCGCGGCCGCGATGGAGGCCGCCGGGCCGGGCGGACCGGCCGAGTGGCAGGCGCAGTTCCGGATGACCGACGGCGAGACGCTGGCCGGGCTGCTCGCCGCCTACGAGCGGGTGGCCGCCGAGACGGACGCGCTGGTGGCGAGCCTGCCGGACCTCGACCAGGAGCACGCGCTGCCGTCGGCGCCCTGGTTCGAGCCCGGCGCGGCCTGGTCGGTGCGGCGGGTGCTGCTGCACGTCATCGCCGAGACGGCGCAGCACGCCGGGCACGCCGACATCATCCGGGAGGCGCTGGACGGGGCGAAGACGATGGGGTGAGCGGGTGCGGGTGCGGGACCCGGGGGGCTGCCGAGGGGGCGGGGCCTCAGAGTGTGACGCCGAGGAGGTCGCGCAGGGCGCGTTCGCCGTCCGGCGTCACCCGCAGGGCGCGGCCGGTGCCGATCCGCTCGACCCAGGAGCGGTCCAGCGCCGTCCGGAAGAGCACCGCGCCGAACGCGCCGCCCAGGTGGCTGCGCCGCTCCGTCCAGTCCAGGCAGGTGCGGACCACCGGGCGCCCGCCCGGGCGTCCGGCCCGCGCCGGAAGTTCCGCGCCCAGCTCGGCCAGCCAGGACCGGCCGCGCCCGGTGAGGGCCGGGCCGTCCTCGTCCGACACCAGGCCGCGGGCGAGGGCGGCGTCGCGGACGGCCACGCCCAGGCGCCCGGCCAGGTGGTCGTAGCAGGTGCGGGCGCGGGCCTCGGCGCTCATCCGGGTGGCCTCGCGCAGCGAGCCGGGGGCGGGGGAGGAGCGGCCGGCGGACTCGGCCGGGACCGGGAAGGACGCCAGGTCCTCGATCAGGGTGGCGACCTCCGGGCCGGCCAGCCGGACGTACCGGTGGCGGCCCTGGCGCTCCTCGGCCAGCAGGCCTGCGGCGATCAGCCGGGAGAGCTGCTCGCTCGCCGTGGACGGCGCCACCCGCGCGTGGCGGGCCAGCTCACCGGCGGTCCAGGCGCGGCCGTCGAGCAGGGCCGTGCAGAACGCGGCGCGGGTCGGGTCGGCGAGCAGACCGGCGAGGTGGGCGAGTGACATGCGTCCATGGTGCCGCGGACACGGTTCGGCGGGCGCCGAAACGTCCGGCTCCTAGCGTGGGGCCCATGGCCGATCCCACCACTCCCACCGTCACCGCCGGTCTCTCCTTCACCCGGCACGAGGACGTCACCGCCGCGCTCGCCGATCCGGCGCTGGTGCCGCCGCCCGCCGGGTCCGGGCCGGTCGGCGGCGTGGCCTGGCTGCGCGCCACCGTGGCCCGGTTCAGCGCGGGCGAGCGCCACGCCGCCCGGCGGGCGTTCGTCGAGGCGGACCTCGCCGGGCTCGATCCGCACGCGCTGCGGCTCGCGGCGGCGGCCGGGTTCGAGGCGGACGTGCGGGTGCGGGCGGTGCGCGTCCTCGCGCAGGCGCTCGGGCTCGCGGAGCCGGAGGAGGTGGCGCGGGCGGTCGGGGTGGTCGCCCGGGCGTACTTCGTGGAGCGGCCCGAGGACCCGGAGGCCGACGCGGCGGTGGCCTGGCTGCTGCCCCGGATGCTGCCGGGGAGCGAGGGGGCGGCGGACGCGGGGGATGCGGGGGACCTGGAACGCGCCGCCGGCCGGATCGGCCTGCTCGTCCAGGCCTGCGACGCCACCGCCACCCTGGTGGAGCACGCGCGCCGGGCGGGCGGGGCGGACCCGGTGGCCGGTGCGCTGCGGCACGACCCGCCGGTGCGGGTGATGCGCCGCCGCGCCGTCCGGGCGACCGCGGTGGGCGGGGTGGCCGTCCCGGCCGGGGCGGACGTGCTGCTCGACGTGGCCGCCGCCCAGGCCGGACGGCCCGACCTGCCGCCGCTGACCTTCGGCGCCGCGCCGAGGCTCTGCCCCGGCCGGACGCACGCGCTCGCCATCGCGGCGGGCATCCTGCACGGGGCCTCGCCCGTCGTGCGGGAGGCCGGGGCCGGGCCCGCCGGATCCGGACCGGTCGAGGACGCGCCGGTCGAGGACGCGCCGGTCACCGACGACCGGGACCCCGCCGGGCTGGTCCCCGCCATGGTCGAGCACGTCCTCGCCCTCGCCGCGACGTGGACCGGGTGGGACGGCCGCCCGGCCACCACCGACGGCCGCACGTACACCCCGCACAAGGCGATCCGCCGGGTCACCGACCATCTCCTCGACCACCTGGCGGAGTTGGAGGCGCGTCTGGCCGGCGAGCCGACCCAGCCCGACCACTGGCACGCCTCCGCCGCCACCACCCCCGCCGACCTGGCGCCGTTCACCGCGGCCGACCTGGACGAGGCCCGCAGCCGGCTCACCCGGCTGGCCCGGATCTGGTCCGTCCGCCTCGCCGCACTCACCCCGGACCAGCTGGACCGCACGCCCGACACCGCCTGGTCGTTCCGCCAACTCGCCTTCCACGTAGCCGAGTCCGCGTACTACGCGGATGCCGTCGGCGACCTCCGTCCGCACGGGAGGACCACCGCCCGATGAGCCCGATGAGCCCGATGAGCCCGATCGACCGTTCCCCGCTCGACACGCCGTTCGCCGCCCTGCACCGCCGCCCCGAGCCGCTGCTGCTCCCCAACGCCTGGGACCACGCCTCCGCCGCCGTCCTCGCCGAGCAGGGATTCGCCGCCGTCGGCACCACCAGCCTCGGCGTCGCGGCGGCGGCCGGGCTGCCCGACGGCGCCGCCGCCACCCGCGAGGAGACGCTCCGGCTGGCCCGCCGCCTCGGCCGCTCCGGGCGCTGCCTGCTCTCCGTCGACGTGGAGAACGGCTTCAGCGACGACCCGGACGAAGTCGCGGCGTTCGCCGTCGAGCTGGCGAGCGCGGGGGTCGCCGGCATCAACCTGGAGGACGGCCGCCCGGACGGCACGCTCACCCCGGCCGCCGTGCACGCCGCCAAGATCGGCGCGGTCAAGGCCGCCGCCCCGGACCTGTTCGTCAACGCCCGCACGGACACCCACTGGCTCGCCCTGCCCGATCCCGCGGAGGAGACCGACCGCCGCCTCGCCGCCTACCGGCGGGCGGGTGCGGACGGCCTGTTCGTCCCCGGCCTGAGCGACCCGGCCGCCATCGCGCGGCTCTGCGCGGGCCTGGACCTCCCGCTGAACATCCTGTACAGCCCGACCGGCCCTGCCCTGCCCGACCTCGCGGCGCTGGGCGTCGCCCGGGTCAGCCTCGGCTCCTACCTCTACCGCACCGCGCTCGCCGCCGCCGTCTCCACGGCCCTCGCCGTCCGCTCGGGCAGCCCGGCGCCGGCGGCTTCCACCGGCACCCCCGGGTACGCCACCGTCCGGGCGCTGTACGCCGACGGGCGGTGAGCGGGGGAGCCAGGGGGTGAGCGGTAGCCGGGCGGTGAGCGGGAGCGGGGCGCGGACCGGGACGGGGCGCCGGCGTCAGCCGTTCGTCAGGTAGCGGCGGCCGGGGATCTGCTCGAAGATCAGGTTGGTCCTGGTCTGCGCCACCGCCGGGTGGGTGGTGAGGTGGTCCACCACGAAGTCGCGCAGTTCCTCCGGGCCGGCCACACCGACGTGCAGCAGGTAGTCGTCCGACCCGGCCATGTGGAACACGGCGAGGACGCCCGGCAGGTCGGGCGCGCTGCTCCGGAAGCTCTCGTTCTGCTCGCGGGTGTGCGCCCGGAGCCGGACCGAGATCATCGCCTGCAGCGGCAGCCCGATCGCGGCCGGGTCTATCTCGGTGCGGAAGGCGCGGATGATGCCGCGTTCGCGCAGCGCGCGCACCCGGGCCAGACAGGTCGAGGGGGCGATGCCCACGGCCTCGGCGAGCGCGTTGTTCGGCGTGCGGGCGTTCTCGGCGAGGACCCGCAGGATCGCGCGGTCGGTGTCGTCGATGGGCGCCCGGTGGGCCTGCGGAAAATTCGGCACACCGGCCAGGGTCCCGGACCGTACCGCAGATCCGCAAGGCGGGAGCGGGTGAATCCGAATCTTCTGCGGAAGACTTTCGCCCGGGCGGTGGAAAGTTCCATGCTGGCGGGCGAGCGGCCCCGGGCCGACCCGTCCCAGCCGACCCCGCCCAGCGAATCCGGAGCGCCGCCCCCCATGAGCCCCACCACCGTCCGAGCCGCTCACGGCCGCGCCCACGTCGACGTCGACGCGGAGCCGGAGCACGGGGACTTCGCGATACCCGCCGAGGGGCTCACCGACGGCGAGCGGCTGCGCGCGCTCGACCGGATGGACGGCTACCTGACGCGCAAGCGCCGGCACCTGGTCGGCTACCAGGCCACCCAGGAACTCGCGGGCAGCGCCCTCGACCTCGCCCGCTTCATGCTGAGCAACATCAACAACCTCGGCGACCCGTTCCAGAGCGGCGGCTACAAGCCCAACACCAAGACCGTCGAGCGCGCCGTGCTCGACTACTACGCGCGCCTGTGGCACGCCGGGCGCCCGTACGACCCGGCCGACCCCGAGTCCTACTGGGGCTACATGCTCTCGATGGGCTCGACCGAGGGCAACATGTACGCCCTCTGGAACGCCCGCGACTACCTGACCCGCCCCGGTGCGCCCCGCCCGGTGGCGTTCTACTCGGAGGACACCCACTACTCCTTCGCCAAGGCCGTGCGGGTGCTGGGCGTCGACACCTTCCACGCGGTGGGCACGGCGGACTACCCCGGCGAGTGCCCGCTCGGCGGCGACTGGCCCGCCGAGGTGCCCTCGCTGCCCGGGCCGTCCGGCCACTCCTGGGACGGCCCCGGCGCCGTCGACGTGGACGCGCTGGCGGTGCTGGTGGAGTTCTTCGCGGCCAAGGGCCACCCGGTCTTCGTCAACTTCAACCTCGGCAGCACCTTCAAGGGCGCCCACGACGACGTCCGCGGCGCCTGCGAGCGGCTGCTGCCGGTCTTCGAACGGCACGGGCTGCTGCCGTCCGCCGGGAGCGCCGAGCGCCGGGGCTTCTGGATCCACGTGGACGGGGCGCTCGGCGCCGGCTACGCGCCGTTCCTGCGGATGGCCGCCGACGACCCGGCGGCGTACGGCTGGGCACCGGAACCCGGCGCCGTCCCCGCGGAGTTCGACTTCGGCCTCACCCTGCCGAGCCGGGCGTCCGGGGACGTCGACCCCGTCGCCTCGATCGCGATGAGCGGCCACAAGTGGGCCGGCGTGCCGTGGCCGTGCGGCGTCTTCATGACGAAGGCCAAGTACCAGCTCGAACCGCCGACCCAGCCCGAGTACATCGGCGCGCCGGACAGCACCTTCGCCGGATCCCGCAACGGCTTCTCCCCGCTGGTCCTCTGGGACCACCTGTCCCGGCACTCCTACCGGGACCAGGTCGACCGGATCCGCCGCTCCCAGGAGCTGGCCGGCTACCTGGACCGCCGGCTCCACGAACTGGAGGAGGAGACCGGCGCCGCCCTCCGGCCCGCCCGCACGCCCGGCGCGATCACCGTGCGCTTCCGCAAGCCCGGTGAAGCGCTGGTCGCCAAGTGGTCACTGTCCTGCGAGAACGTCCTCACCACCCCCGGCGACCCGACGACCCTGCGCGGCTACGCCCACGTCTTCCTGATGCCCTCCGTCGACCGCGCCAAGCTGGACGCCCTCCTGGCCGACCTCGCCCACGACCCGGTCGTCCTCACCGCCCCCGCCTGACCGGCGTTCCCGGCCCGGGGAAATTCGGTGGCAGGCCGGTGGTGGGGTTGGTTACGCTCGCCGCTCCGTTTGTTCGCGTCTGCTGTGGGCCGTTCGTGCCCGCCGAGAGGGTGTCTTGATGTCCCGGACCGCGCCGAGTGCGCCTCGCCACACTGTCTGACGGATCGTCGTCGGGGCCGCTCGGCCTGCTCTTGCTGTCATCGTTGACCTCCAGCAAGGAGCACCCCGGGTGTCCAGCACCAACACCACCAGCAACACCCTGAAGACCGCCACGTTCGCCTGCGCGTGGTGCGGTCTGACCGTGTCCGCGTTCGCCGTCGACGGTGCGCGGCGCAACCACTGTCCGTCCTGTCTGCACTCGCGGCACGTCACCGACCACGTCGAGGGCGGGCCGAGCGGGTGCCACGGGCGGATGTCGCCGATCGCCATCGCCGTGCTGCGCACCGGAGACTGGATGGTCGTCCACCGCTGCGTGCGGTGCGACGAGTTGACGTCCAATCCGGTCTGCGCGGACGACAACCAGCTCATCCTGATGCGCATCGCCGTCCGGCCGCTGGCCCAGCCGCCGTTCCCGCTCGAAGCGTTCGGTTCGCTCTGAACCGCCCGGTGGGAGAGGAGGGCGAACCGTGCCACGACAGAAGAAACGCGATGACCACCGCCGGCGCCGGCAGCGGCCCAAGGACGTGCTGCACGCCCGGGGCGGGCACCGGGCGAACGACTTCCGGTGCGTCGGCTGCCGGTTGGACGTCCCCGTGGACGCCCCCGGGACGGCGCACCGCAACCACTGCCCGAACTGCCTGGCCAGCCTTCACGTCGACCGCCGGATCCCCGGCGACCGGGCCGCCGACTGCCGCGGCCGGATGGAGGCCCTGGGCATGTCCGTCCGCGCGGACGGCGAGTGGCTGATCGTCCACCAGTGCCTGTCCTGCGGTGAGTTGAGCACCAACCGGATCGCCGGCGACGACAATCCGGTGCCGCTGCTGAGGCTCGCCCTCAAGCCGCTGCGGGACGCGGGCTTCGCCCGTCGCACCCTGCTCAACCTGTAGGACCGCCGGGGGAGCGGCCGGAGGGAGGGAGGCGGGTCGGGGCAGGGAGCGGGGTACCGGGGCCGGGACGCGGCGGGAGCCGGGTCCTCCTGCCGTCGGGCGATGCCGGGCAGGGGGCCCGCTCCCTAGGGTCGGGAGCGTGATCACGGCGGTCCGCCCGCCCGGCGGGCACCGCCGTCACCTCACGCTTCCTCCCCCTTCCGCGCCCTCGTCGCGCCGTACCCAAGGAGTTTCCGCATGTCCGCTCGCCCCTCCCGCCACCCCCTGGGCGGCCGTGCCGCCGCCGTCACGGGCATGCCGCCGCGGCGCGCCCTCGCCCTGCTGCTCGCGACGGCCGCCGCGCTCGGCGTGGCCGGCACGGTCCCCGCCGCGGCGGCGCCGTCCGCCGGCCCGAAGGACGGTGTGCGGGCCGGACTCGAGCGGCTGGTGGAGGAGGACCGCTACCCGGCCGCGATGGCCGCGGTCACGGGATCCGACGGGCGCACCCGCGGCTACACCGCCGGCGTCGCCGACCTGCGCACCGGGGCGAAGGTGCCGGCGGACGGTCAGGTGCGGGCGGGCAGCAACACCAAGACCTTCGCCGCCGTGGTCGTCCTGCAGCTGGTCGGCGAGGGGAAGGTCGAACTCGACGCCCCGATCGACCGCTACCTGCCCGGCCTGGTCCGCGGCGAGGGCATCGACGGCCGGGTCATCACGGTGCGCCAGCTGCTCCAGCACACCAGCGGGCTGCCCAACTTCACCGACGACATATTCGACGCCGTCTTCGGCGAGGGACGCCACCGCTACTACCAGCCCCGCGAGCTGCTCGACATGGCGCTCTCCCACAAGGCGCTCTTCGCGCCCGGCACCGACTGGTCCTACAGCAACACCAACTACGTCCTGGCCGGTCTGCTGGTCGAGAAGGTCACCGGTCGCCCGCTCGCCGAGCAGCTGACCAAGCGGGTGATCGACCGCATCGGGCTGCGGCACACCTACTTCCCCGGAGTGGGCGACGAGAGCATCCGCGAGCCCCACCCCCACGGGTACGCGGCCGGGCCGGACGGGTCGCTCGCCGACGTCACCGAGCTGGACCCCTCCTGGGCCTGGGCCGCCGGGCAGCTGATCTCCACGCCGGGCGACCTGAACCGCTTCTTCTCCGCCCTGATGGGCGGCAGGCTGCTCAAGCCCGCCCAGCTCGCCGAGATGCGCACCACGGTGAAGATCCCGGAGGGCCCCGGCGTGTCGAAGGGCGAGGAGTACGGGCTCGGGCTCATCCGCCGGCCGCTGAGCTGCGGCAAGGTCGCCTGGGGGCACGGCGGCGCCACGCCGGGCTTCCACACCCTCCCGGGGGTGACCGAGGACGGCCGCGCCGTCACCATCGCCGTCACCGCGAACCTGGCGCCCTCCCCGCAGGGGTTCGAGCACGCCCAGGCGTTGTTCGACGAGACCCTCTGCGCGAAGCGGTGACCGGGCCCTAACCCCTCCCGCCGGCCTGGTCACCGCCCCCCGTACGGGCGGTGACCAGGCCGGTCTCGTAGGCCGCGATGACCGCCTGCGCCCGGTCGCGGACGTCGAGCTTCCCGAACAGGCCGGTGATGTGGTTCTTCACCGTGGACTGGCTGATGTCCATGGCCCGGGCGATCCCGGCGTTGTCGAGGCCGGTGGCCATCAGCCGCCACACCTCCACCTCCCGGGGCGTGAGATCCCCCGCCGTGACGGCGGGCGGCGGCTGCGCGGCCCCGAGCGGCGCCCGGACGTAGGCGGAGATCAGCCGGGTGAGCAGGCGCGGGGCGACCACCGCCTCCCCGGTGTGGACGGTACGGATCGCCGCGCCCAGGTCCTCCGGCGAGACGTCCTTGGGGAGGAACCCGTACGCGCCGGCGCGCAGCGCGGCCACCACGTACTCGTCCATGTCGAAGGTGCTGAGCGCGAGGACCCTGCACCCGGGCAGGGTGCGGGCCAGCTGCTCGGTCGCGGCGACCCCGTCCAGGACCGGCATCCGGATGTCCATCACCACGACGTCCGGGCGCAGCCGGTGGGCGAGCGCGACGGCCTGCTCGCCGTCCTCGGCCTCGCCCACCACCTCGAAGGACGGGTCCGGCGAGAGGATCAGCGACAGGCCGCGCCGCACCAGCGGCTGGTCGTCCACGACGAGGATCCGGATCACCGGGGCTTCGGTGCTCATCGGTACGCCTCCCCGCGCTGGACGGCCGCCTCGGCGTCCTCCTCCGGGGCCAGCGGCAGTTCGGCCCGCACGGCGAAGCCGCCCTGCGGCCCCGGCCCGGTCTCCAGGGTGCCGCCGTGCAGGGCGACCCGCTCGCGCATGCCGACCAGGCCGTACCCGCCCCGGTCCCCGGCCGCGGGCCCGGTGCCCTGGGAGGGGACGACGCCCGCGCCGTCGTCCCGCACCTCGACGGTGACCCCGTCCGGGCGGTACGTCAGCCGGACGGTCGCCCGGGCCGGGCCCGCGTACTTGCGGGCGTTGGTCAGGGCCTCCTGGACGATCCGGAACACGGTCAGGCCGACGGTCGGCGGCAGCGGGCGCCGGGCCCCGTGGACGTCGAGACCGGTCGGCAGCCCGGCCCGGCAGGACTCGTCGACCAGCCGGTCGAGGTCCTCCGCCCCGGGCTGGGGCGGGGTCGGGCCGGCGTCCGGTTCGTCACCGGCGCGCAGCACGTTCAGCAGCTGGCGCATCTCGCGCAGCGCCAGCCGCCCGGAGGACTCCAGGGTGACCAGGGCGTCGCGGACCACCTCGGGGTTCGCGAGGTTGGCGCGGGCGCCGCCGGCCATCAGCTGCATGGTGGTGATGTGGTGGGCCACGATGTCGTGCAACTCCCGTGCGATGCGGCGGCGTTCCTCGGCCACCGCGCGGTCGGCCAGCAGCTTGCGGTTGGCGGCCACCTCGCGCTGCCAGCGGGCGACCGCGAGGCCTGCACCGGCCACCAGCGCCGCGGAGAAGGGCGCGGCGATGATCCCCTCCCAGGTCGGAACCCGGAAGTGGCTCTGGCTCAGCGCCGTCGCCACCGCCGTCGCCAGGGTGGCGGCCGCCGTCACCAGGGGGCTGCGGTGCCGGGCGACCGAGTACACGGCCACCATCAGGACGGCGCCGAAGTGGGTGCCCATCGGGGCCAGCAGGTCGATCGCGCCCTCGAACACCAGGACGGCGGCGAGCGCCCACACCGGACGGTGGCGCCGGGCGAGCAGCGGCAGGCCCGAGAGCACGACGAGGACGAAGCCCGGCACGTTCACGGCGCGGGTGCCGTTCACCTCGTTGAACAGCAGGTAGGCGACCAGGTCGAGGGTGCCGGCGCCGACGGCCACCAGCGCGTCGGCCTGGGTCCACGGCGGGCCGCCCGTGCCGCCGGCCGCGGTGCTCCGCGGCGTATCGGCCACGTCGTTCCGTGGCGCGTCGTCCACGGCTTCCCCGGGGCGCTGACGCCCGTCCATCCCTGTCCTCCCGGCCGACCAGCGCTGATGCCCTCATTCTGGCACCGGCCCGGCCCGCCCCGGATGCTCCCTCCGGCCGAGGCCGGGCGGGCGGACCAGGAGCAGGGTCCCGGTCGCGGCCCACCGGGGGGACCGGGGGCCCCGGCGCGGATCGTCCGCTGCCCGGACGCCCGGCACCCCCTTCACCTGATGGTCTGGAGACCGGCCGGGAACCCCCGGCGACAAGGCCGAAGCTCGCGACCATCCGCCGGAGGGCACCGTGATCCGCGCACTGACCGGATTCTCCACCAGACACGCGTGGAAGGTCATCGCCCTCTGGGCGGTGCTGGGCCTGGCACTGGCCGGGCTGAGCCCGATGCTGCTGGGCCGGGTCACCCAGGCCCAGACCGGTGACTTCCTGCCGAAGAGCTACGACTCGGCCGCCGCGCTGCGGATCGCCGAGGAGCGGTTCGGGGTGAAGCCCGACGCCACCACGGTCACCGTGCTGGTCGCCCGCACCGACGGCAAGGCGCTGAGCGCCGCCGACCAGCAGCGGATCGAGGCCGAGGCGGCGGAGCTCGGCAAGCGCCGGGTCGTCATGCCCAGGAAGGACGACGAGCCGGCCTTCCTCAAGCCCGACCGCTCGCAGACCCCTCGGGTGGCCCCCGCGATGACGGCGCCCGACCGGAGCTTCGAGCTGCTCTCCGTCGAACTGACCGGCAGCGCCGTGGACGAGGGCGTCCAGGAGGTCTACCGGACCTTCCGGGACTCCGCCCGCGCGCAGTTCGCCGGCGCCGGGATGCGCACCGGGTTCACCGGCGGCCTGGCCGAGGCCGCCGACAGCGCGGACGACAACCGGACCGCCGCCGTCATCGGCAGCAGTCTGGTCACCGGGCTGATCGTCCTGCTCAACGTGCTGGTGTTCCGCAGCGTGCTCGCGGCCGTGCTGCCGCTGCTCGCGGTCGCCCTGATCGGCGGCGTGGCCACCGGAGCGGTGGCCGGCGCCGCGGAGCTCACCGGTCTCCGGCTGGACGTCTCCACCCCGGGCCTGATCTCCGTGGTGCTGCTCGGCATCGGCGTCGACTACCTGCTGTTCCTGCTCTTCCGGTTCCGCGAGCACCTGCGCGCCCGCCCCGACCAGCCCGCCCGCGAGGCGGCCGCCGAGGTGTCCGGCCGGGTCGGCACCGCGATCACCTCCGCCGCGCTGACCATCGTGGCCGCCTTCGCCACCCTGGGCGTGGCGACCTTCGGCCAGTTCCGCTCGCTCGGCCCGGCGATCGCCGTCGCCGTCCTGGTCATGCTGCTGGGCAGCCTCACCCTGATGCCGGCCCTGCTCGCCGCCTGCGGCCGCAAGATGTTCTGGCCCTCCCGCAGCCTGCGCCGGGAACCGCGCGGGGGCGTGGCCGCCCGCTACGGCGCGTTCGTCGCCCGTCGCCCGCTGGCCCTGCTGCTCGGCTCCGTCGCGCTGCTCGGCGCCCTGGCCGCCGGGATGACCGGGGTCCGGATGGACTACGGCCAGGGCGGTGACTCCGGGACGGCGGCCTCCGCCACCGCCGCGGAGATCTCCCGGGCCCTGCCGGCCGGCGTGTCCGACCCGACCACCGTCTACGTCACGGCCGACGGCGGCGGCACCCTCGACACCGCCCGGCTCGACGGCCTCTCCCGCGCCCTCGCCGAGGTGGAGGGCGTCGGCCAGGTGGCCGGCACCGTCCTGAACCAGGACCGCCGCGCCGCCCGGATCGACCTCTTCCTCACCGCCGACCCGCAGAGCGCACGGGCGCGCGAGCTGGCGTCCGGCCCGGTGCGAGCCGCCGTCGCCGCCCACACGCCCGCCGGGACGAGCGCCCACGTCGGCGGCACGGCGGCGGTCTTCGCCGACGTCTCGGCCGCCGTCGACCACGACCTGACGATCGTCTTCCCGGTCGCCGCCGTCCTCATCGCCCTGATCCTGCTGCTCCTGCTGCGCAGCGTGCTCGCCCCGGTGGTCCTGATGCTCTCCGTCGGGCTCGGCTTCGCCGCCACCCTCGGCGCCGCCACCCTGCTGTTCCAGCACGTGCTGGACGAGCCCGGCGTCAGCTTCACCCTGCCGCTGGTGCTGTTCCTGTTCGTCGTCGCGCTGGGCACCGACTACAACATCCTCATCACCGACCGGATCCGCGAGGAGATGCACCGGCCCGGCCCGGCCCGCGCCGCCGTGGCCCGCGCCGTCCGCCACACCACGCCCGCCGTCGCCACCGCGGGCCTGGTCCTGGCCGGCTCCTTCGCCAGCCTCGCCACCACCCCCGGCAGCGAGCAGATCGCCTTCTCCCTGACGCTCGGCATCCTGCTCTCCGCCGGCGTCCTCTCGCTCGCCGTGGTCCCGGCCCTGGCCACCCTCCTCGGCCGCGCCCTCTGGTGGCCGCTGCGCCCCGCCCCCGCCCCCGCCCCCGCCCCGACTCCGGACCCGGACCCGCACCGGCCCCGCGTCCTCATCCCCTGAGCCCCCGACCACCCCACCCCCAGACCGGCGCCCGCCTGCCCAGGGCGCCCACGGAAGGCCCGGCCCCCACCCCGAGGGCCGGGCCTTCCGGCCTCGGCGGTGGTTGTCGGACCCACTGCCGACGCCCGGGGTCCGGAGGAGGGGTGGCTACGCGGGCATCACCCCGTGGATGCGGGAGAGGGTGAACACGCGTTCGTCGTCGCGCAGGTGGCACCAGGCGCGGAGGTGGGGGTGTCCAGTTCCAGGGCGGCTGAGGGGTGCGGACGGTCTCGTTGCCCGTGGCGGCGACGTACTCGACGGTGATCGGCTGTCCGGTGTCGACGGCGTGGGTCAGTTGGCGGACGTCGGTGAAGGTCAGGTTGCGCGCGGCGCGGGCGATGACCTCCTCGGTGTCGCTGGCGCAGGGGCGGCCGTCCCCGGGGTCGGGCTCCAGGGCTTCGGACGGGGCTGCCAGCAACCGGGTGGCGAGAGCGGTCAGATCGGTGGGGGCGCCCTGGGGAGGCCGTCGGGCTTCGGGGCGGCGCGGGGACGGGACCGGGTGCTTCGCCCGGTGCCGCCGGGCCCGCTCGACGCGGACCGAGCCGTCGGGCTTCTCGGTGACCGGCCAGACCGGCGCGTGATCGGCCAACGCCCGCAGCACCGCGTCGAACCGGCGCGCACGGTCCCCGTCCGTCGCGCCGAGGACACCGGCCAGGACGTCCCGGGTGGTGGGCGCCAGCGCGGCGACGGCCTCCGCCACCTGGACCTCGGGCAAGGTGAGCAGCGGGAGGACCGGCGCGACCGACCCGGGGCGCTGAAGCCGGTCCGCCAACTCGCCGACCGACCGCGGCTCCGGATCCACCGCGGCATCCGGCCGCGCCGCCAGGACCCGCACCAACTGGGGCGTGTCGACACCACGCAGCCATGCGGCGAGAGCCGAGCCGCTCGTCTTGCCGGTGGGAACCACCTCGCCACCCGGAGCGGACGCCGCTCCACACCCGAAACGGCCGGGCCTCGAGCATCGCGCATCGAGGACGCCCCGCGTGCCACACCGCGGGGAACAACCGCAGCCCGGGCCTTCTGCCGGGTCGGTCAGGCGCCGCCCACGGCGGAGTCCATCAGCCGGCTCTCCCAGGCCCAGGCGGCGATCTCGACGCGGTTGCGCACACCGAGCTTGTTCTGGATGGCCGTCAGATGGCTCTTGACGGTGCTCACCGTGATGAAGAGGGCGGCGGCGATCTCCTGGTTGGTGCGGCCCCGCGCGATGGACCGGATCACCTCCGTCTCTCGGGCCGAGAGCGGCTGGGCGGGCCGGGCGGCGGTCGCCGGACGGGTGGGGGCGAGGCCGCGGAGCAGGCGCAGGGTGATCGCCGGGGAGATCAGCGCGTCCCCGGCGTGTGCGGCGCGGACGGCCTCGACGCGCAGCGCGGGGGCGGCGCCCTTGAGGACGAAGCCGACCGCCCCGGCGCGCAGCGCGCCGTGGACGTACTCGTCCAGGTCGAAGGTGGTGACGACGACCACCCGCAGCGGCTCGGCCACGGCGGGACCGGACAGCGCGCGGGTGACGTCGATGCCGTCCAGGCCGGGCATCCGGATGTCGACCAGGCACACGTCCGGCCTTAGCCTGCGCGCCAGTTGGACCGCCTCGGCGCCGTCGGCGGCCTCGCCGACCACGGTGATGTCGTCCTGGTCCTCCAGGATGAGCCGCAGACCGCTGCGGATCATCGCCTGGTCGTCGGCGAGCAGGACGCGGATGGTCAACGGGGCGCCCTTCCCGGGACGGGCAGGGTGGCGCAGACCGACCACCCGGTGTCCCGGCCGGGGCCGGCGGACAGGTGCCCGCCGAGCACCTCGACCCGCTCGCGCATGCCGATCAGGCCGAAGCCGCGGTGCTCCCGTGGCGCGGGGCCGGCCGGGGCGTCGTCGGTGACCGTGACGGTGAGCGCGCCCGGCCCGTGGACGACGTCGACGGCGGCGGTGCGGGCGTGCGCGGCGTGGCGGGCGATGTTGGTCAGCGCCTCCTGGACGATCCGGTGCACGGTGGTGGCCACCTCGGGCGGCCAGGGCGCGGGATCGGCGGGCAGCCGCAGGCTCACCACCGGGCCGTGGCCCTCGAACCTCCGCACCAGCTCGGCCAGTTGATCCGGGCCGGGCGCCATGGCGGCCGTGCCGGCGGCGTCCTCGGTGTCGCGCAGCAGGCCGACCACCCGGCGCATCGCGGCCAGCGCCTCGCCGCCGGCGTCCTCGATGCCGGCGAGGGTGGCGTCCAGGCTCTCCGCGGCGTCCGGGCTCTCCGCGGCGTCCGGGCTCCCCGGCCGGCGCCGGGCGACGATCCGGGCGGCCTGCGTCTGGACGACCATGCCGGTGACGTGGTGAGCGACCATGTCGTGCAACTCCCTTGCCAGCGTTAGACGTTCCTCCCGGCGGACCGCCTCGGCGGCCAGCCGGCGGCGGTGGTCCAGGAGGCGCAGGCCGAGCCCGGCACCGAGCGCGACGACCCAGACCTCGATCCCCACCCGGAACGGGGTGCCCGGCGCCTCGACGGTCAGCAGGCCGGCCGTCATCAGCGCGAGGCCCGCCAGCGCGACGGCCGCCGCCCGTCGCCGGGCGAGCGTCCGGACGGCGGAGCCACCGAGGACGAGCAGCCCCAGGACCGCGGCGGCCCCGGGCTCGCCGGGCAGCTGGGCGACCCGGGCGACCACCGCCGCCGCGCCCGCCACCAGCAGCCCGAGGGCAGCCGCCCGGCCCCGGTTCCGTTCGCGGCCGAGCGCGATCGCGCACACGACGGCGCCGACCACCGCGTCGAAGGCCCAGACCCGGCCCTGGGCCGCGTACTGGGCCGCCATGACGACCAGGACCAGGGCGAACAGCAGCCCCAGCACCGTGTTGACCAGCACCGCCGGACGTTTCACCGAACTCACCCGGCCCACGCTAGGCGATCACCGCCGGCCCCGGACCAGCCGAAAGTACGACTCGGGGCCGCGCGGACCGTACCTTCGGCCGCTGCGGGCGGCCGGCGCGGAGCCGCAGGCTGGGGCCCATGGTCGATCTCATCCCCGTTGATCTCGTCTCCGTTGATCTCGTCCCCGTTGACCTCGTCTCCGCACCCACGCTGCTCGCCGCCGCGGCGGCGCAGGCCGAGCGGACCGAGCGGAGCCCGCTGCTCTACG
This sequence comes from Kitasatospora sp. NPDC002551, assembly GCF_040296005.1. NCBI lineage: Bacteria > Bacillati > Actinomycetota > Actinomycetes > Kitasatosporales > Streptomycetaceae > Kitasatospora > Kitasatospora sp. NPDC002551. Next base: position 422,003 of record NZ_JBEOWI010000001.1, on the reverse strand, counting down.
CCTGGTGGGCGCTGAACCTGGCCGTCCTGATCGCGGTCGGCTACGGCGTGTACCGCGTCGTCCGGTCGTCGCGCGCGAAGCGCGCCACCCGGCGCGGCTGACCGGGGGAGCGTCATGACACCGGTACTGGAAGCCGTGAAGCTGGGCAAGCGGTACGGCCGCCGCCACGCGCTCACCGACGTCGACCTGAACGTCCCGCCCGGCCGGGTGATCGGACTGGTCGGACCGAACGGCGCCGGCAAGTCCACCCTGCTGCAACTGGCCTGCGGGCTGATCGCACCCAGCTCGGGCACCATCCGCGTGCTGGGAGCGGCACCCGCCGCGGGCCCCGCCCACCTGGCCAGGGTCGGCTTCGTCGCCCAGGACACGCCCGTCTACGCCGACCTGTCCGTCGCCGACCACCTGCGGATGGGCGCCCGGCTCAACCCCCGCTGGGACCAGGCGCTCGCCCGGCGCCGGCTCGCCCGGAGCGACCTCGACCCCCGGCAGAAGGCCGGCCGGCTGTCCGGCGGCCAGCGCGCCCAGCTCGCCCTGACCCTCGCGGCGGCCAAACGGCCCGAGCTGCTGATCCTCGACGAGCCCGCCGCGGCCCTGGATCCGCTGGCCCGGCAGGCGTTCCTGGAGCACCTGACGGAGTCCGTCGCCGAACTCGGCGCCGCCGCCGTCCTCTCCTCCCACGCCCTCTCGGACGTGCGGCGGGTGTGCGACCACGTGATCGTGCTGGCCGGCTCCCGCGTCCTGGTGGCCGGTGACGTCACGGACCTGCTCGCGGGCCACGTCCGGGTGACCGCCCGGCACGCGGACCTGGCGCGGCTGCCCGGCGGCGCCGAGATCGTCCGGTACACCGGCGGTGCTTCCGGCGGTGCTTCCGGCGGTGTTCCTGGCGGTGCTCCCGGCGGCGGCGCTCCCGACGAAGGAACCGCCGTCGTCCGCACCGACCGCGCGCTGCCGTCCGACGGCCCCTGGACCACCGCGGACATCGGCCTTGAGGAGGTGGTCCTCGCCCACCTCGGCAGGGCGGCCGGCTCCACCACCCCGGCCGGCTCCACCACCCCGACCCCGGCGGAGGCGCACCGATGATCTGGATGACCTGGCGCCAGTTCCGGGCGCAGGCCCTCGTGGGCCTCGGCGCACTCGTCCTCGTGGCCGGCTGGCTGCTCGTGCTCGGCCTGCGGATCCACGGCGCGTACGCCGACACCCTCACCCACTGCGCCGCGCGCGAGGCCTGCACGGGACCGCTCGGCGCCTTCGCCGACCGCTACGGCCTCCAGGTGGACCTGCTCGGCTACCTGCTGCTCGCCGTGCCCGGCGCCGTCGGCGTGTTCTGGGGCGCGCCCCTGGTCGCCCGGGAGCTGGAGGCCGGCACCCACCGCCTGGTGTGGAACCAGAGCGTGACCCGGGGCCGGTGGCTCGCGGCCAAGCTCGGACTGGTCGGGCTGCTGAGCGTGGCCGCCACCGGGCTGTACAGCCTGCTGCTCACCTGGGCGGCCGGGCCGGTCACCGACATCCTCGACAACCGCTTCGAGCCGGCCGTCTTCGCCTCCCGCAACCTCGCCCCGCTCGGCTACGCCGCCTTCGCCTTCGTGCTGGGCGCGACCCTGGGCCTGTTCCTGCGCCGCGCCGTGCCCGCGATGGCCGCCACGCTGGTGGTCTTCGCCGCGCTCCAGATCGCCGTCCCCGCCCTGGTCCGCCCGCACTACGAGGCGCCGACCCGCACCTCGGTGCCGCTCACCGCCGATCTCATCGGCCGGCTGACGAAGATCGGCACCTACGGCGACATCGGCGGCCTGCGCGTCCCCGGCGGCCCCTGGGTCGTCGAGACCAGCCCGATCCTCGACACCGCGGGCCAGGAGGTCGGCCGCACCGCCTGGTTCCAGGACTGCATGGACCACAGCCCGCTCGCCGAGCTGCCCGCCTGCCTGGCCGCGCGCGACATCCACGTCGAGATCGCCGAGCACCCCGCCGACCGCTACTGGACCTTCCAGTCCCTGGAAACGGCCCTCTACACCGCCCTGACGGCCACCCTGGCCGCCACCGCCCTCCGCCGTATCCGCCGCCACCCGGCCTGACCGGCCCCGGCCTGAGCACCCACGGCCCCGGGTGCCGTCCGGGCCGGTCCGCCCCGGGCCGGTATCCCTCAGGCCGCTACCCCTCAGGCCGGGTAGACGATCGTGCCCAGCGGCGGGCAGGGGGCGAGCGTGCCCCCGGCTCCGGGGCGTTCGACGAAGGCCCGGGCCTCGGCGGCCCGTTGGCGGCGGGTGTCCAGCTCGTCGGCGTACCAGGCGTCGCGCATGGCGCGGGGGTGGTCCCAGGTGCCGTCGATGAGGTCGAGGCTGGTGTTGCCGGCGCTGCGCTGGAACTCGGCCCTCAGGGCGGTCTGCTGGAGCGCGGTCTGGACCGCGGCGAGATCGATCCGGGTGATCAGGACGCCGGGGGTGTGCGGTTCGCGGGTCGGCATCGGGGCCTGCGGGAGCGGGGACACCCCGGTGTCGAGGCGGCCGATGTTGTCGACGGTCGCGTCCTGGGCCTCCCGCACCATGGTGTGCATCTCCCGGTGCAGCCAGAAGAACTCGTCGAGGTCCGCCTGGGTGACGCGCATGCGCTGGTACAGGGCCTGGAAGCGGGGAGCCTGGTGCAGCGGCCGCACGGGGGCGACGTGGAGTGCCACGCAGTCGTTGAAGCCGGCCGCCACGGCGGCCTCGAGGTGGAGGATCGCCAGGTCCGCCTGCCCGCGGGTGACGGCCAGGTCGGCGAGGCCCGCGTGGCCCGCGGCGGCGAGCCAGGTGCCGTCGGGGCCGAGCGCCGCGGCGCGCGCGACGACGTCCTGGAAGCCCGCGGCGACGTCGGTGGCGCCGTTGGTCAGCTGCGTCACCAGCAGTTCGTGCAAGCGGGCGATCAGCGAGTTGACGGTGTCGGCCATGGTTCTCCTCGGACCTGGGAGGTGAAGAGGGAAAGCGGTGATGAGATGGTGTCGGTTCGCTGGCGAGGACGGGTGGACGGGGTGCGCGGTTCCCCGCCGGCGGGCGGTGGCTCAGCCCTTCTTCCGCAGCACGATGTACTCCTCCGGCCTGCCCAGGTCCTTGCTGTAGTGGAGCGTGCCGTCCGGCTGCACCGTGATCAGGCGGTAGATCGACCGGTTGGCGGTGCATTCGGCACCGGGTGAGGAGGCGACCTCGCGGGACGCGTAGGAGGCCCGCTCCTCGCTGGCCTCGCTGAGCGTCCACTTGCCCTCGCACCAGATGCCGGTGGCCAATGTATCGGCGCGGATCGTGCTCTTCTCCTCGCTCTTCTTCGACTGGACGATGGTGAGGATGACGGTGGTGACGTTCCCGTTGTCGGCCTTGATCTCGCCGGTCCACGTCCCGAGGTACTTCGCGGGGACGATGCCCCGATCCGCCCGCAGCCACCCGTTCACCAGGTATCCGCCGCCGCCCAGGAGCAGGACGGCGACCAGGACGGCCGCCGCCACGCCGTACCTCCGCCGCCTGCGCGGCGGCTGCGGGTGCGGCCCGTGGCCGGGGACCGTGGTCGGCGGGCCGTAACCCGGCGGGGGCGGCCCGAACCCGGGCGCGCCGGGGGCCCCGTACGTCGTGGGTGTCCAGGACGCGGCGGCGCCCGGCACACCCGGCACGCTCGGCACGCCCGTCGCCGCTTCGGCCGCTCGCGCCGCCCTCGCGGCTTCGGCGACCGTCGTCCCCTCCCGGGCCTCCCGCTCGCCCTCCAGGTCCAGCAGCCGTACGGCGCCGCGCCCGACCGCCGCCGCGAGCGCCGCCGGCAGCCAGTCCCCGCGCCCCAGTCGGGCGGCGTCCGCGCCGTCACCGTCCGCGCCGTCACCGTCCAGCCGTTCCCGCAGCCGGCCGGGCGTCGGACGGGCGGTTGGGTCCTTGGCCAGGCAGTCGCGGACGAGGGAGTGCAGTGGGCCGGCCAGCCCGGAGAGGTCGGGCTCCTCGTGCAGCACCCGGTAGAGCAGGACGGGCGCGCTCACCCCGGAGCCGAACGGCATCCTGCCCGTCGCCGCGTACGCGAGCACCGCGCCGACCGAGAAGACGTCGCTGGCCGGCCCGGCGGGCAGCCCGTTCGCCTGCTCCGGCGACATGAAGCCCGGCGAGCCGAACACGTGCCCGGACCGGGTGAGCACGGTGGTGGCGTCCAGCGCGCGGGCGATGCCGAAGTCGATCAGCCGCGGCCCGTCCAGGGTCAGCAGCACGTTGGACGGCTTGACGTCCCGGTGCACCAGCCCGAGGCCGTGCACATGGGCGAGCGCCTCGGCGAGCCCGGCCCCGAGGGTGCGCACGGCCGGCTCGGGCAGCGGCCCGAACTCCCGCACCGCGTCGGTGAGCGCGGGCCCGGCGATGTAGCCGGTGGCCACCCAGAGGTCCCCGCCCTCGGTGTCCGCGTCCAGGACCGGCGCCGTCCAGGCACCGCCGACCCGCCGGGCGGCCTCCACCTCGTGCCGGAACCGCGCCCGGAACTCGGGGTTCTCGGCCAGCTCACGACGGACCACCTTGACGGCGACGGTCCGCCCGCCCCCCGTCCGGCCGAGGTAGACCCGGCCCATCCCGCCCGCCCCGAGCCGCCGCAGCAACCGGTACTCGCCCACCTGTCGCGGATCGTCCGCCGCCAGCGGCTCCATGGCCCGCTCCCCTCACCGCCCGGCGCGGCCCTCCCCGCCTCCCGGATCCGGAGCCGACGCTATCGGTCCGGGCCCACCCATGGGACGGGATCATGGTCACAGAATGATCGTCAGATCACCGCAACCCCCTCGGCACTGGTCGATGTCCCGTCGGCCGCCCAGCCGCCCAGCCGCCCAGCCGCCCTCCACCCGCGCCCCGCGGCCCGAGACCGGGGGACGACGAACGACGAAGGCCCGGACCGCGTCGTGCGGTCCGGGCCTTCTGCCGGCGGAGGATGTGAGGAGAACTGCGGCGCAGCGGTTCGTCGGAGGGGCTCCGAGCGGTGCTGGACGGGAGTGAAGGCAACCGGAACGGCGACCAGGTCGTAGCCGGGATCGCGTTGCAGCCGTCTCGGTCGGGTGCTGTGCGGAACGGTCAGCCGGCGAAGCCCGGGACCACCAGGCCGGACTCGTACGCGATCACCACGGCATGGGTCCGGTTCTGCGCGCCGAGCTTGGTCAGCACGTTCCCGACGTGGGTCTTGACCGTCTCCAGGCTCACCGTGAGGGACTCCGCGATCTCCGGATTGGAGAGCCCGGTGGCCATCAGGCGCAGCACCTCCTCCTCCCGGCCGGTCAGGGCGGCCCGCGGCAGGGCCTCGGCGGAGCCCAGCGGGCGGGCGGCGACCATGCGGCCCAACGCGGCCGGGAAGAGGACCGCTTCGCCCGCCGCCACCACCCGGACCGCCTCGGCGATCTGGCGGACCGGGAGGCGCTTGAGGACGAAGCCGCTGGCGCCCGCGCTGAGGGCGGCGGTGACGTAGCCGTCGTTCTCGAAGGTGGTGATCACCACGACCTTCGGCGGGTCGGCCGCTTCGGCCAGCAGTTGGCGGGTGGCCTCGATCCCGTTGCGACGCGGCATCCGGACGTCCATCAGGACCACGTCCGGCCGCAGGCTCTGCGCCCGTTCGACCGCCTCGACGCCGTCGGCGGCCTCGCCGACCACCGTGATCCCCGGCTGTGCGGCGAGCAGCATGCGCAGGCCGCTGCGGGTCACCTCGTCGTCGTCCGCGATCAGGAGGGTGACGGCGGGGTCGGTGACGGCGGGGACGGTGACGGCGAGGACGGCCATGCCTTCGCCCGCGTCGGATCCACTCACGCCGAGACCCGTACCGGCAGCCGGACGGCCAGCCGCCAGTGCTGCGTCCCGTCCGGGCCGGCCTGGAACTCACCGTGCAGCAGCCGGACGCGCTCGGCCAGTCCGGGCAGACCGTGGCCGGAGGTCGGGAAGGCGCCCGGCCCCGTCCGTTCCCCGGTCCGGTTGACCACCGTGAGATCCAGTCCGTCCGGCCCGGCCGCCACCCGGACTTCGATCGGGCCGCCCGCCCCGTGGCGCAGCGCGTTCGTCAGCCCCTCCTGGAGGATCCGGTACGCCGCCCGGGAGAGCGTCCCCTGCACCTGCGCCAGCTCGCCCGACAGGACCGGTTCCACCGTCGCCCCCGCGTGCCGCAGCCGGTCCAACAGCTCGGGGAGGTCGGCCAGGGTCCGGGCCGGCGCCGTTCCCGACTGCTCCTCGCGCAGCACTCCGAGCACGTAGTCCAGGTCCTCCAGCGCGGCCCGGGCCGACTCCTCGATGCTGCGCATGGCGGCCCGCGCCGCCACCGGGTCGGCGGAGAGCATCTCGCCCGCCACCGCCGCCTGGATGGTGGCCGCCGTCAGCGTGTGCCCGATCGAGTCGTGCAACTCGTGAGCGATCCGGTTGCGTTCGGCCAGCAGCAGCTCCCGCTCGGCCGCCAGCGCGAGCCGCTCGGCCGCCGACGGGCCCAGCAGCCGCGGCGCCGACCACCGCAGGGCCTTCGTCACCAGTACGCAGACGGCCACCGCCAGCAGGATGCACACGGCCGCCATCACCCAGCTCCACCCGCCCGACACCCGGACCGACGTGCCGAACAGACTCGCCCGCGCCTCGCCGCCGAGCCAGTTCCCGGGCAGGGAGAGGCCCATGATGAACAGCACCGCGCTCGCCAGCGCTCCCGTCCACCCGACGGCCACGTGCAGCACCAGCCAGACCGGGGTCCGCCAGCGGTCGAGGCCGAGTGCGCCAGAGGTCCGGCGACCGGCCACCGGGTTCGGCAGCGGCACCCGCAGCAGCCGGCGGGCGGACACCACCAGCGCGCGCCGTACGGGGCGCGCCAGTCCGACCACGCCGACCAGCACCGCCCAGATCAGCAGGACCAGGACGATCTGCACGCTCTCCGGAGCGGAGCGCCACGACAGCGCCGGCAACAGGGCGAGAGGCAGCAGCGGAAGGCTCGCCAGCGCGCCGCAATAGGCGAACAGCACGCCCGAATACGTGGAGCCGCGCAGCAGCGGCCGGATTCCCCTGATCATGGTCGCCAGTATCGCCGGGTGGCCCACCGGCAGCCTCCCCCGATCGGGGGAGCGACTTCTCCCGCCTTCCCGCGATGCGGTCAGCGGGCCCCGGAAGCCAGGATCGTGCCCAGACCAAACGATTCCCAGGAGTTGACTGATGCGTGCTCAGATCCGGCAGGGCTCTCGTTCCTCGACCCGGCAGCAGGGCGGCAGGCGGCGGCGAGCCGTGTCGGCCGCCGCCGGGGTGGCCATCGGCGTCATGACGCTGGGCGCCCTCGCCCCGCCCGCCGCCTCCGCCTTCGGCTCCGCGGCCGCCTCCACTGCTGCCGCCGCCGCCAGGCCGGACGCCGTCCAGCAGGCCCTGAACACGCTGGTGCGCGACGACGGGATGCCCGCCGCGCTGGCGAGCGTCCAGGACCGGAACGGCCGCACCCGCACCTACACCGCAGGAGTCGGCGACCTGACCACCGGCTCGAAGGTGCCCAGGGACGGCCAGGTACGGATCGGCAGCAACACCAAGGCGTTCACGGCGGTCGTGGTCCTGCAACTGGTCGGCGAAGGGAAGATCGGCCTCGACGCCACCGTCGACACCTACCTGCCCGGCCTCGTCCGCGGCGAGGGGATCGACGGGCGCCGCATCACCGTCCGCCAGCTCCTCCAGCACACCAGCGGACTCCCCGAGTACGGCATCCACGTCGACGACGACGAGATCAGGAACCGGTACTTCGAGCCCCGCGAGCTGCTCGACATCGCCCTCCGGTACAAGGCCGACGCGGAGCCGGGGACGACCTGGGGGTACAGCAACACCAACTACGTCCTGGCCGGCCTGATAGTCCAGAAGGTCACCGGCCGCCCCCTCGCCGAGGAGATGGACCGGCGCATCATCAAGCGCATCGGGCTGCGCCACACCTACTTCCCCGCCCCCGGCGAGATGACCATCCGGGAGCCGCACCCCCAGGGCTACCACCGCAACCCGGCGGACGGACCGCTGCGCGACTTCACGGAGATGGATCCCTCCGCAGGCTGGGCCGCAGGCCAGTTGATCTCCACCAACTCCGACCTCAACCGCTTCTTCACCGCGCTCCTCGCCGGTCACCTCCTCCCGGCGGACCAGCTCGCCGAGATGCGCACGACCGTCCCCGCCGGGACCTCGGGCCTCCGCTACGGGCTGGGGCTCACGAGCAGGCCGCTGTCGTGCGGCGGCGTCTACTGGGGCCACGGCGGCGACATCGCGGGGTACGAGACCCGGGGCGGTGTCACCGACGACGGCCGCGCCGCCAACGTCGCGGTCACCACCATCCCGACGGACGAGGCGGCCACGCAGCACGTGAAGGACGCCGTGGACAGGGCCCTGTGCGGCTGAGGCACGCCACCCCCCGGGCCCGGCTCGCCGGGCCCGGGCGACCCGGACGAAGATCCGGCAGTTCCCGGGGAGTTGACTCATGCGTGGACGGACACGGCAAGGCCTTCGGCCGGTGACGGGCCCTGTCCGCCGAAACCGCGCTGACCACCGGCGCTATGACGCCGGGCGTCCTGTCGGCGCCCCAGGCCTTCGCCGCCGGGATGAAACCAGCCACGGCCGGGGTGCGGGACAGGCCGGCGGGCGACGGCGGGGCTGAGCCCGCGCCGGGTGAAGAAGCATATGCCGGCGATATGCCGTGCTGCTTAGGCTCCAGGGATGCGCGTGTTGATCGTGGAGGACGAGCCCTACCTGGCCGAAGCCGTCCGGGACGGTCTCCGGCTGGAAGCGATCGCCGCCGACATCGCCGGCGACGGCGACTCCGCTCTGGAACTGCTCGGCGTCAACTCCTACGACCTCGCCGTCCTGGACCGCGACGTCCCCGGTCCCTCCGGCGACGAGATCGCCCGACGAATCGTCGCCTCCGGCAGCGGCATCCCGATCCTCATGCTCACCGCTGCCGACCGGATCGACGACAAGGCGTCCGGGTTCGCGCTCGGCGCCGATGACTACCTCACCAAACCGTTCGAGCTCCGGGAACTCGTCATGCGGCTGCGGGCGCTGGACCGCAGACGCGCGCACGCCCGACCCCCGGTCAGCGAGATCGCGGGCCTGCGGCTGGACCCCTTCCGCCGGCAGGTCTTCCGCGACGGAGGCTACATCGCGCTCACACGGAAACAGTTCGCCGTGCTCGAAGTCCTCGTCGCCGCCGAAGGCGGTGTCGTCAGCGCCGAAGAACTCCTGGAGCGGGCCTGGGACGCCAACGCCGACCCCTTCACCAACGCCGTCCGCATCACCGTCTCCGGCCTGCGCAAACGACTCGGCGAACCATGGCTCGTCGCCACGGTGCCCGGCGTCGGCTACCGAATCGACACCGGCACGGACACCCCTCACCCCCCGCAGCACTCGTGAACAGGCGCCCAGGGCTCAGCGCCCGCCTGAAACTCACCATCAGCTACGCCGGATTCCTCCTCATCGCCGGCACTCTCCTGCTGGCCGTGGTGTGGGTGTTCCTGCTGCGCTACGTACCCGACAGCCCCCGGGGCCTTCTCGGCGTCGCACCCAACCGCTACCTCCTCGTGCGCAGGTTCGCCCCCGCCGCGGCCATGGCACTGGCCTTCCTGCTGGCGTTCGGCCTCCTGGGAGGATGGATCCTCGCCGGCCGGATGCTCGCACCACTCACACGGATCGCGGCCGCGGCACGGACGGCCGCGAACGGATCACTGTCCCACCGGGTCCGCATGCGAGGTCCCCGGGACGAATTCCGCGAACTCGCCGACGTGTTCGACCTCATGCTGGAACAACTCGAATCCCACGTCACCGAGCAGCAACGCTTCGCCGCGAACGCCTCCCACGAACTGCGCACCCCGCTGGCGATCTCGAAGACGCTCCTCGACCTCGCCCGCAACGACCCCACGCGGGACCAGGGCGAACTCATCGAGCGCCTCCACACCGTCAACACGCGGGCGATCGACCTCACCGAGGCCCTCCTGCTGCTCAGCCGCGCCGACCGCAAGAGCTTCACCCGCGAGCCCGTCGACCTGTCCCTCGTCGCCGAAGAAGCCACCGAAACGCTGCTTCCCCTCGCCGAGAAGCGCCGGATCACGCTCGACGTCACCGGCGAGAAGGCGCAGACCCACGGCTCCGCGGCGCTCATTCTGCGGATGGTGACCAACCTCGTCCAGAACGCCGTCGTCCACAACCTCCCCTCCGGCGGCACGGTAGCGGTCCACACCGAATCGCAGCACGACGCGAGCGTGCTGCGGGTCGAGAACACCGGCCCTCCGCTCCTGCCGGAACTGGTACCGACCCTCACCGAACCCTTCCGACGCGGAACAGAACGCACGCGCAGCGACGAACACGTCGGGGTCGGCCTCGGGCTGGCCATCGTGCACAGCATCGTCCGAGCACACGACGGGACCGTCGACCTCGAACCCCGCCCCACCGGCGGCCTCCTCGTCACGATTCGACTTCCCGGCACGCCGCAGGCATCGTCCCCGAGCAACTCCTAGACCTTCCGGTGGATGCGCGTGCCGCCGCCGCGGTTGTTCACCGGGGAGTCGTTCGGCACCTGCCGCAACCGGGCTGTCGCGATCACCGGCGGAGCGGCAGGACCAGCGCACTGGCGGCCTGCTCCGGCTCCTGATGCCGGGGAATCGGCGTATCGCGGGCGTATGGAAAGTCGCATACGCCACCGCAACGGTCCTCCGTCTTCAGTGGAGGTACGAGGACCGCATGGGTGGGTGACCGGTTGCCGACAGTGGCCGCCGGCAGACCTCCACCGGTCGATGTGTCGATCAGGAAAGGGCCGTGATCATGGACCCGGATTCCGTAGGTGGTATCAATCGGCGGCGACTGCTCGGGTGGGGAGGGCTGGCGGCCGCCGGCGCGGTGGCGGCCGGCGCGCCGCCGGCGGGCGCCCGGCCCGGCCACGCCGACCAGGCCTCAGCCGACTCCGAGATCCCGCCGGCCACCCGTCCCGGCGGAGCCTACGACCAGTACGTGGCGAAGCTGGCCGCCGAGGGGAGGTTCTCCGGCGTGGTGCTGCTGTCGCACCGGGGCCGGACGGTGCTGTCCCGCAGCTACGGCATGGCCGACAGGGAGAAGGGGATCCGCAATCACGAAGGCATCGCGTTCAGCCTCGGCTCGGCGGGCAAGCCGTTCGGCGCGGTGGCCGTCCTGCAGCTGGCACAGCAGGGCAAGCTGAGCCTGTCGGACACGGTGGGCACCCACCTGAAGGGCTACGCCAAGGACATCGCCGAGCAGGTGACCATCCACCACCTGCTCTCCGGAACCTCGGGGCTGAGCACCCCGGATGAGGACGTGCAACGCATCTTCCAGAGCCGGGAGGAGGTGCACGAGTACTACGAGCGGTGGGTCCGGCAGTCCACGCTGGTGGCTGCCCCCGGCACTCGCACCAGCCACTCCGGCGCCGATGTCGGCATCCCCGCGTCGATCGTGGAGGCCGTGAGCGGCAAGACGTACTGGGACTACGTGCAGGAGAACATCTTCGGGCGCTGCGGCATGACCGGCTCGGCGTTCCGCACCAGGCAGGAGTGGCTCACCGACGAGCACATCGCGCACCCGTACATGACGCTGGCCGACGGAAGCCAGGTGGACGCGGTCCGCCATCTGGACAAGGGCAGCCCGTCCCCGGACGTACTCGGCAAGAACCCGGGCCGCGCCTTCATCGACGCCCCCGGGGACGGCGGCTTCGCCACCGCGCCGGATCTGGTCCGGTTCGCGCACGCGCTGGGCGACGGCACGGTGCTCCACCGGCCCTGGGCCGAGTTGCTCACCGGGGCCAAGATCCCCCACAGCGGCTCGTCGTTCGGGGCCTACGACATGCCGGTCCGTATCGTCAACGGCCAGTGGGTGCTCGGCCGCGGCGGTGGCAACCCCGGTGTCAGCGCCAATTGGAACATCTACCCGCACACCGGCTGGGTCGGCGTCGTCCTCGGCAACTGCGACGGCCTGCCGCTGCAGGAGATCACCGGCCGCGAGATGCGGGCTGTCACCGGAGCTTCGCCCGGCGACGGGGGCGGCGGCTGAAACGGTCCGGCGGCAGCCACGGAGAGAAGCGACCTCCCCCGGCCCGGTGAGCCGCGCCAAGGCCCAAGGAACCGACCGGGCACAGAATGAGACGACGAAGGCCCCGACCGCTGAGCGGTCGGGGCCTTCGTTATGGCTGGTGAGCCATGGCGGAGGATACGAGATTCGAACTCGTGAGGGGTTGCCCCCAACACGCTTTCCAAATGTTCGTCCGGCCGTTCGGGAGTGAACGTAGGTGTTCTGACCTGGGGGCGGAGTGGTCCAGCCGCTGAGCTGAGGACGACGCTGAACGGAGGCGAATCAACCAGAACTGCAACCGAAGCAGTGGGTGCCACGTGTCGAACCGGGCTCCGAAGGGCGGAGCTCGGAGGCGGGTGGGTAGAAGCCTCGAGGGTACATGTACATCTGCTACATTTGTGACATGAGTGAACCGGTGATCGCATCTATGGCCGAGGTTCGCAGTCACTTGGCGGACGTCCTCGACCGGGCCCGTCGGGACGAGACCCCGACGATCATTACTCGGCGCGGCAAGCAGGAAGCCGTCGTGATCGACATCCTTGAGTACCGGCGTCTGAGCCGGCTGGCTGAGCAGGCCGAGGAGTCCTGGCTGAACCAGTTGGCCGACGAGGCGGAATCCGAAGGCACCGAAGGTTCGGTCTCGCTCGAAGAGATGGCCGCCCTGCTCCGTGCCCACCACGCCTGATCTCCATGGGCTACGTGACGCGGTTCACCCCGCACGCGCAACGGGACATGCTCAAGATTCCGCGCCCCGACGCTCTGCGGATCCTCCATCGCCTGAGCGAACTCGGCTTGGACGTGGGCGACACAGCGGCCTTCGACATCAAGGCTCTTCAGGGGCACAGCTCGCGGTGGCGTCTCAGGGTCGGCGACTACCGCGTCGTGTACACGATTGAGGACGGCCAGCTGATCGTGTGGGTAATGGCTGCCGGAAACCGCCGCGACGTGTACCGCGGCCTGTAGGTGCTGCGGCGCCGATCATCCACGACGCTCGGGCCGGTGGGGCGCCACTGCCAGTGGCGCCTCCTCCGCTCCAAGGCATGAGAGTCGGCCGTTGAGACTGCAGATGAGACTGTGAACGACGAAGGCCCGGACCGCGATGCGGTCCGGGCCTTCTGCCGGCGGAGGATACGAGATTCGAACTCGTGAGGGGTTGCCCCCAACACGCTTTCCAATTCTCCCGAACGGCGTCTGCCGGGGTTCGCACCCGTCTTGACCTGCGGCAGAACGAACCGCTGGACGGTGGCTGGACCCGGTTGGACGGGGGTGAATGAGACCAAAACTGAGACCAGCTGGCTCCGCTCACCAGGCCAGACAACCCCTGCTCACGACATCTCTGGTCAGTCGGCTCCTGCGGCCTCCGCCATCAGGCGAGCCCGCTTCTCAGCACGTGGTTCGGCCTTCCAGCCGGGCAGGAACCTTGACAGGAGTGGGTCGCTTTCGATCATCTGCTGGGTTGACCGCATGCCTTCGTCGATGATCGCGTCCCACTTTTCCGTGGCGAACCTGACGCGGCAGGGCAAGTCCTTGATGATCTTCTCGTCGACGGTCAGGTAGTTCGACGCGCGCTGCCCCCTGGCCGCAGGCACGTACGCATCGGCGCCAGCTTGGGCAGGAAGTAGCGAGATGAGGATTGCGTCCCCGTCCTCGGCGATCATGCGGGCAGCCTTGTTGGCTGCCGAGATCTCTGTCTTCGAGGGCTCCCGTTCGAGCATCTCGACCAGGTCCTGCGGATGCTCACCGTCGCCCGGCTGGCCAGCGCAGTCTGCAGGGCCTGGTGGAAGGTTGCCGTCATCGATGTCATAGCGGCGATTGTCACGGCGGGCTTGCCCGATGCCGTTCGTTTGAGGGCGGCCTCGGCGTGCGTTCCCCCGTACGGCAGACACGCCCATGCCCCCTGCCAGATCCCTTGAATGCTACGGGGCGCGTTCAGTTGAACCTTCCATCCCGAGACCTGAGCTGTGCGATGCTCCAGGCATGAAGAAGGAACCGGCCGGGTGCGACCACCCTCAGGGGACCTCCGTAGGCCAGTACAACTGCTGGAAGAACGGCGAGACTGAGGTCCATTTCGAGGTCGAAGAGTGGCCGGAGTGGAAGACGCGGCGGCTCGCGGAGATCCTCTTCAGCGGTCTCGTCGAGCGTTCAGCCAACGAATCAGCCTCACCGGCCGAGTAAGCACGGTCGAAGGACCTTCTCAACTCCGGCGACGCCGTGCGGCCTCAGTGGGTCTGCTCCTTGCCGTCCAGGTGCGCCATCGCGTAGTCGTACTCCTCCGGGTGCCGTGCCAGCCGCGCCATCACCCAGGCGGTACGCACATCTATCCCAGCTCCGAAATCGGCGGCCAAGCGGCGGGCGCGCCATGTCGTCCGAGGCGCGAGAATCCAGCGCGTGAGCGGGAACCGCACACGGTCGACGCCAGCGGCCGTCTCTCCTGCTGGCCCGAGGCGGTCTTCCGGGGGCTGCCCGGGCTCGCCCGGTGCGTGGGTTGTTGGGTCGGCCACCCGACGAGTGTTGCGATGCCCGGGCCCCTGCAGTGTCGATCAGCGTGGTGATCACCGGAAAGAGCGGCGTAGCGGCTGTTCATTGACACCGAGCGGAAGGTCCTGGGCCCGGTTGCCCTGCGGCGTGTGCGTGTCGCCGTCTCGCACGAGGAACCCATGCTCTATGGTCGTCCCAGCGGCCGGCGGAGGGTCGCAGGACGAGACGAGGCCGCCCGGCTGGCCAGGTCGTCGTCCCGGGTGCAGGGCGCTCACTCCCCCTCACGTTCCTCGTCCTCAGCACCGATGCGCTGACAGGGATCTCCTTTGGCTGGCCGGGCAGCACGAAGGATTCGCCATGTCGCACTCCACCGCGCGGGTACTGGCTGCCCAGCGCAGCGCATTCACTGACGAGCACCGAGCCACCGCACGGTCGGGTCTGGGGCGCGCCTCCATCGGCCTGGACGAGTGCACCCCCGCCCAGGCGCAGCTGCGGGCGTTGTTGGCGCTCGGCTGGTTCAACCTAGGTCTTCTCTCGGCGCCGGGCTTCGATTGGCCGCTCGGGTCGACCCTCAACTACGGCACCGTGCTCTCCCCGCGCTACGACCATCTCGTGCTTATCGTGTCCGCAGCCCTCAACGTTTCGGACCAGCTCGTCGCCAGCCCGCCCTGGTCCGGAATCCCGGGCATGCGTTTGGAGCGCGTCGTGGGCTGGGAGACCGTCCTGCTGCGGCATCTGCCGACCGGGGCAAGTCTGGAAGTCACCGAACTGAGTCAACCCAAGGTCCCGAAGCTGACAGGCAGGCTCATCCGCCATCGGGACATGCTCATGGTGGATCAGCTAGTAACCCCTGCGGAACAGGGAAAGCTGGACAGCATTCCGCCGATGTCGGAGGCGGCGCGGCGTCTTCTGGGCGCGCTTGCTATGCGCTCCACTCTGCGGGATCCGGCAGGTGGCTGGCACGTGAACTGGTACCACAACACGCTGGGCCGTCCCCGTGACCGCCGTAACCAAGCGGAGCGGCGCCTCTGGGGCAGGGATGACCTGTGGTTTCTGGAGTGGACTTCCTACCCGTATCCACAGGACCTCGTTGCGGCGATGACCCACCCGGTGGGCGGCCTCGACGGTGTGGCTGCCCAACAGGCCGGTCCCACCTGGATCTTGACCTATAAGGGTGCGCAGCTGCACCTCTACGATCGGGAAGCGTCGGTGTGGTGATCACGAGGGCGTAGGCGACCAGCTGACATCGCTGACCGTGAGCGCTCAGCGCGAGCTGTGTCGGTGCTCACTGCTCGTAGGACCACGCTTGGCCGGTCTGCCGGTACTGCTCGACAGGGATGGGCTCGACGCTGGCAGCCATGCGTGCGGTGTAGAGCAGGCCGTCGAGGTGATCGATCTCGTGGTGGATCAGGCGAGCGAGTCCGCGTTCGTAGGTGTTGGTGGCTACCTGGCCGTCCAGGGTGGTGGTCTCCACGGTCATCCGCAGAGGCCGGGGGACCAAGCCGCGAACGTCGAAGAACGACAGGCAGCCCTCGAACTGCTCGTCCGCCTCGTCGGAGCTGTCGGCGATCCGCGGGTTCAGCAGGACGATTGCCGGAGCGTCTGGGGAAGCTGGCCGGACGATGGCGGCGGCCCGGCCGATCCCGATCTGCGGTGCCGCGATGCCCATGCCCTTGGCGAAGGGGTGGACCTGGCCGATGCGCTCCATCGCGGTGAACAGCTTCTCGATGACCTGCTCGGCGGCCTCGCGCTCGGTGGGCAGGTCGAACGCTCGGGCGGGCTCGGCGAGTACGGGGTCGCCCTGCTGGACGACGCCGAGGGACTGTATCTGCTGGCTGGGTCGCATCTCGATCACTGGTCTCCGTGGGCTGTCGTGGGTTGTTGGGGGTGGCGCGGAGGGCCATCCGAGGCGACGCGGGCGTGTGCGGTTGGTCGTCGGCGGCTTAGACGTTGTGCCGGTGCTGGTCGTCGTGGCGGCTGGCAGCGGCATGCAGGGATACGGTCTCGGCGGTCGGCGCCCAGGCACCGACCGCCACCGGCTCGGGCTGCAGGGCGATCCCGGTCGCGATCTCGACCTGCGCCGAGAGCTCGGTGAGGGCCTGGGCGAAGCCCCTTGCGGTCGCTCCGTCGTGGGCGGTGAGGGTGAGCGTGCGGCGTTCCGAGCAGTGGATGCCGTCTGCGATCTTGTAGCCGGGGCGGTAGCCGGTGTGCTCCAGCAGCCAGCCGGCGCTGGCCCGGAGTTGTCCGTCGCTGTCGGTGTGGGTGGGACAGCCAGCGGCGGACAAGCGGGTGGCCTGGGTGGTGGTGACGGGTGGGTTGAGGAAGACCGATCCGGCCTGGCGGGCGGCGGGGCCGTGGGGGTCGAGGAGGAGGCCGCGGCGGTGGCGGTTGGCGAGGACGGCGGCCGTCACCTCGGCGACCGGCGGGCGGGCGCCGATGGAGGTGCCGAGTTCCTCCGCGAGCGGCTGGTAGGTGACAGGGGCAGCCGGTGAGCGGGTGAGGTGGAACGTCGCCGTGAGGACGGTCCAGCGGCCGGGGTTGCTCTTGAACAGGCTGTCGCGGTGGCGCAGGCGGCATGCCTCGGCGGGCAGGGTCCGCGCGCTGTCCGTCTCCCAGTCCCACACGGTCAGGTGGTCGAGGGTGTCGGAGATCTGCTGGCCGTAGGCGCCGGCGTTCTGGACGGGGGCGGCACCGGTGGTGCCGGGTATGCCGGCCAGGCACTCGATCCCGGCCAGGTGTTCGGCGGCGGCCCAGGCGGTGAGGTCGGTGAGCGGGTGTCCGGCCTGCACGGTGACGTCGACCGTGGTGTCGTCCACGCGGGTGGCGGTGATGCCCCGGGTGTTCATGACTACGACGGTGCCGGGGTGGCCGGAGTCGGAGGCGATGACGTTGCTGCCGTGGCCCAGCACCACGGGTGCCTGCTCGTGGCGCTGCCTGATCGTCCTGACGGCGTCGGCCCAGTCGGCGGGGGTGGAGATCGTCAGGACGTGCTCGGCGGGACCCCCGAGTCGCAGGGTGGTGAGGGAGGCGAGCGTGGTGCTGGGCACGGTAGGCCCTCCTAGGGTTCGTCGGTGATCGCCTTCAGGGCGAGGGCCCGGAGCGGGGCGAGACGGGTGCGGTTGTCCTGGTGGTGGTAGACGGCGTTGGTGCAGATGGCCAGGTAGCGGCCGGTGGCTGGGGCGAGGTAGAGGCTGGTGCCGGTGAAGCCGTGGTGGT
The DNA here is from genome assembly GCF_040296005.1 of Kitasatospora sp. NPDC002551. NCBI lineage: Bacteria > Bacillati > Actinomycetota > Actinomycetes > Kitasatosporales > Streptomycetaceae > Kitasatospora > Kitasatospora sp. NPDC002551. The sequence continues at coordinate 404,295 of NZ_JBEOWI010000001.1, read as the reverse complement.
AGGCGACCCTGCCTTCGTCGGCGAGGATCCAGGCCAGGCCACGGTCGAGGCCCGGCTCGATTTCGGCCTGCGGCTGCATGCTGTGGGTGAGCCAGCTGCCCAGGGGATTGCCGTCGGCGTGCGAGATCAGCAGGTGGGTGGCGAAGGCGGCGAGGTCGGCCGGGGTGGTGAACACCCCGGCGTGGCCGGCGACTCCGCCGAGCAGGGCGGCGTTGTCGTCGTGCGGCATGCCCGACAGCCGGGGCCCGCCGGCCAGCCGCTGTTCGGTCGGGGCGACCAGGGTGGAGCGGGGCACCGGTCCGTAGGTCGTGCTGGTCAGGTCGAGGTGCTGCCAGAGCTCTGCTGCCAGCTCGTCCAGGCGCTGGCCGCGGTAGTGGGCCAGGGCCAGGCCGAGGAGGATGAAGCCGCGGTTGATGTAGCGGTGACCGGCTCCGGGCTCAGCGATCAGGTCTTCGCCGCAGATCAGCTCGGCCAGCGGCTCGGTGCGGCCCCGGTACTGATCGAGGCGGGTGTCGGCCCGCAGGCCGGAGGTATGGGCCAGGATCTGGCCAACCGTCACCCGGCCGCCGGGCGCCTCGGCCGGGATGGCGGGCAGCAGTTCGCGGATCGGAGTGTCCAGGGTGAAGCCGTCCATAAGGGAGGTGCCGACCAGCGGCCAGGTGGCCAGGACCTTGGTCAGCGAGGCCACGTCGTACACCGTGTCCGGCCCCGGCCAGGCGTCGCCGCACTCGGGGGCGACGACGCCCGAGGCCAGGTAGCCGGGCTCGCTGTCGAAGGTGCCGTGGGCGATGACTCCGCCGGGCACGGTGCCGTCGGCGGTCATCAGGTCCAGGCACTCGCGCAGGTCAGCGAGCGCGTTCGGCTTCCACGGCACGGTGAGGGTCACGGCTACTCCTGGTCGATCGTCAGGTCGGCATCGAGCGCGGCCAACTTCGGCAGCAGGCTGCCGTATCCGTGCCGCAGGTGGTACATCCCTCGGATCGTAGAGGTGCCCTCAGCGGCGAGGGCGGCGATCACGAGAGCGGTCACCGCCCGGATGTCCTCCCCGGCCACGCCGGCGCCGGTGAGGGCGGACCGGCCCCGGACGGTGATGACCGAGCCGGTCGCGTTGACGGCGGCGCCGAACGCGGCCAGGGCCGGCAGGTGGGTGTCGCGCTGGGTGTAGATCCGCTCGTCGATGCGGGAGGTGCCCTCGGCCTGGGTGAGGAAGGCGGTCAGCTGCGGCTGCACGTCGGTCGGGAAGCCGGGGTGCGGGCCGGTGGCCATCTGCACCGGCCGAGGCCCGGCCGGGAGGCTGACGGCCGTGCCGCCGTCCAGCGGGTCGAGCTGGATTCCGGCGTCGGCGAACACCGACACCAGCCCGTCCGGGAAGGCGGCCGGCGGGAAGCCGTCCAGGTGGACGGTGCCGCCGGTGATGGCGGCGGCCAGCGCGAGGGTGGCGGCCTCCAACCGGTCCGGCGGCACGGTGAACACTCCGCCCCGGATGCGGTCGGTGCCGGTGACGTTCAGGGCCGTCCTGCCTCGCCACTCGATGCCGACGCCGGCCTGCGAGAGCAGGGCGGCGGTGTGGGTGACTTCGGGCTCCACACTGGGGTTGAGGATCGAGGAGGTGCCCGGGGTGCGGGCGGCCAGCAGCATGGCGGTGACCGTCGCGCCCAGGCTCGGCCCCCACGAGCGGGTCTCGGCATCGGTGACGAACGGCAGCCGCTTGCCGGTGAAGCGGGCCCGCACCCGGCCCCGGTTCACCTCGACCTCGGCCCCGGCGGCTTCCATCGCGGCCAGGTGCCGGTCGATGTAGCGCACGCAGAAGGCGTCCCCGCCGGGAGTGGGGAAGGTGACCTTGCCGGCCCGGGCCAGCAGAGCTCCGCCCATCACTGCGGTGGTGCGGATGCGCCGTCCGAGGTCGTCCGGGATGACGGGGAAGTAGGAGTCGGCCGGTCGGGTGGCGAACTCGTCTTCGGACACGGTGGCGCGGGTGCCGGTGCGGTGCAGGATGTCGGCGATGACCAGGGTGTCCAGGATCTCGGGCGCACCGGTCAGGGTGAGCGAGTCGTCGGCGAGGATCGCGGCGGCGTACAGGTGCAGGGCGATGTTCTTGCTGCCCTGGACGGTGGTGGTGCCAGCCAGGCGGCGGCCTCCGGTGATCCGTACGGCCCGCTGGTCGGCCGTCGTGGTGGTGTCGGTGGTGGGCATGGTCACCTTCCCTGGCTTCCGGCCGGGAAGAAGCCCCCGACCTGGGTCTTCGGGTAGAGCAGGGTGTGCGCGCCGATCAGGGTGGCGGGCTGGAGGACAGTGCCGGCGGGGACGATCACGCCGTCGCCGATCACCGCACCGAACTTGGTCTGGCCGGTGGTGACGCGGTGACCGTCGAGGTGGGCGCAGACCTCTTCGGTGGCCGGTTCGGTGACCGGTCCGGAGGTGATCCGCAGGCCGGTGGTGGACACGAACGCGCCGATGTTGACGCCGAGGCCGAGCACGGAGTCCCCGACGAAGCTGGTGTGCTTCATGAAGACGCCGCCGGTCAGCAGGGAGCGGGTGACCTCGGCGCCGAAGCCGATGCGGCAGCCGGGGCCAACGACGGTGTTGTCGCGCACCCGGGCGCCGGCCTCGATCACCGCGCCGGGGCAGACCAGCACCGGGCCGGTGACGAACGCGCCTTCGGCGATGACGGCCCCGGGTGCCACGATCACGTGGCCCCGAACGGTGGCGCCGGGCTCGATGGTCCCGGTCGCGTCCGGCAGCGGGATGTCCAGGGTGCCGGCCAGCAGGTTGGTGATGGCCTTCTTGAGGCCGAACACGGTCGGGCAGCAGTTCAGCAGCTCCAGCACGACCGGGTCGGTGACGTGCTCGATGTCGAAGTAGTACGCGGGGGTGGTGCGGTAGTCGATGCGCTCCAACTCGGTGTGCAGCGCGGGCGTGTCGGTCAGCCGGTGCATGGCTGGGTCTCCTCTCGGGCGAGCGAGTGGAAGAAGGAGAGCGGAGTCGTCGCGACGGCCCCTGGGGGCCTCAGGAGGCAGGTGCATCGGGTGCGGGCGCCGCGCTCGGGGGGCTGGCCTCGGCCGGGTGGTTGTGAACAGCCAGGCCGAGGAGGGTGAGCACAGGCAGGTGCAGGGCAGCCCAGGAGGCGGTGAGGAAGGTGCCGAGCCGGTCGCGGTCCGCCGGGGCGGCGTGGCGCCGACTGGTGGTCGGCGGGGACGTGCTGGGCGTTGGCATGAGAGGGCCTTCAGCAGCGGGGAGGGGTGGGCACTCCCCAGTGAACTGCCGGGCGAAAGGCCGGATCCGTAGCCGGACTACGGGCCGTAGTCCGGCTACGGGTCAGATGATCTGAACGCCCGCTCGGGTGGCGAAGTCCCGGACGCCGGGCAGCTTGCGGTCGTGCCGCAGCAGGGTGGTGGCGATGTCGCGGACGGCACCCCGGCGGACTTCCTGCGGGGCCGCCTCCTCGGCGGCCAACAGAGCCCGGTAGCACTGTTCGGGCTTGCCCCACTGGTCGAACGCGCGGGCCACGTCGGTGAAGAAGCGCGCTTGACGTTCGGCGGTCGGCAGCGCGGTGGGGTCGATCGTGGAGGCCAGTTCGATTGCCCGGCCGGCGTCTCCGAGCTCGTAGTGCACCGACAACTCGTGCAGGGCGACGCCCTGGACGCCGTCCGTCAGGCCGGAGGCCCGGCTGGCGACCGCGGCGCTGTCGGCGGCCTCCCGGATCAGCGAGTGCGCGTAGGCGCGGTCTCCGGTCTTCGCGGCGGTGTAGGCCGCAGTGGCGTACAGATCACCGCGGGCGGCCAGTCGGGCGGGCTCGGGCACCGTGGTGTCGACGAGGAGGTCCTCGGCGGCGACGACCACGATGTCGGTTGCCCGGGCCAGGCTGCCCTGCCGCCGCCAGGCACTGGACACCATCCGCTGTGCCTCGGCGACTACCAGCGGGTTGCCGCCGCCCCGGGCGGCGGTGAGCGCGCGGTCGGCGGTGATGGCCACCAGGTTGTTGTCGCCGATCTTGATGCATAGCCGGACTGCGAGGTTGTAGAGCTGGGCGACGTTCAGGGCCCGCTCCTCGGTGCTACCGACCATTTGGGCGGCGGCGATCCGGCCCGGCAGGGCCTCGGCGAGCGCATCGTACTGTGCTGCCTTGAACTCGCGACGAGACGTCAGGAGAGAAGCGGTGACCGACCCGGGGGTCGGCTCGCTGCGGGGTGCCGGAACCCGTCCGGTCCCGTAGAGCAGCAGGTCCTCCAGACCGGCCAGCGGTGAGGTCGTCTCGGCGTGCGCGGCCTGCTGGCCTGCGACCGGGGTGAACAGGGCGGCAGCCGCCAGGGTCAGGAACGGGCGGCGTCGCACATCGTCCTCCTCGGCAGCGGAACTGCTCGTCAGCGTAACGGAGGTGGACTTGCGAGGGCGGGACCTCGGCCGGTCGGAGGCCGGTTGCGGTAAGGCCATCAGCTCGCTGAGCTCGCAGCGCAGTACCTCCGCGAGGCGCCGGAGCAGGGTCAAGTCTTTCACCCGCTGCAAGTCCCGTTCGACCAGCGACATCCAGACCTCGCTGCGGTCGAGCTCAGTGGCGAGACGGAGCTGGGTCCACTCCATCTCGGCGCGACGGAGCGCGATGAACTTGCCGAACGTGATGCCGCTGCCCCCCACGTTGGCCCCCGGTGCCGTGTCGAAGCCACTACGGATCGCTACCGTACCGATGCTGGGGGCCACGGCGTAGTGCTTTCGGGCCAGAGCTGGCATAGACCGCGCTGCACTATTCCTGGTGGTGGGCCGGAGCAGTTTCAGTAGTGATCACGCAGGATGTGCTCCAGGTAGACCTGGAGCTGGTAAATGTGCGAGTCGCTGAGTTCGCTCAGCTTGTTACCGATCCTGAGGATGGTTGGCTCGCGCCTGGGAATGTTGCGCTCGTACTCAGTCAGGGCAACTTCAAGCAGGACGGCCGTCTGTAGATTCGGATGCGCTAGACCATTCTCGATCTGCGAGACGTGTCCCGCCGAGACCCCCACTTCGCCTGCGAGCTGCTGTTGGGTGAGTCGAAGCCTGGTTCGGCGCTGGTACACGTCGTCGCCAGAGGTGATCACTGCAACCCCCTTCATACCTTCACGCCCTGTGATGGCATGAAGAAATGCTAGCGATTCAAGAGATTTGACGTAGCGTCAATTGACGTGCGTGAAGGTGATGGGATAGGGCAGGGGCGAGGCGGTCTGGCGCAGGTGCCAGGCCAGGCTGGGGATTTGTGATGCTGGGTGGGGCTCGGCACATCCGGTTCCTCCAGTCAGTGATCAGCGTCGGCGGGTGGGGTCGTTGTCGGCCCTGGTGCCGGTCGGCACGGTGGGTGTGGTGGGTGCGGGCGTCGGGGTGGTGCGGCTGCCTGTACGGGCGCGTGCGGCCTGGGCACGCTGGTCGATGCGGTCGCTGGTGGCGTTGCGCAGGCGCCAGAGGAGGACTTCGGCGGGTCGGTCGGCGGTGGTGAGCTCCCGTTGCTGGGCGGCTTCGGTGAGGGCTCGGCGGGGTGGTTGGCCGGAGGATTCGGCCTGGGCGAGCGCGGTGGCGAGGGCGGGCCAGGACGGGTCGGCGAGGATGCGCTGGGCGTGGTCGGGGACGGCGGCCTGAACCTGGGCGGCGAGGCGGTTGGTGGTCTTGGGGGTGGGGGTGCGGCGGGTGAGGTCGGCGATGACCGGATCGGCCGTCTGCCGGTAGGCGGTTCGCAGGTGGACGAGGGACTGCTGGGCGGCGTGGGCTTGCTGCCGGTGGCCTCGGGTCTGGTGCCAGCGGGCAATGGCGATCACGACGAAGACGGCGGTGGACAACAGGGCAGCGGCAGTGGCGCCGTCCTCGCCGGAGCCGGCGGTGTGCAGGAGTTGCTTGGCGGCGGTGCGCAGGGCTGCGGCCTGCTGGTGTTCGGCACGGACCTTGGATCGGGTGGCGCGGTTGAACGCGTTTGCGGCGGCTCGTAGTTCGGCGCGGGTGTGGGCGGGTGCGGTGAGGGCTGCGGTGTGGAGGAGTTCGCCGAAAGCGGCGGCCTGGGCCTGGACGACGGTGTCGAACGTGTCGACGTCGGGCACGTCGGGGTGGTGTTGGTCCTGGAAGGCGAAGCGGGCGGTCTCCCGCAGGGTGGTCTCGGCCTGTCGCCAGCGGTCCGGTTCGACCGTGCCCCGTGCGGGCGTGGTGGGCTGCTGGGCGGCGAGGCGTTCGCGCAGGCGGTTGATGGACAGGTCGGGGGAGAGCTTGGAGCCGCCGAAGTAGACGGGTTCGCCTTGGGCGTTGACGTCGCCGGGTCGGGCGAGGCTGTAGCCGATGACGTCGCCGCTCTCGGGTCCGATGCGGTAGCGGACCTGGATGCCGAGGGCGGTGAGGGTGGAGAAGTACTCCTGCTCGTCGCGGACGGCGGCGGCGACGGCTTGGGCCTGTTCCTGCAGCCACTCCTTGGCGGTCTGCTGGTGGCCGGTGCGCTGGGCCTTGGCCTGCTCGGCGCTGGTGGGCATCGGGGCGGCGGTGTGGTCGCCGGAGTTGAGCTGGCGCAGGCCGAGTTCTTTCTCGATCTTGCGGCACTCGGCCTGGGCGCGTTGGCCGTCGCGCTTGTTGCGGGGGCGGCGGCCGTCCTCGCGGACGGTGGTGGCCATGATGTGGATGTGGTCGTCGGCGTGGCGTACGGCGATCCACCGGCAGCTCTTGTCGTCGCCATCGGGGGCGATGCCAGTGGCGTGGACGATCCGGCGGGCGACCTCGGCCCACTCGGCGTCGGTGAGGTAGCGGTCGCCCGGGGCGGTGCGGACGGGACAGTGCCACACGTGCTGCGGGACCGTCGCGCCCAGGCGCCTCTCGCGGGCACGGACGGGCTGGTCAAGGTAGTCAGCCAGTTGGTCGAGGAGCTGATGGTGCTGGTCGAGGGGGGCTCGGCCGGGGTCGGGCAGGCCGGGCATGGCGAACGCGGCGACGATGTGCGGGTCGGTGTGCTCGTCGCGTCGGCCGGGGCCGAAGAGGTAGGAGAGCAGACCGCGGGTGCGCGAGCCGGTGGAGACGTCAGGCACCACGGCGGCCTCCCGGCAGGACGCGTTGGTAAGCGTGACGGGCCTGGGTCGCGCAGGCGTGCAGCTCGGTCAGGACTTCCATGGCGCGCTCGGGGATCGGGCCGCTGTAGACCTCGACCATGAGCTGGTTGAGGTTGTTGCCGGCCCGGTCGATTGCCCGCTGGTGGGTGCCGATCGCTTCGGTGAGGAGGGCGATGGCCTCGTAGTCGGGCATGGGGACGAACGCATCGAGGCGGCCGGTCCGCATGTACGCCTGGGCGACGCTCATGGCGGAATCCGCGAGGAACGCGGATCGAGAGCGCTTGAGCTTCGTGGCGATGAAGTCGAGCAGTTCCTTCTCGGCCGGCTCGACCGAGCAGGTGATCTGGTCGTCGCGCTTGGTTCCGGAACGCGGCCGGTACATGCGTTCGGCAAGCGGAGCGGTGTTGTCGTCCACCGGAAGCGCGGGGCGGTCGAGCACCGGAACGCGCTCGTGGATGAACTCGGCAGGGGTCACGGTCGGCGCTTCACGCACGACGCGGTCGTCGGCGTCGGCACGCTCGGCGTCGAGGTCGTTGTGCGACTCGGTGTCGTGCGTGGGAAGTTCGTCCTGGTCATGGCCGCCCTCGGTCATGACCTCCTGGTCCGGCGCGCCCTCGCGCCGGTCCTGCCCCGCCACCCCTGGGGCGGGGTCAAGCGCAAAGTCCGCGGCGCCAACGGCGTTGTGGACTTTGCCCCAGCTTGCTCCGTCGTTGTCGTGACCGTGGCCGGTCCAGGGCAGGGCCTGCTTGACGCGGGCGAATATGCCACCACGTCCGGGCTTGTCGCTACCGGTTCCGCGGGGCTGTGCTTCCTGCTCGGACGTGGCGGAAGCAGGGGCGAGGTGGTGCTGCTGGTCGGGCACGGGGATCTTCCGGTTCTTCTGTCGGGGCAGGTGGTTGTCGGTTGGTGGGGCGTTCGCCGGATGCGGGGTGATGGTCCGGCGGAAGAGGGGTTTGGCGGTGCCGGAGTTCCGGTGGAGACGTCGCCGGTTCAGGACTTCCGGTGTCTCCGGATGGGCGCTGGGGGAGTTCCGGTCAGCGTCGGTGGGGGCCGCTCGCCCGGTCCGGAAGCGGGCCGGTGCTCGGGCGAGCGGCGGGGGCGTCAGGCCGCCGAGGCGCTGGCTTGCGCGTCGGCCTGCTGGCTGGCCTGTTCGTCCTTGAAGCGCTGGGTCAGCTTGCCGAGGCGGTCGCTGGCGATGGGTATGCCGGCTTCGCGCAGGACTGTCCTGATCACGGCCTGGGTGGGGCCGTGCTCCTGGACGGCAGGCCGGACGATCTCGGCCAGCTCGTCCATCGAGGCGGCGGGCTTGCGGCCGGTGCGCTTGGTGCCCACCACCGGTTCCCGGCTGTCGGGCCGGACGTCGTCGTCGGGCTCGAGCACCGGTTCGTCGGCGGGCAGGTCATCCTGCTCCGCGTCCGTCACCGGTGCGGACTCGGTTGCCGGTGCAGGCTCGGTGTTTTCGCGGAGCGGGAGTTCTCCCTCGGCGCTCCTCGAGTCGGTGGCGGTCGTGGTGGTGCGGGTGTGGGCGAGGAGGGTGCCGCCGAAGAAGGCGAGGGCGGGCCATCCGGCGACGAGGATCCGTAGCCAGGCGGGGACGTGGGCGAGGTCGAGGAGTCCGGCGGTGGCGACGTTGGCGCCGAGGGAGGCGGTCAGGGCGATGGCGAACCAGGTCCAGGCGGTGCCGGCGGGGCGGCCGGTGGTGCGCAGGGTCCGCATGCGGTGCCAGGCGGCGACGAGCAGCAGGTCGACCGAGACGGGGTAGGCCCAGGCTTTCCAGCCGTGTTGTCCGGCGGCTTCGGCGATGTCGTGGAGGTGGGCGAAGGACAGGGCGCCTGCGATGGCGGCCTGTACGAGGACGGCGTCCGGGCGGGGCAGACGCGGTGGGGTGGTGGAGGTCATGCGGAAGGTGGTCCTCGCGGGTCGGGCGGTGGTGGTCTGTGGGATTGCCGTCTTTGCCGTCTTGCCGTCTTGGTGCTGCGGGACGGGCTCTGGGCTGGGGCGGGCTCGGCTGCCCGGGTGGTGCCGTGGACGCGGCGGAGTTCGGGTTCAGGCCGGTGCGGTATCCGTCTTGGGGCTCGTATCCGTCTCGGAGGCATGGCCTGTGACCTGCGGTTTTACGGCAGAGACGGCTGGGACGGCACAAGACGGATGTGTTTCCCGTCCCGCCACCGGGCCCGCCGCTCGCGCCCCGGACAGGGGCGGCGGCGGGCCACTGGTGGGAGTGGACGGCTGCCGTCTTGGCGTGGGCCTGATCCGTCTTGGTGCGGATGCCGTTGCAGTCTTGGGGTGCCGTTCCGTCTTGGCGGCAGGTGCGATGACCTGCGGTGTTACGGCCGGGACGGCAGGGACGGCATTTCGGGGAGGGCGGTCAGCCTCTGCTGCCCGCTCCGGTGGCGGTCACGGGGTGGACTGCGGGGCAGTAGCGGCGCCAGGCGTCGAGGAACTTGTTGCGCAGGTAGCCCTTGCGCTGGGTTCCGTCGGGCATGCGGACGTTGCCGGAGGAGATGCCGAACTCGCGGAGCATCGCGCCGAGGCCGCGTGGGGTCAGCCCGCCTCGGCTGGTCTCGGCCCAGGGGGCCTCGGGGTCGCCGTTGAGGTTGAACAGCAGTTGGTCGGTGGCGATGCTGTCCGGCTCACCGGCGGCGTGGAAGATCCGCCAGATGTCCGCGAGGATCCGCGCGCCGCCGGGGTTGTCCTCCTCGGTCTGCACCTCGGCGGCGACCATCCGCCTGCACGCCTGGCGGGCCAGGCGGGGCCATGGTCCTCCGGCGAGGTCGGCGATGATCACCAGCGGTTCCCAGGTGTCGGCGGCGCGGTCCTCGACCGGCATGCTCGGCTCCAGGCGCAGGGCCTGGTCAGCGAGCGGTGCCGTCCAGCGGGCGATCTTGTCGCGGATCGCGTGCAGGGCGGGCCGGTCCCGCTGGGTGCGGTACGGGGCGACGCGCTCGCCCTCGGCTCGGCGGCGCATGCGGATCACGATCGAGCAGTCCATGATCGTGTCGGGGAGGTCGCCGATGCCGGCGATGGCCGCCATGGCGAAGGTGGGGAACTGGCGAGGGGTGTGGTCGTTGCCGACCACCCGCAGCACGTACCGGTCGCGCTGGTGCCCGGCGTTCAGCAGGCCCCGCATCTCCTCGTTCTTCTCCGCCGCCTTCGGACTGCCGAAGATCGTGTCCGCCTCGTCCACCAGCAGGGTGGGCGGCTCCTCGCTGATCGAGCGGAAGATGGCGGCCGGAGAAGAGTTCACCGTCAGCATCGGCTGGTGGACCGTCTCGGCGAGCACGTCGAGCAGGCGGGACTTGCCGCAGCGCTTGGCCGGACCGACAACGGCCAGGCGCGGGGCGTGCTGCCACGAGCCCTGCAGGTGGGTCGCGGCGACCCACAGCGTGGCCGCGTCCAGGGCCTGCTCGGAGGGAAGGATCACGAACTTCGCGATCTGGGCCCTCAGCTGCGCGAGCAGGTCGGCGCCCTCGGTCGCCTCGGTGTCGGGCATCAGGTCGGTCCCGTCCGGGACGGTGGGCTCGGCGGGCGCCGCCTCGGCGTCGCGTCCACAGGCTGTGGACACGACGGGCTGCTGGGCGGGCAGGTAGGTGCCGGGCTCGCCGGCCTTGGCCACGGGCGGCCATGCGACAGCGGGCTTGTCCGCTGGGAGGGGTGTGGCGTGGGGCTGGGAGGCAGTAACCTCGGTCATGGAGATCCTCACTCGGCGGCTCCGGGGGGCAACCCGGTCCGCCGTAGGTCGACTGTCCTGGGATGGGCGGTGGCGAGGTTTTCGATCAGCCCCCGGTGTTCGTAGCGCCGGGGGCTTCGCGTTTTCCTGGGGGCATTCGGGCTGGCGCCCGACCCGGCTTAACCTCCTCTCGGTTGGTCGTTTCATGCTGGCATGGTCGAACTTAGCGGGGCGTCGACTACCCGTCAAGCGATTCACGCATGGCAATCTCAACCTCTCTCGGCATTTCTGCTGGCCGAACTGATTCGTGAAGGTGTCGTGAAGGTCCAGGCAAACCGCTTGGCGGTTGGGCTTTTCATGCTGTTACAGTCGCTCCTGCCGTCGCGTCGCGCCTACTCGCAATCGGAAGGAGGTTGGTATGGTCAACCCCATGGTGCATCGGTATAAGGCTCTGGAGGGCGAGGCCCTCGTGGCCCACAACCTGAAGGTCCTGCGCAAGGCCGCCCGCCTCTCCCAGGAGGACGTGGCCGAACGCATGACCCGGCTCGGCTTCAAGTTCCACCAGACCCAGGTCGCCAAGATCGAGAACGGAACCCGCCCGGTCCGCTTCGACGAGGTGATCGGCCTGGCCAAGGCACTCAGCGTCCCGCCAGCGAACTTCATGACCGAAGCCGTGGCCGGCCCGGACGAACCGGACTACGAGCTGCAGGAAGCAGGCTTCGCCGTCGAGAAGGCCGAGCAGGAGTGGAGAACCGCCCACGACCTCGAACAGGCCGCCAAGGCCCGGTACGACGAGGCCCTGCGCACGTACGAGGAGATCGCCGAACGGCTCGAAGCCCAAGGCGTCGACCTCGGCCCCTCCGGCGCCGAGCCCACGTGGTACCCGGCCCCCAACTCCCAGTGGGACCCGCTCCGCAAGGACCCCTCGGCCGACCGGTAAGCGAGCCCGCCCAGCTCGCCGCCTGGGGCATCCTCGCCGCGACCCGGCCGGAAACCTAAAAAGGCCAGACCGGCGCACGCGCCCAAGATCTTTTTTCGTTTCCGGCCGGGGCCGCCGTAGTGTGCCCGCCCCGCCCACCACCTATCCCGCTGCCTGACCCCCGGCGCTACGAACGTCGAGGGCCGCCCGGCAGCCCATCAACCCACCGCCCATCCCAACAGTCGCCACGGCGGCGCGTTGCCCCGCGCCGCCGGGAGGAACACCTATGCCTGAAACGCCCCTGTCCCTCGCGCGCCTTGCCGGCGCAATCGGCCTCACGGAGCACCAGCTCCTTGCCCTCGTCGCCAACTGCGGCACGGAGGTGCCGGACCCGACGCTCGTCGCCCTCACCGTGGAGGAAGCCGCCCGTCGTCTCGGCGTCGGCCGGACGACCATGTACGCCCTGGTCGCCTCGGGCGAGGTCCCGTCCGTGACGATCGGCCGTCTTCGCCGGGTGCCTGCCGAGGCGCTCAAGGAGTACGTGGCTGCCCGTACGCAGGCTGCCCCTTCGACCGTCGCGCTCGCGGCCTGAGCGGGGGAAACCGAATGGCGAACACCCGCAAGCCCAACGGCGACTCCTCGATCTACCAGGGCAGCGACGGCCGCTGGCACGGCCGCGTCACTGTCGGGGTCAAGGACGACGGCACTCCCGACCGCCGCCACGTCAGCGCCAAGACCCGCCCCGAGGTCACGGCCAAGGTCCGCAAGCTGGAGAAACTGCGCGACAACGGCACCGTGCCCAAGGCTGGCCAGAAGTGGACGGTCGGCAAGTGGCTGACCCACTGGATCACCGAGATCGTGCCGGGCGCCGTCAGCGAGAACACGTACGCCGGATACGAGGTCGCTGTCCGCGTGCACCTCGTCCCGGGCCTTGGCGCGCACCGCCTGGAGAAGTTGGAGCCCGAGCACCTGGAGCGCTTCTACAAGAAGATGCAGGCCGCCGGCAGCGCCGCCGGTACCGCCCACCAGGCCCACCGCACCATCCGAGTCGCCCTCGGCGAGGCCCTGCGGCGCGACCACCTCACCCGCAACGTGGCCACGATCGCCAAGGCCCCGAAGCTCGAAGAGGAGGAGGTCGAGCCCTTCGAGATCGAGGAGGTCCAGGCGCTCATGGACACGGCGCGCAAGCGCCGCAACTCCGCCCGCTGGATCTTCGCGCTCGCCATCGGCCTGCGCCAGGGCGAGGTGCTCGGGCTCCAGTGGAAGGACGTCGACTTCAAGCGCGGTGTCGCATGGGTCAAGCGCGGTCGGCTGCGGCCCAAGTACCAGCACGGCTGTGGCGACCGCTGCGGGCGCAAGCCCGGCTTCTGCCCGAAGAAGGAGCCGATCCGGCGCGAGACCAAGGACACCAAGTCCCGAGCCGGGCGACGCGCGGTGCCGCTGCCCGAGCAACTCGTCGTGATCCTCCGGCAGCACAAGGAGGAGCAGGACCGCGAGCGGGCCCTCGCCCGCGGCCTCTGGACGGACAAGGGCTACGTCTTCACCTCGGAGACCGGCGAGCCGCTCAACCCCAGCACCGACTACCACCACTGGAAGCGGCTCCTGCGCGAGGCCGGCATCCGTGACGGCCGCCTCCATGACGCCCGCCACACCGCCTTGACCGTGCTCCTCCTGCTCGGCGTGCCGGAGCGGATCGTGATGGCGATCATGGGCTGGTCCTCGACCTCGATGGCCCAGCGCTACCAGCACGTCACCGAGCCGATGCTGAACAACGTCGGCAGGAAGATCGGCGCGGCTCTGTGGGGCGACGTCGGATCTGGCCCAGAGGACCCCGACGAGGATGCGGCCTGATCCCCTGGTAGCTCCGATCACCTGACGCCAGAGCCCGGCGGCTATGCCGTCGGGCTCTGGGTGGTCGAGAAGCGCAGCCGGATCGGCTTCTTTGAACATTGGCTTCTCTGAACTATGTGAAGCCGGATCTCATTCGGAGTGCGTGGTCGAAGCTCAGGAGCGAGGCACAGGCAGGGCGGCCGTCGAGGATGCCTTCAACGAGGCGTGTGCACAGCGGGAGGCTATCGACCGAGCGCAACATCCGGGGAAGTGCGGCGACACCGACGAGTGGTGACCGGACGATAAGCGGGCGAGCCCTGACAGGTCTTGGACAGGGCTCGTCTGCTGCAGTTGTTACACCAGCGGTGGCAGCTTCACGCCCAAGTCTGTTGCCAGGTGCTCCAGCTCGGCCAGCGCTCCGCGTAGGTCCGCTGATAGTGCGAGTGTCAGCTCAGGCAGGGACTTGGCCTGTGTGGCGGCGTCGTCACTCGTGTCAAGCAGACCGATGTCGAGGTTGACGTCCTTCGTGTCGACGAGTTCGGTGCCGTCGAAGACCTGGAGGCGTCCTTCGGGCGAGCGCCGGGCGATTGCGGTGCCGCGGTCGCACTCACCGACCCCGAACACACGCTTCTCGAAGTCCTCAAGGTGTCCAGGGAGCAGCGGGTTCTGCTTCAGTGTGAAGCGATTGCCGGTCCGCAGGTCGTATACCCAGAGCTGCTTTGTGTGCGGGGGCTCGTCGTTGCTGCGGCGGGGCGGGGCGGCATCGAAGAACAGGACGTTTGCCTTCACTCCGCCCGCGTAGAAGATGCCGGCGGGCAGGCGCAGCATGGTGTGGAGGTTGTAGCGCTTGAGCAGTTCGCGGCGGATGCTCGCCCCTCGGCCGCCTTCGAAGAGGACGTTGTCCGGGAGGATCACTGCAGCCCGGCCGTTGTCGGTCAGCAGGTTCGCGATGTGCTGGACGAAGTTGAACTGCTTGTTGGTCGTGGTCTCCCAGAAGTCCTCACGGTGGTAGGACATGTCCTCGCGGCTGATCGAGCCGTTGACGTTGGTGATCACGATCGAGGACTTCTTGCCGAAGGGCGGGTTGGCGAGGACCAGCGAAGCCCGCTTGCCAGGGGCTGGCCGCTTAGCGAGCGCGTCCTCCACGTGGATGAGGGGCTTGCCGTCAGGCCTGCCGATCTTGTGGAGAAGGAGGTTCATCGCGGCGAGGCGGGCCGTCGCGGGGACAAGTTCGGTGCCCCAGATGGCGCCTTCATCAAAGCGGGCGGATTCCTCTGTAGACATGTCGCGCCCGTGCTCCTGCACGATGTAGTCGTGCGCGGCGAGCAGGAAGCCGCCGGTCCCGCAGGCCGGGTCCGTGATCGTGTCGTCCGGGGTGGGCCGCATGCACCGCACGATGGACTCGATGAGTACACGGGGCGTGAAGTACTGCCCGGCTCCAGCCTTGGTGTCCTCGGCGCTGCGGGCGATCAGTGCCTCATAGGCATCGCCCTTGATGTCCTTGCTTGCACTGAACCAGTCCTCCTTGTCGATCAGGTCAACAATGAGACGGCGAAGGTTAGCTGGGTTCTGGAGGCGGTTACGAGCCCGATAGAAGATCAGGCCAAGGGTGGTGTTCTGGCCCTCGTCCTGCTTTCCGAGGTCGGTGAGCAGCTGCGTGTATTCCTCCTCCAGCGCGCTGCCTGTGAGGTCCAGCAACTCAGACCAGCCCCGGCCTCGCCACTCCGCGGTGTCGGGCAATACATGGCGCCGCTTGTCTGCGTGGAGGGTTTTGCCGGCCTCCTCCATCTCGGCGGCCATCTTGAGGAACACCAGGAAACTGAGCTGCTCCAGGTACTCGAGGCTTGAGACACCATCGTCGCGGAGTACGTTGCAGTAGTTCCAGAGCCGGTCGACGAGACGGCGAGCTTCCAGCTTCATGCGTTGAACTCCAGGGGGAGAGTGTTCTGTTCGCCCTCGGAAAGGGGTGTGTCGGATGTACGGGTCGGCAATGGCGGCGCCTGCGCGGGAGCGGACGCCTTGGGCCCAACGGGACTCTTATGCCTGCCCTGGGTTGCCCTACGGGCCGCTTTCCGTTCTGCCTCAGCGGCCTCACGCTCGGCACGGATGCGCTTGAGGAGATCCTCAGCGGATTCGTCGTTCGGATCCTGAGGGACGAGGCGGCCAGCAAAGGCTTCAGCGAGGAGGGCGTAGCGGAGGGCGTGGGCGTGTGCGAGGCCGTTCTCGCAGGCTGTCACAAGGTGATCAAAGCGTGCGAGGACCCGCTCTCCCAGTTCAACGATGGCTGCCTGCTTCTCCTCGTTTGGTGGAGGCACTGGGACGGGAAGCAGTTTGACCTTGGAGATGCTGATGGAAGCGAGATTCACGCTCTGCTTGCCATTGGCCTCGAACCAAGAGCGTGCAGCTGAATTTACATACCATCCAAGGAGCTTGGGGTGCGTGAGCGAACCTTGAATCCGTGCGCGGAACAGATGGTTCTGGTGAATGCAGTCCTTGATCTGCTCCTCCCAGATCCATCCTCGTCCGAGTTTGTCTCTGTCACCGCCCTCGGACATCAGAAGGTCACCGTCACGGAGACGGAGCTTATCGAGGGCCTTTGGCGCAACCCGGATTTTGGCTACTTGTGAGAGATCCAGCCGGGCGCGCTGGGCATTCGCCACGCGCAGGTACGGTACCTCGGGCAGGTCCGGGTTGTGCTGGTTCTTGGAGTCCTTTGTGACTCCCCCTACGACATCGGCGATGTCCTGGAGTCGGCCCCATTGCCACCCCGAGGCAAGTGGGGGCAATACGCCGTCCTTGACCGCTATTGAGCCAGCGATAGGCATGTGTTGCGGGTCGGCATCCCAGGCAAGGGCACCTGTTGCCGCGGCGGTCATGACAAAGTCGCGGAGCTTCTCCAGGCGCTGCTGAGCAGCCACAAGGCGTGACTCGAGTTCGTCCAGCCGAGTAAGGCGCGTGCCGAGGGCGTCGATGATGCGGTGCTGCTCGGCAGTGGGTGGAACGGGGAATTCAATGGGCTTCAGCCGAGCGGCCGAGAGGTGTGCGATGTTCGTAGTGATGCGCGCCTCACGCATGAATCGCCCGGAGTGCAAGTGATGACGGAAGACGAGTAGCGCCCACTCGGGCAGGACCCCGTCATCGGCCTGAAACCTCAGAAGGCTATTGGTGAAAGCCACTCCCGGAGGCTCGCCGCGATACAATGCAGGGCGCCCCACGAGGTGTGGGCTCTGGCCTTCATTGAGGAGAATGTCACCTGTTTGAAGCTGATATTTTTCGAAGACCCCAGAGAAGTCCATTTCCATGAGGCTCGTAGTGTCGATACGGTCCTCGAACACGTTGGCTACCCGCAAGTAGGGCCGCATCTCGGGACCCGTATGCCAGTCGGGATGACGCTGGCGCCCCAGCTCCACCTCGCCGACTTCAGCAACGGTGGCCCAAGCCCACCCTTCCGGCAGCTTGGTCTCCTCCAAGCCGCCATCAACGCTAGCCACGCTCACGCACCCAGTTCTCGATCCAACTCGTCAATCAGTTCGTTCGGCGAGCGACGGTCGCCCTCAAACACCTTCCTGAACCTGCTCCAGCCACCCTCATCACGGCACAGCGCATGTTGGTCCAACGCCTCCAGTGACACCGTCGCCGACGTGGAGACCACGCCCATAACGAGGCGCAGCCACTTCTGCTGCTCCTCGGTGAACGTCACCCCCGCCGTCTCCTGGCGCGCAAGCCACTCCTGGAAGCGGACCTCCACGGTATCCCGATACGGCCGGAACTCGTCCCCGTCCAGTCCTAGCTCGAACCGCAACACCGACAGCAGCTCCGGTAGCCCTGCTCCCCGGCGCCGCCCCTCCCGCGCGATCCCGAAATCCACGTACGCCTTCCACAGCTGCTTGTCGGTCCAGCGCTGCTGGGGTGGGCTGACCAGGCTCAGGACCTCTTCGATCCGTTGCCGCACCTCGTTCAGCGGCCGGCGCTCCTCGAAGGCGATTCGAAGGCTGGCGAACCGCTCCCGCTGGTCCTCCATGTACGCCCGCCAATTCAGGATCGTTCGCTCGGCGCGCATGACGTCGGTCACGCCCTCCGCGATGACGCCGCCATCCCGGCTGAGGTGGTCGATCTTGATCCAACTGCGCGACCTCACAGCTTCCAGCAGGGCCTTGCGGAGAGCTTCGCGCTCGACGAATGGACGCAGCGCCTCGTGCAGCACTTCGTCGGTCGAGCTGTCGGCTGGTTCTCCGTGAGTCTCACCATCCCAGAGCGTTGCGCCGCCTTCTGTGGCTACTGCCCGTACCCGTTCTCCCGCTAGCCGATCCGGGTCAGCCGCCAGGACCAGGCCGGTCACCAGCTCGGTGAGCTTTGACCCGCCTGCGCTGCCCTCGATCCGGGCGAGCTGCTCGTCGTCCAGGCGCTGGCCCAGTCGGCTCAGGCGGCCGGCCAAGGTGGCGACATCGTCTATCGACAGGGCCTGCCCGTTCGCGCACGCCTCCAGGAGTCGTTCCAGGCTCGGCACCTCCGGTTGCCCGTCCCGAACCAGGGGTCGTGCGTCAACCATGGCGTGTTCCGTTACGCCCACCGTGTCGACGATGACGAAGCGGTCCTTTCGGAGAGCGTCCTCAGTGACCTTCTGCAGGTCTTCCGGCTTGATACTCCTGGCGCCACGGCCCTTCATCTGCTCGAAGTACGACCAAGTCCTGACGTCCCGCATGAAGACCAGGCACTCCAGGGCGGGGATGTCCGTGCCGGTAGCGATCATGTCCACAGTGACGGCGATGCGGATCTCAGGCTCGTTGCGGAAGTCACGGATGGCCTTGCCCGGCTGGCTCGCGGCGCTGGTGATCTTCTTGCAGAAATCGTCTCCTGCACCCCAAGCTCGATTCACCTCTGTCACGATCGACTCGGCGTGCTGGTCCGTAGCCGCGAAGATCAAAGTCTTCGGAACGCGCTTCCGTTCGTGGATGATCTCGCTGGTCGCCGGATCGATGACCGGCGGGAAGATTTCTGTGAACAACCGGTCCTTGAAGGTCTGGATGATCGTGCGGATCTGGCTCGTGGACTCCACCCGAGCGTTGAGCTCGCTGGGTGTGTACTCGTCATCCTCGTCCTGTTGGCGCCAGTGCTGTTTCCGGGTGACGCGGTCCACGTGAGCAAGAACAGTGTTCAGGTGTTCGACAGTGCCGTCGGGAGCCACCGTCGGGGTCGTGGCCTTGATCACCGACCCTTCGCGGGTGATCTTCGTTGAGATCCGATAGACGTCGTAGTCGACGTTGACCTCGTCGGCGACGGCCTCCTCGTACGTGTACTCGCTCACCAGGTTCTCCTGGAAGAACGCGAACGTTGGCCCGATAGGGGTCGCGGTCAGACCCACAATGTGAGCGTCGAAGTACTCCAGCACGGGGAGCCAGCGCCCGTAGATGGACCGGTGACACTCGTCGATGACGATGAAGTCGAAGTAGTCGGGCGGGAGGTCGGCCGAGTAACGGACCTTGGGAACTGCCGCCTCGAGTCCCGCGGTGCCTCCAGCCTCAAACTTCTCCTCGTCCTTGCCGCCAGGCTCGGGCGCCGTTCCGCCGGAGAGCTTGCACCACAGCCGCTGGATCGTGGTGATCACGATTTTGTCGGAGTCGGCAAGTCCCGACCTGCCCCCTGACAGGTGCTTCAGCGGGAATTCCTCGTGCAGTGGCTTTTTCGAGTCCGTGGGGAGGAACCCGCGGTACTCCATAAACGCCTGGTCGCCCAGATTGTTGCGGTCGACGAGGAACAGCACCCGATGGGCGCCAGCGTGCTTGAGCAGCCGATGACTAGCCTGAACGACGGTGTACGTCTTGCCGGCACCGGTCGCCATCTGGATGAGGGCACGGGGGCTGTCCGCGGCGAAGGACGTCTCCAGGCCCTCGATAGCGCGGCGCTGGGCGTTGTACAGCTGCCGTTGCGGGTCGAGGGGGACGTTGGGCAGCTGCCGAAGGCGAGCTCGCAGGGTCGGCGCCTCGGGAAAGCGCATGGCTTCTCGCTTCCAGCGGGCGACGGTGGTTGGGCGGGCTGGGGCGAAGACGTAACGGCTACGTGCGCCGCCCTGAGGAGCGCCGGGAGCAGGCGTGCCGTCGAGGCGCTGGACATCGAGGGCATTTCGGAAGCGCCACATGTAGCCATTGGTTCCATAGCAGAAAGGCAGGGGGAGCCCCTGCCAAGCGCGCTTTGGGTGATGCTCGGCCACCGGGGCGGCGAGCTGGTCGGCTTCAGCCATCAGCTCGTCCGGGTCAACCGCTCCCGCCACGACGAGGCCACAGAGGTCGCGAGCGACGTAGAGCAGGTACATACGGAGGTGAGGGTCCTGCGGATGGTCGGTGCGGACAGCTGTGGCGTCTGGCTTGAGGTCGCGCTCGTGCGGAGCGCAGACCCGCCACCCAGCTTCACGCAGAGCCCTTTCGGCCCGTTCGCTCGCCTGCAAGTCAGCAGCGGTCACGGCCCCTCCCTGTATTTCGTTACTCCGTGCTTCCGACGCGTCCTGACTCAGCCCGCGAGTCTCACTCATTACATCAGTCGACGTACGCGCGTACGGTGAGTCTCGGGTCGCCCGGCTCCGACCATCCGGATCCAGCCACAGGCTGCGACGCGCGCTGTCAGTGTGCATCCGTAGAGTGGGCGGTAGATTGCGGCAGGCCATGAAGCTATGAGGCCAGAGGGATGAGGAAGGTCAGGAGAGGGATAGTCCGGTGTATGTGACGAGGCTCCGGCTCGATGGCGTTCGTGGGTTCCACGGCGCCCGCGCCTGCGACCTCGACTTCACGCGCCCGGACGGAAGTCTCGCAGGCTGGACGGTGCTCGCGGGGCGTAACGGCTCCGGGAAGACGACCCTGCTTAGGGCGATCGCCTTGGCGCTGGCAGGGCAACGCCGGTCCAGCCAGCTGGACGACGAGATCGAGGATCATCTCTCCTACGGAAGGACTCGTGGTTTCGTCGAGCTGTCGCTCCACACGGACGGGGAGGCCGACCTCGGGGCACCTCCAACAGCTGGGCGGCTGAGAGTCGCAATCTTGTGGGGGCCCGATCGGGATCCGGTCACGCCGGACGATCAGCCACCGACACGGGTGCGTTTCACCCCCCAGGAGGGTGGGAAGCTCGCGCGCCTGCTGTGGTCGCCTTCTCCTCCCGCCGGCTGGTTTTCCGCTGGCTATGGCCCCTTCCGGCGACTGACTGGCACTGGGCTCTACGAACGGAACGCACATAACCCGGACCGCACTGCGGCCCTACGCACCCTTTTCGAGGAGCAATCGGCCCTCATTGAGTCGGTCGACTGGCTTGTATCTCTGCACTTGCGTCAACTGGAAGGCGAAGCCGGGGCTGGGCGGCTGCTCGAATCGGTGCTCGCGCTCCTCAACGACGATCTACTGCCCGGAGATTTCCGTGTCGAGGAGGTCACCTCGCGGGGGCTGTGGCTGCGGCGAGTCGACGGTGAGGGGCCCCTTACCGCGCTCCGGCGCATGAGTGATGGCTTGCGTACGGTCACCGCGTTGGTCCTGGACATCGTGCGGCAGATGCACACCGCCTACGGCGCCCTGGAGCTGTCCCAGGCCGGTAGCCGGCCCTATCTGCCCCACCCGGGTGTTGTCCTCATCGACGAGGTTGATGCCCACCTCCATGTGTCCTGGCAACAGCGCATCGGCGAGTGGCTCAAGGCCCACTTCCCAGCAGTGCAGTTCATCGTCAGCACGCACAGCCCCTACATCTGCCAGGCTGCCGACCCTGGCGGCTTGATCAGACTTCCCGGCCCTGACGAACAAACTCCACCGGAAGTGGTGGACGAGAAGACTTACGGCAGGGTGGTCTTCGGGACGGGGGATGACGCGGTCTTGTCGGAGTTCTTCGGGCTGGAGTCTCCGTTCTCCCGCCGCGCGGAGGAGATGCGGGAGGAACTGGCTGACCTGGAGTATGCAGTCGGGACAGGTAGGGCCGACGCCGCGATGATGCAGCGGTTCAGATCTCTGCGCATGAAGCTAGCAAGCTCTCAGTCCACACGTCTGGACGAGTTCGACATAGGGGCGAGGAGGAGAGGGGAGGACCGTACGTGATCAAACTCGTACGGCCGCGTCTGCCCTCTGAACTGGAATCCGAGCTCCTGAGACTGACACAGGAGCTCGCGGGCACCGCGATAGTCGAACGCACTGAGCACGCGGACCGGATGTGGGAGCGTAAGACCGTGCGCCGTGACGTCTACCGGCCGGTCAAGGACGTACTGGAGGGCATGGCTCCAGGTCTGGATTGCTGCATGTATTGCGGTAACCACCTGGCTGACACAGTCGACCACTTCGTTCCTAAGTCTCGCTGTGCGCTCCGGACGTTTTACTGGCCGAACCTCCTGCTCGCCTGCTCCACCTGCAACTCCCGGTTCAAGAGAGACCAGCACAGGGGCGACGGGCTGGTTGGCTCCCTACTTGTGGATCCGGCACGCGATGACCCCAACGAGCATCTCGACCTCGGCCTGGAGAGCGGCATGTACCGCGCGGTGGAAGGTTCGAGGAAGGGTCAGTGGACGATCGACGTGTGCGGGCTCAACGAGGGAAAGCGTCCACGAGCCAGGGAGCGTGCCTGGCGGAGCCTGGGCGGCGATTTGAAGGAGTGGGCACGTGCTCGGGCCGATGGCCGGCTCGATGACATGCGCTATTGCATCTGGCGCATGCGTGACCAACCCTTCGCCGATGTCTGCTATGCGGCTCTACACAAGGCCGTGTCGGTGAACGCTGACTCGATCTTCATCGATGTGGATCCTCGAATCGTGGCCCTGTTGCGGGACGAGGAGCTGCGCGCGTCCTTGCTGCAGTGAGCCAGCTCACGGCTGCTTGCCTCAGGGAACGTAAGTGCTGGCATCACTCGGGAGCAAGGCGTTCGGTCGTAGGTAATCGGCGACTGAGACCAGAACTGAGACCACGCAACGACGAAGGCCCCGACCGCTGGGCGGCCGGGGCCTTCGTTATGGCTGGTCAGCCATGGCGGAGGATACGAGATTCGAACTCGTGAGGGGTTGCCCCCAACACGCTTTCCAAGCGTGCGCCCTAGGCCTCTAGGCGAATCCTCCGAGGGAGAGCTTAGTACATGTTTCGGGGTGGTCGCGACCACGTATGTCGCAGGTGGGCGGAGGGGGTGGCCTGCGGATGCGGGGGTGGGGGTGGTGGTGGAGGGGTGGGGCCGAGATCCGGTACTGTGGGGGGCAGCCCCTCGTGTGGCGTTATCTCTCTGAACCCCCCCAGGGCCGGAAGGCAGCAAGGGTAGGAGGGCTCTGGCGGGTGCGCGAGGGGTCTTTGCGTTCCCGGGGCAGGGGATCGGGGCTTGGGGTCGAGGGACGACGCGTTTGTCGGTCCGTCCCGATATCGTCGGTGGTGTGTCCCTAGCCCTGTACCGCCGCTACCGCCCCGAGACCTTCGCGGAGGTCATCGGGCAGGAGCACGTGACCGCTCCGCTCCAGCAGGCCCTGCGCAACAACAGGGTCAACCACGCGTACCTGTTCAGCGGCCCGCGCGGCTGCGGCAAGACGACGAGCGCGCGCATCCTGGCCCGCTGTCTGAACTGCGAGCAGGGGCCGACGCCGACGCCGTGCGGCGAGTGCCAGTCCTGCCGGGACCTCGCCACGGGCGGGCCCGGGTCGATCGACGTGATCGAGATCGACGCGGCCTCGCACGGTGGTGTGGACGACGCGCGCGAGCTGCGGGAGCGGGCGTTCTTCGCGCCGGTGCACAGCCGGTACAAGATCTTCATCCTGGACGAGGCGCACATGGTGACCTCGGCCGGCTTCAACGCGCTGCTGAAGGTGGTGGAGGAGCCGCCGGAGCACCTCAAGTTCATCTTCGCGACCACCGAGCCGGAGAAGGTGATCGGGACGATCCGGTCCCGGACGCACCACTACCCGTTCCGGCTGGTGCCGCCCGGAACGCTGCGCGACTACCTGGCGGAGGTCTGCGGCCGGGAGGGGATCCAGGTCGAGGACACGGTGTTCCCGCTGGTGGTGCGGGCCGGTGCCGGCTCGGTGCGTGACTCGATGTCGGTGATGGACCAGCTGCTGGCCGGTGCGGGCGAGGGCGGCGTCACCTACCAGATGGCCACCGCGCTGCTCGGGTACACGGACTCGGCGCTGCTGGACGAGGTGGTGGACGCGTTCGCCGCGCACGACGGGGCGACGGTGTTCCAGGTGATCGACCGGGTGGTCGAGGGCGGGCACGACCCGCGGCGGTTCGTCACGGACCTGCTGGAGCGGCTGCGCGACCTGGTGATCCTCGCCACAGTGCCGGACGCGGGGGAGAAGGGCCTGATCGACGCCCCGGCGGACCGGGTCGCGGTGATGCAGGCGCAGGCGGACGCCTTCGGGGCGGCCGAGCTGAGCCGGGCGGCGGACATCGTCAACACCGGGCTGACGGAGATGCGCGGCAACGCGGCGCCCCGGCTGCAACTGGAGCTGATCTGCGCCCGGGTGATGCTTCCGGGCGCGTACAGCGACGAGCTGTCGCTGCAGGCGCGGCTGGACAAGCTGGAGCGCAGGGCCGCGGCGGGCGGGCTGGCCGGTGGAATGCCCGGTGGGATGGCCGGTGGAATTGCTGGTGGGATGGCGGCGGTCGCTCCGGCAGCGGCTCCGCCGGTGATGCCGGCCGCTCCGGTGGCGCAGGTGGCACCGCAGGTGCAGCAGCAGGTGCCGCAGCCGGCGGCTCCCGTGCACCCGGCGCCCGCGCCCGCGCAGCCGACCGGGCCGGCGCCCGGGGCCTGGCCGATCAAGCGGAGCTTCCCGCCCGCCGGCGAGCCGGTCGAGGCCGCGCCCGCCCCGGCGGCGCCGGTCCCCGTCGCGGCGCCCTCGCCCGTCCCTGCCCCCGCACCCGCCCCCGCGCCCGTTCCGGCCGCGGCGCCCGGCGGGCAGCCGTCGGCGGCGGCGCAGCAGGGCGCGGCGCAGGTGCGGCAGCTGTGGCCCCAGATCCTGGAGGCGGTGAAGAACCGGCGCCGGTTCACCTGGATCCTGCTCAGCCAGAACGGCCAGGTGGCCGGGTTCGACGGCAGCGTGCTCCAGGTCTCGTTCATCAACGCGGGCGCCCGCGACAGCTTCGTCAGCAGCAACAGCGACGACGTGCTGCGCTCCGCGCTGGCCGACGCGCTCGGCGTGGACTGGCGGATCGAGTGCATCGTGGACCCGTCCGGCGGTGCCGGTGCCGGTGCCGGTGGCGGGTCCGGTGGCGGCAGCGCGGGCGGCTACGGCGGTGGCGGTGGCGGGGGCGGCTGGGGTGCCCCACCGGCGCGCCCGGCGGCATCCGCGCCCCCGGTGCAGCCCCCCGCTCCGGCGCCCGCGGCCGTGCCCGCACCGCAGCCGCAGCCGCAGGCGGCGCCGGTCGCACCGGTGCCCCCGCCCGTCCAGGCTCCGCCCCCGGCGGCCCCGGCGCATCCCGTGCGGGCCGTGGCTCCGGAGGACGACATCCCGGAGGAGGACGACCCCGACCTCAACGAGGACGCGTTCTCCGGTCAGGAGCTGATCATCCGCGAGCTGGGCGCCACGGTGCTGGAGGAGATCCGGCACGGTGGGAACTGACCGGCACGTAGGCTCGTCGAGGACGTACCAGAGGACGTAGCAGGCGCAGGACGAACGCAAGGAGTGAGCCGTGTTTCCCGGTGGTGGCCAGCCCAACATGCAGGCGCTGCTCAAGCAGGCGCAGAAGATGCAGCAGGACCTCGCCCAGGCGCAGCAGGAGCTGGCCGAGGCGAAGGTGACCGGTTCGGCGGGCGGCGGCCTCGTCGAGGCGACGGTGACCGGTGCCGGGGAACTGGTGGCGCTGACCATCGCCCCGGCCGCCGTGGACCCGGAGGACACCGAGACGCTGGCGGACCTGGTGCTGGCGGCCGTCCGGGACGCCAACCAGACCGCGCAGAAGATGCAGGCCGAGCGGATGGGCCCGCTGACCCAGGGCCTCGGCGGCGGGATCCCGGGCCTGCCGTTCTGAGAACGGCGGAACGGTCCGGGGGACGCCGGGCCGTGACGGTCCGGAGTTCAACCGATGGACCTGTGTGATTTATGCGGGAGTCGGGCGTCGGGCGGTGTGCCCGGCGTCCGATTCGTTGGATGATGGCACCGGAGCACCCCCGTGCGGGTGCCACCGGTCCAACCCGAGGGAAGGCGCGACGTTGTACGAGGGCGTGGTTCAGGACCTGATCGACGAACTGGGCAGGCTGCCCGGCGTCGGGCCCAAGAGCGCGCAGCGGATCGCCTTCCACGTCCTGCAGGCCGACCCCGTCGACGTCCGCCGGCTGGCGCACGCGCTGCTGGAGGTCAAGGACAAGGTCCGGTTCTGCGCCGTCTGCGGCAACGTCGCGGAGGCCGAGCAGTGCCGGGTCTGTCTCGACCCGCGCCGTGACCTCGCGGTCATCTGCGTCGTCGAGGAGCCCAAGGACGTCGTCGCCATCGAGCGCACCCGGGAGTTCCGCGGCCGCTACCACGTTCTGGGCGGCGCGATCAGCCCGATCGAGGGCGTCGGCCCGGACGACCTGCGGATCCGGGAGCTGCTGGCGCGGCTCGCCGACGGCACGGTCACCGAGCTGATCCTGGCCACCGACCCCAATCTGGAGGGGGAGGCGACCGCCACCTACCTGGCCCGGCTCTGCAAGCCGATGGGCCTGAAGGTGACCCGCCTGGCGAGCGGCCTGCCCGTCGGCGGGGATCTGGAGTACGCGGACGAGGTCACGCTCGGCCGCGCCTTCGAAGGGAGACGACTGCTCGATGTCTGACCGGACGACCAACCAGCAGCCCCACACGCCCCACCAGGCCGGACCGGAGCAGGACCGGCGCACCGCCCAGGACGCCGGGCACGCCCCGCACACCCACGGGCACGGCTCGGAGCCGGACGACTTCGCGGTGCAGATCGCGGACTCGGTGGAGAGCTTCGTGCTCTCGGTGACCGAGGTCGCCAAGGGTGACGAGCCCGGCAGCGCCGTCTCGCTCCTCCTGCTGGAGGTCTCGCAGCTGCTGCTGGCCGGCGGCCGGCTGGGCGCGATCGAGGACGTCGTCCCCGAGGACCGCTTCGAGCCCGACGCCGGACCGGAGCCGGACGGCGAGCAGCTGCGCGAGCGCCTGGCCGAGCTGCTCGCGCCGATCGACGTCTACCACGAGGTCTTCGACCCGTACGGGCCGCCGGAGAAGCCGAACGCCTTCCGGATCTCGGACGACCTGGCCGGGGTGGTGGGCGAGCTGCAGCACGGGCTCACCCACTACCGCGAGGGCCGGGTCAGCGAGGCGCTCTGGTGGTGGCAGTTCTCGTACCTGTCGAACTGGGGCACCACCTGCACGGCCGTCCTGCGGGCGCTGCAGTCGCTGATCGCGCACGTTCGGCTGGACAGCCCGATCGGGGCGGCGCCGGACGGCGCTGACACCGACAACGACGGGCTCACCGACGAGCAGCTGGAGCAGCAGGCCGGCGACCTGATGGCGGCGGAGCTGGGCCTGGGCCGGTAGTCCGGAGCGGCGGCCGGTGCCCCCCTCCGCGATGGTGGGCGGGCGGAGTCCGGACCCCGCGCGGTGGCGGGCGGCGGACTGTGACGGAAGCCTCACCCGCGCGCGCGGAGCGGAAAACCCCGGGGCTGTCATCCGTTCGTCCGCCGATTCTTCGGAACGGCGGGGGTCCGCCAGCAGACCTGCCGGTGGGACCGCCCGCACCCCCGCTCACCTGCTGAAACGTGTGTCTCATCATATGGAAAGCGGAGGTCGTAGGACCCCCGCTCGGTAGACTGGCGCCGACCGCACAACCCCCGCCACCCGGGGGTGCGGGGGCCGATCGCCCCCGAAGACGACACAAGTCGAGGAGCGCACGTGGGCCTTGTCGTGCAGAAGTACGGCGGCTCATCCGTTGCGGATGCCGAGGGCATCAAGCGCGTGGCCCGTCGAATCGTTGATGCCAAGAAGGCCGGCCATGAGGTCGTCGTCGTGGTGTCCGCGATGGGCGACACGACGGACGAGCTCATCGAACTCGCGGAGCAGGTGTCACCTCTCCCCGCCGGCCGCGAGTTCGACATGCTGCTGACCGCTGGAGAGCGCATCTCCATGGCGCTGCTGGCCATGGCGATCAAATCCCTGGGCCACGAGGCGCAGTCGTTCACAGGCAGCCAGGCCGGTGTCATCACCGACTCCGTCCACAACAAGGCGCGCATCATCGACGTGACGCCCGGCCGCATCCGCACCGCCCTGGACGAGGGCAACATCGCGATCGTGGCCGGCTTCCAGGGTGTCTCGCAGTCGAGCAAGGACATCACCACGCTCGGCCGCGGCGGCTCGGACACCACCGCGGTCGCCCTCGCCGCCGCCCTCAAGGCGGAGGTCTGCGAGATCTACACCGACGTGGACGGCGTCTTCACCGCCGATCCGCGCGTGGTGAAGAAGGCCCGCAAGATCGACTGGATCGCCTACGAGGACATGCTGGAGCTGGCCTCGTCCGGTTCCAAGGTGCTGCTCGACCGCTGTGTGGAGTACGCGCGCCGCTACAACATCCCGATTCACGTACGCTCGTCCTTCTCGGGCCTCCCCGGGACGATCGTCAGCAACGACAACCCGAACCAGCCCGAAGGGGGCGAGATGGAGCAGGCCATCATCTCCGGAGTCGCCCATGACACGTCCGAGGCGAAGGTCACGGTCGTCGGCGTGCCCGACAAGCCGGGCGAGGCGGCGCGCATCTTCCGTGCCATCGCGGACGCCGAGATCAACATCGACATGGTCGTGCAGAACGTCTCGGCGGCCTCGACCGGCCTGACGGACATCTCCTTCACCCTGCCGAAGACCGAGGGCCAGAAGGCCATCGACGCGCTCGACCGGGTCAGGGACGGCATCGGCTACGAGTCGCTCCGCTACGACGACGCGATCGGCAAGATCTCGCTGGTCGGCGCGGGCATGCGCTCCAACCCGGGCGTCACCGCGACGTTCTTCGAGGCGCTCTCCGCGGCCGGCGTCAACATCGAGCTGATCTCCACCTCGGAGATCCGCATCTCGGTGGTCACCCGCGCCGAGGACGTCAACGCGGCCGTCCAGGCCGTCCACACCGCCTTCGGGCTGGACAGCGAGACGGACGAGGCCGTCGTCTACGGAGGCACCGGGCGATGACCCGGCGGCCGAACCTCGCCGTCGTCGGCGCCACCGGCGCGGTCGGCGAGGTGCTCCTCGGCCTGCTCTCCCTCCGCCAGGACATCTGGGGCGAGATCCGTCTCGTCGCCTCCCCGCGCTCGGCCGGCCGCAAGGCGGTCGTGCGCGGGGAGCCAGTCGAGGTGCTCCCGCTCACGGAAGAGGTCTTCGACGGGATCGACGTCGCGCTGTTCGACGTTCCCGAGGAGATCGCCGCCCGCTGGGCGCCGATCGCGGCCGCCAAGGGCGTCGTGGTGGTCGACAACTCCGGCGCGTTCCGCCTGGACGACGCCGTTCCGCTGGTGGTGCCCGAGGTCAACGCGGCGGCCGCCCGGATGCGCTCGCGCGGCATCGTGGCCAGCCCCGACTCCACCACGCTGACCATGCTCGCGGCGATCGGCGCGCTGCACGCCGAGTACGGGCTGGAATCGCTGGTCGTCGCCTCCTACCAGGCCGCCTCCGGGCTCGGCCGGGCCGGCGCGGACGCGCTGCGCACGCAGCTCGCCCAGGTGGCCGGCACCGACGTCGGCGAGCAGACCGGCGACCTGCGCGCGGTGATCGCCGACCACGGACCGTTCGCCGCCCCGCTCGCGCTCAACGCGGTGCCCTGGACCGGCGTGCTGACGGACGGCGGCTGGTCGTCCGAGGAGCGCACGGTGCGCGACGAGTCCCGCAAGATCCTCGGCCTGCCCCGGCTGAAGGTCTCCGCCACCTGCGTGCGGATCCCGGTGGTGCGCACCCACGCGCTCGCCGTGCACGCGGTGTTCGAGCGCGAGGTCACCCAGGAGCATGCCCGGGAGCTGCTGGCGGAGGCCCCCGGGGTGCTGCTGTACGACGACCCGGCGGCGGGGGAGTTCCCCACACCGAACGACGCGGTCGGGACGGACCCGGTGTGGGCCGGGCGGGTGCGGCGGGCGCTGGACGACCCGAACGCGCTGGACCTCTTCCTCTGCGGGGACAACCTGCGCCGCGGCGCGGCGCTGAACGCGCTTCGGATCGCGGAGCTGGTGGCCGCGGAGGGCGTGTTCTAGAGCCGGTGCCCGGGCCCGTCCCGGGGCGCTTTGCCTCGGGCCTTCCGGGGTGCGCTGCCTCGCGCTTCCGGGGCGCGTCGCAGGGTGGGGGCGGGGCCCGGGGGAGCTGTTTCGCGCGAGGTGTGAGGGCGGTGGCCCGGCTCTGCGCGGGATGTTCGCCGACTGCGCGAGGAATCCTCGCCGAATCCTCTGGAGGGGCCTTCGGCCGATGCGGGAGAATATCCGCCGGGCTGGGCAACCATGACAGGGGATCGAGTGTCCAACGGGCGTGGCGAACGTGATGGTGGGGGCAGGGGCGGGCATCTCGGCGGCAGCCGCGGTGACGTTCCCGTCGCGTGTCCAGTGGCCTGCGGATAGGCCGGAAGATAACCAGATGACGGCAGTCGCACCCGGCGCCGCGGATTCCGGCGCCGGTACCGCCGGTACCGCCGCCGGGACCAGCGAGGATCTGCTCACCGAGACCTATCAGGCGCACTACCGCTCCCTGCTGAGGCTGGCAGCCCTGCTCCTCGACGACCTGTCGAGCTGTGAGGACGTCGTCCAGGAGGCCTTCATCCGGGTGCACGCCGCCCGGCGGCGGGTGCGCGAACCGGAGAAGACGCTGGCCTACCTGCGGCAGACCGTGGTCAACCTGTCCCGCTCGACGCTGCGGCGCAGGATCCTCGGCCTGCGACTGCTGCAGAAGCCGATGCCTGACATGGCCAGTGCAGAGGAAGGCGCCTACGATGCGCTGGAGCGCGACCAGTTGAAGGTCGCGCTGCGGGGTCTGCAACGCCGTCAGCGGGAGGTTCTGGTGCTGCGCTACTTCGTGGACATGACGGAGGCGCAGGTGGCGGAGACGCTGGGCATCTCGCTGGGTTCGGTGAAGGCGTACGGCTCACGAGGGCTCGCCGCGCTGCGGGTCCAGATGGAGGCCGGGCATGGCTGAGAACGATCGCACGGGCGCCGGCGGAGGTGCTCCTGGTGGCGGGGGCGCTCCGCGTGATGGGGGTGCTCCGCATGGTGAGGGCGCTCCGCGTGCGGGGGAGGATCCCCAGGAGCGCGAGGAGCGGCTGGTCCGGGAGCTGATGCAGCGGGCCGTGGCCGACGTGCGGCCCGCGCCCGGCGGCCTGCAGCACATCCGGCGCGCGGTGCCGCGGCGGCGGGCCGTCCGGCGCGGGGCGTGGACGGGGGCCGCCGCCGTGGCCGCGGCCGCCACCTTCCTGCTGCCGGCCCTGCACACCGCGGACCACCTCGGCCTGTCCGGCGGCCCCGGTTCGCCCGGTACCGCGAGCGGGAGCGCCTCCGCGACCGTCGCGGGCACCGTTCCCGGGGGCGTCACCGGCTCGCCCGACCTGCCGGCGGCCGCCGTCACCGGGGTGCCGGTCGCGCCGGGCAGCCCGTCCGGCACCGTCGACGGCTCGCCGAGCGTCGGCCCCAGCACCACCCGCCCCGCGCCCGGCACCTTCGCGCCGTCCACCGCCACGACCACCGGCGGGACCAACGCCCCGGTGGCGGCGCTGTGCACGCGCTCGGACCTCGGGCAGGGCACCGCGCACATCGGTGCCGCGGACGCCGAGGGGCGGATCTACGGCTCCTTCACCGTGACCAACGTCTCCGGGCGCAGCTGCCAGCTGGGCGGTCCCGGTTCGGTCACCGTCACCGGTGTCGCGGCGGCGGACGCCGGACGGATCCGGATCGCCTTCCACACCGCCGGCGATCCGGCGACCGACCTGCCCGCACCCGGACCCTCGTCCGGTCCCGCGACGGGGAAGGACGCGGGGAGCGACGGAGCCGTCCTCGCGCCCCGGGCCGGGTACCGGGTGGACTTCGCCTGGATCCCGGACCCGACCGGCTGCTCCGTCCCCGGCGGGACGGCCTCGCCCAGCGCGTCCGCCGGCACCGGGCAGCCGGGCACGTCCGGCGGCGGTACGACGGGGGGCGGTGGTCCGGCCGGTCCCGGTGGTACGGCGAGCGGCGGCCCGGGGACGGGTCCGGGCGCGGTGCCGGGGGCGGGCGGTGGTGCCGGTACCGGTGGTGCCGTATCCGGCTCCGGCGCCGGCTCCGATGGTGAGGCGAGCGGCTCGGGAACGGGCGGGACCTCCGGCGGTGGCGCGGCGGGTTCGGGCGGTGGCGCGGCGGGAGGGCCCCAGACGGGTGGCCCGGCGACGGCGGCGGGCGGTACCGGCGAGGTGCCCGGGGCGGTCCCGGGAGCCGAGCCCACCGGGGAGCCGACGGCGGTGCCGCGGCCGACCACGACGACGACGGGCGCGCCCACCGGTGCGCCGAGCCCGTCGGCCACCCCGACGCCGGGCCCGAGCAAGCCCTCGGCGAGCGTCACGGTGGTGTACACCCCGGCGCCGGGCAACCCGGCCGCCGCGAGTGTCGTCCTGCCCGGTGCCTGTGCGGGCACGGTCTACCGGACGACGCCGCAGTTCCTCCCCACCGACGCCCCGGCGTCCGCCCCCAGCACCTCCCCGTCCTCGGCCGGGTGACCTGCGGCCGGGGGCCGCGCGGCGTGCTCGCGCACAGGAAGTCGGCGGGTCCGACTTCCTGCTCCGGAGCGGGGGCGGGCGGCGGCGGGCGGGGCGGTGGAATATGTAGACCGGTCTACTGAAGGTGGGCTTAGTAGGTAGACCGGTCGACATATTCAGTCCTGGACAGGGCGGGGCCAGAGCGTGGCGGGAGTAGGAAGTCGGCGGGTTCGACTTTCCACTCCGGTGGTTGGGTGCGGGGGAGGGGGCTATGCAGACCGGTCTGCATATTCGGGGCTGGGTCCGCTGGGTCGGCGGGGGTGGGGGTGCGCCGGGAGTGGGAAGTCGGCCGGTCCGACTTCCCACTCCAAGTGGCGTCCGCGACGGCCCGGCCCGAATCGGTAGACCGGTCTGCCGATTCCGTGGGGCGGGAGGAGTCGGTGGTGGGCGCGCGGGGGCCCTGGGGGCGGGCGGGGTGTGAAGAGTGGTTACCGTGGGGGGTGTGTACCGGTTCCTCCTCACCCCGCGCTGGCTGAGCGGCACCGCGCTGGCCGTGGCGGCCGTCGCGGTGTGCGTCTTGCTCGGCTCCTGGCAGCTCGGCCGGTTCGAGGACCGGGTCTCCTCGCACCAGGAGATCAGCCGGGCGGTGGCCGACGGCGGCGCCCCGCGGCCGCTCGACGAACTGCTCGCGGCCGATCGCCCGCAGGTCACCACCGACACGGTCGGCCGTGCCGTGACCATCACCGGCAGCTTCGACCAGGAGCACCAACTGCTCGTCCCCAACCGCGTGCTGGACGGCAGGCAGGGCTACTACGTGCTCACCCCGCTGCGCACCGCCGACGGCCGGACCGCCGCGGTCGTCCGCGGCTGGGCCGCCGGTGCGCCCCCGGCGGGCGGGGCCGCCGCCGGCAGCCCCGTGGCGGCCGCGCCGACCGGTGAGGTGACCGTGACCGGTCGCCTCCAGGCCGGCGAGACCAGCGGCAGCGGCGGCGCCGTGGCCGGCGGCCTCCCGGACGGGCAGCTCGGCACGATCAACCGGGCCGCCCTCGTCAACAAGCTCGCGCTGGACGGCTGGTACGACGGCTGGGTCGCCGCCGACGCCGCGCCGGACGGCCTCACCCCCGTGCCGACCGTGCAGCCGCAGGGCGGCGACGGCCTCTCCCTGCGCGCGTTCCAGAACCTCGGCTACACGCTGGAGTGGTTCGTCTTCGGCGGCTTCGTGGTGTTCATGTGGTTCCGCCTGCTGCGCCGCGAGGCGGAGGCGGAGCAGGACCGGGCCCTCGGGCTGGACCCGGTCCTGGACTGACGGCGCCGGACCGGCGGCGGCCCGCCGATCAGCGGGTCGGCTTCACCGGCGGCACGGCCGGCTTGGCCGGAACGGTCGGCTTGGTCGGGACGACCGGCGCGGACGGTGCCGGCGCGGCGGGCGACGGCGCACCGGCCGACGGCGCACCGCCCGACGGCGCACCGCCCGATGGCGCACCGGCCGACGGCGCGCCGGACAGCGACGCGCTGGGCGACGGCGAGACCGTCGGCGGCGGGTAGTCGCACCTGCGGCTGCTGTTGCTGCCGTTGCTGCCGTTGCGGTCCGAGTTGTACGTGTCGCTGTGGTGCCGCGTCGTACGGCCGCTCTTCGAGCCCTTGGACCCCTTGGATCCCGAGGACCCCTTCGACCCGCTCGACCCCCCGCCCGACTTGGCGAGCACGACCACGTCGCCGTCCGCCACCGTGGTGCGGAACGCCGCCTTCACCACCGTGGAGGTGGCCGTCGGCGCCGATGACGGCGACACCGACACCGACGGCGGCACCGACACCGACACCGACACCGACGGCGACGCCGTCACCGAAGGCGAGGAGGCCGGCGGGCAGGCCGCGCTCCCCCCGCCGTCGTCGTCGTCCTGACCCGAGCAGCCGGTGAGCACCAGCACCCCGGCCACCCCGGCCCCCACGATCGTCAACAGGCGTCTCACCCGTACCCCCCGTACCGACTGCTCGACTACTCCGTGTCCGCCTGATTCTCGCCCACCGCCGCGCCGCCGAGGTGCCGGCGGACGAAGTCGATCTCCAGCCGCAGCTGCTTGATCCGCTCGTCCACGACCAGCGACCCGTGTCCGGCGTCGTACCGGTACATCTCGTGCGGCTTGCCGAGCCGCTCCAGCCGCTCGACGTAGTTGTCGATCTGCCGGATCGGGCACCGCGGGTCGTTCACCCCGGCGCTGATGTACACCGGCACCCGCACCCGCTCGACGTACGTCAGCGGCGAGGACGCCGTCCAGCGCTCGGGCACCTCCTCGGGCGTGCCGCCGAACAGCGTGCGGTCGATCGCCTTCAGCGCCTCCATCTCGTCGTCGTACGCCGTCAGGTAGTCCGCGACGGGCACGGCGGCGACGCCGAGGCTCCACAGCTCCGGCTGCGTCCCGAGCCCGAGCAGCGTCAGGTAGCCGCCCCAGGAGCCGCCGGATAGCACCAGCCGCTCCGGATCGGCCAGCCCGCTCGCCACCGCCCACGCGCGCACGGCGGCGATGTCCTCCAGCTCGATCAGCCCGACCCGCTCGCGCAGCGCGTCCGTCCAGGCCTGGCCGTAGCCGGTGGAGCCGCGGTAGTTGACCCTGACCACCGCGTAGCCGTGGTCCAGCCAGGCGGCCGGTCCGGCGGCGAAGGAGTCGCTGTCGTGGTGGGTCGGGCCGCCGTGGACCTCGAACACGGTCGGGAACGGCCCGTCGCCCGCCCCGGCGGGCCGCTGGACCAGCGCGTGCACCCGCCCGCCGGGCCCGTCCACCCACACGTCCTCGACCGGCACCGAGCCGGGCGGGACGGCGCCGGGCGCGCGCAGCACCACGGTGCCGGCGGTGGACCGCACGGCGGACGGCTCGGCGGCGGAGGACCAGAGGAACTCCACGGTGCCGTCCGGCCGCGGGGTCGCGCCGCCGACGGTGCCGCGCGGGGTGTCCAGGCGGGTGAGCACGTGCTCGTCCAGGGAGTACGAGAACAGCTCGCTGCGCGCCTCGTACTCGTGCTCGATCAGCAGGGTGCGGGCGTCGGGCCGCCACTGGGCGGAGAGGTCGCCGGGCAGCTCGCGGCCCTGCTCGTCGCGGAGCACCAGCGCGGTCTCCTCGCCGGTCTCGACGTCCCAGATCATCGGCTCCCAGCGGCCGGTGCGCTGGTGGGCGACCAGCAGCCGGGTGTCGCCGTCGAGCGGCGCGAAGCCCAGGCAGGCCACCCCGCGCGGCTCGTCGCTGCCGGTGACCTCGTCCAGCTCGGCGACGGTGACGACCTCGGCGGCGCCATCGTTGCCGTCTCCACCGGTGCCGTCGCCACCGCCCGCCGGCAGCCGCACGACGCGGATCGCGCCGTGCATGGCGTCACCGTGCTCGGTGTGGTCGATGGCCAGCAGCGTCCCGTCGTGGCTGAGGTCACCGACGCCGCCGTACTCGGCGTGCCGGTAGATCTCGACGGCCTCGGCCGCGCCGGGGCGGCGCAGGTGCAGGGTGGTGCCGCCGTCGTCGGTGGAGCGGCCGACCACCACGGTGCCGTCCCGGCCCAGGGCCAGGCCCGCCTCGTAGGACGGGGCGAGTCCGGGGACGGCCTCCTCGTCCGGGCCCTCGGCGCCCTCGGGCCGGCCGGTGAAGGGCTGGCGGCGCCAGATGCCGAACTCGTCGCCGTCGCTGTCGTCGAACCACCAGATCCAGGCGCCGTCGGGGGACAGCTCGGCGTCGGTGGTGCCGTTGGGGCGGTCGGTGACCTGCCGGTGGGTGTCGGTGGCGCGGTCCCACGCGTAGACCTCGTAGGCGCCGCTGGCGTTGGACACGTACAGCGCCCGGTCGGGGGCGTCCTCCGCCCAGTCCGGCAGGGAGACCCGTGCCGCCCTGAACCGCTGCTCCCACGCCGGTACGGCGCTCTTCTCCTCGCTCATCCACCCATCCAACCCGATCGGGGGGAGGAAACGGAACGGGAGGGCGGAACCCGAAGGGGAGGGGAGGAACACACCGCGGCCCTCCCCTCCCCCGCCCCTCCCCTCCCGCCCGGGGGCTCACCCCGTCCGGCGGGGCAGCAGCTGGACCAGGCCCGCCAGCAGCACCTCCAGCACCGCCAGCGCCGCGAGGCTGCGCCCGAACGCGCCGGCCGGGTCGTCGGCGGCGTAGTAGAGGATGCCGATCAGCGCGACCCCGAGCGCCCCGGCCACCTGCTGCACGGTGGCCACCAGACCCGCCGCCGAGCCGGCCAGCCGCGGTGCCACGCCCGCCAGCACCACCGACGTCACCGGGGCGACCACCAGGCCCATCCCCAGCCCGTCCACGAACAGGCCGGGCGCCAGCCACCAGACGCTGCCGGTGGAACCGGCGGTGTGCACCGCGAGGCCGAGCAGGCCCAGACCGGCGGTCATCAGCAGCCCGCCGAGCGCGATCGTCTGCCGGCCCAGCCGGGCGGCGACGCGGTGCGCGGTGGTGGAGGTCACCAGGTAGCCGAGGCCGATCGCGGTGAAGACCAGGCCCGCGCCGAGCGCGTCCAGGCCGCGGCCGGGCTGCAGGTAGAGGGCGAGCACCAGGAAGAACGAGGCCTGGCCGAGCCAGAAGGCCAGCTGGGCGAGCAGGCCGGTGGTGAACGCCCGGTCGGCGAACAGCCGGGTGTCGACCAGCGGCGAGCCGCCCGTCCGCCCGCCGCGGTGCTGGTGGACGGCGAACAGGACGAGCAGCGCCGCCGCGCCGCCCAGGCAGAGCCAGGTCCACGGCGGCCAGCCGGCCTCCGGGCCCTGGATCAGCGGCAGCACCAGCCCGGTCAGCGCGACGGTGACCAGTGCGACGCCCACCGGGTCCAGGCCCGGGCGGTGCGGGGCGCGGGACTCGGGCAGGCAGCGCCGCACCAGCGCCAGCGCGGCGAGGCCGACCGGCAGGTTGAGCAGGAAGCAGCTGCGCCAGTCCAGGCCGAACAGGTCGGCGCGGATCAGGACCCCGCCGATCAGCTGCCCGAAGACGGCGCCGAGGCCCATGGTCAGCCCGTACATCGCGAACGCCCGGGCCTGCGCCGCGCCGCTGTACGCCGTCCGCAGGATCGCCAGCACCTGCGGGCCCATCAGCGCCGCCGCCAGCCCCTGGGCGATCCGGGCGACGACCAGCGTGCCCGCCGTCGGGGCCAGGCCGCAGGCCGCCGAGGCCAGGGTGAAGAAGGCCAGGCCGAGCCCGAACGTCCGGCGCCGGCCGTAGCGGTCGCCGAGCCGGCCGGCGGTGATCAGCCCGGCGGCGAGGGCGAGGCCGAAGCCGGCGACCACCCACTGGACGGCGGCGGGCCCGGCTCTCAGATCGGTCTGGAGGGAGGGTATGGCGACGTTGACGACGAAGACGTCGAGGGCGGTCATGAAGGTCGCGGTCAGC
The DNA here is from genome assembly GCF_040296005.1 of Kitasatospora sp. NPDC002551. NCBI lineage: Bacteria > Bacillati > Actinomycetota > Actinomycetes > Kitasatosporales > Streptomycetaceae > Kitasatospora > Kitasatospora sp. NPDC002551. The sequence continues at coordinate 366,868 of NZ_JBEOWI010000001.1, read as the reverse complement.
AGGACCGGCAGCAGACCGCGCGGGGCGGTGGCGCCGGCGGTGGTCGCGGAGGCGGTCGGGCGGGCGGTGAGCGTGCCGGACAACGCTTCTTCCCTCCTGGGGTGTCGGGGACGGGGCGGGCGGTGGGGCGCCCGCCCGGCGGTCGATGGGTCGGCAGGACGGCTCAGGCGCTCGGGACGCGGTCGAGGAAGCCGTACACCGAGGCGATCCGCCCCGCCGCGTCGGCGACCAGCACGTCGAAGCCGATGACCAGCGGCTCCTCGCCGGCCGGGCCGAGGTTCCACGTGAAACGTGCGATGTCGTGGTGGGCGTCGACCGGGCCGAGGGTGAACACCAGCCCGGGGAACTGCGCCTGCGCGGCGCCGATCAGGGCGTCGACGCCCGCGCGGCCGGTGACGGCGGCCAGCGGGTCGGTGTAGCTGCCGTCCTCGGCCCAGGCGTCGTCGACCAGCTTGCGGCGGGCGGCCGGGTCGGTCTCGTTCCAGGCGGCCAGGTAGCGGGCGGCGAGCTGCCGGAGGTCGGTCGACTGGGTGGCGGTCATCGTCTTCTCCCTTGTCCTGCTGGGTGGTTGAGCGGGTCGTTCCCGCTGGTCGAAAAGGTACGGACGGCGGCCGGCGGGCGAATCCGTCACGGATGGGTAGGGCGTACGTACGTCGCCGCCAGTAGGGTCGGGGCAGCGGGAGGGAGACCGGGGTGCTGTACGGGCGGGAACGGGAGCGGGCCGCCGTCGACGCGCTGCTCGACGGGGCGCGGGACGGTCGCAGCGGCGTCCTGGTGCTGCGCGGCGAGCCGGGGATCGGCAAGACGGCGCTGCTGGAGTACGCGGTGTCGGCGGCCGGGGACGGCGTCCGGGTGATCAGGGCGACCGGGGTCGAGTACGAGGCCGAACTCCCCTTCGCGGGGCTGAGCCTGCTGCTGGCCTCCGGTCTGGACCGGCTGGACGCGCTGCCCGGGCCGCAACGGCGGTCGCTGGAGGGCGCGTTCGGGCTCGGGGAAGCGCCCGGTGGCGCGGACCGGCTGCTCACCGGACTGGCCGTGCTCGGCCTGCTCGCCGAACTCGCCTCCGACCGGCCGCTGTTGTGCGTCGTCGACGACGTCCACTGGCTCGACCGTTCCTCGCTGGACGCGCTGCTGATCGCGGCCCGCCGGCTCCAGGCCGAGGGCGTCGCCCTGCTGCTCGCCGCCCGGGACGCGGGCGCCGGCGCGGAGCCGCTGCCGCTCGCGGGACTCCCGGAGCTTCGGCTGACCGGGCTCGCCGAGCCGGACGCCGTCCGCCTGCTCGACGACCGGCTGCTCGGCGGCCGATCGCTCGGCGTCCGCCTGCCCGCCGTCCGGCTGCCCGCCGTCCGGCTGCCCGATGCCCGTCTGCCCGATGTCCGCCTGCCCGACGACCGCGCGGGCGCGGCGCTCACCGGACCGGCCCGCCGGCGGCTGCTCGACGAGGCGGCCGGAAATCCGCTCGCCCTCGTCGAACTCCCCCTGGCCGAAACGGAGTCCGGGAGCGGCGGACTCGCCCTGACCAGCCGGCTGCAGATCGCCTTCCACGGCCAGGTCACCGGCCTGCCGCCGGCGACCCAGACCCTGCTCCTGGTCGCCGCCGCCGAGGAGAACGGCGAGGCGGACGTCGTGCTGGCCGCCGCGACGGCCCTCGGCGTGGCCGCCGGGGCGGCGCTGGAGCCCGCCGAACAGGCCGGGCTGGTGGCCGTCGGCGCCGACCGGCGGCTCGCCTTCCGGCACCCGCTGCTGCGCGCCGCCCTCCTCCAACGGGCGCCCCTGCAGCAGCGGTTGGCCGTCCACCGGGCGATCGGCGAGGCCCTGGAGGACGGCGACCGGCGCACCTGGCACCTCGCGCTCGCCGCCACCGCGCCCGACGCCGGCCTCGCCGACGCGCTGGAGCGCACCGCGCAACGGGCCGAGGCGCGCGGCGCCCACGGCGGCGCGGCGGCCGCGTACGAGCGCGCCGCCGGGCTCACCCCGGACCGCGACGGCGCCACCCGCCGACTGGTGCTCGCCGCCGAAGCGGCCACCGAGGAGGGCAAGTTGGCGCAGGCCGAGGCGCTCGCCGAGCGGGCCGGGGCGCGCACCGACGACGTCTTCGCGCACGCCCTGCTCGACCAGGTCCGGGCGGTCGCCCACTTCTGGCGCGGCGCCTACCCGGCCGCGTACCGGCTGCTGCTGGACGCCGCCGCCACCGACATCGAGCCCGCGCACGCGGCGCGGATGCTGCTCCAGGCCTTCCACGCCGCCTGGTACGTCGGCGAGGAGCCGGTGGCGACCGTGCTCGACCGGCTGGCCGTCCTCCCGCTCGGCCCCGACGAGCCGCTCGCCCCGCTGGCCCGGGCCCTGCCGGCCGCCGTGCTGCCCGCGCTGGGGCGTCCCGCCGGGCCCGCGCCCGACGTGCGGAGGACCGCCGAGGCGGCGCGGAAGGCGGGGGCGGAGAGCCCGGTCGACCTGGTGCAGCTGTGCGGCGCGGCGCTCGTCCTCGGGCGGGACCACGAGACGCTGGAACTGGCCGCGGAACTCGCCGCCGAGGCACGGGCCAAGGGGACGGTCGGGGTGCTCCCCACGCTCCAGTTCTTCCTGGCCGAGGCCGAGCTGTTCCACGGACGGCACCGGGACGCCGAGGTCACGGCGACGGAGGGGTTCGCGCTCGCCCGGGACACCGGGCAGCACCAGTGGACCAGCCAACTCGCGGCCATCCTGGCCTGCTTGGCCGCCCTCGGCGGGGCGGAGGAACGGTGCGCGGAACTCGCCGCCGAGGCGCTCGCCCCAGGTTCGTCCGCGCCGGCCGCCGGCGCGCCGTGGGCGCAGTGGGCACTCGCCCTGCTGGACCTCGGCCGGGGCCGCGCGGCCGCCGCCGCCGACCGGCTGCACACGCTCACCACCGGGCCCTACCGGCACCACGTGGGCGCGACCCGGGCGGTGCCCGACCTCGTCGAGGCGGCCGTCCGGCTGGGCGAGCCGCGGCGGGCGGCCGGGCCGTACGAGCGCTTCGCACGCTGGGCGGCCGCGGCGGGCACGCCCTGGGCGCAGGCGCTGCGGCTGCGCTGCCGGGCGCTGCTGGGCCCCGACGAGTCGGCCGAGTCCGCGTACCGGGCGGCCCTCGACCTGCACGAGGGCACCCACCGCCCGTTCGAGCAGGCACGGACGGCGCTGCTGTACGGCGAGTGGCTGCGGCGCGAGCGCCGGCGTACGGACGCCCGGCCGCACCTCACCGCCGCCCTGGAGACCTTCGAACGGCTCGGCGCCGCGCCGTGGGCGGACCGCGCCCGCACCGAACTGACCGCCACCGGCACCGCCGCCCCGACCGCTCCGGCAGGGGCGCTCACGGTCCTCACCCCCCAGGAACTGCAGATCGCCCGGCTGGCCGCGCAGGGGCTCAGCAACCGGGACATCGCGGCCCAGCTGTTCCTCAGCCCGCGCACGGTGGGCCACCACCTCTACAAGGCCTACCCGAAGCTGGGGATCACCTCGCGAACGGAACTGGTGGCGCTCTTCTGAGCCGCGAGAGCCCCGGTCATTCCGCCGACTCGGCACCTCCCCGCGCCGGTTCGGCGCGGCAATGGTCCACCTCCTCGGTCACGTGCTCCATGAACCAGCGCATGATCTCGTACGGGACGACGCGTCCGTCGTGGCTGTGGAGGCGGCCGGTCGGCTCCAGGTCCGGGTCCTCGTCGGGCGCCAGGGCGATGACGAACGCGGTCCCCGGCCGATGGGTCCGGGCGTGTCTCCTCCTCCGCCGTTCGGCGGGGCGCCGCGGAGGAGGAAGGGGAGGTGGATGCCGTGGCCGCGCAGCCGGACCGCCTGGCGGATCACTCCTCGCGTTCGGCGTCCCGGGCGGCCAGGTGGTGCCGGCACTGCTCCAGCAGCCCGCGCATGGACTCGCTGATCAGGACGAAGAGTTCGGCGGACGAGGCGAAGCGGGCGCCCGCCGGGGTCTGCTTCCCGAGGACGTCGGCTCCCTGGCGGGCCATACCGGCCAGGGTCGCGTTCATCTCCGCGGCGCCGAGGATGGACCGGAGCCAGATCTCGTCGTCGGTGACGTAGCGCTCGCGGCGCTCGCCGGGGAGGCGTTCGCGCCTGATCAGGCCCTGCTGTTCGAGGAAGCCCACGGCGTGGGAGACGGACGCGGCGCTGACGCGCAGGCGCTGGACCAGGTCGGCGGCGGTGAGGGCGCCGGCGTCGGTGGTGAAGACGGCGGCCAGCACCCTCGCCTCCATCCGGGGAAGCCCCGACTGCGCGATCAGCGCGGTGAAGGCCTCCGTGAAGCCCTGTACCGCCTCCGGATCCCGCCCGTACCCGCTGTCGGACACCGCCGGTACCTCGGGCCGGTCCTTCCTCGCCCGCCGCGCCCGCGTCTGCGTGGCCTCGGCGGCCCGTTCCGCCCGGTAGTCCTCCGGCCCGCCGTTGCGGGTCACCTCGCGCATGATCGTCGAGGCGGGCCGCTCCAGGCGCCGCCCGATCTCGGCGTAGCCCAGCCCCTCGGCCAGCCCTGCGGCTATGCGCTGACGGTCCTCACTGGTGAGCCTGCCTCCGGGCATCGGTCCTCGTCCTCCGTCTGTCGACACGTGGTGCGAGTATGCATTCACTCGGAACTCATTGCAACGGCGGCCTGATCGATCATTGCGTTCAGCTTCATATTCATTGCAATGACTTCCAAGTATCCCTTGCTATGAAGGGGCATTGCGAGCCTCTTTGCGCGTTGACGAATCTCTGAACGCAATGTAGCTTCGTCGTTGTTCAGAGGTTCTCGAACAGCAATGAGTGGGGAGACTCATGATGGACAGGAACAGCCTGCGCAAGGTCCGCATCATCCTGGAGCGCCACGTCGAGTCCGGGAAGGTCCCCGGCGTCGTCGCCCTCCTCGCCCGTGATGGCGAGACCCACGTCGAGGCGGTCGGCACCATGTCGCACGGCGGCGGCGCGCCGATGAGCCGGGACACCGTCTTCCGGATGGCCTCGACGTCCAAGCCGGTCACCGTCGCCGCCGCCATGGTCCTGCTCGACGAGTGCCGGCTGCGGCTGGACGACCCGGTCGAGACCTGGCTGCCCGAACTCGCCGACCGCCGGGTGCTGAAGCGGGTCGACGGTCCGCTCGACGACACCGTCCCCGCCCGCCGGCCGATCACCGTCCGGGACGTGCTGACCTCCACCTTCGGCCTCGGCATGGACATCACGGCGGTGGGTGCCCCGATCATGACCGCGATCATCGAGAACGGTCTGACGCCCGACCTCCCCCAGCCCATGCCCGAGCCGGACGAGTGGCTGCGCCGCCTCGGCACGCTGCCGCTGATGCACCAGCCCGGCGAGCGCTGGCAGTACCACGTCGCCAGCGACCTGCTCGGCGTGCTCGTCGCCCGGGTCACGGGGCAGCCGTTCGAGGACTTCCTCCGCGAGCGCGTCCTCGACCCGCTGGGCATGAAGGACACCGGCTTCCACGTGCCCGCCGAGAAGATCGACCGGCTGCCGCCCCTCTACGCCCCCGACCCGCAGACCGGGGAGTTCCACGTCTGGGACGAGCCGGCGGACGGGCGCTGGAGCAAGCCCCCGGCGTTCCCGGGCGCCGGCGGCGGACTGGTCTCCACCGTCGACGACTACCACGCCTACTTCCGGATGCTGCTGAACGGCGGCACGCACGGCGGCGAGCGCGTCCTCTCCCGCCCGGCCGTCCGGCTGATGACCACCAACCGCCTCACGGCCGAGCAGACCGCCACCCGCGAAGCCCTCGCCCGTGACCTCGTCCACCTCTCGTACGGCCAGGGGCAGCACGGGGGTTGGGGCTTCGGGATGGCCGTGCGCAGCTACCGCGGCGACTACGCGCCGATCGGCCAGTTCGGCTGGGACGGCGGCAGCGGCACCTCCACCTACGCCGACCCGGAGACCGGGATCACCGGCCTCCTGCTCACCCAGGTCGGGATGACCGTCCCGAACTCGGCCCGGCTGATCCACGACTTCTGGACCACCGCCTACCAGGCCCTCGACGCCTGACCGCGGGCCGACGACCCCACCCCACCACAGCGAAGGAACCCACCACCATGTCCCTCACCCTGACCGACCAGGACAAGACCACCCTGCGCACCGCCGCCTACGGCGCCGTCTCGCTGCTCGCCGCCGCCGACGCCACCGGCTCGCCCCACCGGATCGCCACCCACGGCTCCGTCGCCCTGGCCTCCGGCACCGGTCCGGTCGGCCACGTGCTCGCCGCGAACACCAAGGTGACGGCCCTCGACGGCAGGACCGTCGCCGAGCTCGCGGACCACGTCCTCCCGGCCCTGACCGCCGCCGCGACCCTGCTCCACGCCCAGGACCCGGCCGAGGCCGACAACTTCCGCGGCATCGTCAACGTGGCCCTGGCCACCGCCACGCAGGCCCGCAAGGGCGAGCCCACCCCCGTCATGGCCGACATCACCCGCCGGATCAACGAGGCCCTCACGATCGCGGCCTGACCGGCAGCACGGTCCAGTCCGGCTCCAGGGGCAGCAGACGACCGGTCAGCGAGCACACGTCGTCCCCGGGCACCGCGCGCCCGCGCAGGGCCGGCGACTGCTCGGCGGCGTACCGCCGGCGGGCGGCGGAGAACCGCCCCCGGCCCCCTCCGCCACCTCGCACCCGATCCACTTGCCCCACATGTGCGGCCGACCTCCTGACGATCCGACACCCGGTGCCGCACCGTGATCGGCGGCGCCCGTCGCCGGACGTCAATCGGCCGCAGGGCGTGGGGGAGCGGGCCCCGAGGCGTACGACCACGGAGCAGGAAGTCGGTCCGGCCGACGTCCTGCTCCGTCATGGGGATGGGGCCTCATCGGGGGGCCAGGGCGGACTGGATCTCGTCCAGGGAGCGGTTCTTGGTCTCGGGGACGCGGCGGGCGACGAACAGGACCGCGCCCAGCGAGACCGCCGCGAAGAACCAGAAGACCCAGCGCTCGCCGACGGCGTCGGCGGTCGGGAGGAAGGCCTGGCCGACGACGAAGTTGGCGGCCCAGTTGACCAGGGCGCACAGGCCGGTGCCGCGGGCGCGGGACTCGGGCGGGAAGATCTCGGCGGCGAGGATCCAGAAGACCGGGCCCAGGCCGATGGCGAAGGCGCCGACGTAGGAGGTCATCGCGGCCAGGGCGACGGCGTTGCCGAGCGGGCCGGGGTGGGCGGGGCCGAGGACGAGGCCGAGGGCGGTGAGCGAGACGGCCATGCCGGCCAGGGACCAGAGCAGCAGCGGACGGCGGCCGACGCGGTCGATCAGCGGGATGGCGGCGACGGTGAGCAGCACGTTCACCGTGCCGATGGCGACCGAGTAGCCGATCGAGCTGGTGGCGGGCAGGCCGGCGCGGGCCATGATGCTCGGGGCGTAGTAGATGATCGAGTTGATGCCGCCGAACTGCTGCACCGCCGCCAGCGTCACGCCGATGAGCAGGGCGGCGCGGGTCCCCGGGGTGGTGAGCAGGGCACGCGGCCGGCCGGCGGGCGGGCGGGCGGCGGAGGGCCGGCCGTCGAGCCAGGCCGGGGTCTCCGGGATGAAGAGGGTGCCGATCAGCATCGCCACCGAGGGGATCAGCCCGACGGCGAACATCGCGCGCCAGTCCCCGCCGTCCGCGAAGGCCAGGTTGACCAGGTAGGAGACCAGGATGCCCACCGTCAGCAGGATCTGGTTCACCGTGATCATCCGGCCGCGCAGCCGCGGCGGGGCGATCTCGGCGAGGTAGAGCGGCACGATCGTGGACGCGCTGCCGACCGCCAGGCCGAGCACGGCCCGGGCGGCCAGCAGCGTCCAGAAGTCCGGTGCCACGGCGGCCAGCGCCAGTCCGACGGTGAAGGTGGCCGAGACGCCGATCAGCGCCTTGCGGCGGCCGAAGCGGTCGGCCGGGCGGGCGCCGGCCAGCGCTCCGACGGCGGCGCCGAGCAGCAGGGCCGAGATCACCGCGCCCTCCTGGAAGGAGTTCAGCGCCAGCTGGTCCTTGAGGAAGAGCAGGGCGCCGGAGATGACGCCGGTGTCGAAGCCGAACAGCAGCCCGCCGAGCGCGACCACGCCGGTGGCGAGGGCCATCCGCCGCACCGGGGGCGAGGGGAGGGCGTCCGACGGGGACGGGGCGAGGTCCAGGTGGAGCTGCGGTGCCATGAGCGGGCTCCTGAAAGGGGGGCGGCGGTGGTCACTGGTGGGCGTGGGCGGCGTCGAGGGAACGCAGGACGGACTCGTGGTTGATGTCGAACCAGCGCAGGTAGGCGATCAGCCGCTCGGTGAAGGCGTGCGCGTCCCGCTCCGCCCGGGTGCTGCGCGGGGTCCGTACCTCGGGCGTGCCGTCGAGGGTCTCCAGGGCGGGCGCGCACAGCTCCAGCGCCGCGCCCGGGGTGGCGAGCGCGTCCAGGTAGCGGGCGGTCCGGTGGCCGGGCACGCCGTGGTAGAGCTGGGTCCAGACCAGCCGCTGCGGGCGGGCACCGGCCGCGGCGAGGGCGCGCCAGCGGGTGGAGGTCTCGGTGTCGTGGGCGTCGGCGTGGACGCGGCGGGCGAGGTGCGCGGTGGCGGTGCCGGCCGCGCCCCGCAGGGCCTTGGCCTCGTGGCTGCCGGCGCGGTCGAGCAGGGCGTCGATCTCGACGTCGATCCCGCCGACGCCGAAGGCCGCGACGGAGCAGAGCCCGGTGAGGTCGAGGCCGCGCCAGCGGGCGAGTTCGAGCCCGTCGAGGTGGGCCCGGACGGTCTGCCGGTAGCGGGCGACGGAGTGCAGCGGGCCGAGCCGGACGCCGATGCCCTCGCCGAGCAGCGAGGTGAGGGCGCACAGGCCGGCGTCGGAGGCGGGCAGGGCGGGCAGCAGGTTGGGCCGGCCGACGGCGCCGACGAGCCGGCGGGCGGCGGCCACCTGGTCGCAGGCGGTACCGCTGCGAACGCCCGCGGGGGCCGACACCAGGCCGTCACCGCTCTCGCCCAGAGGGGCCAACAGGTCGCAGAGCCACCGCAGTTCGTCCTCGGGGGCGGGGCCGGTGAGGGCGACGGAGGTGATCCGCCGGTCCTTCACCAGGCCCCGGATCCGGTCGCGGCCGACCGGGCCGGAGGGGGTGTGCCGGTACCAGACGGGAAGCGCGGAGGCGGCGCGTACGGGTGGGCGCTCCAGGGTGCCGATCATGCTCGGACGGTCCTTTCACGGTCGAGGGAAGGAGCGGGCGGCGGATCGAGGTGAAGGGGGTGCACGGGGTGCCGGGCGGCGGCGGGCCGCAGACGGGCCCCGGCCGCCACCGCGAGCAGCGCGGCCAGGCAGACCGCGGCGCCGAGCGGCACCACCGCGCCGACGCCGTGCGCGCCGACCGTCCAGCCGCCCAGCGCGGCGCCGGCGGCGATCCCGGCGTTGGCCGCCGAGACGCCCAGGGTGGCGGCGAAATCCCCGCCGGGGCCAGCGAGTTCGACGATCCGGGACTGCAGTGCCGGGACCATCCCGAAGCCGGCCAGGCCCCAGCAGGCGACCAGGACGGCCGCCGCCGCCCCGGAGCGCCCGCACAGGTGCAGCGCCAGCAGCGCGGCGGTCAGCCCGGCGCAGCCGGCGGTGAGCGTGCCGGCGGCCCGGCGGTCGGCGCACCGGCCGCCGAGGAAGGTGCCGACGGCGGCGGCGGTGCCGAAGGCGAGCAGGTAGCCGCCGACGCGCCCCCCGCCGACGCCGGTGACGTCCTCCAGGTAGCCGGCCAGGTAGGTGTACGCGGTGAACTGCCCGGTGAACAGCACCACGGCGGTGCCGAGCACGGCGAGCACCGGCCGGGAGAGCGCGCCGCGCAGCTGCCCGGCCAGGCCGGGCGCGCCCATCGCGGCGGTCGGCGGCACCGTCCGCCGGACGGCGGCCAGGGCGAGCGCCGCGAGCACGGCGACGGCGGCGAGCGCGGCCCGCCAGCCGAGCCACTGCCCGACCAGTGTGCCGAGCGGTACGCCGAGCACGGTGGCGACCGAGATGCCGCCGAAGACCAGCGAGATGGCCCGCCCCTGCCGGCCGGGACCGGCCAGGGCGACGGCCACGCTGGTGGCGGCGCCGACGATCACCCCGTGGGCGAGCCCGGCCGCGCAGCGGGCGGCCAGCAGGACGCCGACCGTGCCGGCCGCCGCCGCCCCGGCGCTCGCCGCCACGTAGGCGGCGAGCGCGCCGAGCAGCAGGGTGCGGCGCGGCAGCCGGAGGGTGAGCGCGGTGAGGACCGGTCCGCCGAGGGAGATGCCCAGGGCGTAGCCGGTGACGAGCAGTCCGACCGTGCCGAGCCCCGTCCGCAGACCGTCCGCGATCGGGCCGAGAACGCCGACCACGACGAATTCCGAGGTGCCGACGACAAAGGCGACGAAGGCGAGCGAGAGGAATGCGAGGTGGTTCTTCGATTCGTCAGCGAATCGATTCCGAGGGCGTTTCCGCGGGCGGTTGGGCGGCATTGTCGTCAGCTCTCCGGCCAGTGCTCGGTGGGGAGGTAGAGGCGGGTTTCGGTGGCGTCCTCGTACGGCATTCCCTCGGGCATGTTGATGAGCTCCATGCTCATGCCCCAGGGGGTGGTGAAGTAGACCCAGCGGTCGCCCTTGATCGGGCCGTCCTCGATGGTCTCGGGGTCGCCGAGGACGGTCACGCCGGGGACCTCGCGCAGGTGGTCGGCGGCCTTGTCGACGTCGTCCACGTAGATCGCGAAGTGGTGTCCGCCGACGTCGCTGTTGCGCGGCTGCTCGCGGTCCTGGGCGGGGGCGGTGTACTCGAAGAGCTCCAGGTTGGCGTTGGGGCCGAGGCGGAGCATGGCGATGTTCGCCGAGGCCCGCGGGTCCACGCCGAGCTTGCGCGCCATCCAGTCGCCCTCCGGGTCCTCGACCGGGCCGAGCCGGTAGGCGAGCTCGGCGCCGATGACGTCGACGAAGAAGTCGACCGCCTGCCGGAGGTCCGGCACGGTGTAGGCGATGTGGTGCACCGCCCGGGCGCCCGGAATCTTGGCCATGGGAATCCTCTTTCGTCCGTTCCCGGGCCGGCGGGGTTCCGCCGGCCGATCCGAGAATGGGCCGCCGTGGCACCGGGTGGCAACGCACGGCGGAGGACTTTGTCAAGGTGCCGAACCGGGGCCCCGGGTATTCACGGTTTCCGGTCGGCTGTGTTCTGCTGTCGGCCCGATAGCGGTTTCCCTTCACGTCGTGAATTCGAGCGGAGTTGGTACAGATGACGATCACGTCGACGGCCGCGGTGCACGTCGCCGGCCATGCCGCCCCGGGCTTCGAGCGGGTCCGCGAGGAGTTCGAGCGCAACCTCCTCGAACGGGACGACCTGGGCGCCGCGTTCTCCGTCCACCGCGGCCGGGAGGTCCTGGTGGACCTCTGGGGCGGGACGGCCGACCACCTGACCGGTGCCCGCTGGGAGCGGGACACCCTGCAGACGATCTTCTCCGGCAGCAAGGGCATCACCGTGACCGCCCTGCTCAGGCTGGTCGACCGGGGTGGGATCGAGCTGGACCGCCCGGTCTCCCACTACTGGCCGGAGTTCGCGGCCGAGGGCAAGGGCGGGGTGACCGTCCGCGAGGTGGTCACCTTCACCGGCCGGCTGCCCGGCACCTGGACCCCGGTCACCCAGGACGACGCCAACGACCCGCTGCTGATGGCCCGGCTGATCGCCGCCCAGCCGCTGGAGAGCGACCCGCGCGCCGAGGGGATCCTCTACGGGCCGCTGTCGGCCGGCTGGATCGTCGGGGAGCTGGTCCGCCGGGTGGACGGCCGCCCGCTGGACCGGTTCTTCCGCGAGGAGATCGCCGTCCCGCTGGACCTCGACATCCACTACGGCACCGGCCCGGCCGACTGGCCCCGGCTCGCCCGCACCACCTACGGCCGCAACTTCCTGCCCCAGTTCACCGGCTTCTTCCACAGCGACGACCCGCTGACGCGGCGGATCTGGCAGAACCCCCAGCCGTTCCCGGACGACGAGGGCCTCTGGGGCCGACCGGAGCGCCGCTCCGCGCTGATCCCGGCGATCAACGTCAGCGGCACCGCCCGGGCCTTCTCGGCCTTCTACGGGATCCTCGCCGAGGACGCCCGCCGGCCGCTGGACGACGAGCCGCTGCTGCTCTCCCGCCGCCTGCTGGACGGGGCCCGCGGGGTGTACGCCCGCAAGACCGACCAGCTGATCGACGTGGTGATGGCGTACGGCGGGGGCGGCTACCGGCTGCGGACCGCCGAGCGGCCCGGCCCGGACGGCGAGACCTTCGGCCACGACGGTGGCGGCGGCTCGGCGAACCAGGCCTGGCCCCGGGCCGGCCTCGGCGTCTCGTACGTCATGAACCGGCTGATCGCGCTCGGTCCGGACGACAGGCGGGCCGGCTCGCTGCTCAAGGCACTGGCCGCCGACGTGACCGACCTGGGCCTGACGGACCGGTGAGGCCGCGGGCGCCGGGGCCCGGCAGGGGAAAGGGCCCCCACGGGGGAGGGGGCCCTTTCCGGATGGGGGACCGGCCCGCCCGGCGGAGCAGGCCGCCGGGCGGGGCGCCGGTCACTCGCCCGCCGCGGCCTCGGCCTCGGAGGCCTCAGCGGCCCTGGCGGCCTCGGCGGCGGCGATGCCGTCCAGGCGGGCGTACTGCTCGTCGTTCAGCTCGACGGCCAGCGCGCCCAGGTTCTCCACCAGGTGCTTCTCGGACGTGGTGCCCGGGATCGGCAGGATGTTGGGCGAGCGGTGCAGCAGCCAGGCGAGCGCGGTCTGCGCCGGGGTGGCGCCGATCTCGCGGGCGACCTCGGTGACCGGGCTGTCCTCGCCCGCGTGGCCGCCGATGGCGATCGGGAAGAACGGCATGAACGCGATGCCGCGCTCGGCGGTGAAGTCGACCACCGGGTCGTGCTGGCGGGTGGCCAGGTTGTACCAGTTCTGCACGGTGGCGATCGGGGCGATCTCCAGCGCCTGCCGCAGCTCCTCGACGGTGACCTCGGAGAGGCCGATGTGCCGGACCTTGCCCTCGTCCTGCAGCTGCTTGAGCGCGCCGATCTGGTCGGCCAGCGGCACCTCGGGGTCGATCCGGTGCAGCTGGAGCAGGTCGATCCGCTCGACCCGCAGCCGGCGCAGGCTCAGCTCGGCCTGCTGGCGGATGTACGCGGGGTGGCCGACCGGGACCCACTCGGAGGGGCTCGGGCGGGTCATGCCGACCTTGGTGGCGACCACGACGTCCTCGGCGTACGGGTGCAGCGCCTCGGCGATCAGCTCCTCGCTGCCGCCGAGGGCGTAGGAGTCGGCGGTGTCGATGAGCTGGACGCCGTTCTCGACGGCGGCGCGCAGCACGTCCAGGGCGGCGGAGCGCGGGGTGGGGGCGTGCCAGACGACGGCCTCGGTGGGCTTGATGTCGGGGGTGTCGGCCAGGCGCATGGTGCCGTAGCCGATCCGGCGGACCGTCAGATCGCCGCCGAGGGCGAAGGTCTGACGGTCGATCTGGGCGGTGATCTCGGTGTTCGTCATGCCGGTCACGGTACAATCTCCCATTCGTGTGAGATTCAAGGGGATGTGAGGGGTGTCACATGCGGATCGGTGAGCTGGCGGCGCTGACCGGGGTCAGCGTCCGCCTGCTGCGGTACTACGAGGAGCAGGGCCTGCTGGAGGCCCGTCGGCCGGAGGGCGGGCACCGCCGGTACGGCGAGGACGCACCGGCGGTGGTCCGCAACATCCGGGCCCTGCTGGGGGCGGGGCTCTCCACCAGCGCCATCCGGGACGTGCTGCCCTGCGTGGGCGGCGACGGCACGGTGGCCCCCTGCATGCTGGAGGTGCTGGAGCAGCGGCTCGACCTGCTCGACCGGCAGCTGCTGGCGCTCGGGGCGAGCCGGGCCGCGTTGGCGGGGATCGTCGCGGTGGCCCGGCGGGAGGCCGAGGTGGCCGAGCCGGTCGAGCCGGTGGAGGTGGTCGAGACGGCCGTGCTGGTGCCGGCCTGAGGCGGCCGGTCTAGCGTGCCGCTCCGCTGCCCACGACCGGGGCGGTGCCGGCGACCGGGGCCGGTTCGGCCTGAACGGCCGCTGCGGTCCCGCCCCGACGGGAGGTGGCCTTGGCGGACCGACCCCATCGACGCATCACCGGCACCTCGACCAGGCGGTACAGCGCCCAGCCGAAGCCGATGCTCAGCGCCAGGGTGATCCCCATGACCCCCAGGGCACCGGGGGTGCTCCAGGTGTTCGCGCCGGCCGATCCGGTCGCCGCGAGGCCGAGCGGTCCGTACTGGATGACCAGGAAGTGGACCATGTAGAAGGCGAAGGAGACCTCGCCGAGCCAGACCATGGTCCGGCCGGCGAACGGCGTCCCCACCCCGGCGGCGTCCCTGGCGGCCACCGCCGCGATCAGCAGCCCGACCGGCAGCGCGGTCGGCGCGGCCATGCCCCAGGCGTCCGGCAGCGTGATCATCAGCGCGTACCCGGCGGCGGTGAGCAGCGCCGCCACCGGCCAGCCGATGGCCATCCGGCGCCCGGTCCGGACGATCCGTGCCAGCAGGATGCCGAGCACGAACTCCGGCAGCCGGGCGGCCGGGAGGAAGTAGACGAACCAGTACCGCCAGAAGGAGAGCGGCTGCCAGGGCGAGTTCGGGCTGCCCGGCAGCAGCTGGGCGATCAGCGGCAGCGCGAACAGCACCGCCGTCACCACACCCACCCAGAGCCAGAGCCGCTCCGGGCGGATCCGCCGCACCAGCGGCAGGATCACCGGGAAGCTCAGGTAGAACAGCACCTCGCAGGCGAGCGACCAACTCGGGCCGTTGGTACCGCCGATGACCTCCAAGGAGGGGATCCAGCTCTGCACCAGCAGCAGCGAGGGCACCGTCCCGGCGGTGGTCGGCTCGGTGCCGGCCCGGGCCATCAGCAGCAGCCCGACCAGCCAGGTGACGGCGTGGTTGGGGTAGAGCTTGAACAGCCGGCGGCGATAGAAGGCCGACGGGCGGTCGCCCTCCCGGGCGGACCAGGTGAGCACGAAGCCGCTGAGCACGAAGAAGAACCCGACGCCCAGGAACCCCGCCCGGCTGAGGTAGTCCGACAGGAAGTCGTTCGGCGCGGGGGTGTCGAAGGGCTTGGCCACCGACACGTGGGTCAGGAAGACCAGCAGCGCGGCGATCCACCGCATGCCCGTCAGCGAGGGCAGCCGCGCGAGGTCGGCCGAGGGGCGGGGGGCGCTCACCGGACGCTCCCGGGCAGCCGGATCGACTGGCGGTGACGGAAGAAGTCCTTCGGGTCGTAGGCCTGCTTGACCCGCTGGAGCCTCGGGTAGTTGTCCTTGTAGTACAGCGCGGTCCACGGGACGTCCGAGGTGTTCTGCCGCGGGTCGCCGAGGTCGCGGTCCGCGTAGTTGACGTAGCACCCGTCGGTGACCCGGTTGGAGACCGGGACGCCGCCGGTGTCGGCGTACACCTCGCGGTAGAACTCCCGCAGCCAGGCCGTGTTGGGGGCGTCGTCGGCCGGCGACGTCCAGTAGGTCTGGTAGAGCAGCTTGAAGATCGCGTCGCGCTGGGGCAGCGCGGTGGCGTCGGAGGCGACGGTGTTGATCCGCCCGCCGAAGGAGACCACGGCCAGGCCGCCCTTCGGGTTGGTGTAGTCGGTGC
Organism: Kitasatospora sp. NPDC002551; assembly: GCF_040296005.1. Classification (NCBI taxonomy): domain Bacteria; kingdom Bacillati; phylum Actinomycetota; class Actinomycetes; order Kitasatosporales; family Streptomycetaceae; genus Kitasatospora; species Kitasatospora sp. NPDC002551. The sequence continues at coordinate 351,343 of NZ_JBEOWI010000001.1, read as the reverse complement.
GGGTCAGGTGCTTCCAGATCGCCGCGATCTGGTTCTCCGGGAAGCCCTTCTTCATGTACGCCGACTTGTGGCCGGCCCGCAGCTGCGGGTTGGTCTGCGAGGCGTCCATGGTGCCGAGGTACTTGACCGCCTTGAGCCACGGCAGCCGGACGACGTCGCCGGTGTGCGGCACGCCGAGCGCGTCGCTCAGCCCCTGGACGAAGTCCTTGGCGCGCTGCTCGGCCTGCGGCACGTCGCCGTTGACCTGCAGCAGCAGCACCAGGCTGCCGGAGACCTTGTGGTTCAGGAACAGCCAGCTGGTCAGGCCGGTGTGGACCGGGTCCGGGCCGCTGTTCTGCTCGAACCAGCTGCCGTAGGCGCGGATCATGTTCGCGAAGCCGGTGCGGGTGATGTTCTCCCAGGACCAGCTCGGGATGGCGATCAGCACCTCGGCCGGCGGCTTGGGCAGCTGGTCGGAGGGGTCGCTGCCGGTGGCGTCCGGCGAGCGGAACCAGTACCGGGTGACCACGCCGAAGTTGCCGCCGCCACCGCCGGTGTGGGCCCACCAGAGGTCGCGGTGCGGGTCGTTCGGCTCGCGGGTGGCGACGATCGCCCGGGCCCGGCCGTCGGCGCCGAGGGTGACCACCTCGATCGCGTGGAGGTGGTCGACCACCAGGCCGTGCTTGCGGGACAGGTTGCCGTAGCCGCCGCCGGTGACGTGCCCGCCGACGCCGACCGCGTAGCAGACGCCGCCCGGGACGGTGACGCCCCAGCCCTCGTACAGGGTCTGGTAGACCTTGAGCAGGGTGGCGCCGGCCTCGACCTCGAACGCCCGGCGGCCCGGGTCGTAGCCGACCGCGTCCATGAGGTTCATGTCGACGACGATCTCGACCTCGGCGTTGTAGACGAAGTCCTCGTAGCAGTGGCCGCCGCCGCGGATGGTGAGGCGCTGGTTCCGGTCGGCCGCGTCCTGGACGGCCTGCACCACCTGGGCGGTGGTGCGCGGCAGCCGGATGCCCCTCGGGCGGGCCTCCCAGCGCGGGTTGAAGCCGGACGTCAGGTCGGCGTAGCGCGGCTGGTCGGGGGTGACGGTGATGAGGTCCCCGCCCCGGACCGCTCTGGACGCCGGGTCGGTGGTGTCCTCCGCGGCGGCACGGGCGGCCGGGACGAGCAGCCCGCCCGCCGTGGCGGTGCCGACGGTCGCCCCGGCACCCGCCACGAACGTGCGGCGACTGAGATTGCGCATGGAACTCTTCCCACTTCCTGGTTCAGGGGTTCGGATGCCGGGTGGTCAGTCGAGCCGGGGGACGCGGGCGGGGAGGGCGGTGCTCAGCGCGCGCGGCAGGACGCGGGTGCTGAGCAGGCGCAGGCCCTCGGGGCCGGCCGTCACGGTGACCTCGGAGTCGTGCGGGGCGAGCACCAACGAGCCCTCGGTGAGCGGCAGTTCGTCGGGTCCGCGGCCGGCGGTGCCGGTGCCGGAGAGGACGAACAGGGCCTCCTCGACGCCGTCCCGGGCCTCGTGGACCAGGCGCTCGCCGGGCGGCAGCCGCCACAGGTCGAAGGTCTCCGTCTCGCTGTGCAGCATGCCCCGGCGGGCCAGGCAGGACCAGGTCCGCCGGTCGGGGCCGGTGGCCGCCGGGTCGCAGTCCACCGGCCGGAGCGCGCGGCTGACGATCATCGCGCGCCCCGCTCCGGGACGGCGAGCTCGGCGTGGAAGAACTCCAGGCCGCCCGCGCCGGCCGTGACCACCGCGTCCGCCCCGAACGGCAGGGTGACCGCCGTCCCGGCCGTGAGCTCCACCACGGTCGCGTCGGCCGCGGCGGTTCCGGAGCCGGTGAGCACGAAGACGGTGTGCTCGCGGGCGTGCGCGCCGAACGCGGCGCTGTCGCCGGCCGCCAGCTCCCGGATCTCCACCAGGCGCAGCGGGCCGGTGAACACGCCGGCCGGGTCGACCGCCCTCTCCTCCCGCAGGTCGTGCAGCCGCATCGTCTCGGTCTTCCTCTCGGTCGGTTCGACGGTCGGGGCGTCGGGGACCAGCCCGTGCAGCACCTCGGAGGTGGCCGGGGCCGGCATCTCGATGACCAGCCACTCCAGGTGCCCCTCGGGGGCGCTGCCGTAGCCGGGGCCGGTGACGCCCGCGGGGGCGCCGGTGTTGCGCAGGCCGTGCACGGTGCCGATCCCGGTGAGCAGCAGGGAGCCGGGGCGGGCCGGCCGCACCTCGCCGTTCACCAGGAACTCGCCGTGGCCGCGGAGGATGAAGTAGATCTCCTCGGTGCGGGTGTGGCGGTGCTCGCCGCTCAGGCCGCCGGGCGGGATCCGGGCGACCTCGATCGCCTCGACCTCGGCCTCCAGGTGCTGCCGGCTCGCGAGCGCCTTCCAGTAGGTGAGGCCGGGGGCGCCGTGCACGCCGTGGATCTCGGAGGCGTCCCGGGTGTCCGCGACGATCAGGCCCGCGGGGGCGGAGGCGTCAGACACGGCTGAGCTCCCGGGCGTTGAGCACCCGCAGGTCCTCGACGGCGACGGCGAGCTCCTCGCGGGTCACGTCGTTGACGAAGACCGCGTCGCCGATGCCGACCGGCAGCGGCAGGCGCTGCTGTCCGTCCCGGTGGCGGACGGTGTCCTGGAGCGCGGCGTCGAGCAGCTCGGCGTCCAGCAGCTCGTTCCAGCTGGGCAGTTCGAGCGCGCGCAGGACGGCGAGGACGCGGTCGCGCTGCTCCAGGTCGACCAGGCCGCGGCGCCAGGCGAGCAGGGTGGTGAGCGCCATGTCGACGGCGACCGCCTCACCGTGCAGCAGGGCGGGCAGGGCGCGCATCTCCAGGGTGGGGGAGAAGGTGTGGCCGTAGTCGACGATCCGCTCCAGCTCGGCCTCCCACAGGTTGGGCTGGAGCTCCTCCAGCATGCCGTGGATGGCGCGGCGCAGCACCTCGCCGGCCGGGTCGCCGCCGCGGGCGTCCTGGAACTTGCGCTCGATCAGCGCCGGGCCGTGCTGCTCCAGCAGGTCGAACAGCCGGGCGTCCTTGATCAGCGCCATCTTCAGGATCTCGCCCATGCCGTTGGCGATGTGCCGGCGCTCGACGGTGGCGAGGAAGGAGCGGTCGAGCAGGGTGAGCACCGGGGCGAAGTAGGTGCCCAGGCGGTTCTTGTGGCCGTTGAAGTTGACGCCGGTCTTCACCCCGACGCCCGCGTCGACCAGGCCGATCAGCGTGGTGGGGACGCGGACCACCGGGGTGCCGCGGCGGTAGAGGTTGGCGACCAGGCAGACGATGTCCATGAGGACGCCGCCGCCGATCACGATGATCGGCTCGCGCCGGCGGTCGAGGCCGAAGGAGTCCAGTGCGACCACGATGTCGGAGGCGGTCTCGAACTCCTTGAGCGTCTCGTCGGCGCGGACCACCTGGAGGAAGTAGTCGACGCGGTGGTGCTCGAAGTAGCGGCGGATCCGCTCGCCGTGCAGGCGGTCGACCTCGGCGTCGATGACCACGAAGCGGCGGTTGCCGCTCCCGGCGGCGGCGGTCTGCTCGATCAGGGCGGTACTGGCCGGGTCGAAGACGCCGTCGCAGACGCGGACCTCGTACTCGACCGGTTTGACCGCGCGCACCCGCCAGGAGTTCGAGGACGGGCTGTAGGTGAGGCCGCTCGGGTGGTTGTCGAAGACAAGCATGTCGGTTTCCCTTGTGAAGGCATGGGTGAATTCGTGGTGCGGTGGTTTCGGTTCGGGGGGAATCAGCAGGAGAAGTGGCGGCCGAGCGCCACCGCGGCGTAGGCCGCCGAGGCGAGCGTCATGTGCCGGTGCCAGCCCTCGAAGGAGCGCCCTTCGAAATCGCGCAGGCCGACCCGTTCGCCGAGGGCGGTGCGGTCCTCCTCGACGCCGCCGGCCATACGGAAGAGCCGGGGGAATTCGGCGGCCCGGTCCGGTTCGGAATCGGTCAGCCAGAATCCGGAGAACGCGGTGGGACGCGCCCCGGACTCCGCGTAGAGGAGGAGTTCGGCCGGGGTGCCCGGCAGGGCGACCCGGACCACGTGCGCCTCGACCCCGGGCGGACCCGAGGCGGCGGCCAGCCGGCGGGCGCCGGCGGAGGCGAACAGCTGGTAGGCGGGCAGGGCGCGGCCGCGGTCACGGGTGGGGGCCGTGACCGGGGTGAGCCGGGTGGTCGGGTCCACCCGGACGGCCACCCGCAGGCCGAGCTCCCGGCCGGTGGCGAACAGTCCGCCCGGCTCGGCCGGGCAGCCGTCCCAGATCAGGGTGGCCGCGGCGGTGGCCGGCAGCCGGTCCGCGAGCGGTCCGAGCAGCGCGGCCTGCCGCTCCAGGGAGTCCCCGGCCGGGCCCGGCCCCCGGTGCTGCCCTCGGTGTCCGTGCGGTCCGGGCGGCTCCGGCCGGAGGGCCCGGTGGGGCGGGTCCGTCAGCTGGAGCTGCCAGTCGACCGGCGCGTTGAGCCGCGGGGCCAGGTACCAGAGGCCGACGGCCTGCTGGGCCCCGGCCAGCTGCCCCAGTTCGGGGACGAACCGGCGGCCGACGCCGACCGTGCGGGTGCCGGACTTCGGGATGAACATCGGCCGGACCAGCCAGGCGCGCGGGGTGCACGCCTCGACCAGCCGGGCGGCCAGGGCCTCCCGGACCGGCGCCCAGGCCCACGGCGAGTTGCGGATGAAGTGGTGCAGCCGCTGGACCGCCCCCGGGTCGCCGAGCGTCCGGGCGATGTTGCTGATGGATTTCCGGCCGGCCGTGCCGAGGAGTCCGCGCAGGTATTCCTCGGCCTTGATCCGGTAGTCGGCCCGGTCGAACGAGGCGAAGAGCTGCTCACCGAGAATTCCCGGGAATGCTTGGACCAGCGGGTCCGTGGCGGCCGCCGCGCTCATGGTGCTCACCTCCTCTCCGGTTGCGCCGGTTTACGCCGGTTGTTCCGGTGATTTCTCCGGCATTGGAATCATCGGTCCGGCGGGGATTTCCGGTCAATGCGATTCGGACGTCTTCGGCAAGTCGTCCGGGCGGTTATCAGGCGGAATTCCGGAGGCTTTCCCGGATGATTTCCTGGGCGCTCGCGGGCAGGTCGGGGCCCCGCAGTCCGCGGTCGGGCGAGTGGCCCGCCGCGGGGCCGAGCGAGCGGCTCAGCGAGTACGCGGCCGAGACCAGCGTCATGTGGTGGTGCCAGCCGGTGAACGAGCGGCCGGAGAAGTCGAGCAGGCCGAAGTCCGAGCCGAGCCGGTCCACCGTGGTCCGGGTGGCCCTGGCGGCGTTCAGCAGGGCGAGCACGCCCGGGGCGTCCTCGGTCAGATCGGTGAGCCAGTACCGGCGCGGTCCCGCCGGCCCGCCGCCGTGCGCCCAGAGCCGGTGCACCGGCGTGCCGTGCGGACCCGGCGGGCCGGGCAGCAGGACGGGCGCGCCGCGCAGCACCGGTTGCGGGGCCCCGGGCGTCCGCGGCCGGCGGTGCGGGAACAGGGCCTCGGCCGTCGTGGTGTCCTGCCGCACCCGCCCGTGCCGTCCGGTGGTGGCCTGCAGCACCGGCCGGACGGCCTGGCCGCCGCGGACCTCCAGCAGGTACGGGACGGAGCGCCGGGCGAGTGCGCCGGCCAGCCGCAGCGGTTCGTCCGCCACGCCGAGGTCGGCGACCAGCGGGGCGACCGGGAGCAGGGCGCGGAGCCGGTCGACCATCCCGAGCAGCAGTTCCCCGGCCGCGTAGGGCGCGAGGCCGTCGGGTATCCGGGCACGGCCGCGCCGCTGCGGGTCGTCCGTCCAGCTCGGGTCGAGCAGCAGTGACCAGTCCACCGGGACGGCGTCCCGGTCGGTGGCGACGAACAGCCCGGGCGCGGCCTGGCACTTGAGGGTGCGGCCGGCGTCCGGGACGAACCGGCGGTGGACGCCCACCGCCTGGTCGCCGCGCTTGGGGATGACCGCCAGGCTCGCCGTCCAGGCGCGGACCGGGCGGTCGCCGGCGGCGGCGCGGGCCAGCACCCGGCGGGCCGGGCGCCAGTCCCAGGGGCTTCCGTTGATGAACTGCTGGAGCGAGAGCGAGGCGGTGGCCGCCGTCGGTCCGGTCGCCAGGCTCGCGGCCATGTTCGACAGTGACTTGCGGCCGGGCGCGGCCAGCAGTCCGTGCAGGTAGGCCCGGGCCCAGCGGCGCTGGTCTATCCGGGTCAGGTGGGCGAAGACCTGCTCGGCGAAACGGGAGACCGCGGCTTCGCCGGCCGGTGACAGGGGTTGCGCGTCCATGGGAGCTCCCCGGGATCGTGTGGTGCCGTGAGGTTCCGTCAGCAAAAGAATAGCGAACGATCTCTTTGTTTTTGACTCCCGTGCGGGCGCCGGTCCGGTTTTGGCAAGTCCCGGTGGCCGCTGGCCGCTGGCCGCCGGCCGGCGCCTGATGCCCGGTGCCCGGCGCCCGGAGAACGCGCCACCGCCCGCACCGGCGTCGAACGGCCGGTACGGGCGGTGGGCCGACCCTGCGGTCGGGGTGTGGAGCCGCTGGTCAGCGGGGTGCGCCGGGGGCCGGCGGGCCGGCCACCGCGCGGCGCCAGAGCCGTCCGAGCCGCTGGTGGACCTCCGCGCGTTCGGCCGGATCGTCGCCGTCGAGGGTGACGACTCCGCGCCGCAGGGCCTCGGCGCCGACCACCAGGCAGTGGGCCAGCACCTCCAGGTCGGCGCCGTCGGGGCCGGTGCTGTCGGGGCGGGCGCCGTCGGGACCGGTGCTGTCGGGGACGGTGTCGTCGAGGCCGGTGCCGGTACCGGCCCCGACAGCGCGCTCGCGGGCCAGCCGGTCGCGCAGGTCCGGGCTCCAGCCCGCGTGCCAGTTGCCGGCCGACTCCGGCTGCTCCCAGGTGAGCCGCGCGGCTGCCCGCACGCTCGGCTCCTCCTCCAGCAGCCGGGTGAGGGTGTCCAGCAACTCGGCGACACCCGCGCCGGGTTGCCCGTCCGCACCGGAGGTACGGGCGACCGCCGCCCGGGTGAGCGCCGTCGCCTGTGCGCGGACCGCGTCCGCCAGGGCGGCCTTGGACGGGAAGTGGAAGGTGAGCGCCCCCATGGTGACCCCGGCGCTCTGGCTGACCCGGGCCAGCGAGGTGCCCGCGTAGCCGTGCCGGTCGAACTCCGTGGCCGCGGCGCGCAGCAGTGTCCGGTGGGTCTGCTGGGCGCGTTCCTGTCTCATCGCGCACCGCCGGCCGGGCCGGGTTCGGGGAGGTCCGCCGCCGGGGCGGTCGGAGGGTGGGGGTGGACGAACCACATGGTCGGCGTGGCTCCTTCGCGCGGTCGGGGCGTGCCGGCGCGTACCGGCCCGGTGACACGGCGACGTTACGCTCCGGCGTGATGCATACGCACGGTATCCGCCGGATCCCCCGTCGGCTTTGGCACTTCCTTGGTAAATGCCCGAAAAGGCAAGGGGGTTGGCGCAAATCCGGGGCTCCCGTCCGCGGCTGCGGCGAGGTGCGCGCGGTACCAGGGCGCGGCCTCGGCGAGCCGGTGCAGCGGTCCGGGGCCGGGGTCGCTGCCGGCCAGCCGCCAGATCGGCCCGGCGGCGTACCAGTGGTGACGGGCCATCAGCTCCAGCTGTCGCTCGCCGAACACCCCCGGGACCCTGCGGAGTTCGGCGGCGCAGCGCTCCCAGGGCCAGTCGGCGTCGGGTACCGGCGGAAGCACGCCGTGCTCCGCGAGCGCCGCCAACAGCCCCGCGATGGTGACGGGGTGGGGATGGCCGGCGTGGTACACCCCGGCCGGGACCGTGGGCGGCTCCGGGGCGAGGGCGAGGTCCGCGACCAGCCGGGCCAGGTCGCTCACCGCGACCAGCGAGAGCAGCGCCCCGCCGCCGTCCCAGCGGGCCGGCACCCGGCGGAGCAGGTCCGCCAGGCAGGGCACCACCCAGCGGTCGCCGGCGCCGAGCACCAGCGGCGCCCGCAGCACCACCGCCCCGGCGTCCAGCGCCGCCCGCTCGCCGGTCAGCCGGGTGCGGCTGGCCGCCGAGACGGGCGCGGGCGCCACCTCGTCCACGCCGATGCCCCGGTGCGGGCCGGTGCCGTAGACCGCGCAGGTGGAGAGGTGGACGATCCGGCCGACCCCGGCCCGGCCGGCCTCGGCCAGCAGTGCCCGGGTGCCGTGCACGTTGACGGAGGCGCACTCCTGCTCCGGGCCGCCGACCAGCGAGGCCAGGTGGATCAGCACGTCGGCGCCGTCGGCCGCGCCGCGCAGCGTCGCCGGATCGGCGAGGTCCGCCGCGACCGGGACGGTCCCGGCCGGCGCGAAGGAGCGGGTGAGCGCCCGGATCTCACCGACGCCGGGCCGGGCGCGCAGCTCGGCCAGGACGGCGGAGCCGATGAAGCCGCCGGCCCCGGTCAGCAGGACGGCGGGCCCGTCCGCGCCCGTTCGCCGCCCCCTGGTGTTCCCCCGTGCCCCGGTCATGCCGACTGCCCCCGGCGCTCCAGGAGGACCGCGCGCAGCTCCTCGACCACCGGCGCGGGTGCCATGCCGGGCAGCAGGAACCACCACAGCTGGACGATCCGCTCCGGCAGGTCCGCGCGCCCGGTGCGCAGGTGGGACATGATCTGCGAGCCGGTGTAGGCCGCGACCAGCACCTGGGCGAGCTCCTCGATCACGACGTCGTCGAGCAGTTCGCCGGCCCGCCGGGCGGCCTCCAGCTCGGCGCGGAACTGCTCGGCCCACATCTCGTACGGGCTGAAGTCGCGCAGTCCGAGCTGCCCCTGCTCGACGGCGAGGGTGACGCCGGCGCGCAGCAGCACGTTGCCCTGCAGCTCGTCGGCCAGGTAGAGGTTGAGCCCGATGAGCTGGCGCAGCCCCTCCGGCTGCTCCGGAAGCTCCAGGTCGGAGGCCTGCTCGTCGATGACCGCCTTGGCGAGGTCCTCCTTCGACTTGAAGTGGAAGTACATCGCCCCCTGGGTGGTCCCGGCCCGGTTGATGATCTTGCTGACGCTGGAGCCGCTGAAGCCGTACTCGTCGAAGATCTGCGCGGCGGCCCGCAGGATGGTCTCGCGGGTGCGTACGGCTCGTTCCTGCTTGGCTCTTGCCACGAGTCACTCCAAACGCCTCGACAAACAAAAAGAACGACCTCTATGTTATTCGCCATGGAGCCCGGCGTACACACCGGAGCGCCGATCTTTCACCTTGCCTGTGGCCACTCTGGGGGAGTGCATCCATGTTTCGCACAGACCACAGCACCACCATGACCAGCTCGCTCGACGCGGCCATGACCGGCGTGCCGGTGACCGTGCCCAAGGAGTACGTGCACAAGCGGGCGGCCGAGGAGGTGCTGCTGACCGCCTGGGAGCAACTCGCCGAGGACTCCTACCGGATCACCGCCCGGTGGCCGCGCGACCACCGCGCCTACGGCGTCCGCAACGGCTACCACGACCCGATGCTCCTGGTGGAGACCATCCGTCAGACCTTCCCGCTGCTCTCGCACGTGGCGTTCGGCGTTCCGCTCGGCCACCAGCTGATCTGGGACCACTTCGGCTACGCGCTCATCCCGGGCGGCCTGTGGGCCGGCGCCCGGGACGCGGTCCCGCGCCAGCGCGCCGCCGGCGACAGCGCCCCCGCCCGGCGTGCCGGCGGGGCCGACGACGAGGTGCGGATCGACGCCGTCTGCCAGGACGTGGTCCGCCGCGGCAACCGGGTGGCCGCGCTGACGCTCGCCTACGTGGTCAGCCGGGACGGCGAGCCGATCGCCACCGCGCAGACCCGCTTCACCGTCCAGACCCCGGCGATCTACCGGCGCCTGCGCGCCGACAGGGGCGACGCCGCCGAGATGATGGCCCGCGCCGTCCCGCTGCCCGCGCCGATCCCGGCCGCCCGGGCCGGCCGCGCGGTGCCCCGCGAGGTCGCGCTCTCCGCCACCGGCCGCGCCCGCCGCTGGCAGCTGCGGGTCGACACCCACCACCCGGTCCACTTCGACCACCCGGTCGACCACGCGCCCGGCTCACTCCTCCTGGACGCCGCCCGGCAGGCCGCACAGGCCCTGCACCACCAGGAGCCGGTGATGGCCGTCGCCATGGAGTGCGACTTCACCCGCTACGTCGAACTCGACGAGCCCTGCCTGGTCGAGGTCACCCAGCTCCCCCGCGACCCCGCCCGCCGCGACCGCGTCGGCGTCACCCTCCAACAGGGCCCCCACACCCCCTCCTGCTCCATCATCGTCACCACCACCCCCCTCACCCCCGCCTGACCCACTCCCCCCACGGGCCCGTAGCCGGATCACGAACCGACTCGCCGAAGTACGGGACGGGTCACTCGAAGCCCACCGGCGAAGGGCACCCGGGCGCTTGCCGAGATCCGCTCAGGGCCGCTCCCCCTCACGGGAGACCGGCCCTGAGCCGGGCGGGCAAGGGCGGGGTGCCGGGGGCGGGCGCGCACTGCCGGCCCCAGGGCCCGCATCGGCTTGTAGGTCAGCTCTCCGTTCCACCACTTGTTCCTGTGGGGGGCCGCAGTTCCCGTACCGGTCCATGACGCGGGAGCTTCGGCCGCAGACGCGGCGGGCAGGGCGCTTCTCCCGCTTCCTCTCCGAGAGGAAGACCGCGACAGCGGTCGCCACGCCGCCGGCGAGGTTCTGCACCGCCTGGTTGGCCGTGAGCCGGCTGCCGCTGTCCCCGGGGCTCATTCCCTCGCCAGATGTCACAACTGCCGGGGTGCCCACGGGCCCAAAGGGCTCAGGGCCCATGGTCGACGCCGAGTACGCTCCCGTGCCCGGCAGTTGGAGCGAGCTGCTGCGGCGCGTGCCCCTACTGCCATGATCCGGCGTCGTACGGCCTCCCGGAGCGGGGTGGTCGGGCCGGGACTCGCCGGCGAGCACGTGGAAGGGACCGGTCGCCGGCCTCGCATCGATCCGGGAGGCCGCGCTGGAGGCGCGTCGCCGGATGTGTCCCGGCTCACCCGCGGCCGTCCTCGATGTCCTCCTGAAGCGCGGCCGACGGGAGAAGACTCCGGAGAGGAATTCCAATCTTCTCCAGGATCGCCCCGGAGCGGGCCCCAAAAGCCAGTCAGGGTCGGTCTCCCTTGCGGGAGACCGACCCTGAGCTGGTCTTACTGGGTCGGGGTGGCGGGATTTGAACCCACGGCCTCTTCGTCCCGAACGAAGCGCGCTACCAAGCTGCGCCACACCCCGGTTTTTCTGTTTGTCGCTCCGTCTCCTTCGCGACGAGTAGAACTCTACCGGACGCTCGCCGAGAGACGAAATCCGGTATCTCGGCGAGCGGGGTGGGCGGGTCAGTGGGGGGTCGGGGTGAGGGTGAGGAGGGTGGCTTCGGGCGGGCAGGCGAAGCGGACGGGGGTGTAGCGGTTGGTGCCGCAGCCGGCCGAGACGTGGAGGTAGGAGCGGCTGCCGCCGGCCTGGTGGGTGGAGAGGCCCTTGACCCGCTTGGCGTCGAGATCGCAGTTGGTGACCAGGGCGCCGTAGAAGGGGACGCACAGCTGGCCGCCGTGGGTGTGGCCGGCGAGGATCAGCGGGTAGCGGTCGGCGGTGAAGGCGTCGAGGACGCGCAGGTAGGGGGCGTGCACGACGGCGAGGGAGAGATCGGCGTCGGCGGAGGGGCCGCCGGCGACCTCGCTGTAGCGGTCGCGCCGGATGTGCGGGTCGTCCAGGCCGGTGAACTCCAGGTCGAGGCCGGCGACGGTGAGGCGGCCCCGGGTGTTGGTGAGGTCGAGCCAGCCGGCCGCGTCGAAGCTGTCGCGCAGCTTCTCCCACGGGTTGTGGACGGCGCCGCTGATGCCGCGGGCGGCGGTGCCGTCGGGGTTGTTCATGCCGTGGACGCCGCTGCGCATGGCCTGGAGGTAGCGGGCCGGGTTCCTGCGGGCGGGGCCGTAGTAGTCGTTGGACCCGAAGACGTAGACGCCGGGGAACTCCATCAGCGGCCCGAGCGCGTCCAGGACGGCCGGGACGCCGAGCGGGTCGGAGAGGTTGTCGCCGGTGTTGACCACCAGGTCGGGGCGCAGGCCCGCGAGGCTCTGCAGCCAGCGCTGCTTCTTGCCCTGGTCGCTCACCATGTGGATGTCGGAGACCTGCAGTACCCGGACGGGGCGGGCGCCCCGGGGGAGGACCGGGACCTCGATCCGGCGGAGGCGGAAGGAACGGACCTCGTACCCAACGGAGTAGGCGAGGCAGGCGGCGCCGGTGGCGGCGATTCCGAGGGGAACGGAGTACAGCGGTCGCATCGTTCCATGCTCTCAGACGGCGGATCAGCAGGTGAACTGCCGGTGGTCGCACGGGGACACGGCGCGGGGGCGCACCCGGTCGGCTCAGCCGGCGGCCGGGGCGAGTTCGGCGGCCACCGCGTCCAGGACGGCGCGCCAGTGCGCGCGCCGCCGGATGCGCTCCGCCTCGTCGTGGAGCCGCTCCTGGTGGAAGCGCAGCAGCGTGCCGCCCCGGCCCGGGGTGACCGTGACCTGCACGGTGGTCGCCGCGGACCGCCCGGCGGGCCGCCAGGTGAGCCGGATCCGCGAGCCGGGGCGCAGGCCGCGCAGTTCGCCCGCGGAGCCGTCGTCGGCGGTGACGGGCCCGCCGACCCGGTCGGCGAGGCGGGCCCCGGGGCCGAGCCACAGGGCGAGACCGTCGGGGGAGGTGAGCAGCGACCAGACGGCCTCGGGCGGGTGCGGCAGGGTGCGGGAGACGCCGATCTCCCAGCCGGCGTCCCTGGTGAGTCCGACCGGGCGGCCGGGGGTGGTGGTGTGCACGGGATCACTCCTCGTCCTGTTCGCGCCGGGCGCGCAGGGCCCGGACCTTGTGGCGGTTGCCGCACCGCTCCATCGAGCACCAGCGCCGCCGGCCGGGCCGCGAGGTGTCGACGAAGAGCAGGAAGCAGTTGTCGGCGGCGCACTCGCGGATCCGGTCCGCGGACGGGCCGGTGAACAGCGCTATGGCGTCGCGGGCGACGGTGGAGGCCAGCTGGTCGCCGTCGCCGGGCAGCGGCGGGGCCGCGGTGCCGTCGGGGGCGATCTGCGGGGCGAGCGGGGACCGGGCGGCGGCCCGGTTGAGCACGGCGCGGTCGGCGGGCTCCCCGGCACCGGGGCCGTGGGCGGCGCGGGCCGCGGTGAGCCGCCAGAGGGCGTCCCGCAGGGTGCGGACGGCGGTGAGCTGGGCGTCGGTGATCCGGACGGCGCCGGGCGGCAGGCCCAGCCGGGACCTCCCGGCCCAGTCGGCGAGGTCGGCGGGACGGTGCAGCACCTCGTAGCGGGCGTACGGGCCGGGACCGCCGGTGGGCAGCAGCTCCAGGCAGAGCGTGCCGGGGTCGAAGTGGAACCGCGTACCGCCGGGAGAGTGCAGGACCAGGCCGGGGGTTCGCTCGTCGGTCATGTAACCACTTTAATCGGTGTCGGCGAGCCGGCGGAAGACGGGGGCGCGGGTTAATGGTGGGCAGCGGAACGTCGCAGGTGGGAGACTCGGGGCCATGACCACGCTCAAGGAGCAGCTGCAGGAGGACCTCACGGCTGCCATCAGGGACCGGGACGAGCTGCGCTCGTCCACCATCCGGCTCACGCTGTCCGCCGTCACCAGCGAGGAGGTGGCGGGCAAGACCAAGCGCGAGCTCTCCGATTCCGACGTGCTCAAGGTCATCGGCCGGGAGGCGAAGAAGCGCCGGGAGGCCGCCGAGGCGTTCGACACCGCCGGCCGGGGCGAGCAGGCCGCCCGCGAGCGGGCCGAGGGCGAGGTGCTGGCCGGGTACCTGCCCAAGCAGCTGTCGGACGAGGAGCTGGCCGCGATCGTGGCCGCCGCCGTCGCGGAGAGCGGGGCGAGCGGGCCGCAGGGCATGGGCGCCGTGATGAAGCTGGTGCGGCCGAAGGTCGAGGGCCTGGCCGAGGGCGGCCGGGTGGCCGCCGCGGTGAAGTCCGCCCTCGCCGGCTGAGCCGCGACGCACGCGGCCCACGAACGGCCCACGAACGGCCCACCTACGGGCCGCGCACGCCGAAGGGGCGCCCCCCGAGCCGATCGCTCGGGGGGCGCCCCTCGTCGTTCACCAGGGCGTCCGCTCAGTGGCGCCCGTTGCCGTTCCCGTTGCCGTTCCCGTTGCCGTTCCCGTCACCGCCGCCGATGACGCCCGGCGGGAAGGTGAAGCCGCCGCCGATCACGCCGCCCGCGTTGGTACCGGGGCCGCCGGGGACGGGGTTCTGGGCGGGCGGCGGGTTGCCCGCCGCGTTCGGGTCGGCCGGCGGGGTGGCCGGGGCGGTGGCGTTCGGGTCGATCTTGGGCGCCGGGTCCGGGATGTCGATGGTCGGCAGGGTCTCCTTGGGGGAGCCCTTCAGCGCGCCGTCCATGGCCATCTTCCAGATCGGGCCGGGGCCGGTGGCACCGAAGACGCCGTCGGCGCCGTAGTAGGTGTCACCGATCTTCATGTTCTTCATCTCGACGCCGCCGGTCGGGCCGCCGATCCACACCGCGGTCGCGAGCTGCGGGGTGTAGCCGCTGAACCAGGCGGCCTTCTTCTTGTCCGTGGTACCGGTCTTGCCGGCGATCTGGCGGCCGTCCTCCAGGCCGAGGGAGGCACCGGTGCCCTTCTCGGTCACGTTGAGCAGGACGGTGTTCATCGCGTCGGCGGTCTGCTCGGAGAAGGCCTGGGTGCAGCTGGTCTGCGGGACCTTGACCTCCTTGCCGTCGACCGTGGTGATCTTGTTGATCGCGATCGGCGTGCAGTACTTGCCGCGGGCGGCGAAGGTCGCGTAGACGTTCGACATGGTCAGCGGCGACATCTCCTTGGTGCCCAGGGTGATCGAGGGCACGACCTCCAGCTTGGCGCCGGAGGCGGTGGTGGTGATGCCGAGCTTGTCGAGCATCTGCTTGACGGGGCAGAGCCCCATCTCCTGCTCCATCTGGACGAAGTAGGTGTTGACCGAGAGGGCCATCGCCTGCTTCAGCTCGTAGGGGCCGACCTCGCTCTTGCTCTCGTTCGGGACGTAGCGCTCGTTGCCCTTGTAGGTGTTCTTCCAGGTGCCTTCGCAGGTCTTCATCGTCGGCCACTCGATGCGGTTCTCCGACGGGTACGGCTTGGTGGGCGAGATGCCGTTCTCGAGGGCGGCCGCGGCGATGATCGGCTTGAACGTCGAACCGGGCTGGAAGCCGTTGCCGCCACCCATCGCCGCGTCGACGTTGAGGTTGACCACGGTCTGGTTCTTGGCCGGCTCCAGGCCGTACGGACGGGTCTGGGCCATCGCCAGGATCTTGCCGGTGCCGGGCTCCATCATGGTCGTGGCGGCCGAGACCGGGTCGGTGACCTTGACCTTGCTGGTGACCGCGGCCTGGGCGGCGGCCTGCTTGTCCGGGTCGAGGGTGGTGTAGATGTTCAGGCCGCCCTGGTCCCAGAACTTCTTGCGCTCGGCGGCGTTCTTGCCGAACACCGGGTCCTGCTTGACCACGTGCCGCACGTAGTCGCAGAAGAAGCCCATGCCCGCCTGGGCGGTGATGCAGCCGTTCTGCGGGTCCTTGTACTTCAGGCCCAGCGGGGCGGCCTTGGCCTCCTTGGCCTGGTCGGCGGTGATGTGCTTGTTCTCGACCATCTTGTCGATCACGACGTTGCGCCGCTTCACCGCGTTGTCCGGGAATCGCACCGGGTCGTACTGCGACGGGTTCTGCACCAGGCCGGCCAGGGTGGCGGCCTCGGCGACGGTGAGGTCCTTGTTGGACTTGCTGAAGTAGCGCTGGGACGCCGCCTCGATCCCGTACGCCTGGTGGCCGTAGAAGGTGATGTTGAGGTAGTTGGTGAGGATCTGGTCCTTGGTCAGATCCTCCTCCAGCTTGATCGCGACCTTCAGCTCCTGGATCTTGCGGCCCAGGGTCTTGCGCTGGGCCTCCAGGACGGCGGCCTGGTCGTCGCCGGCCTTCTCGACGTTGACGTTCTTCACGTACTGCTGGGTCAGCGTGGACGCGCCCTGGGAGGCGGTGCCGCTCTCGGCGTTCTTGCTGATCGCCCGGAGCACGCCCTTGAGGTCGACGGCGCCGTGCTCGTAGAAGCGGGCGTCCTCGATGTCGACCTGGGCCTGCCGCATGTACGGCGACATCTGGTCGGCGGTGAGGACGGTGCGGTCGCGCTCGTAGACCTTGGCGATCAGGCCGCCCTTGGCGTCGAAGATCTGGGTGGCCTGGGTGAGCGGCGGGGTCTTGAAGTCGTCCGAGATGTTGGAGAAGCCCTCGGCCGTGTTCTTCGCGGTCAGCCCGAGCGCGCCGACGGCGGGCAGGGCCATACCGGCGAGCAGGACGCCGGAGAGGACGCTGACCCCCAGGAACTTCACTCCGTGTCCCGCGAAGTCGAGCGGTGACCCGCGGCGCTTGCCGCGCGGAGCTCCGGTGTTGCCGGGGGGCGGGGATGCCTGGGGGAGCTTCGGTGCCATGGGGAGAACCCTACGTTGCCGAATGCCGCACACCGGGGCAGGTGTTCGCCTAGGCTTGTCACAAGCTTGCGACAGCTTCGCTGCGTCAGCATCGATCACTCTTGTGAGTGATGAGAATTGCCCGAATTGCCCGCTCTTGGTGGGCTTTTGAGGCAGCTGTAGCCCACTGCACCCCTGTGTCCGGTAGCACTGCGTGACGGCTTGCGTGGCGAGAGTGGCGCCCGTGACCCTGGCAAGGCTTGCGACCTGCGATCACTCCAACGAGTGAGCTGATCGCCACCCATAGTCCAATTGGGTCATTCGAGATTGAGCCCGAAGGGGCTGTTGCAAGCTGTCGTTCTTCCGTAACGTCCTCAACTGGCAACGGTGAATATGCCGTTGCCGCCGTGGGGGAGCCTCGATTCGGGAGAGGACGGCGCCGGCATGGGCTGGGTAGACGACTGGAGTGCGCAGGCCGCCTGCCGCACGAGTGATCCGGACGAACTGTTCGTCCAGGGGGCGGCGCAGAACCGCGCCAAGGCGGTGTGCAGCGGGTGCCCCGTGCGCACGGAGTGCCTGGCGGACGCACTGGACAACCGGGTGGAGTTCGGGGTCTGGGGCGGGATGACCGAGCGCGAGCGCCGGGCGCTGCTGCGCCGTCGGCCGACCGTGATCTCGTGGCGCCGGCTGCTGGAGACCGCGCGCACCGAGTACGA
Organism: Kitasatospora sp. NPDC002551; assembly: GCF_040296005.1. NCBI lineage: Bacteria > Bacillati > Actinomycetota > Actinomycetes > Kitasatosporales > Streptomycetaceae > Kitasatospora > Kitasatospora sp. NPDC002551. The sequence goes on along the minus strand of NZ_JBEOWI010000001.1, from coordinate 334,366 downwards.
GGCATCGCTGGCCACCGGCGTGATACTGACGGACTACGCCCAGGCGGGCTGAGCCCCGGGCGGGTTCGAGGTGGGCTCACGACGGGCCGAAGGCGGGCTGATCCCCGGGGCGCGCGACGCGCGCGGTCGGTGAGCCCGGGCTGGGGGGCCCGGGCCGGACCGGTGTCCGGGGGTTCAGTCGGCGCAGACGGTGCCGCTGAGCCGTTCGCCGATCGCCCGCAGACCGTCCAGGTCATGGACGTCCCCGGGCAGCGCGGCGACCTCGACGATCGGCACGTCCGGGTAGACCGAGACGAAGCGGTCGCGGGTCCGGCGCTCGCGCACCATCACCTGCATCCGCTCGGCGTGCAGCCGCAGCAGCCCCGCCGCGAGCAGTTCGGCCGCCGGCGAGGCGTGCTCCGAACCGTTCTCCTCCAGCGCCTCCGCCGCGGCCAGCGCCCGTTCGGCGGTCAGCTGGGGCGCGCCCGTCCCGTGCACCCGGTTGAGCACCAGGCCGGCCAGCGGCATCCGGTCGGCGGCCAGCCGGTCCACGAAGTACGCCGCCTCGCGCAGCGCGTCCCGCTCCGGCGCGGCCACCACCAGGAACGCCGTGCCCGGTGCCTGGAGCAGTTGGTACGTGCGGTCCGCGCGCTCGCGGAAGCCGCCGAACATCGAGTCCATCGCGCTGACGAAGGTCTGCACGTCGGTCAGCAGCTGGGCGCCGAAGATCTTGCCCAGGGTGCCGGTGAACAGGCCCATCCCGGCGTTCAGGAACTTCATCGCGGACCGGCCGCCGACCTTGGCCGGCGCGGTCAGGATCCGGATCACCTTGCCGTCGAGGAAGGACCCCAGCCGGTTCGGCGCGTCCAGGAAGTCCAGCGCCGAGCGCGACGGCGGGGTGTCGACGACGATGAGGTCCCACTCCTCGGCCGCCCGCAGCTGGCCGAGCTTCTCCATCGCCATGTACTCCTGGGTGCCCGCGAAGCCGGCCGACAGGGACTGGTAGAAGGGGTTCTCCATGATCGCGCGGGCCCGCTCGGGCTCGGCGTGGGCCAGCACGACCTCGTCGAAGGTCCGCTTCATGTCGAGCATCATGGCCTGCAGCTCGCCGTCGCCGCTGACGCCCTTGACGATCCGCGGGGTGTTGTCGAGCTCGGTCAGGCCCATCGACTGCGCCAGCCGGCGGGCCGGGTCGATGGTCAGCACGACGACCTTGCGGCCGCGTTCGGCGGCCCGCAGGCCGATCGCCGCCGCGGTGGTGGTCTTGCCGACGCCGCCGGAGCCGCAGCAGACGATGATCCGGGTCTTCGGGTCGTCGATCAGCCGGTCCACGGCGAGCGGCCGGCCGCCGCCGTTGCCGACGCCCGCACCGCCGCTGCCGGTACCCGCACCGCCGCTGCCGACGCCGTCGCGCACGCTGTTCCGCCCGCTCACGCTGCCCCCTGACGCTTCAGTTCGCCCGCCAGCCGGTAGAGCCCGCCGAGGTCCACGCCCTCGCCCAGCAGCGGAAGTTCGTAGGTCGGGAGCTTCAGCTGCTGCAGGTCGGCGCGCCGCGCGCGCTCCAGCTCCACCCGCTCGGCGTGCTCCCGGGCCTGCTCCAGCAGCGGGTCGAGCAGCGGATCGACCGCCGCCCGGACGGTCTCCGGTTTGCGCGAGCGGCCGCCGAGGCCGGCCTCGCCGAGGGCCAGCGCGACCTCTTCGCGGTGGTCGCCGTCCACCGCGGCCACCGCCGCCGCGTCCAGCACCGGCGGGCGGACCATGTTGACCAGCACCCCGCCCACCGGCAGCCCGGCCTCGCGCAGCTCGGCGAAGCCGTCGACGGTCTCCTGGACCGGCATCTCCTCCAGCAGGGTGACCAGGTGCACGGCGGTCTCCGGCGACTTCAGCACCCGCATCACGGCCTGCGCCTGGCTGTGGATCGGGCCGATCCGGGCCAGGCCGGCCACCTCGGAGTTGACGTTCAGGAACCGGGTGATCCGCCCGGTCGGCGGCGCGTCCATCACCACCGCGTCGTACCGGCGCCGCCCGTCCGGGCCCTTGCGGCGGGCGGCCTCGCAGGCCTTGCCGGTCAGCAGGACGTCCCGCACGCCGGGGGCGATGGTGGTGGCGAAGTCGACGAAGCCGACCTTCTGCAGCGCCTTCCCGGCCCGGCCGAGCTTGTAGAACATGTCGAGGTACTCGAGCAGCGCCTGCTCGGTGTCGATGGCGAGCGCGTGCACCTCGCCGCCGGCGGCGCCGTCCTCGGCCGGCAGGCCCAGCTGGGCGGGGGTGACCGAGGCGATCCGGCGCTCCTCGTACGGCAGCGCCGCTATGCCGAACAGCTCGGCGATGCCCTGCCGCCCCTCCACCTCGATCAGCAGCGTCCGGTGGCCCCGCGCGGCGAGCGCCAGCGCCAGTGCCGCGGCCACCGTGGTCTTCCCGGTTCCGCCCTTGCCGCTGACCACGTGCAACCGCACGCCCTCCCAGTCGGGATCGCGCCGGGCCGCCTGGCCGGGGGTGCGTGCCACGCTCCGTCTCCGTCCGTCTCCGAGGGCCGGCACCACACGGGTGCCCTTCCGCGAGGGTAACCAGGGACCGCGCCGGATGCCGGGACTACCCCGGGGGCCGGGCCTGAATCATGCCCGGTTTGTGGGCCACTTCACACGCCGGAGCGCGCCCGGGCGCGGACCGTGCCGGTCCGCCGGGACGGAGCGTCTAGAGTCTGGCCATGACCAAGTGGGAATACATGACGGCACCCCTGCTCGTGCACGCCACGAAGCAGATCCTGGACAACTTCGGCGAGGACGGCTGGGAGCTCGTCCAGGTCGTACCGGGCCCGAACCCGGAGCAGCTGGTGGCCTACTTCAAGCGGGAGAAGCAGGCATGAGCAAGGTCGAGGAGAAGCTCGCCGAGCTGGGTCTGACCCTGCCGCCGGTGGCCGCGCCGGTCGCCGCCTACGTGCCCGCGCTGCGCACCGGTGAGTTCGTCTTCACCTCCGGCCAGCTGCCGATGGTGGGCGGCAAGCTGCCGAACACCGGCAAGGTCGGCGCCGAGGTCACCCCGGAGGAGGCCAAGGAGCTCGCGCAGATCTGCGCGCTGAACGCGCTGGCCGCCGTCAAGTCGGTGATCGGCGACCTCGACCTGGTCGAGCAGGTCGTCAAGGTGGTCGGCTTCGTCGCCTCCGCCCCCGACTTCACCGGCCAGCCCGGTGTGATCAACGGCACCAGCGAGCTGCTCGGTCAGGTGTTCGGCGAGGCGGGTGTGCACGCCCGCAGCGCGGTCGGCGTCACCGTGCTGCCGCTGGACGCCCCGGTCGAGGTCGAGCTGCAGGTCCGCGTCCGCGCCTGACCCGGACGCCCGCCGCCCGCGCACCTGCCGGGGGCGGGGTCGGACAACGGATCACCCCTGTCCAACCCCGCCCCCGGGCGCTTAGCATCCGGGCATGGACCAGCGAGCAACGACGCTCCCGATGCCGCCCGGCTGGCCCGCCCGGATCAGGGCGGCCGACGCCGGCGAGCTGACCCCGCCCGTGCCCAGGCCGTCCGCCACCGTGGTGCTGCTCCGGGACACCGCCGGGGGCGCCGGGCCCGAGGCGTACCTGCTGCGCCGCCGCACCTCGATGGCCTTCGCCGCCGGCATGTACGCCTACCCGGGCGGCGGGGTCGACCGGCGGGACGCCGAGGCGGAGCTCGGCTGGGCCGGCCCCGGTCCGCGCGCCTGGGCCGAGCGGCTCGGGGTGGACGCCGCGACCGCGCAGGCGGTGGTCTGCGCCGCGGTCCGCGAGACCTTCGAGGAGGCCGGGGTCCTGCTGGCCGGCCCGGACGCCGGCAGCGTCGCCGAGCCCCGCGACTGGAGCGCCGAACGCGCCGCGCTGGAGGCCCACGAGCTCTCCTTCGCCGACTTCCTGCGTGACCACGGCCTGCTGCTGCGCAGCGACCTGCTGGCCGGCTGGGCGCGCTGGATCACCCCGGCGTTCGAGGAGCGCCGCTACGACACCTGGTTCTTCGTCGCCGCCCTGCCGCCCGGGCAGGACGCCGCCCGCGAGGTCGGCGAGGCCGACCGGGTGGCCTGGCTCACCCCGGCCGAGGCCGTCCGCGGCTACCAGGAGGGCCGCTTCGGCATGCTGCCGCCGACCGTCACCGTGCTGCGCGAACTGCTGCCGGTGCGCAGCGCCGCCGAGGCGCTGGGCGCGGCGGCCGAGCGCTCGCTGGAGCCGGTGCTCGGCCGCGCCGAGGTGCACGGCGAGCGGCTGACCGTCCGCTGGCCGGGGTACGACGAACTGACCATCGACGGCACCTTCCCCGAGTTCCCCGAGGAACGCGTCGACTGACGCCGCGCCCTCGCCCCCGTTCTCCCACCGGACCCATCCATCCCCCGACGCACCCCGCGAGACGAAAGGACCTTCGCCCGATGACCCACAACGACGTGGCTCGCCGGACGGCACCCCGGATGCCCGCCCGCAGCCTGACCCCGCGCACCCCGGCCTGTGACAGCGCCCAGGTCCCCTTCACCGAGGTGGCCCAGCGCGCCCTCGTCCGCGCGCTGCCCCTGCGCCTGCTGCATCGCGACGGCGAGGGCGGCCGGTGAGCGGACTGCTGCCCGGTGACCCCGCCGCCGCGATCGGCGGCGAGGCCACCGCCCGCGCGCTCTGCGTGCTGGCGCCGAACCCGTCCCCGATGACGCTGGACGGCACCAACACCTGGCTGCTCTCCGAGCCCGGCTCGGACCTCGCGGTGGTGATCGACCCGGGCCCGCTGCACGAGGGCCATCTGCGCCGGGTGATCGAGACCGCCGAGCAGCGCGGCACGCGGGTGGCGCTCACCCTGCTGACCCACGGCCACGCGGACCACTCCGAGGGCGCGGCCCGGTTCGCCGAGCTGACCGGTACCGAGGTCCGCGCGCTGGACCCGGCGCACCGGCTCGGCTCCGAAGGCCTCACGCACGGCCAGCGCCTGGACGTCGGAGGCCTCGACCTGCGGGTGATCGCCACGCCCGGTCACACCTCGGACTCGCTGACCTTCCACCTGCCCGCCGACGGCGCGGTCCTCACCGGCGACACCGTGCTGGGCCGCGGCACCACGATGGTCGCCCACCCGGACGGCCGGCTCGGCGACTATCTGGACTCGCTGCGCCACCTGCACACCATGGCGGCCGAGCACGGTGTGCGGACGGTGCTGCCCGGGCACGGCCCGGTGCTCGCGGACGCGCTCGGCGCGGTGGACTACTACCTGGCGCACCGGGCGGGCCGGCTGGCCCAGGTGGAGACGGCGGTCGAGGCGGGTTGCCGGACGGCCGCCGAGGTGGTGGCCCGGGTCTACGCGGACGTGGACCGCTCGCTGTGGCCGGCCGCCGAACTGTCGGTGCAGGCCCAGCTGCGGTACCTGCGGGAGCACGGGCTCATCCCGGACTGACGCCCGGGCCGGCACCGCTCGTGGAAAGGGCCCGCACGCCGGAGCGTGCGGGCCCTTCCGTGAGCGGTGCGCGGTCAGCGGGACCGGCGGGAGAGCCGCTCGACGTCCAGCAGGACGACCGCGCGGGCCTCCAGCTTCAGCCAGCCGCGGCCGGCGAAGTCGGCGAGCGCCTTGTTGACCGTCTCGCGGGAGGCGCCGACCAGCTGGGCCAGCTCCTCCTGGGTGAGGTCGTGGGCGACGTGGATGCCCTCCTCGGACTGCACGCCGAAGCGGCGGGAGAGGTCCAGCAGGGCCTTGGCGACGCGCCCGGGCACGTCGGAGAAGACCAGGTCGGACATCACGTCGTTGGTCCGGCGCAGCCGGCGGGCGATGGCGCGCAGCAGCGCGATCGAGACCTCGGGGCGGGCGTGCAGCCAGGGCTGGAGGTCGCCGTGGCCGAGGCCGAGCAGCTTGACCTCGGTCAGCGCGCTGGCGGTGGCGGTGCGCGGGCCCGGGTCGAACAGCGAGAGCTCGCCGATCATCTCGCTGGGGCCGAGGACGGCGAGCATGTTCTCGCGGCCGTCCGGCGAGGCGCGGTGCAGCTTGACCTTGCCCTCGGCGACGACGTACAGCCGGTCGCCCGGGTCGCCCTCGTGGAACAGCGACTCGCCGCGGGCGAGCGTCACCTCGGTCATGGAAGCGCGCAGCTCGCCGGCCTGTTCGTCGTCGAGTGCCGCGAAGAGTGCGGCGCGCCGCAGAACGTCGTCCACGTGCTTCCTCCTTCTCGGCCGGCCGGCCGTCAAGCCCTCCGGCACAAGTTCGTACAGTGCTCTGCATCACCAAGCATGGCGCATGTCGCTCCGATCATATGAGGAGGGGGTGTGCCGAGGTGTGCTGCGCGGGGCCATTCGTACCGCCGGGGCGGTCCGGGGCGCCGCCCGAACCGGCAGGTCAGCCGGTTGTCGGGGCCCCGTGCGCCGGTCGGATCCGGTCGCTCCCGGCTCACCTCCGGCTCACCTCCGGCTCGTGTCCAGCGCGGGTCCGGCGCGGGCCCGGTTCAGGATCGCTTCAGGTCCGGTCGGGATCGATCAGGACCGGTCCGGGTCGAGCAGGGCGTCGGCGAGGGCGGTCCGGGCGTACAGCACGGCGTGGCCGGCGCGGTGCGCGCTGGTCAGCCCGGCCGCGCGCAGGGCTGTGAGGTGCTGGGAGACGCCGGCCGCGGAGAGCCCGGTGCGCCGGGCCAGCTCGGTGGTGGAGGCGGGCGCGTCGAGTTCGGCGAGCAGCCGGGCGCGGGAGCGGCCGAGGACGGCGGCGAGCGCGTCCGGGGCGCCGGCGGCCGGGCGGGGCTCCCACAGGGTGGCGATCCCGCGGGCCGGGTAGGCGAGCTGCGGCGGGTCCGGCGGCAGCGCGCGGGTCAGCACCCGCGGCCAGGCGAACACCGAGGGCACCAGCACCAGGCCGGCCGCGGCGTCCAGCCGTTCGACCGCGCAGTGCCGCTGTTCCAGCCGCAGCGCCCCGTGCCCGCTGCCGTCCCAGCGGACGGTCCCGTGCAGGTCGTCGAGGACCCGGGCGGTGCCGTGCCCGACCGCCTGGCGGGCGCGGTGCAGCACGTCGGCGTCGAGCAGGGCGCGGATCCGGGCCCAGTACGGCGCCAGCGCCAGCTCCCAGTAGGTCTCGATGTCGGCCGCGAGCCGGGGCAGCCGGGCGGCCGGGTCGCGGTGCAGCGCTTCGAGGACGGCGGGCAGCCGGCCGCCGCGTTCGGCGGCCAGCACGGCGAGGTCGGCGCGGACCGGTCCGGGGGAGGTCGCGGTGATCGCGGCCAGCTCGTCGGCGAGCGCGGGGGTGGCGGTGCCGGGGACGGGGGTGAGGAAGTCCGGCAGGTGGCCGGTGGGCGGGACCATCGCGGCCAGCCGGCGGACGGCGGGCCCGGCGGCGGCCAGCCGGGGGCGGACCTGCGCGGCCCAGCGCCGGTGCGGTGCGGGGACGGCCGGCTGGGCGAGCACCCGGAGGCTGGTCACCACCTCCCACATCGGGGAGACGGCGAAGCGGGTGCGCGCCAGGTCGTCGGCCGAGAGAGCGAGTTCGGTCCGCATCGGTGCCCCGCCCTCCCGCCCCGGCCGTGATTCGGCCTCAGCTTAATCACTGGAGCGCGGGTGCCCGCCGCCCGCAGGATGCCGTCGTCGCACCACCCGCGCTCCGCTCCGCCCCGATCCGTGAAAGCCGGTGACCCCTCATGACCACGTCCACCCCCGCCCTGCCCTCCACCCCCGCCCTGCCCTCCGACGCCGCCCCGTCCATCCCCGCCCCGTCCGCCGCCCTGCGTGCGAAGGCCGCCCGCCTGCGGGCGCTGGTCGCGGACGGCGTGCTCGTCCTGCCGAACGCCTGGGACGCCGGCAGCGCCGCCGTGATCGCCTCGGCGGGCGCCGCCGCGATCGCCACCACCAGCGGCGGAGTCTCCTGGTCGCTGGGCCGGGGCGACGGCCAGCGCCTCGACCGCGCGAGCGCCGTCGAGGCCGCCCGCCGGGTGGCGGCCGCCGTGGAGCTGCCGGTCACGGTGGACGCCGAGGGCGGCTACGGACCCGCGCCCGCCGATGTCGCGGACACCGTCCGGGCGCTGGTGGAGGCGGGCGCGGCCGGCGTCAACCTGGAGGACTCCACGGCGGTCGGCGGCCCGCTGTTCGCGGTGGAGGAGCAGACCGCCCGGCTGCGCGCGGTCCGGACGGCGGCGCGGTCGGCGGGTCTGCCGGAGCTGCTGGTCAACGCCCGCACCGACGTCTTCCTGTTCGGGCTGGGCGGCCTCGACGACGTGCTGGTCCGCGCCGAGGCGTACGCGGCGGCGGGCGCCGACGGCCTCTTCGTGCCGGGACTGCTGGACCTCGACGCACTGGCCGCGCTCTGCGCGCGCTCGCCGCTGCCGGTCAACGCGATGGCGGTGGCCGGCGGGCCGTCCGTCGCCGAACTCGCCGCCGCCGGGGTGCGCCGGATCAGCGCGGGCACCGCGGTGGCGCAGCTCGCCTACACCGCCGCGCTGCGGGCGGCCGCGGAGCTGCTCGGCCCCGGCACCCTGACGGCGCCGGCCGGCGCCCTCGGCTTCGGCGAGGTCGACGCGCTGTTCCGCGGCTGACGGGCCCGGCCGCCCCGGCCGGCCCGTCGGCAGGGCCGTGCCCCGGCGGGCGTCAGGCCTCCGGCGGCGCGGGCAGCTCGGCGAGCGCCGCCGGCTGCCCGGCGCCCGGGTCCGGCAGCCCGAGCAGCCGCCGCATCGCGCGCCGGGCGCGGTCGGCGGCGCCCCGGTCTCCGTACAGCCGCCGGGCGTGGTTGAGCGCGAGCACCTGCCCGGTCAGCTCGAAGACGGTCTGCTCGGGCTCCGTCCCGGCGGGCAGCTGCCCGGCGGCGACCGCCAGCTCGACCTGGTGGCGCACCCTCCGCTGCCAGAGCGCGTTGCGCGCGGCCACCGCCGAGCGGACCGGCCCGGGCTCCCGGTCGTCGAACTCGGCGGTCACGGCGGTGAAGAAGCAGCCGCCGGGCAGCAGGTCGCGCTCCAGGTAGGAGACCCAGGCCTCGCACTGGGCGAGCAGCAGCGGCAGGCCCGGCGCGGCCCCGGCCGCCTCCGAGCGGTGCACCACCTCGCGCACGAACAGCGCGACCGCCTCGTCGACGACGGCCAGCTGCAGGCTCTCCTTGGTGCCGAAGTGGCCCAGGACGCCGGACTTGCTCATCGACAGGTCGGTGGCGAGCCGGCCGATGGTCAGGCCCTCCAGCCCCTCGACCGAGGCGAGGTCCAGCCCCCGGGCCAGGATCGAGGCGCGGGTCCGGCGGGTGTCGGCGGCGGATCTTCTCGGGCTCACCGCGTCAGTGTAGCGACCGCCGGACCATTTAGCGTCCGACCGTTCGGACGCTATAGTCCGGCGTGATGACGCCCCATCACCGAGGAGCAGCCATGCCGGGTTCCCGCATCGTCGCGCTGGGCCACCACCAGCCCGCGAAGGTCCTGACCAACCACGACCTCGCCCGGCTGGTCGACACCAGCGACGAGTGGATCCGGCAGCGCACCGGCATCGTGACCCGCCGCATCGCCGAGGAGGAGAGCGTCACCGACCTCGCCGCCTCCGCCGCCGGCAAGGCGCTGGCCGCCGCCGGACTCGCCCCCGGGGAGATCGACCTGGTGGTGGTCGCGACCTGCACCGCGCGCGACCGCTGCCCGAACATCGGCACCCGGGTCGCCGGGCGCCTCGGCATCCCGGCGGCCGCCGGCTTCGACGTCAACAACGGCTGCGCCGGCTTCTGCACCGCGCTGGCCACCGCCGACCACGCCGTCCGGGCCGGGGCCGCCCGGTACGCGCTGGTCGTCGGCGCGGAGCGGATGAGCGACGTCACCGACTGGACCGACCGCTCCACCTGCGTCCTGCTCGGCGACGGCGCGGGCGCCGCCGTGCTCGGCCCGGACACCGGGGCCGCCGGCCGTCCGGGCGTCGGACCGGTGGTCTGGGGCTCCGACCCGACCAAGGGCCACGCCGTCCGGCTGGACGACGACTGGCGGCCGCGCTTCCGCCAGGAGGGCCAGACCGTCTACCGCTGGGCGACCACCACCCTGGCGCCGATCGCCGAGGAGGCCTGCCGCCGGGCCGGCCTCACCCCCGCCGACCTCGGCGCGGTGGTCACCCACCAGGCCAACCTGCGGATCGTCGAGGCGCTGGTCGACCGCCTCGGTGCCACCGGCGCCGTGGTGGCCCGCGACGTCGTCGAGTCCGGCAACACCTCGGCCGCCTCCGTCCCGCTCGCCCTCGCCAAGCTCGTCGAACGCGGCGAGGTGCCCACCGGCGCCCCCGCCCTGCTGCTCGGCTTCGGCGGCGGCCTCTCCTGGGCCGGCCAGGTCGTCGGCTGCCCCTGACGGGCCCGGCGGACGGTCACCGCGCGGGGGCGGTCCTGCCCGATCCGCCGCAGGAGCGCGGCCGTCCGGCGTAGCCTTCACGCATGGCAGAGAGCAAGGTCCGGAAGACCGCGTCTGCGGGGAAGCCGGTGGGGAAGACGGTCAGGGTGCGCAAGCCGGAGTCCCGGCTGGCGATGGTGCGGCGGGCACGGAGGATCAACCGGGAGCTGGCGGAGCTGTACCCGTACGCGCACCCGGAGCTGGACTTCGACAACCCCTTCCAGCTGCTGGTGGCCACCGTGCTGTCGGCCCAGACCACCGACCTGCGGGTGAACCAGACGACGCCGGCGCTGTTCGCGAAGTACCCGGCCCCGGAGGACATGGCGGCGGCGAACCCCGCGGAGCTGGAGGAGATCATCCGCCCCACCGGCTTCTTCCGGAACAAGGCGAAGGCGCTGATCGGCCTGTCGATCGCGCTGCGCGACGAGTTCGACGGGGAGGTGCCCGGCCGGCTGGCCGACCTGGTCACCCTGCCCGGCGTCGGCCGCAAGACCGCCAACGTCGTCCTCGGCAACGCCTTCGGCGTTCCCGGGATCACCGTGGACACCCACTTCGGGCGACTGGCCCGCCGTTTCGGGTGGACCACCGAGGAGGACCCGGTGAAGGTCGAGGCGGCGGTCGCGGAGATCTTCCCGAAGTCCGAGTGGACGATGCTCTCGCACCGGGTGGTCTTCCACGGCCGGCGCATCTGCCACTCCCAGAAGCCGGCCTGCGGGGCCTGCCCGATCGCGCCGCTCTGCCCCGCCTACGGGGAGGGCGAGACCGATCCGGAGAAGGCGGGGAAGCTGCTGAAGTACGAGCTGGGCGGCCACCCGGGCCAGCGGCTGCGGCCGCCCGCCGACTTCCCGGGCGAGGCCGGCGCCCGCGCCGACGCCGCCGCGCACCACGGCCAGGTCGCCGACCTGGCGGTGGCCGAGTGAGCGGGCGGGGGGCGCCGCGAATCGAGCGGGACGGACTGCCGCGCTGGCTGGAGCCGGTCCGGGAGGCCGCCGAGCGGGTGCTGCCCGAGCAGCTGAGCAGCTTCCTGCCGCCGGCCGGGGGCGGCCGGGCCGCCGCCGTGCTGATGCTGTTCGGCGAGGGCCCCTCCGGGCCCGACCTGCTGCTCATCGAACGCGCCCGCTCGCTGCGCTCGCACGCCGGGCAGCCGTCCTTCCCGGGCGGCGCGCTGGACCCGGAGGACGGCGACCCGGCGGGGTCCGGGCCGGTGGCGGCGGCGCTGCGCGAGGCGTGGGAGGAGACCGGGCTGGACCCGGCCGGCGTGCAGGTCTTCGCGGCCCTGCCCGCGCTGTACATCCCGGTCAGCCGGTTCGTGGTGACCCCCGTGCTCGGCTGGTGGCGCGAGGAGTCGCCGGTCCGCCCGGTGGACCTCGGGGAGACCGGCGCGGTGTTCCGGGTGCCGGTCGCGGAGCTGACCGACCCCGCCAACCGGGCCCGGCTGCGGCACCCGTCCGGTCACCTGGGGCCGGCCTTCACGGTCGCCGGGCGGCTGGTCTGGGGCTTCACGGCCGGGGTGATCGACCGGGTGCTGCACCACAGCGGCCTGGAGCGGCCGTGGGACACCGACCGGATCGTCGACCTCTCGGACGAGGCGCTGGCGCTGGTGCAGGGCGACCTGGAACGTTCCCGCGCGGCGCTCGGCCGCGACGCCGCGGCGCCGTGAACCGCAGGGTGACGCGGTGAGCTTCGGGGCGGCGGGCGGGGCGTGTCGGCCCCGTCCGGTCCCGGCCGGATTCGGCGATCGGCCGCCCGGGCGAAGGGTCCGTCGTGGGAGGGTGTCCGGGTGAACGTCCTGGATGTGCTGTTGATCGCCGCCGCCCTCGGGTTCGCCGTGTCGGGCTACCGGCAGGGCTTCGTGGTCGGCGTGCTGTCGGTCCTCGGCTTCCTGGGCGGCGGCCTGCTCGCCGTCCAACTGCTGCCGCTGCTGCTCGACCACCTCAGCCCCGGGACGACCGCCTCGGTGATCGCCGTGGTGGTGGTGATCGTGCTCGCGGCGACCGGCCAGGCGATCACCACGCACTTCGGCTGGAAGCTGCGCGGGCACATCGACCGCCGCCCGGCCCGGGCCCTGGACGCCGCGGGCGGCTCCGTGGTCAACGTGATCTCGATGCTGCTGGTGGCCTGGCTGATCGGCTCGGCGCTCGCCGGGACGTCCCTGCCGACCGTCTCCAAGCAGGTCCGCACCTCGGCCGTGCTCGGCGGCGTCCAGGACGCGCTGCCCGCCGACGCGCCCAACTGGTTCTCGGACTTCTCCAAGGTGCTCGCCCGCAACGGCTTCCCGCAGGTGTTCAACCCCTTCGAGCACGAGCCGATCACCCAGGTCGACATCCCCGACCCGGCGCTGGCCGGCAGCCCGGCGGTGGCGAAGGCGCGGCAGAGCCTGGTCAAGGTGGTCGGCACCGCCACCTCCTGCGGCAAGACGCTGGAGGGCAGCGGCTTCGTCTACGCCCCGCACCGGGTGATGACCAACGCCCACGTGGTCGGCGGCGTCGACGAGCCGACCGTGCAGATCGGCGGCGTCGGCCCGCTGTACGACGCGACGGTGGTCCGCTACGACTGGCAGCGCGACATCGCCGTCCTGGACGTGCCCAAGCTGAACGCGCCGCCGCTCGCCTTCGCGGGCGAGGCGAAGACCAACGACAGCGCGATCGTCGCGGGCTTCCCCGAGAACGGTTCCTTCAACGTCCAGCCGGCCCGCATCCGCGGCCGGATCCAGGCCAACGGCCCGGACATCTACCACCGGGGCCAGGTCGTCCGCGACGTCTACTCGGTGCGCTCGCTGGTCCGCCAGGGCAACAGCGGCGGCCCGCTGCTCACGCCGGACGGCCAGGTGTACGGGATGGTGTTCGCCAAGTCGCTGGACAGCGCGGACACGGGGTACGTGCTGACCGCCGCCGAGGTGCGCCAGGACGCCGAGCAGGGCAGCGCGGCGACGGCCCGGGTGGACACCCAGGGCTGCGCGCTCTGAGCCGTGCGGCCGGGCCGGCCGACCGGTGCGGCCGAGTCGGCCGGAGCCTGACAGGGCCTGGCAGGGTCGGTCAGGAGCGCCCAGGACCGCTCGGGCCGCCCAGGACCGCTCAGGTGTCGCGGCGGAGGCGGGCGCCCACCCAGCGGGCGCGGCGGCCGAGGATGTGCGGGATGCCGAGCTGCCGCTGCGCCGTACGCGGGTGGCCGCCCGCGCCGTCGTAGCCGGTGTCGTGGCCGGCGCCGTCGTAGCCGTGGTCGTCCGCCCAGTCGGGGCGGTGGGCGGCACGCCGCGGGCTGTTGCTGTGCTGTCGGCCGCGCGGGGCGCTGCCGCGATCGGGCATCCAGGTCATACCGCAATGGATGCCCCTGGGCCGACGGGGGTAACCGCCCGGCGGGCCACCAACGTGGCCTATGCGTTTGTCATATGAGCATCAGATTAAGGGAGTTGGGACCTTCGGCCCTGTTCGCCCATCCGGGCGCCGGGACCTTCCTCCCGGCCCCTCGGACCCTCAGTCCTTGTGGAGGCCGATCCAGTCCAGCAACTCGGCGGTGAACTGCTCCGGCGCCTCCTCGTGCGGGAAGTGCCCGACTCCCGGCAGCAGCCGCCAGCGGTAGGGCGCGGCCACGTACTCGCCGCCGCCCAGCGCGGTGTGCGACAGCAGCACCGGGTCCGCCGCGCCCTGGACGTGCAGGGTGGGCGCGGTGATCGGCTTCTTCATCCGGCGGGCGAACTGGATGCCGTCCGGCCGGGCCATCGAGCGCAGCAGCCAGCGGTACGGCTCGATCGAGCAGTGCGCGGTGCTGGGGATCTGGATCGCCCGCCGGTACGCGGCCACCGCCGCGCGGTCCAGCGGGGTGCGGCCGGCCCAGGCGTCCAGGTAGCGGCCGACCAGCTCGGCGTCGTCGGCCACCAGACGGCGCTCCGGTATCCACGGCCGCTGGAAGCCCAGCACGTGCTCGAAGGCGGCGAGCTGCTTGCGGTCGGTGAGCAGGGCCCGGCGCAGGTCACGGGGGTGCGCGGCCGAGACCACGGTGAGGCTCTGGATCACCGAGGGCCGCATCACGGCCGCCACCCAGGCCAGCGTGCCGCCTGAGGCGTGGCCGACCAGGTGCGCCCGGTCCTCGCCGAGCGAGCGGATCACCCCGGTGATGTCCAGCGCGAGGTTGCCGGGGTCGTAGCCGCGCGGGGTGCGGTCGCTGCCGCCGATGCCGCGCAGGTCCACGGCGACGGCCCGGTAGCCGGCCGCGGCCAGCGCGGTCAGCTGGTGGCGCCAGGCCCACCAGTACTCGGGCCAGCCGTGCACCAGCAGGACCAGCGGGCCCTCGCCGAGCTCGGCGATGTGGAACCGCGCGCCGTTGGCGGCGAGGTCGCGGTGGGTCCACGGCCCGGCCTGCCGGACGTCCCAGGCGGCCGTGGCCGGGGAGGGCCCGTCCTGGGGGTCGCCGGGGGTGGTGAGGCCGGAGCTGGCGGACGGCTGCGCGGGCACGGGCTTCTGGTCGAGCGACATACCGAGAGCGTGTCACATCCGCGCGCCGGACACGCGCCCGGCACTCGCACTCGGCCGTTCCGGCCCCTGGCGTACCGGGAGCGCGTCCGGGGCGTTTCCCCGGCGCGATTCCTGGCGTGATTCCTGGCGTGATTCCTGGCGCGTGTCCGGCGCGCGGGAGCCGGTCTCCGGGGCGGGCCTACGGGATGCGGCCCAGGGCGCGGTCGATCTCCTCCTTGGTGGCGGGACGCGGCCGCGCGTTCTTCAGCACGTCGGCGGTCTTCTGCGCACCCTCGATGGTCCGGACCGGCTTCTCGATCTTCTTGAACGAACGCAGTGCCAGCAGGCCCAGCAGCACGGCCAGCAGCAGGTACGCGCCGGCCACGATCAGGAACGACCAGCCGAGCGACAGACCCAGCGCGTGGATGCCGAACGCGGCGGCCGCGCTCAGCATCGGGACGGCGGCCAGCGCCACCACGCCGGCGACGCCCAGCGAGACGCCGCCGGAGACGCCGCGCTTGACGTCGGCGCGGATCTCGGCCTTGGCCAGCGCGATCTCGTCATGGACCAGGGCGGACAGGTCGGCGGTGGCCGCGGCGAACAGCTGCCCCACCGAACGCTCGCCCTCGTAGGGCGCCCGGCCGTTGCTGGACGGGTCTGCGGCTCCTGCGGGCATCAGCGGTTCTCCTCTTCGGTGGACTGTCGACAGTTCAGAATCATGCCCCCACCGGACGAGCGGACACCACTCCGGGGCCCCGCCGGGGGGACGTGTCCGGCGGGCGGGCCGCTCAGCGCGCTCCGTCGCGGCCCTCGCCGGCCGGGCGTGTCGGCCCCTGGGTCGGCGGCCCCTGGTCCGTGGACCGCGGCTCCGCCCGCCGTGCGTCCGACTGTCCTGCCGCTGTCTGCTCCGGCGCTGTCTCCCGTGCCGCTGTCTGCCGTGCCCGGTCGGCCATGCGCTGCTGCCAGGCCGGGTCGTCCTGCTGGTAGACGTCGGGGATGCCGTCGCCGTCGAGGTCGCGGTCCTCCTCCTCGCACAGCTCGCGGTAGTGCCGGTTGCGCAGCTTCAGCAGCACGGTGGCGGCCAGCGCGCAGATCAGCGAACCCACCAGGACGGCCGCCTTGGCCCGCTCGGTGAGCGCCGGGTCGTCCGGGAAGGCCAGCTCGTCGATCAGCAGCGAGACGGTGAAGCCGATACCGGCCAGGACCGAGACGGCGAACAGGTCGGCCCACTTGAGCTGCGGGTTGAGCTCGGCGCGGGTGAAGCGGGCGGCCAGCCAGGTGCCGCCGAAGACGCCCACGGACTTGCCGACCACCAGGCCGACCATGATGCCGATCGGAGCGGCCTGGGTGAACACCTCGCGCAGCGCCGGACCGGAGATCGTCACCCCGGCCGCGAACAGGGCGAAGACCGGCACGGCCAGCCCGGCCGAGAGCGGCCGGACCAGGTGCTCGATGTGCTCGCCGGGGGAGTGCTTCTCGTCGCCCTCCCGGTGGCAGCGGAGCATCAGGCCCATCGCGACGCCGGCCACCGTGGCGTGCACACCGCTCTCGTGCATCAGCGCCCAGATCACGAAGGCGAGCGGGACGAACAGGTACCAGCCGTGCACCCCGCGCCGGTGCAGGAACCAGAACAGCACGAGACCGGCGAGGGCCAGCCCGAGCGCCCAGAACTTGATGCCGGAGCTGTAGAAGACCGCGATGATCAGGATCGCGATCAGGTCGTCCACCACGGCGAGGGTGAGCAGGAAGGCGCGCAGCGCGGAGGGCAGGTGGCTGCCGACCACCGCGAGCACGCCGAGCGCGAAGGCGATGTCGGTGGCGGTCGGGACGGCCCAGCCGCTCGGGTGCCCGCCGGGGCCCGCGTTGACGACGGTGTACAGGACGGCGGGCAGCACGACACCGCAGACGGCGGCTATGACGGGCAGCATCGCCGCGCTGGGGCTGCGCAGTTCACCCGCCACGAACTCGCGCTTGAGCTCGATACCGGCCACGAAGAAGAAGATCGTCAGCAGCCCGTCCTTGGCCCAGGTGCCCAGAGTGAGGTCGAGGTGAAGGGGCGCGGAGGGGCCGACGGTGTGGTTCAGGACGGACTGGTAGGAGTCCGGCCAGACGTTGGCCCAGACCAGGGCGACGACGGCGGCGAGGAGCAGCAGGACACCGCCGACGGTCTCGGTGCGCAGGGCGTCGGCGACGTAGCTGCGTTCGGGGAGGGGCAGCCTGCCGAGGAACTGGCGGCGCTGGGGCGTCGGCTCGTGGACGGGCGGCTGGCTGGCCACGCGTGGCCTCCTGGGGGCGAGGGGACGGGGTGCGGACACACCTGTGGTGCATCGCCGACCAGACTTCCCGGCTCGCCCTGTGACGCGGATCGTGAATGGAGCTTTGGTGGATCTTGATGCGTCTTTGACATTGTAGCGTGGCGACAAAGGGACATCCGGATTGTCCTATCTAAGGACTTAAGCCCTCCGCGGCCCGTTGTGCACGGCGACCGGCTGCCCTGGGGCCCTGGGCCGGTGCCGCGGACGCGACGGTGCCCCGGACACGACGGTGCCCCGGGCGGTCACGACCGCCCGGGGCACCCTCACGTACGCCTCCCCTCACCCACGGCGCACGGCGGCGGCGTGGGTGAGGGGGTTGTGGGTCAGCTCTCGCTGCCCGCCGGCGGCAGCTGGGCCTGGATGAGGTTCATCACCGTGGAGTCGGCCAGCGTGGTGGTGTCACCGACCTCGCGGCCCTCGGCGATGTCGCGCAGCAGGCGGCGCATGATCTTGCCGGAGCGGGTCTTCGGCAGCTCGCCGACCACCTTGACCTGCTTCGGCTTGGCGATCGGGCCGAGCGTACGGCCGACGTGCGCCCGCAGCTCCTCGACCAGCTCGGGGCTGTCGGTGGCGCTGCCGCGCAGGATCACGAAGGCGACGATCGCCTGGCCGGTGGTCGCGTCGGTGGCGCCGACGACGGCGGACTCGGCCACCGACGGGTGTCCGACCAGGGCCGACTCGACCTCGGTGGTCGAGATGTTGTGGCCGGAGACCAGCATGACGTCGTCGACCCGGCCGAGCAGCCAGATGTCGCCGTCCTCGTCCTTCTTGGCGCCGTCACCGGCGAAGTAGCGGCCCTCGAAGCGCGACCAGTAGGTGTCGATGTAGCGCTGGTCGTCGCCCCAGATGGTGCGCAGCATGGACGGCCACGGCTCGGTGAGCACCAGGTAGCCGCCGGAGCCGTTGGCCACCTCGGCGCCGTTGTCGTCGACCACGGTGGCCGCGATGCCCGGCAGCGCGCGCTGGGCGGAGCCCGGCTTGGTCTCGGTGACGCCCGGCAGCGGGCTGATCATGATCGCGCCGGTCTCGGTCTGCCACCAGGTGTCCACGATCGGGGTCTTGCCGGCGCCGATGTGCTCGCGGTACCAGATCCACGCCTCGGGGTTGATCGGCTCGCCGACGCTGCCCAGCACCCGCAGCGAGGACAGGTCGAACTTCGCGGGGATGTCGTCGCCCCACTTCATGAAGGTGCGGATCGCGGTCGGCGCGGTGTAGAGGATGGTCACGCCGTACTTCTGGACGACCTCCCAGAAGCGGCCCTGGTGCGGGGTGTCCGGGGTGCCCTCGTAGATGACCTGGGTGGCGCCGTTGGAGAGCGGGCCGTAGACGATGTACGAGTGACCGGTGACCCAGCCGATGTCGGCGGTGCACCAGTAGACGTCGCTCTCCGGCTTGAGGTCGAAGACGGCGTGGTGGGTGTAGCTGGCCTGGGTGAGGTAGCCGCCCGAGGTGTGCAGGATGCCCTTGGGCTTCCCGGTGGTGCCCGAGGTGTAGAGGATGAAGAGCGGGTGCTCGGCGTCGTGCGCCTCGGGGGTGTGCTCGGTGGACTGGCGCCCGGTGGCCTCGTGCCACCAGACGTCGCGGCCCTCGGTCCAGGCGATCTCCTGGCCGGTGCGGCGCACGACCAGGACGTGCTCGACGCCGTCGACCTTGGTCAGCGCCTCGTCGATGGCCGGCTTGAGGGCGGACGGCTTGCCGCGCCGGTAGCCGCCGTCGGCGGTGATGACCAGCTTGGCCTGGGCGTCCTGGATGCGGGAGGCCACGGCGTCGGCGGAGAAGCCGCCGAAGACCACCGAGTGGGTGGCGCCGATCCGGGCGCAGGCGAGGATCGCGACGACCGCCTCGGCGATCATCGGCAGGTAGATGGCGACCCGGTCGCCCTTGGCGACACCGAGCTCCAGCAGCGCGTTGGCGGCCTGCGAGACCTCGTCCTTGAGCTGGGCGTAGGTGATCGAGCGGCCGTCACCGGGCTCGCCCTCGAAGTGGATGGCGACGCGGTCGCCGTTGCCGGCCTCGACGTGCCGGTCGACGCAGTTGTAGGCCACGTTGAGCTTGCCGTCGGCGAACCACTTGGCGAACGGCGGGTTGGACCAGTCGAGGGTCTGGGTGGGCTCGACGGCCCAGCTGAGGCGGCGGGCCTGCTCGGCCCAGAAGCCGAGGCGGTCCTCGGAGGCCTGAGCGTACGCGGCCGCGGTGACGTTGGCGGCTGCGGCGAGCTCTGCCGGCGGGGCGAAGCGCCGCTCCTCCTTGAGCAGGTTGGCCAGGCTCTCGTTGCTCAACGCGCACTCCTCATGAGTCATGATCGGGGTCGTTTCCCGTGCGTGGGGATTGTCCCGTGTGTCCCAGCGCACAGCTCACCAGGCGAAGAGGTCAGTTGACAAGAGGCTCCGGATAATTGGTGTAGACCTTTGACCGGGCATCGAACGGTCGCCCGAGGTCGGCGGTGCCCCCGGGTGTCATCGGGAGGTGGGCCCGCGTCCTTGGCCCGCCCGGCGGGACGCGGGCCCGGCTCTCAGGCGGCCAGGCCGGGACCTCCTCCGTCCCCGGCCTGGTCCGCGACGGTGGTGCCGGTGGCCGGAACCTGTTCGAATTCCTTCACGTGTCCGGGCGTGTCGCCCTCCTGTGCCGGCGTCGGCGCCGGTGCCAGCGCCCGGGCGGAGGCCGGTGCCGCTGCCTCGACCGGGCCGAACCGGCCGGTCTCCCGGTCGAGTACATAGGCCTGTGCCGTGGCGAAGTCGAAGTACATGCCGACCAGCCGCAGGGTGCCCTCGGTCACCCGCCGCTCCACCGCCGGATTGGCCAGCAGCTGGTCCAGCTGCTGGACCACGTTGGTGATGCACAGCTGCTCGGTCAGGTCGACCGCCGGCCGGTCGGCGAACTCCGCCGGGACCCTGCGCAGCCGGTCCAGCGAGCCGCGGCCGTTGCGCAGCCAGCGGGCCAGCGGGGTGGGCCGGCCGGGCTGCTCGTGCACCCCGTCCAGCAGGGCCTTCATCGCCCCGCAGCCCGAGTGCCCGCAGACCGTGATCGACCGCACCTCCAGCACCTCGACCGCGTACTGCACCGCCGCCGCCACCGAGTCGTCGGCCGCGCCCGGCTCGTGCGGCGCCGGTACCAGGTTCCCGACGTTGCGCACGGTGAAGAGGTCGCCCGGCCCGCTGTTGGTGATCATGCTGGTGACCATCCGGGAGTCGGCGCAGGTCAGGAAGAGCTGTGAGGGCGTCTGCCCCTCCCGGGCGAGCCGGGCCAGCTCGGGCCGCACCAGTGGGGCGGTGTGCAGCTGGAACACCCGCACTCCGTCCAGCAGCCGGCCGTGCGGGTCCTCCTGCTGCTCGATGCAGTGGTGGCCGACCCAGGGCGTCCAGGCCCGGCAGCGGTGCGGGCCCGGGGAGCTGCCGGCGCGGACGGTGCCGTCCGGGTCGAGCACCTCGTCGTCCTGGCGGCGCGTCACCATCGACACCCGGCCGCCGCCGGCCTGGTGGCCGGTGCGCCAGCCGTGCACCGTCTCGAAGGCGGCGTGGTCCAGGAAGGAGCCGTCGTGGACGACGGTGACCTCGGCGCCGGCCGGGATGCCCGCCAGCGCCCGGCTGAGCCGGGGCACCGCGGTGAAGGTGAGCGGGCCGTGCGTCTCCACCGTGAACGAGCCGTCGGCACCGGCCAGGACGTCCACGTGGGCGCGGGTCAGCCGGTAGAGCGCGAGCAGCACGGCCGTCGCCGCGCCCAGTGCCACCCCCGGCAGCACGCCGCAGAGCACCACGGCGAGCACGGTGATCAGGTAGACCGGGAACTCGCGGTGCCGGTGCACCTTGCGGATGTGCGCGAAGCTCACCATCTGCAGGCCGACGACCAGCACCAGGGCGGCGAGCGCGGACAGCGGGATCCGGCGCAGCCCGCCGGTCAGGGCGAGCGCGGCCGCCAGCACCCACACTCCGTGCAGCACCGAGGACCAGCGGCTGCGCGCCCCGGCCCGGACGTTGGCCGTGCTGCGTACCGCGCCGCCGGCGACCGGAAGTCCGCCGACCAGGCCGCTGACCAGGTTGGCGAGGCCCTGGCCGCGCAGTTCGCGGTCGAGGTCCCCGGTGCGGCGCGACATCCGGTCGACCGCGACGGCGGAGAGCAGCGACTCGACGCTCGCCACGGCGGTGACGGTCAGCACGGCGGCCAGGACGGCGAGCGGCGGGCCGTGCGGCAGGTCGGGGACGAGGCCGTGCGGCTGCCAGGCGGGCAGTTCGATCCGGGCCAGCCGCAGGTCCAGCGCGACGGCGAGCCCGGTGGCGGCGGCGACGGCGGCGAGCGGTCCGGGCACCCTGGTCAGCCGGCTGCCGAACTCCCCGTACCGGCCGGGGAGTCTCTCCAGCCGGGGCCAGCCGAGCAGGACGGCGGCGGTGAGCGCGCCGACGGCCAGGGCGGCGGGGTGCGGGGTCGACAACTGGCCGGGCAGGGCGAGCAGGTTGGCCAGGGCCGAGCTCTGCGGCGAGCCGCCGAGGACGACGTGCAGTTGCGCGATGGCGATGGCGAGGCCGACACCGGCCAGCATGCCGTGCACGATGGCGGGTGAGACGGCCAGCGCGGTGCGGGCCACCCGCCGTGCGCCGAGCAGGAGTTGGAGCAGGCCGGCGGCGAGGGTGATGGCGCAGGTGGCCTGCCAGCCGTACTGGGCGATGAGCCCGGCGGTGATCACGGTGAGCGCGGCGGAGGGGCCGCTGACCTGCAGCGGGGTGCCGCCGAACAGGCCGACCACGAGGCCGCCGACGGCCGCCGCGGCCAGGCCGGCGGTGAGCGGGGCGCCGGTGGCCAGGGCGATGCCGAGGGAGAACGGCACGGCGATCAGGAACACCACCAGGGAGGCCGAGAGGTCCCGGGCCAGGGCGGCGCGGGGACGTCGGCCCGGTGGGGCGTGGTCGGTGGTGTCGGAGGGGATGGGGGCGCTGGAGATGTCGAGGGTCATGGGTCTTCCCGTCTGTCCGGGGAAACGAACGCAGTCAGGTCCGGCGGTGAGTCCGGGCATGGGCTCGGTGGAACGGATCGGCTGTCGTGGGTCGCGACGGTGTGGCGGGATGGCGCGGCCGGGCCGGGAGTGCGGGTGTCACCGGCCGGGCCTTGGACCATCGGGCGACCCGGCGGCCGCTCGGCCGGGCGCTGGGAGGAGCCAGGCCGCGGCGAGGGGCGCCGGGACGGAAGCGGAATATCAAGACTCGGTAAACCGAGGGTAATGAGAGCTTTGCACAGCGTCATCCGGAGCGACAGTGAATAAAGGCCTGATTCACTCCATTGGGTGGTGGTCGAACGGCCGGGAATCTGCTGGTGGCGGGCGTGCCGGGGATGCGCGCGGGCCGCGGTCCCCGTGCGGGGGACCGCGGCCCGCGGGTGGTGCGGCGGGGGTCCGGCTCAGACCGCCGCGCCGGCGGCGGTGGGTTCGCCGACCGCGGCGGGACCGCCGGCCGGGGCGGGCTCGCCGCCGAGCACGAAGTCCGGGTCGACCTGGGCGGCGAGGTCCGTGCCGACCTTGGCGTTGGCCCAGCTCTCGGCGTTGCGCAGGTGGAAGAGGACGGCCTGCTCGGTGTACCGGCGCGGGTCCCGCAGCCCGTACGCGGCGTCGGCGGCCGCGCGCAGCTCGCCCAGCGCGGCGCGGTTGGCGGGTTCGAGGGCGCGCAGCGGCGGTTGCGCGCCCTGCTCCAGGCGGCGCACCCAGTCGGACTGTCCGAAGGCGGTCAGCAGGTCCTCGCCGACCTCGCGGCGGAGGAAGTCCAGGTCGTCGAGGCCCTGCACCTTGTTGCCGACGACCCGCAGCCGCACGCCGAAGTCGCGGGCGTAGTCCCGGTACTGGCGGTACACCGAGACGCCCTTGCGGGTGGGTTCGGCGACCAGGAAGGTGAGGTCGAAGCGGGTGAACAGCCCCGAGGCGAAGGAGTCGGAGCCGGCGGTCATGTCGGTCACCACGTACTCCTCCCGGCCGTCGACCAGGTGGTTGAGCAGCAGCTCCACCGCGCCGACCTTGGAGTGGTAGCAGGCGACGCCGAGGTCCTCCTCGGCGAACGCGCCGGTCGCCAGCAGCCGCACCGAGCCCTCGTCGAGCGCGACCGCGCGGGCGCAGGCGGTGTAGACCGGGTTCTCCTCGACGATCCGCAGCAGCCGCGAGCCCCGGCCCGGCGGGGTGGTCTTGATCATCTCCTCGGCGGAGCGGATCAGCGGATTGCTGCCGCGCAGGTACTCCTTGATCTCCGGCAGGTGGGCCCCGAGCGCGGGCAGTGCGGCGGCCTGGCCGTCCGTCAGCCCGAGCGCCGGGCCGAGGTGCTGGTTGATGTCGGCGTCGACGGCGAGGACCGGCCGGCCCGCGGCGGCCAGATGGCGGATGAACAGCGCGGACAGCGTGGTCTTGCCGCTGCCGCCCTTGCCGACGAAGGCGATCTTCATCTTGGGACTCCGGCTCTCGCTCCTGGGCCCGCCGCGGTCGCGGCTGCGCGCCGCGGCGAGGCCGACGATCTCCCGAGGTGGAAATCGTTATCATCTTCGGCCATTGCCATGCTATCGGCGGTTTCGGGTCGCATGTCGGAGGGAAGTGAGGATTGCCTCTATCGGGTGATGCGAGGTTGCTGTTCCGGCCGGGGCACCTGGTCATTACTCTCGGGTAGGTGAGCACTGGAACAGATCCCCTCGCCCCGCTGGCCCAGCTCCCCGGGGTGCCGGACGCGGTGGCCGAGGTCCGCAAGGCCGTCGACCGCCTCTACGGCCACCGGGTGATGCGCCGCCGCGCGGCCGAGGTCACCTCCGAGTCCGCCCTGCGCGGCGCCCGTGCCTCGGCGGCGCTGGCCGGGGCCGACTGGCCGCTGGAGGAGGTCCGGCGGCGCAGCGACTTCGGCGCGGACCCGCAGGCCCGAACGGTGGGCGCCGCACTGCGGATCGCGGCCGAGGCGGGCCAGCTGCTGAGCGTCTGGCGGCACTCGCCGCTGCAGGTGCTGGCGCGGCTGCACCTGCTGGCGGTCGGGGACGCCGACCCGGCGGCGGGCCGGCCGCGACAGGGCGGCGAGGGCGGCGACGAGCCGTTCCCGCTGGAGCTGAAGCCGGTGGAGGGCGTCGCCGCGGACCACGCGCCGGTGGCCGGGCCGGTCGGCGCGACGGCGGACGGGCCCGTGCCGGCGCTGCCGGCGGCGCCCGGCCCCGAGGAGGTCGCCGCCCGGCTCGACCAGCTCTCCCGGCTGCTGGTGGCCCGCGCCGAGGGCCGGGGCGTCGGCACGCCGGCCCTGGTGGTCGCCTCGGTGGTGCACGGCGAGTTGCTCGCGCTGCGGCCGTTCGGTGCCCACAACGGCCTGATCGCCCGGGCCGCCCAGCGGATCGTGCTGATCGCCGAGGGTCTCGACCCGAAGTCGATCTGCCCGGTCGAGGTCGGCCTGGTGGAGCTGGGGACGGACGCCTACCGGCGGGCGCTGGCCGGCTACCTGGCGGGGACGCCGGAGGGCCTGGCGGCCTGGATCGGCCACTGCGGCCGGGCGCTGCGGCTCGGCGTGCGCGAGAGCACGGCGGTCTGCGAGGCGATGCAGCGCGGCATGGTCTGAGCGGCGGCGGTCTGAGCGGCGGCGGTCCGGGCGGCGGAGGTCCGGGCGGTGGCGGTCCGGGCGGCGAGGGGCCGTTCGGACCGAACCGCCCGGCCGGACAACGAGATGCGGCGGCACCTGATCCTGCCAGGTGCCGCCACTGGCACAGATGCCGGGTGACCATGCATGCACCGGAAGTGCCGATCAGACGGGGATCTTGCCCGTTCGTCTGGTCCGGCGGCCCGACAGCGGGTCGGCTGCATGTGGGTGCTCGGTCATCTGTACGGCGGTCCGTGGGGCCTGAACTGCGTTGACGGTTTGACCTCTTCGGTCCTGACCGGGTCTCGCGGGCCGTGTTTCCTTTGTATCGCGTTTCGAGCGAAAGGGGAACCCGAAAAGCGACGTCTTCGGCTTTTGACCGTTTTGTCCAACGCCTCGCGCTCAGGCCGCCGGGCGCCGCCGCCGGGCCGCGTACCAGATGACCCCGGCCGTCAGCGCGGCCGTGCCGACCGCCACCGCCGTCAGCACCGAGCGGCTCGGCGCCGAGAATTCCGGGAGCCGGCGCCGGAGTTCCACCGGCTTGTCGAAGACCAGCACCGGCCACTCGCGGGCCACCGCCTCCTTGCGCAGGGCCCGGTCCGGGTTGACCGCCGAGGGGTGGCCGACCGCCTCCAGCAGCGGCAGGTCCGTCGACGAGTCGCTGTAGGCGTAGCACTCGGTCAGGTCGTAGCCCTCGACCTCGGCCAACTCCCGGATCGCGGCGGCCTTGTTCTCGGCGTAGGCGTAGTACTCGATCTCGCCGGTGTAGCAGCCGTCCTCGATCTTCAGCCTGGTCGCGATCACGTGGTCCGCGCCGAGCAGCGCGCCGATCGGCTCGACCACCTCGGAGCCGGAGCTGCTGACGATGAC
The DNA here is from genome assembly GCF_040296005.1 of Kitasatospora sp. NPDC002551. Lineage (NCBI taxonomy): Bacteria > Bacillati > Actinomycetota > Actinomycetes > Kitasatosporales > Streptomycetaceae > Kitasatospora > Kitasatospora sp. NPDC002551. The sequence goes on along the minus strand of NZ_JBEOWI010000001.1, from coordinate 308,887 downwards.
CACGTCGCGTCCGGCCGCGTGGTGCTGCTCGATGAGCGAGGCGGCCTCGTCGTAGATGATCGGGTCGATCAGGTTGTGCAGGGTCTCGGCGACGATCTCGCGGACCTGCTGCACGTTCCAGCCCCGGGTGAGCGCGGAGAGGTACTCGCGCATCTTCTCCATCTGGTCGTGGTCCGCGCCGCCCACCAGGAAGACGAACTGGGCGTACGCACTTCGCAGGACGGCCCGACGGTTGATCAGACCGCCCTGGTAGAACGGACGGCTGAACGCGAGGGCGCTCGACTTGGCGATGATCGTCTTGTCGAGGTCGAAGAAGGCGGCGGTGCGGGGGCCGGCCGGGCGCGGCCGCGCGGCGGGCGGGCGGGCCGCGGGCGGGGCGGCGTCGGGCCCCGCGGGCCGCGGGCCGGTCACGGCCGTCCCGTCGGGCCCGGGCGTCCCGTCGGTTCCGGCGGCTGCGGCGGTGGAGTCCGGGGACTCGTCGGCGTGCTCGTCGGCGTTCTCGGTGGTGTCCACGGGAACCGAGGATAGAGGGCGCCGCAAAACAGCCCGCCATTCGGCGTACTCGTGGGCGTGCGGGTTTGTGTTTCTGGCCGCTCGGGTACACCATGGAAGTCACGGATCGTTCGCGACCGTGCTAACCCGGTCCGGCTCCTCCCCCCCGAGTCGGGCCGTGGATAGACGACCCCCGCTCTCCCCCCCGGCGGGGGTCGTCGCACGTCCGGGGCCATTTTCAGGGCTTGAACGGCTCGCCGCGGAGATCGGGCGGCCGGCCCCGCCGGCGTCTACAGGGGGTGTCGGCGAGCGGGGGTGATCCCTCCTTTTCGTCACTCTCCGTAGAAGGTTCGTCGAGCCTGGCCCAGGGCCGGCTCCGGCCCCGCGGCTTCGGGAATGAGGCCCGGACCTGCCCCGGGGAGCCTGCGGCGCGCACCGCGCTATCGGGATCCGCCGCTATGGCGGTTCATCTCCGTGAGCCCGTTTCGTCAATTCTTTGTTCAATAGCCCCCCGTGTGGGTGAACGTTTTCGTCCACAGCCCCGAGTTGTCCACAGGGATTCGGAACCCGGCGGCCGGAATCCGGATCGCCGTACACCGTGATGTCCGGCAGCGGTCGCCGGCCCGTGCTGCGGGCCCGGCGACCGGCCGCGGGAGCGACCGGACACCAGGAGCCGGACACCAGGACGACCGGGGAGCCGCCATGACGAAGCCCATCACCGACCGCGCCACCACCGGCGGGCCGGAGTCCCCCGGACCGCTCGTCCTCACCGGGGACGACGGCCTGGCCGAGCAGCTGCTGCGGATCTGCGCGGCGGCCGGCACCGAGCCGCGGCTGATCCGGGGCGCTCCGCCGCCGCGCGAGCTCTGGGAGGGCGCGTCCCTGGTCCTGGTCGGCGACGACCGGTCCGGGCAGTGCGCCGGGCTGCCCCGCAGACCCGGGGTACTGCTGCTCGGGCTGGACCTCGACGACGCGGGCGTCTGGGTCAGGGCTGTCCAACTCGGCGCGGAGCACGTGCTGTTCCTGCCCGAGGCCGAGGCCTGGCTGCTCGACCGCGTCGCCGACGCCGCCGAAGGGGGCGGCGCTCCGGCGCGTACCGTGGCCGTGCTCGGCGGGCGGGGAGGTGCCGGCGCCTCCACCCTGGCCTGCGCGCTCGCGGTCACCGCCGCGCGCCGGGGCCTGCGCACGGTGCTCGTCGACGGCGACCCGCTCGGCGGCGGCCTCGACATCCTGCTCGGCGGGGAGACCGCCACCGGCCTGCGCTGGCCGGACCTCGCCGGTTCCCGGGGCCGGGTGAGCGGCGCCGAGCTGGCCCGGGCGCTGCCCGCGCTCAAACGGCTCGGCACCCTGTCCTGCCTGTCCTGGGACCGTGGCGACACCCTCGCGGTCCCGCCCGAGGCCATGCGCAGCGTTCTCGCCGCCGCCCGCCGCCGGGGCGGCCTCGTGGTGGTCGACGTTCCCCGGCGGCTGGATCCGGCGGCCGGGCAGGCGTTGGAGCAGTCCGACACGGCCCTGCTGGTGGTGCCGGCCGAGCTGCGCGCGGTGGCGGCCGCCGACCGGGTGGCCGCGTCGGTCCGGATGCGGCTCGACGACGTCCGGGCGGTGGTGCGGCCGCCGGGGCCCCTCGGGCTGCCCGCACAGCGGGTCGCGCGGGGGCTGCGGATGCAGCTCGCCGGAGTGCTGGAGCCGGAGCCCGGTCTGGCAGTGGACCTCGAACAGGGCGTGCCGCCCGGCATCCGGGAGGGCGGGCCGCTGGCCCGCTTCTGCGGGGCGTTCCTGGACGAGGTGCTTCCGCCGGTGCCGGCGGTCGAAGGGGGTGTCGCCTGATGGTGCGGCTGCGCAGAACCGGCACGGGGCCGGCTGTCGATCGCGGTGGTGACGCGCCCCGGGCCCGGCGCGCGCTGCGGAGCGTCCCGGACCTCGGGAGCGCCCCGGCGGCCGTTCCCCGGCCCGCACCGAACCCCTACGGCCGAACGGCGCGGGAGGAGCGCGCCGCCGCTCTGGTCGACGCCGTCCGGCTGCGGCTGGCCGAGTCCGGGGCGCCGCCGACCGCCGGGTCGGTGGCGACCGCCCTGCGCGCCGCCAGGCCGCCGCTCGGCGGTGACGACGTCCTCGACACCGTGCGCTCGCTCTGCGCCGAACTGGTGGGTGCGGGCCCGCTGGACCGGCTGCTGGCGGCGCCCGACGTCACGGACGTCCTGGTCAACGGGCCCGACGAGATCTGGTTCGACCGGGGCGGCGGTCTGCACCGGGCCACCGGCGTCCGCTTCGCCGACCCGGAGGCGGTGCGCCGGCTGGCCCACCGCCTCGCCACGGCGGCCGGGCGGCGGCTCGACGACGCGCGGCCCTGGGTGGACGCCAGGCTGCCGGACGGCACCCGGCTGCACGCCGTCCTGCCGCCGATCGCGGCCGGCTGCACCCACATCTCGCTGCGGGTGTGCCGCCCCCGGCCGTTCAGCCTGGACGAGCTGGTGGCCGGCGGAGCGCTCCCGCCGCGCGGCGGCGAGTTGCTGGCCGCCGTCGTGCGGGCCCGGCTCTCGCTGCTGGTCAGCGGGGGCACCGGCACGGGGAAGACCACGCTGCTCGCGGCGCTGCTCGGCCTGGTCGGTCCGGAGGAGCGGATCGTCGTCGCCGAGGACTCCGCCGAGCTGCGGCCCGACCACCCGCACGTGGTGCGGCTCCAGGGCCGTCCGCCCAACCAGGAGGGGCTGGGCGAGCTCACCCTGCGGGACCTGGTCCGCCAGGCGCTGCGGATGCGGCCCGACCGGCTGGTGATCGGCGAGGTGCGCGGGGCGGAGGTGGCCGAGCTGCTCGCCGCCCTGAACACCGGCCACGAGGGCGCGTGACTGCGATAACCGTACACGCATTTGCCCCGCCGGGTATGGGATCCCCGGCCGTCCGTCACGGGAATGAGACCGGACGACCGGGGCCGGACCCGCTGCGCTTGGCGTGCCTTCCCCGGCAGCGGGAGTCAGAGGCCCGACCGCCTCGCGGGGGACGTAGGTGGCCGGGCCGGTCTCGGGTCGGCTACCTGAGCCGGTGGCGGAGCCAGGCAAGCCCGTGGGCGCTGAGCCCGTCCCACGGCGCACCCGGCGTCTCGGCGGCGCGCAGGGTCCACAGGCCGGTGAGGATCGCGCCAAAGGCTGTGACGGACCACGGGGAGGCTTCTCGCCACATGGCCACGCTGTCGGCCCATTGTTCGGCTTCCTCGGGCGTGTGTCCGGCCTCGATCAGCCGAATGACCATGTACGCCGTGTCGGCCCATGGCGCGCCGGGGGCGGGGAAGGCCCAGTCGATGACGCGTACCGTGTCGCCGTCCACCAGGAGGTTCGGGCCGGTGAGGTCGGTGTGTACCAGGGTCTTGCCGTCGATCAGGTCGGGTGCTTCGCGTTCCGCCATGATCAGCGTGTCGAGCCGTTCCATGATCCACGGGTCGAGCCGGTCACGGTGCTGGTCGCCGATCTTGTGCCAGAAGTCCTGACCGGACCACCGGTCGGCCAGGCTGAAGGTCCGCAGGGGTGGGGCCGGGGTCAGCGTCTCGGCGAGCATTTCCAGCGTCCGGCTGATCAGCGGCAGATCGGCGGCGCCGGGCGACAGGTCCGCGTGCCTGCCGGGGGCGTGTTCGAACCCGAGGGCCAGCCACCCGGCGGCCTCGATCTTCCAGAGCATCCGGGGGGCGATGCTCGCCGGGATCGCCGTGTTCACGACCGACTCAAGGCGGTGCATCCACGCCTTGGCGTTGTCCTCGCGGACGGCCTTGCAGAACACCTGCCCGCCGGTCGTCTCCAGGGTGGCGGCGAAGTCGGAGACGGTCCCGGCCGTGGGTGACGCAGCGCCGTCGACCACCCCCGTCCGGCCTTCGATGCTCGCGCGCAACTCGTCCGGCAGGTCGTTCCAGGCGTAACCCATCGTGGGTCCTTCGGGTTCGGGCCCGCCCCGCTCCTGAGAACAGAAGGGGCGGGCCAGGTGATCAGTTGCTAGCTGTTGTGGCAACCACGGTGGCACTGCGAGCAGTTGCCGCTTCCGCTGGTGTCGCTGCCGTCGCCGCCGCTGCCCTCCGAACAGTCGGCGGACATGCTCCACAGCTCGGTGTCCACGGCGAACCAGCTGGCCTCGATGATGGCCACCGTGGCGGCGATGCTCACGCCCTTGGTGGAGTCGTCACGGCCGTCGGTCGGCACGTGGTGGAGGAACCGCCCGGCCACCGAGCGGCAGAACTTCGCGTAGTCCCGGGTGTGCAGGATGAACGTGTGCCATCCGACGTCCACCAGGCCCGAGGGGGACAGCCCGGCGTCCGGGTTGGCGGCGCACGCCCCGAGGAAAGCGAGCGCCTGGTCCATGACCCTCTCGGCGAGCGCCTGGTCCATGTCCTCGTCCTTGACGATCCGGGCGACCAGGCGCCCGAACAGCGCCGGGTCCACCAGGGTCCGGCCGATGATCCGTTCCGTGCTGATCGAGGTCACTGCGGACTCTCCTAGCTCTGGTTCGGACCCAACCCGCTTGTGCGGGAGGGGATTTCGCTGCCCGCATCCGGCAGCCGGCGAATCCGTTCGGGTCGCCTGCTGCGGGCGGGGGTCTGTGGGGTCCAAGAGGGCCGGTTCTGCTGCCACCAGGGCACCGGGGCGGGTAGGCCGTCGTGCGCTCGGCGCTGACCGGCCCACAACCCGCCGATTCCGAAGACGGGAGGGGCGTAGGGGTCCATCAGCGGCGGGGGTGGTTGGCCTCGCGCACGCGGGCCAGCAGCTCGGCCCGGCGCTGCCGTTCTTCGGCCGTCAGGGGCACCTTTGTGTGCTCTTCCGGGGTGAGGACCGGCCGGGGTCCGGCGGGTCGCTCCGGGGGCCAACGATGGGTCCTCAGCCACCCGAACGGGTCCACCGGGTCAGAATCCTCGGCGGGACCGTCAAGGGCCGCTTGCGCGTCGTCCTGGCGGTCAGCCACGGGGACTCCCGGGGGCCAGGCACTCGCCCGACTCGGCGTGTCGGCGGCGGAGGATCCTCACGTCCGTGCGGAGCGAGTAGTTCAACCCCTCCGGGTCCTGGATCGCCTGCTGCGCCATGGCGTCGTACCACAGGCACGTGGGGCACTCTCCGGCGTCCGTGGGCCGCTCCTCGGGCAAACGCCGGGTGATCTCGTACAGCATCACGCGGCCCCCTTGTCGGGGCAGTGATCCGCGCCGCAGGTGCAGGGCGGCCACTCGCGCAGGATGCCGCCACGTGTCACCCGCATGGACAGGTCGGCGTCGTAGCCGGTGAGCGGGTCGTTGATGGGGACGCGTTGGCGCTGCTCGGCCCGGTACTCCTCGCGGGTCTTGGGCTTGCGCGTGCTGGTGCTCACCGTCATGCGGGCCACTCCCTCGGACTGGTCAGAACCGACGGGCAACACGCTAGGTAGTCACGCAAGTTGGGATCTATGAGATTGCACGAGATTGCACGCCGTCACCCGAGGGCATCAACGGCTGCGGTGATCAGTGCTCGGGCCTTCAGGCCGTAGACCGCCATGTCTGCCAGGGTGGCGAACGTGTCGGCGTACATAGCCACCTCGCTGGGCTGCGTCAGCGTGAGATGTCCAGAGACAAGCTCAACGTTCACTTGCGCCGTGTCGAAGATCCAGAATCCCTCAACGGGCATCCGGGCACGGTGCAGCCGAGTGGGGACGACCCCAACGCTGACGTTCGGCAGTGCGCTCACGGCGACCAGGCGTTCAAGCTGCTCGGCTTGGGTATCGGCGTCACCCAGTCCGTTGCGAAGGACGGACTCCTCCAGCAGGAACGCAAACCGCCGGTGTCCGTCGCGGAGCACGCGTTGCCGCTCCATTCGAACCGCTACCGCGTCGGCCACATCGTCGACTGACACGCGCCTTTGTTGAACGGCGCGCAACACGTCCTCGGTGTAGCCGTACGTCTGGAGGAGACCGGGCACAAGCCAAGACGAGTAGGCCCGGAACCAATGGGTTCGTTCGAACAACGGCAGAACGGCCTGCTGCGCCCTTCGCAGTCCCGCGCGCTCCATGCGGCGCCACTCGACCCACATGCCTTCCACGGCGCGCAGGGAGGCGACCAGATCTGCCGTCTCGTCCTCCCGGCCGCAGGCACTGCACCAGGCGCGCAGATCGTCGGCGGAGGGCGACGTCTTGGCGCCGGCGATCCGGGACACCTTGGACGGGTGCCAGCCGCACAGGGCGGCGAGTTGCTTGCCGTCCAGCCCGGCGTCCTTGCACATCTCCCGGAGGCGATCTGCAAGGACTTGCCGGGCAGCTTGGACGTGAGACGAACCAGAAACGGACATGATGGGTCAGGCCAGCTTGTAGTCCTCGTGCGGCGTGGCCCGCTCCCACACCGCTTCGAATGCAGAGCTGACCAGGTCCACGACGGCGGGATCCGTGCGCCATTCCCTGTCCACGACGTCGCCCGCCCCGGAGAAGTACGTGAATAGCACCGTCGACCCGTCGAACATCCACAGGTCGGTTCCCGGTAGGGCGATGTCGGCGGCCTTTCGCCTGGGCAGCCAGCGGACGAGCTCGCCCGCTGCGACGTTGGCGAACGTGAGGTCGTGCTCATACCGGATGTAGTCCGTCACCGGCTCCGAGACGATTCGGGCCCGTCGCATGACCACTCCGCGCCCGATGGTCTCGGCCGCTAGGTCTGCCCAAGATCCCCACCAGTCAGGCAAGTTCGCCGGATCATTGTTGTACCGGTGGCCTGCGAGCCAGCGGGCGAACTCCGGATCGTCAGGCGTGTAGCTGTCACGCATCTCCAGGTGCACGGCGGAGTGTCGAGCCTTGGCCAAGCCCTCACGTACGGGGTACTTCACCGTTTCCGCCCTCCGGTCGCGGGATGTACTTCAGCATCACGGCCGGGAGCCGGATGATCGTCTCGTGTCCGGGAACGTCCGTGCTGTGACCGGGAATTGACCCGATCTCCTGGCACGCCTTCACCTCTTCTTCGGTGGCCTTGTAGGACTGGATCAGGAGATCACCGGTGTCCTCGTCCAGCCAGATCGTCGGCGAGTCGTCGACGGGGGTGTTCGGAATGATCCCGAGGAAACGCAACCTCATGACATCTCCCTGTGTCGAGCCGATTGCAGTCAGTTGCACGACTATCGCCCCGTCAGTCGATCAGCACAAGAGGGCGTCAGGGGTAAGTACCGGAGGGCGCAGATCGCGTACAGGGAGAACGAGCGTGACGCCCCAAGCGCTGCTGCGTGGCTGTACGCTCGCGAGGTGCCGAAGAGCTTCAACTACAGCAGGCCATTGTTCAGTTCTGAAGACGATGAGCCACCCGTGTGCCCGCACTGCAAGCAGCCCATTGAAGTGGGCGACGACGTCCATTGGTATCGGGACATCCTCTGGCACACCAGGCCCTGCCCTAGCTGATTAGGGCAGCCGAAGGCTCGCCCTCACGGCTTGATCAACTCACCCCTAGAGACGACTGCACCCAACGACGCAAGGCCCCCGCCCGACCCCGCGAAGGGACCAGACGGGGGCAAGGGGGCGATCAGTACGTCCGGTAGGGGCGTCGGCGCCACAGTCCACTGCCGTCCTGCCAGAGACCGACTGTGGCCGGGGGCAGGCACATGCGGGCGCCGTGCGGGCCGATGCGGTGGGCGTCGCCCGCCCTGGTGCTGGCGAACGTCTCGTGACAGGCCGGGCAGTGCTCGGCGCGCTGGCCGAACCACTCCCGGCCGCATGGCGGATGGACGATAGGCGAACGGATAGTCGACTCCAGGCGTATTGCCACAGTGGGGAATTGGGGGCGTGCCGCGTCTCGGGTGGGCCCGTTGGGCCCCGGCCGGCTGTCGGCCCGGCCAGGACCCCGGGTGGCAGCTCTACGGGGATCTTCAGGTCGTCGGGGCCCACACGTGCGGGCGCGGGCGCGTCACGTGCACCCGCGCTGTGCACGCGCGCATGGGCCCCTCCCGCAAACCCGGACGAAAGGCAGGTCACAGCGGGTAACCGAGGGGCCATCCCGAAACTCCCAGACCCGTAGAGAGGCCGAGAGCTGCTATGGCATAGCGATAAAGGAAGACCGGGGAGGGGGTCACCCCCCAGGTCTTCCCTCACGCTAAGTAGTCAGCGCCGGGTCAGTCACCCCGAGTGCCGAGCGGTGCCGACGGCCCGGCCATCGGGTTGTGCTCCGTGGTCGGGTCCTCGGCCGGGTTGAGCCTGCCAGGCAGACCGCCGGGATACGTGGTCGAGTACTCCAGCCGGTCCGTGACGATCCGGTCCAGCGCCGCGCGGTCCGCGTTCCACGTGATCCCACCCCGCATCGCCATGCTGCGCCACTGCTGCTCGTTGGGCCCCCACGGGTGGGCAAGGTCGTCGTCCATGCTCTCCACAGTCAGAGCCAGCGACGCCAACTCATCCATCAGTGCCGCGAGTTGAGTCGCTGCGGTCAGCGCCTCGGTGCGCTTCTCCTCGGCGACGGCACAGATGTTCGCCCGCCAGTCGGCCCGCACAGCGATGGACGCTGCCCGGACAGCACCCGAGGCATCGGCCGCAACCTGGTACATGGCGAGCTGCGCGCGCTCCGCCTCGGCAAGCTTGGTCTCCAGCGGGCCACGGGCAGTGCGCTTGGGCACGGGCTTGCCGTCCCGTACGGCCTCCTTGGCGGCCTGCTCGTCCCTCGCGTCCAGACCCGCCAGCTCGGCCCGCAGCACGGCCACCAGATCGTCCAGGGCGGCCTTACGCTCCCGGAGGTCGTCCAGCCGGGCAAGGGCATCCCGAACGGGCTCCGGGGTCACCGTGTAGGCGTAGAACGGGATGGCCCGCTCTGCGATCGTATCCAGCAGGTCGAGCCGCCTTGCTCGCTCCTGCTCCGGCGTCAGTGTCTCAGGCAATGTCGTTTTCCTCGGTGGTGCGCGCCGCAAGGAATTCGCGGCTTTCGGCAATCAACGCATCGGCGTCGCTGATCAGATGAGCGCGCCGCGCTACCTTTTCGGCTGCGACGGCAGCAAGGCGTTCGGCTTCCTCACGTTCGGCGCGAGCGGCATTTTCGGCTGTTTTCTGGGCCGCCGCCTTGGCGGCTTCCTGCTCGGCCGAGATTTCTGCGACCAGCTCGGCGATCGCATTCAGCACGGGACCATAGGACCTCTCGGCTTCCTCTCGATTGGGTGAGATACCCAACAGGATGACTTCGGCCGGCGCCGGGTCCTGGCCCATGTTCTCGCGGGGTACCGAATCGAGCGGAGAAGGGGTATCCACCGTCCCGTTCGGCCTCAGTACCAACGGCACGACAACGGGAACCGAATGCCCGCCGAATCGCTGGCCGTGGGAAAGCTGTGGACCGGAAAGCCAGCCGATCACAGGCCGAAAGGACAGCGACGCCAAGCCTTCGGAGCTCAACGTCAGGACGCTCGCAGTCACCGTCAGGTCCGGAAGGAAGTGTGCGTTGCGGTAATCGGTCACTTCTGCTCCGTCGCGTCGTTGGCCTCGGGGGCGTCCGGCCAGAAGTGCCATCCGAAACGGCCGTTGCCCTTGGCGCCTTCCGGGTTGAGGACTCGGCTTTCCATGTTCAGGTTTTCCGGCACATCGGTAGCGTCAGTCATCGCATGATCTCCGAGAAGCGACGGGACAGGATCTTCTTTGCAAGGTCCATGGGGTCGATTGCGGAATCGTCTGGCGGTGAGTCCACGTGGCCAGCCGAAGGAAGGAGCGAAACTGGCCGGGTATGAAGACCACCAGACGGCTGGTACTGAGCCAGGCCATCGCGGATGCGATTAGCGCTGGCGGCGATTTCAGCCGCCGTGTTTCCTGTCACGCCTTCGGCAAGCGCCGAAGGAATTCCATGCCTCTGCATGAGGCGCTTTCGAAGATCAGCGGCATGCTCGGGGCTAATCTGCTCAGAGGTTTCCGATCCGGGTTCGGCGCTCTCCATCGCGCCCTTGAGAGCGGCGAGCACGATCTCTTTACGTTCAAGCAAGGTCATTCCCTTTCGTGAGTCGACAGCGCGCACAGCGGAGGGAACGCAAAAGGGCCCCGCTCCGCCGAGTGCACGCACATCCGAGACCGCCGAAAGTCTCGGGAAAGCACGCACCCGGCGAAGCGGGGCGGACCGGCAGGCAGCGCACTACCTGCCGGAGCAATATTCAGTTGTTGTTGTCGGGGTGGTTCGGCCCACTCCCTTTCGGGCGCTGAGCGCCACAAACACATTAATGGGGGGTGGTTAAGGGTCCGCCTCTAAGCCGCACTGGCCGTTAGCGATGCCGCGCGCTTCCGCTGGCGATACGCCTTCTGGCGGTGGCTGTCGGAACAATACTTCCGGGCCCGCCCCACACCTTCCCAGAAGGCACTGCTGTCACAGCCCTCAAGCTCGCACGCAGCCTCCCAGCGGGCTTCCTCGGCGCGGTGCCTGGCCGGAGTGTTCGTACAGTCGTAGCACCAGCCGCCGTAACGGTTGGCGTGGTCAATCCCCTCCTCTCCGCACTTGTCGCAGGTGCGCGGCGGGATGCCGCTGCGGGTGCGCTCGTCGGCGCGCCGCTCGGCTTGACGGCAGGCGTTCGAGCAGTAGGTGCGTTGGCGGCCGGTCAGCGCCTTGTCGCACCAATCGCAATACGGGTCGTAGAACATACGGAGCCTCTCGGGTAGCGTTACGAAGCTGAGTATGCAAGAACCTATTTGCCCAGTTACCGCCATAGAGACTCTTTCTTAGCTTCTATGTATGGAACTAGGGAAATATCAACCGTCATACTAAGAAACGTAACAATGTTGCTCTGGGTGGTCGCCCAGTACTCCTGTGTTTATGGGGGACGGTTAACGGGGCCTGCGCGGCGCCGTCCTCCGCCGTGCTGTGGAGTGCCCACCGCTCGGGGCGGCGCACCCGTCCGCCGGCTCGCAGAAGGTCCCGCGCGGACGAGAAAGCCCCGCCCCGGCCAGATGGCCAGGGCGGGGCTGTGGGGCCGCTCAAAGGGCGCTGGGGACCTTATGGGACTTGATTCAGTTCAACCCGTGCGATTGCCGCCAGCTCTGCCGTCGCGGGATCAGCGTCGCGCACCCACGCGGGGCCCTCGAAGTCGATGGATACGCGCGAGGGGTCGAATCGCTTGGGTGCACCCGGTGCTGGGGGTGATATCACCACCCGTGCGCCCAAGTCGATGAGCAGGCCCCGCCGCCCCTCTTCATCTCGCTGGTTCCACTCGGCCTCTACTGTCCGGCCAGCGTCAACCCAGCGTCCTTCGGCTTGTTCGGCCTCCGTCCGCAGCTCTGCCTGTCGGCGCTCCAAGGCGTTCAGCTGTGTTACGGCGATCCGCGCTGCTGCCCCACCCGGTTCAAGGTGGACCAGGTTTCCGGCCAGTCGCTCGATCTGCGTCGTGACCTCGGAGAGCTGGAGAACCGCACTGCCGTCTGGCTCAGTCCAGCGCATCAGCTTGAGCCGTCCGAAGCGCTTCAAAAACTCGGCGGTCACCATTGCTTCGACCGGCGCGGCCACGATCACGTTTGGCCGGTGGATCCCGTGCTTGCCGACGCCCTTCCGGCACACGTACGTGGTGTAGTCCTTCCCGCGCGCCTCGCGCCGCTGCCGGTACATGGGTCCGTCGCACTCGGAGCAGGGCGCGACGTGCAACAGCAGAGCCTTCCCGCTGCGCTGCACACCACGCCCTTTGGCCTTCTCGTCGAGGATCCCGCGCACCGCAGACCAGGTTTCGGCATCCAAGAGTGCGGGGCCAGCGGACAGAGGGTGGCCCTCGGCGTCGAGTACCGGCTGATTTGTCAGCGCCCCTCGCTTTTCACCCGGCACAGCCTGTACAAGCCAGCCTCGGACCGCAGGTGTGTAGAGCACGTCTCGCAACGTCGTCGTGTGCCAGACCTGGCCCCGCATCTTGCGGCCGTCGCGCTGTCGCGCATGATCGGCGGGGGGCAGAATGCCCCGCTCGTTAAGGTTCCGAGCCAGACCGGCCAGCGATGCGCCGTGCTGCGTCAGCTGTTCGGCGCACTCGCGGACGATGGAAGCGGCGGTCTCGTCTATGGTCCAGCGCTTGTTATTCACTGGCCCCTCCACGGCGTAGCCGTAGGGTGCCAAGCCGCCCAGGTGATTGCCGCGAGACCGAAAGTGGTCCTTCGACGCCTGGATGCGGGCCGTGATCATGTCTCGCTCGTACTCGGCGAACGCAGCCAGCACGTTGATGATGATCGAAGCGTTCTCAGGGGACACCACACCGTCGGCGGTGACGACCGTCGCGTGGGTGGAGTCTGCTGCCTTCAGCAGGCGCTGGAACTCCAGAACGCTGCGGGCGTAGCGGTCCAGCTTGGCGGCGAGTACGTAGTCAGCGCGTGGTAGCCAGGACAGGACCTCGCGCATGCCGGGGCGGTCTTCCAGCTTCGTGGCGCCGGACACGTTGGTGTCGGTGGCTATGTGGATCACCTGCCACCCGCGCTGTTCGGCGTACGCCTTGCATGCGTTGATGCGGTGGTCGGGCGCCTCTTCGGCGAACAGGCGAGACAAGCGGTCGTAGATGACGACGGTTGGCACGGTGGCCCTTTCTTTCGGTCGGACTGGGCCACGGCCCGGCACAGGATACGTGCACGGTTATCCCGATCATGTGGGCGGCACCGGGACGGTCCACGCCAACACGGCGGCGGACGTGCCGGTGCGGCTGGAGGCGCTCGGCTCGCTGGCCGGGCTGGACCGCCAGGCCCTGCACAGCCAGCTCCGTGCCGCCCTCGACCTGGTGGTGCACCTGGTGCGGGAGCCGGTCAGCGGGCGCCGGCGCGTCGCCGAGATCCACACGCTGGGCGGCGACCGGCGCGGGCTCGCGGTCACCACCCCGGCGGTGGCGTTCACGCCGGACGGCGGGACGGTCCCGGGCCCCGGCTGGGAGCGCCTGACCGGTTTGCTCGCCGCCCGGGGAGCCGCGGTCGAGGAGGGTCCGCCGTGACGGCCGGGGCGGCGGAGGTGGCCTTCGCGCTGTTCATGGGCGGCTGTGCGGCGGGTGCCGTGCTGCTGCTCGGGCCGGGCGGCGGGCCGAGGAGACGAGCGGAGCGGAACGGTGGCCGCCGGGGCGGTCGGGGCAGTCGGGGCGGCGTTGGTGGCGACGGAGCGGGAGGTGGTGTCCATGGCGCTGGACGAGGTGGCGCTCTGGTGGGTGTTGATGTTGTGCGGGGCCGCGGTGGCGGCGTGGTGCGGGCTGCAGCGGCAAGTGGTGGGTGTACGTCGGACCGGTGCGGTGCTGACGGGTGAGGCCGACGCCGGTGCCGGTGGTGATGACGTCGGCGGCGCGGCGGTCGCGGTCCCACGGTGGCGGGGGAGGCTCTGGCGGCCCCTGCGGGGTGCTCCCGAACTGCTTCTGCTCCCCGGCGGGTTGGCGGCCGGGTGGGCGACGGGGTCGCCGGTTCCGGTGCTGGCGGCCGTGCCGGCCGTCCTGCCGCTGCGGCGGTGGCGGCTGCGGCGCGCGACGGCGGCCGAGGCGCGGCACCGGGCGGCCGCCGTGGTGGAGCTCTGCGCCGCACTGGCGGGCGAGTTGCGCGGCGGGGCGACGCCGGAGCAGGCACTGCACCTGGTGACCACGCGGATCGCCGCCGATCTCGTGGCGTTGCACAGGCTCGGTGCCGAACCGGTCGCCCGGCTCGCGGCGGGCCGGTACGGGGCGGACGTGCCCGCCGCGTTCCGGCTGCTCGCCGAACTGCCGGGCGGCAGCGGGGCGGCGGCGGTCGGTGCCTGCTGGGAGGTCACCGCCGCCGGCGGGTCGGGCCTGGCGGCCGGGTTGGACGGGGTGGCCGAGGCCCTGCGGGTCGAGCGCGCCCTCGCGGAGGAGATCGCCGCCGAGCTGGCGGCGCCGCGCACCACGATCGCGGTGCTGGCGGCCCTGCCGCTCGCCGGGCTGCTGCTGGGCGCGGCCCTCGGGGCCAGACCGCTGGAGGTGCTGCTCCACACACCCGCCGGGCTGGCCTGCCTGGTGGCGGGCGTGACCCTGGAGGGCCTGGGGCTGGCGTGGACCGCCCGCATCGTCCGGGCGGCCGCCGAGGGCGCCCTGGGCGCCGCCCCGCCGCGGGAGGCCGAGCCGCCGCCGGAGGAGTGGCGGTGCGGGATCAGCCGGACCCGGGCCCGGCCCGGTCGGCCGAGTGGGGCGTTCCGCCGGGAGGTGGGGTGCGGATGACCTGGCTGACGGAGCGGGCCGTCGCGGAGTCGGTCGGCGCGGGGCTGCTGCTCGCGGTGGTCGGTGGTTCGTCCGGGCGGTGGCGGGCGCGGCGGCGGGCCGACGCCCTGCTGGGTGCCGGGGACCCGCCCCGGCGGTGGCGGGTCGAACGGCGGCCGGCGGCGCGGGGGAGTCCCGCCCTCCCGGGGTGGGCGCGGCGGGCGGCGACGGTGGTGGCGGCCGGGCTCGGGGCGGCGGCCTTCCTCGGCGGACCGGGCGGACTGCTGGCGGGCGGACTGCTGGCCGTCGGGCTGCACCGCTGGATGCCCCGGGCGAGGTCCCCGGCGGAGCGCCGGGCCGCGCTGGAGGCGGAGCGGCTGGTGCGGCAGCTGCCGCTCACCGCCGAACTGTTGGCGGCCTGCCTCGGCTCCGCGGCCTCGCCGGCGGCGGCCGTGGCGGCGGTCGGCGCGAGCGTGGACGCCCCCATGGGTCCGCGACTGCTGTCGACCGCGGCCGAACTCGCCCTGGGAGCGCCTCCGGAGGTCTGCTGGAGGCGGCTCGGCGAGGAGCATCCGCCGCTGGCGCCGCTGGCCCGCTGCCTGGCCCGGACGAGTCTGAGCGGTGCCCCGGCCGCGGCAGCGCTCTGCGGCCTGGCGAGCGGTCGGCGGGCGGAGGCCGTGCGGACGGCGCACGCCCGGGTGCGCCGGGCCGGAGTGCTCGCGACGGCACCGCTCGGGCTGTGCTTCCTGCCGGCGTTCGTCCTGGTCGGGGTCGCCCCCGTGGTCGTGGGGCTCACCGGCCGCTTCTCGTACGCGATGTGACGTGGCGGCACGTGGCGGCACGTGGCGTGACGACGCGCACGAGCGAACCCATTTCGATGCAAGGAGGAAACCATGAACGTGGCGATCAAGCCCGTGGCCGTCGCCGCTGCCGGGACGACGCGCCGGATCCGGCTCGCCGTCCCGCTCGCGATCCGGCGGCGGATCCGGGCCCGGGGCGACTCGGACGCGGGGATGACCACCGCGGAGTACGCGGTCGGAACGCTCGGGGCCTGCGCCCTGGCGGCCGGGCTGTACAAGGTGGCGACGAGCACGGCCGTGCTCGAAGCGCTGGCCGGTGCCCTGGACCGGGCGCTCCATGCGACCTGACCGGCGGCTGCGGCTGCGGCTGCGGCTTCGGCAGCAGTGGCGGTTGCCGCGGCGACGGCGGCGCGGCGACAACGGCTTCGTCACCGCCGAGACCGCCGTCGCACTGCCGGCGCTGGTGCTGCTGGGCGTGCTGCTGGTCTGGGCGGTGCTCGCGGCGGCCGCCCAGCTCCGCTGCGTCGACGCGGCACGGGTGGGCGCCAGGGCGGCCGCGCGCGGGGAGGCGGACGCCGCCGGGGTGGCACGGGCGGCCGCGCCCGCCGGCGCGGCGGTCCTGGTCGACCTCGCGCCGGACACCGTCCGGGTCACCGTGGACGCGCCGTACGGGGCACCGGGGCGGTTCGCGGAGGTGCTCGCGGTACGGCTGAGCGCCACCGCCGTCGCGGCCCGGGAGGACACCCTGCGAGGAGCGGAGGGAGGTTCGGGCCCGTGAGCGGACCGAGGAACCGTGCGCGGTCGGCGCCGCGCCGGGCCGACACCGGGTCGGCGACGGTCTGGCTGCTGGCCTGCGCCCTGCTCGGCTGCCTAACGTGCACCGCCGGGCTCTCGGTGGGCGCGGTGGTCGGCGCCCGCCACCGGGCGGAGTCCGCCGCGGACCTGGCGGCGCTCGCGGCGGCCGACCGGCTGCTGCTGGACGCGGACGGGGGCTGCGCCCGGGCCGAGGCGGTGGCCGCCGCGCAGGAGGCCGCCGTGGTCTCCTGCGCGGTGGACCGGGCGGCGGACGCCGTCGAGGTGGTGGCGCGGGTGCCCGTCGCCGGACTGCCGCTGCGCCTGGCGGTGGGGCCGGCCCGGGCGCGGGCCAGGGCCGGACCGGTCAGGGCGCCGGTGGAGCCGGCGGACGAGGACGCGCGGGCCGCACTCGGTGAGGGCGGGCCGGACGAGTGGAACGGGGGCGGCTCATGAAGCTCCCGGCCCGCTCCCGTCGGTGGGTCGGTCGGTCGTCCGTCCGGCCTCCCGCTCCACCGCCCGGGCCGCCGCCTCGGCGCCGTCGGCCGCCTCGGCTGCCGCCTGGGCCGCCTCCGTCGGGTCCGGTACGTGCGTGGGCGCCACCCGCCCGTCGCGCCCGTCCCGCTCGTCCGGTCCGGCCTGCCCGTCCCGCCCGTGCCGCCCGTGCCGCCCGTCCGGTCCGTCCTGAGCGGCTTCCCGGTCCCGGCCGGTCTCTTCGGCGGCCGCGTGAGCGCCGGCGAGCAGCACGTCCAGCAGCCGGACGGCGGCCGCCTTGTCCAGCGGGTCGTTGCCGTTGCCGCACTTCGGTGACTGCACGCAGGAGGGGCAGCCGCGCTCGCACTCGCAGGCGGCGATCGCCTCCCGGGTGGCGGTCAGCCACCGTACGGCCCGCTGGAAGCCGCGTTCGGCGAAGCCCGCCCCGCCGGGGTGGCCGTCGTAGACGAACACGGTGGGCAGCCCGGTGTCGGGGTGCAGCGGCACCGAGACACCGCCGATGTCCCAGCGGTCGCAGGTGGCGAACAGCGGGAGCAGGCCGATCGAGGCGTGCTCCGCGGCGTGGGCGGCGCCGGGCAGCTGGTCGGGCGGGATGTCCGCGTCGAGAAGCTGGTCCTCGGTGACCGACCACCACACGGCCCGGGTGCGCAGGGTCCGGGGCGGCAGGTCGAGCTTGCTCTCGCCCATGATCTCGCCGGTGGAGATCCGTTTGCGGAGGTAGCCGACCACCTGGTTGACCACCTCCACCGAACCGAAACTGAGCCGGCCCTCGCCCCAGTCGACGGTGGTGTCGGTCGAGAGCACGGAGATGGAGGTGATGTCCCGGGCGGAGGTCGTGTAGGGCGGATCGGCGAGCTCGACCAGGGCGACCGAGCTGTCCAGGTCGAAGTCCCGGACGAGGTAGCTGCGGCCCTGGTGGAGGTGGACGGCCCCGGTGTGCACGGTGGTGTGGGCGGCGGAGGCGTCCACGGTGCCGAGCAGCCGGCCGGTCGGCGCCTCGACGATCTGCACCGGGCTGCCGCCGCTGCCCCGCAGGTCGACGGCGTCGGCGGCCCGCTCGCGGCGGGTCCAGTACCAGGCGTCGCCGCGCCGGCGGAGCAGTCCGCGCCGCTCCAGCACCGGCAGCAGCGGCGCGGCCGAGGGGCCGAACAGCTCCAGGTCCGGATCGGTGAGCGGCAGCTCGGCGGCCGCCGCGCACAGGTGCGGGGCGAGTACGTGCGGGTTGTCCGGGTCGAGCACGGTGGCCTCGACCGGGGTGGCGAACAGCGCCTCCGGGTGGTGCACCAGGTAGGTGTCCAGCGGGTCGTCCCGGGCGATCAGCACGGCGAGCGCGCCCTGGGCCTCGCGTCCGGCCCGGCCGGCCTGCTGCCAGAGCGAGGCCCGGGTGCCCGGGTAGCCGGCCATCAGGACGGCGTCCAGGCCGGAGATGTCCACGCCGAGTTCGAGGGCGGAGGTGGAGGCGAGGCCGAGCAGCCGGCCGGAGTGCAGCGAGCGTTCCAGGGCCCGGCGCTCGTCGGCGAGGTAGCCGCCGCGGTAGGCGGCGACCCGGTCGGCGAGCGGGCGGGGGAGCTGGTCCTGGGTCTGCAGGGCGACGAGTTCGGCGGCGCGCCGGGAGCGCACGAAGACGACGGTCCGGGTCTCCCGTTCGACCAGGTCGGTCAGCAGGTGGGCGGCCTCGGCGGTGGCGGTCCGGCGGACCGGCGCGCCGTGCTCGCCGACGTTCTCGGTGAGCGGCGGCTCCCAGAGCCCGAAGACCATCGGGCCGCGCGGGGAGCCGTCCTCGGTGACCGCCTCGGCGGGCAGTCCGGTGAGGCGCTGGGCGGTGACGGCCGGGTCGGCGGTGGTGGCGGAGGCGAGCAGGAAGACGGGAGAGGAGCCGTAGCGGGCACAGATCCGCCGCAGCCGGCGCAGCACCTGGGCCACGTGCGAGCCGAAGACGCCGCGGTAGCCGTGGCACTCGTCGACCACGACGTAGCGCAGGGTCTTGAGGAAGGAGGACCAGCGGGCGTGCGCGGGCAGGATGCCCCGGTGCAGCATGTCCGGATTGGTGAGCACGTACGAGGCGTACTGGCGGACCCACTCGCGTTCCTCGGGCGGGGTGTCGCCGTCGTAGAGCGCGGCCCGGACGCGGGGCGGGGCGAGTTCCGCGGCCCGGCGGCGCTGGTCGGCGGCGAGCGCCTTGGTCGGGGCGAGGTAGAGCGCGGTGGCGCCCCGGCCGTTGCGCGCCTCGGTGCCGACCAGCAGGTCGGAGAGCACCGGGCCCAGGTAGCCGAGCGACTTGCCCGAGGCGGTCCCTGTGGCGATCACCACAGATTGGCCGGATTTGGCCAGATTCATCGCTTCCGCCTGGTGAGCCCACGGCTGCCGGACGCCCATGGCCTGGGCGGACGCCACGACCTCCGGCCGGATCCAGTCGGGCCACGGCGCATAGCGGGCGGGCCGGGCGGGAAGGTGCTCCGTATGGGTGAGCCGGTCCGACCGCCCTCGGGTGGCGGACAGGGTCGTGAGCAGAGCCTCGGGCGGGCTGTGACGCGGCGGCATGAGGACCCAGTGTGTCACCGGCGTGACGGAGAATCGTCCTAAGCCATCGTGCGGGCATGGTCGCAGGTGGTTGAATGTGGCCGTGACGGCCGTACGGCCGGGGGTCGCAGCGCCGAGGCTTGCCACGCACTGGCTGGGTGTGCCCGGAGTTCGCGACCATGCGGTGGCGGCCGTCCGGCCGAGGATCGCAATGACGTAGCAAGGCAAGGTGCTGGAGGTTCCGTGGACCTGTCCCTGTCGACCCGTACAGTCGGCGATCGCACGGTCGTCGAGGTTGGCGGCGAGATCGATGTGTACACCGCCCCCAAGCTGCGCGAGCAGCTGGTCGAGCTCGTCAACGACGGCAGCTACCACCTCGTCGTCGACATGGAGGGCGTGGACTTCCTGGACTCCACCGGCCTCGGCGTGCTGGTGGGCGGTCTGAAGCGGGTGCGTGCCCACGAGGGCTCGCTGCGCCTGGTGTGCAACCAGGAGCGCATTCTGAAGATCTTCCGGATCACCGGTCTGACCAAGGTCTTCCCGATCCACAACTCGGTGGACGACGCGGTCCAGGCGACCGACTGATCCGCAGGACCGACTGACCCGGCCGGGTCGGCCCCAGGTGGCCGGCCCGCCCGATCCCTATGCGTCCGGGCGCCGGGGCCGCGTGCCCCGGCCCGTCCGGCCGCCCCAGGGCCGGTCGACGCCGGCCCGCAGGGGCCGCGAGCCCGGCCCCGGTCGGAGCACCCCGAGGGGGAAGACATGGCAACCGTCGAACTTCGATTCAGCGCGCTTCCCGAGCACGTGCGCACGGCCCGGCTGGTGGCCGCGGCAGTCGCCAGGAGGGCCGGGGTCGACGAGTCGGTGCTCGACGAGGTGCGGCTCGCCGTCGGCGAGGCGTGCTCCCGCGCGGTCGGTCTGCACCGGCGCGGGGACGTCAAGGGCGCGGTGCGCGTCGCACTGATCGACCAGAAGAAGCGTTTCCTCATCGAGGTCGAGGACGAGGCCGGTCTCGACACCGTCCCGACCGCCGCGTCGGCGGACGGCGGCGAGCCGGACGAGGACGCGCTCGGCCTCGCGGTGCTCACCGGCCTGGTCGAGGACCTGGAGGTCACCGCCGGTGTCGGCGGAGGGCTGATCAGGATGAGCTGGCCGGCCTCGGTGGACGCGCTCGCGCACTGAGCGCCGCCTGCCGCCCCGAGCGGCGGCGGCTCGCGGAGGGGGAGCGGGAGCAGGCCCGGGCGGGAACCGGGAGTCGAACGGCGGCCGTGTAGGTTCGCAGTTCGACGACCGAAACCGAAAGGGCTTCTCCCGGTGAACAAGCGACTGCTGGCCGTACCCGCGCTCGGGGCGCTGCTCGCGTTCGGCGCCGTCGGCTGCGGCGACGACAACAGCAAGCAGCTGGAGTCCTGGGCGGCGAACGTGTGCGGCGCGGCCAAGGACCCGATCGCCCAGGCGCAGACCGCGCTGGCGGACACCGCGCAGGTGAAGACCGGCGAGGCGCCGGGCGACCTGCAGAAGCGCCTCTCGGCGGACATCGGCCGGCTGGCCAAGACCAACCAGGACATCGCCGCCGCCATCGACGGGGCCGGCGCCCCCAAGGTGGACGACGGCACGGCCCTGCAGAAGGACACCGTCGCCGAGCTCAACAAGGCGGCCGAGGGCTACCAGGACATCCAGAAGAAGCTGGACGCGCTCACCAGCGACGACCAGTCGAAGTTCGCCGACGGGCTGCGCAGCGTGGGCGACCAGATCCGCCAGCTGTCCACGCTCTCCACGCAGGCGCAGAACAAGCTGCAGCGTGGCGAGCTGGGCGCGGCGATGGCCAAGCAGGAGGGGTGCAAGCCGGGTGCGGCCGCCGCCGCTCCGACGGCCGCGCCGACGGACCAGGCGACCGGAACACCCACGGACGCGCCCTCGGCGGGTGCCACCGACGGCGCGAGCCCGGCGACCGGCGACCCCGCCGCCACCCCGGCGCCGACCACGCCGGCCGCCGCCCCTTCGGCGAGCTGACCGACCGCAGCCGACCAGCCGGATCCGAACCCGGGCCCGAAGCCGGACCCGACGCCGGGCCCGGACCCGCACCCCGCACCCCCTCGGCCCCCGGCCGAGGGGGTCGTCGGCGTGCCGGGGCAAGCGGCCGGGACGGGCGGGCGGGGCGGGTCTCGCGGGGGACAATGGCGGGGTGATCAGTAGCCCCGCTCTCGACCCGACCCGCCTCGCCAAGCTGCGCGAGGCGCTGCTCGCCGCCTCGTACACCGCCGACGGCTGCCTGGACCTGCTCGGGCCCACCGGGTACGCGGCGCTGGCCCGCAGCGAGGCGGTGCCCGCGCTGCGCGCTACCCGCGGCGGCAGCCCGCTGGAGACGCTGGTGCGGCTCTTCCTGCTGCAGCAGCCGGTGCCCTACAAGGCGGCGGCCGCCGCGCTGCCGGTGGAGGACTGCCTGACCGACGGCTGGCTGCGTCCGGACGGCGAGCTGGTGCGCGCCACCGTGGACATCCGCCCGTACGCCAACGAGGTCGCCGGGCTGCCGGATTCGGACGCCTGGGTGGTCTCCGACCTGGGCTGCGCGGTCGGCGGCGCCGGCGGGATCGGCTCCGGGGAGACCGCCCACGGCGTGGCCCGCAAGGACCTGGTGCTCGGAGTGGGCGGCGCGTCCAGCACGCTGGCCAGCATCACCGTGCGCCGGCCGGTCGGCTCGGTGCTGGACCTCGGCTCCGGCTCCGGTGTGCAGGCGCTGCACGCCGCCCGGCACGCCCGGCGGGTGACCGCCACCGACCTCAACGCGCGGGCGCTGCGCTTCACCGAGCTGACCCTGGCGCTGTCCGGCTTCGACAACACCGAGGCCGCCGTCGGCAGCCTCTTCGAGCCGGTGGGGGAGCGGCGGTTCGACCTGATCGTCTCCAACCCGCCGTTCGTGATCTCGCCGGCCGGCCGGTTCACCTACCGCGACGGCGGGATGGCCGGGGACGACCTCTGCCGCAGTCTGGTCCGCTCGGCCGCCGCCCACCTGGAGCCGGGCGGCTACTGCCAGCTGCTCGCGAACTGGCAGCACGTCAGGGGCGAGGACTGGCACGACCGGCTGGCCGGCTGGGTGGCCGGCACCGGCCTGGACGCCTGGATCGTCCAGCGCGAGGTCCAGGACGTGGCGCAGTACGCGGAGCTCTGGCTGCGCGACGGCGGCGACCACCGCGGCCCCGGCGGCGACTACCGGGCCCGCTACGGCGAGTGGCTGGACGCCTTCGAGGCCGGCCGGGTCGAGGGCATCGGCTTCGGCTGGATCACCCTGCGGGCCGGCGGTGCCGAGCAGCCGACCGTCCGGGTGGAGGAGTGGCCGCACCCGGTGGAGCAGCCGCTCGGCCCGCACATCGAGGAGTGGTTCGACCGGCAGGACTTCCTGCGCACGCACGACGACGCGGGCCTGCTGGCGGCGCGGTACGTGCTGGCCGACGAGGTCGTCCAGGAGCAGGTGGGCGCACCGGGGGCGGAGGACCCGGAGCACGTGATCCTGCGGTACCACCGCGGGATGCGCCGGGCGACCACGGTGGACACGGTGGGCGCCGGCTTCGTCGGGGTCTGCGACGGGACCCTGTCGGCGGGCGAGATCGTCGACGCGATCGCCCAGCTGCTGGGCGAGGACCGGGTGGTACTGCGCGACCGGATGCCGGAGTCGCTGCGGCTGCTGACCGAACAGGGGTTCATCCGGCCGGTGGCCTGATCCCCGCCGTCACGATCCCTGCCGTCACGATCCCTGCCGTCACGAACCCCGCAGGCCCGAACCCCACCGGTCGAAGCGCCGGCCCGAGCCCCGCTGGCCCGAGCCCCGCCGGCGCCGGCTGCCCGGGGGCCGGTTCACTTCGAGGCTTCCCCCGGTTCGGCGGCCGTTCGCCGAAAATCCGCCCCTCGTTGGCCGTGGCCTGTGAGGCTCTGTCCACAGGCTGTGGACAGAGCTGGGGGCGGCTGGGGTGGAGACGACGACGGCTACGGCGGGGGGCGTGGTCTTCGCCCTCTTCGGCGGCGCACTCATGCTCTGGTGCGCCGCCGAAGTGCGCCTGCGCCACCGAGTGCGCCGGCGAGGCCGGCCGGCCGTCGCGACCGTGGTCGCCGAGTCCGACGCGCACGGCGAACTCGACAGCGCGCCCCTGCTCTCCTTCGCCACCGAGCCCGTGGCGGTGTCCCCCGGCGTCCCGCTGCCGGCCGTCGAGGCGTGCGAGCTGGTGCTGACCCGGCCACGCGGTCACACCCCGCTGCGCCGCCCGCCCCGGCTCGTCCCCGGGACCTCTGTGCGGATCGCCTACGACCCCCGCCGCCCGGGCCTCGCCGTGCTCGCGCCGGAGGAGACCGGTCCGCGGGCCGTCGTCGCCGACCTGCTGTGGACGGTGCTCGCCCTCGGCTGCCTGGCCGCCGGCGCACTCCTGCTGCTCACCGCCTCCTGACCGGCCCCGCCGCCGCCCGCGGTGGCCGTCCGGCGGCCCCCGCCACCCCCGGCCGCGGCCGGGATCCGGGGGCGGATATTCCGTTGACAGATTTTGAAATCCGTCATTCCATCCTTCGAAACCCGCCGAAGCCCCCCTCCGCAGGGCGCGATCCGTCGCCGTCGGGTTACCGTTCGAGTGGCGTCGGTCGGCCTTGCCGGTGAAATTGCGGGATCCGTCCGTTTGACAAGGGTGGCCGGGGTACGGTCACACTCCGCTGGTGGGGTCGTCGTACAGCGGCAGCCCCGGGACGGTGGAGGGGTCGGGCGGAGCGCAGCCCGTGCTGCCAGCGCCGACCAGCTCACGTAACGACCGGGAGAGAAGAGCGAAGGTGTCCCCGAGCAGCGAGACCGCGCACGGACAGCGACTCGTCATTGTCGAGTCGCCGGCCAAGGCGAAGACGATCAAGGGCTACCTGGGCCCCGGCTACATCGTCGAGGCGAGCGTCGGGCACATTCGCGACCTCCCGAGCACGGCCGCCGAGGTCCCGGACAAGTACACCGGCGAGGTGCGCCGGCTCGGTGTGGACGTGGACCACGACTTCGCCCCGATCTACGTGGTCAACGCGGACAAGAAGTCCCAGGTCAGCAAGTTGAAGTCGCTGCTCGCGGAGTCCGACGAGCTCTTCCTCGCCACCGATGAGGACCGCGAGGGCGAGGCCATCGCGTGGCACCTCCAGCAGGTGCTCAAGCCCAAGGTGCCGGTGCACCGCATGGTGTTCCACGAGATCACCAAGTCGGCCATCCAGGAGGCGGTGGCCAACCCGCGCGAGCTGAACCAGCGTCTGGTCGACGCCCAGGAGACCCGCCGCATCCTCGACCGCCTGTACGGCTTCGAGGTCTCGCCGGTGCTCTGGAAGAAGGTCATGCCGAAGCTGTCGGCCGGCCGCGTGCAGTCGGTCGCGACCCGGCTGGTCGTCGAGCGCGAGCGCGAGCGGATGGCGTTCCGTTCGGCCTCGTACTGGGACCTGGTCGGCACCTTCGGCACCGGCCGCACCCCGGCCGACGCCGCCAACCCGGAGAGCTTCGGCGCCCGGCTGATCGCCGTCGACGGCAAGCGGATCGCCAGCGGCCGCGACTTCGGCCAGGACGGCCGGCTCAAGGCGGGCAGCGCCAACACCCTGCACCTGGACGAGCAGGCCGCCCGCGCGCTGGCCGCCGCCCTGGAGCAGACCGCGTTCTCGGTGCGCGGCGTCGAGTCCAAGCCCTACCGCCGCTCGCCGTACGCGCCGTTCCGCACCACCACGCTCCAGCAGGAGGCCAGCCGCAAGCTGGGCTTCGGCGCCAAGCGGACCATGCAGGTGGCCCAGAAGCTGTACGAGAACGGCTTCATCACCTATATGCGCACCGACTCGACCACGCTGTCGGACACCGCCGTCGCCGCCGCCCGCGCGCAGGTCACCCAGCTGTACGGCGCCGACTACCTGCCGGACGCGCCGCGCACCTACGCCTCCAAGGTGAAGAACGCGCAGGAGGCGCACGAGGCGGTCCGGCCGTCCGGCGACCGCTTCCGCACCCCCGCCGAGACCGGCCTGAGCGGTGACGACTTCAGGCTCTACGAGCTGATCTGGATGCGCACCGTCGCCTCCCAGATGAAGGACGCGGTCGGCCAGTCGGTCACCGTCAAGGTGGGCGGCCGGGCCGCCGACGGCCGGGACGTCGAGTTCTCCGCCTCCGGCAAGATCATCACCTTCCACGGCTTCCTCAAGGCCTACGTCGAGGGCGCCGACGACCCGAACGCCGAGCTGGACGACCGCGAGCGCCGGCTGCCGCAGGTCACCGAGGGCGACCCGCTGGCCGCCGAGCAGATCACCCCCGAGGGCCACGCCACCAAGCCGCCGGCCCGCTACACCGAGGCCTCGCTGGTCAAGGAGCTGGAGGACCGGGAGATCGGCCGCCCCTCCACCTACGCCTCGATCATCGACACCATCATCGGCCGCCGCTACGTCTTCAAGAAGGGGACGGCGCTGGTGCCGTCGTTCCTCTCCTTCGCCGTGGTCAACCTGCTGGAGAAGCACTTCGGCCGGCTGGTCGACTACGACTTCACCGCGAAGATGGAGGACGACCTCGACCGGATCGCGGCCGGCGAGGCGCAGTCCGTGCCGTGGCTGAAGCGCTTCTACTTCGGCGAGGGCGAGGGCACGGCCGCGGGCGGCGCCGCCGAGGCCGGCAACGGCGACGGCGACCACCTGGGCGGCCTGAAGGAACTGGTCACCGACCTCGGCGCGATCGACGCCCGGGAGATCAGCTCGTTCCGGGTCAGCGACGACATCACCCTGCGGGTCGGCCGCTACGGCCCGTACGTGGAGCGCGCCTCCGAGGTCGAGGGCGAGCCCGGCCAGCGCGCCGACATCCCGGAGGAGCTGCCGCCGGACGAGCTGACCGTCGAGCTGGCCGAGGAGCTGCTGGCCCGCCCCAGCGGCGACTACGAGCTGGGCCCGGACCCGGTCAGCGGCAACACGCTCGTCGCCAAGGACGGCCGCTACGGCCCGTACGTCACCGAGATCCTGCCCGAGGGCACGCCCAAGACCGGCAAGAACGCCGTCAAGCCGCGCACCGCCTCGCTGTTCAAGACGATGGCGCTGGACACCGTCACGCTGGACGACGCGCTGAAGCTGCTCTCGCTGCCGCGCGTGGTCGGCGTGGACGCGGAGGGCGTGGAGATCACCGCGCAGAACGGCCGCTACGGCCCGTACCTGAAGCGCGGCACCGACTCCCGCTCGCTCACCAGCGAGGACCAGCTGTTCACGGTCACGCTGGAGGAGGCGCTGGCGATCTACGCCCAGCCCAAGCAGCGCGGCCGGGCCGCCGCCGCGCCGCCGCTCAAGGAGCTGGGCACCGACCCGGTCAGCGAGCGCCCGGTGGTGGTCAAGGACGGCCGGTTCGGGCCGTACGTGACCGACGGTGAGACCAACGCCACGCTCCGCAAGGACGACGCGGTCGAGACCATCACCCCCGAGCGCGGTTACGAGCTGCTCGCCGAGAAGCGGGCGCGCGGGCCGGTGAAGAAGACGGCGAAGAAGGCCCCGGCGAAGAAGGCGGCGGCCAAGAAGACCGCGACCAAGACCGCCGCCAAGAAGACCACCGCGGCGGCCAAGACGGCGGCGAAGAAGACCACCACCGTGAAGAAGGCCGCCACCAAGACGGCGGCGGCCAAGAAGACCGCGGCGAGCAAGACCACCGCCACCGACGAGGGCTGACCCCCGGTCGGTCGCATCCGGGCCCGTGTCCGCCCCGGCGGCGCGGGCCCGAACCGTTCACCGGTCCGCCCCGGCGGACCCGGGGCCCGGGCGTGACAGGGGCGTACGCGGACCGTCACAACCCGGTGGCGGAGCCCTCCCGGAGCCGCGCTCCCCTCTTTTGCGCCATGCCCCGACCGCTACGCTGACCGTATGACGAGCGAGGAGCAGCCCACCCCCAGCGCCGCGGCGGCCGCCGGCACCGGCACGCCCGACCGGCCGGAGACCGCGCCCGCGGGAACCGCCGGCGAGCGGATCCGGGCGCTGCTGCGGCTGCGCCCCTACCGGCGGCTGTGGACCACCCAGCTGATCGGCGGCACCGCCGACCGGCTCGGTCTGCTGGTGCTGCTCGTGCTCACCGTGATCGCCGCCGTGCTCGGCGGGTCCTTCGGTGACCCGCCGCGCAGCCTGCCGCTCGCCGTCGCCGCCGTCCTCGCCACCCGGTTGGCCGCCACCGGACTGGTCGGCGCCGCGCTGCTCGGCCCGGTGCACGGACTGCTCAGCGGGAAGCTCGACCGGCGCTGGACGCTGTTCGGCGCCGACGCGGCCCGCGCCGTGCTGATCGGCGTCGCCCCCTGGTGGATCGTCTGGCTGGGCTCCGGCCCGAAGCCCTCCGGGGCCGCGACCTGGGTGCTGCTCGCCACCGTCTTCCTGACCGGCGCCGCCGAACGGGTCTGGGCGATCGCCAAGGCCGCCGCCGTCCCCGCGCTGCTGCCGCCCGCCGACCCGTACGCCGCGGCCGCCGAGCAGCGCCCGTCCGCCGCCAACCTGGCCACCGTGCGGACGCTGGACCACCGCACCGGCTGGGCCACCGTGCCGCTCGGCGCCGCCGCGCTGATCGCGCTCACCCTGCTCAACAACGTCTGCGCGGCGCTCGGCTCGGACTGGCTGCGCGCCCACCAGACCACCTTCGCCGCCCTCGGCGCGGCCGCCCTGTTCGCCGTCTCGGCGGCCCGGGTCCACCTCCAGGAGCTGCCCGGCGGCCCCGTCCGGGTGCCGCCGGTCTCGCCGCTGCGGGGCCTGCGCGCTCCCACCGACGCCGCTCCCGGCCCGGCCCTGGCCAAGGGCCGCACCGGCTGCGCCCCCTACTTCACCTTCGCGGTCTGCGCCGGGTACGCCACGATGGCCGGCGTCGCCGCGCTGGCCCTGCTGACCGCCGCCGAGCACCGCGCCGGGCCGATCGGCTACGGCCTGCTGGTGCTGGCCGCCACCGGCGTGCCCGCGCTCGGCGTCCGGATCACCCGGGCCGTGCTGCCCTCGCTCTCCCGCCGCCGGCTGCTCGCGCTCGCCCTGCTCACCGAGGGCGTCGCGCTGATCCTGGCCGGCCTGGTGCTGGACTTCGTGCTCGTCCTGCTGCTCACCGTGCTGGCCGCGCTGGCCGCCGGCGTGGTGATCTCCACCGGCCGAGCCCTGCTCGCCCAGGAGGTCGAGGAGGTCCGGCTGCCGCAGGTCACCGAGCACCTGCACGCGGTGCTGCGGGCCGTGGTCGGCGCCGCGCTGGTCGGCGTCCCGCTGATCGCCGCCGCCTACGGGGACGTCGAGTACGGCACGGTCGAGCCCGGCTCGTTCACCTTCATCCACGGCGGCGCGGCCCTCGCGATCGCCACCGCCGGACTGCTCACCCTGGTGCTGGCCGCCGTCGTGCTGCTGCGCACCGACGACCGGCGCGGCACCGTGCCGTTCGGCCGGGACCTGGTCGACGCCGTGCGCGGCGCCACCGGCCCCGCCCCGCACCGGGCGGGCACCGGCTTCTTCATCGCCCTGGAGGGCGGCGACGGCGCCGGCAAGTCCACCCAGGCCCAGGCGCTCGCCGAGTGGATCCGCGGCAAGGGCCACGAGGTCGTGCTCACCCGCGAGCCCGGCGGCAGCCCGGTCGGCCAGCGGCTGCGCGGCCTCGTCCTGGACGTCGGCAACACCGGCCTCTCGCACCGCGCCGAGGCCCTGATCTACGCGGCCGACCGGGCCGAGCACGTCGAGAACGTGATCCGTCCGGCGCTGGCCCGCGGCGCGGTGGTCATCACCGACCGGTACATGGACTCGTCGATCGCCTACCAGGGCGCCGGCCGCGACCTGGCCGCCACCGAGGTCGCCCGGATCTCGCGCTGGGCGACCGGCGGGCTGCTGCCCGACCTGACCGTCGTCCTGGACGTCGACCCGACCCGGGCCCGCGAGCGGTTCACCGAGGCGCTGGACCGGCTGGAGTCCGAGCCGACCGAGTTCCACCAGCGGGTGCGCTCCGGCTTCCTGGCGCTCGCCGCCGCCGATCCGGCGCGCTACCTGGTCGTCGACGGCAGCCAGGCCCCCGGTGTCGTCACCACCGCGATCCGCCACCGGCTCGACCGCGAGCTGCCGCTCTCCGAGCAGGAGAAGGCCGCCCGCGCCGAGCAGGAGCGGAAGGCGGCCGAGGAGGCGCGGCGCCGGGCCGAGGAGGAGGCCCGCAAGCGCGCCGAGGAGGAGGCCGCCGAGCGCAAGCGCCAGGAGGTGCTGGCGCAGCTGCGGGCCGAGCAGGCGGAGAAGGAGCGGCTGGCCAAGGAGGAGGCCGAGCGGGTCGCCGCCGAGGCCGCGCGCAAGGCCGCCGAGGAGGCGCGGAAGAAGGCCGAGGAGGAGGCCCGCAAGCGCGCCGAGGAGGAGGCGAAGCGGCGCGCCGAGGAGGAGGCCCGCCGGGCCGCCGAGGAGGCCGAGCGCAAGCGGCTGGCGGAGGAGGAGGCCGCCCGGGCGGAGCTCCAGCGGCAGCGTGAGCTGGCCCGCGAGGAGCAGCGCCGCCGGGCGGAGGAGGCGCTGCAGCGGGCCGAGGAGGCCCGGCTGGCGCAGGCGGCCGCGCTCGCGGCGGCTGCTGCCGCGGCGGCCGAGGCGGCGGAGCGCGCGGGTGCGTCCGGTGCCACCGGTGCCGGTGCCGGCGCGGGCTCGCCGGACGACGCGGCGACCACCGAGCTGCGGGCGGTGCGGGACACCGGCCCGGCGGACCGCCCGGGCGGCGGTGACGAGGCGACCCAGGAGCTCGCGCTGCGCGGCCCGGGCGCCGGCCCCGGTTCCGCCGGTGCGGCGGACCTCACGGCGACGGCGAAGCTGCCGGTCGTGCCCGGCACGCCGGCGGAGCGGACCGGCGCGGCGGCGGACGAGACGGCCGTGCTGCCCAGGATCCCGGCGGAGGACGCCGACCGGACGGCGGTGCTGCCCCGGATCGAGCCGGACGCGCCCGTGGACCGGACGCCCCCGCACCTGTGGCGCGACGAGCGGCCGGGCACCGGGGCCCGCCCGGCGGCCCGCCCTGCGGAGCGTCCGGCCGAGCGTCCGGTGGACAGCACCCGCGAGATGCCGGTGATCGACCCGCAGCAGCCGCCCGCCGCCGAGCCCCGGCCGAGGCCGGACTGGGCGGAGGAGACCCCGATGGACGACCTGCCGAGCCTCACCGACACCCTGCTCGGCTCCCGCGAGGAGTGGGACCGCTGGGGACCGGAGGACCGGCCCGCCGGTGGCAACGGCGGCAACGGCGGTCGCGGCGGCGCTCCGGACCAGAGCGAGGACGGCGGCAAGGGCAAGGGCCGCCGCTGGGGCCGCCGGAGCTGATCGGCCGCAGGGCGACGAGGGGCCCGTCCGGCCGG
Source organism: Kitasatospora sp. NPDC002551 (assembly GCF_040296005.1). Lineage (NCBI taxonomy): Bacteria > Bacillati > Actinomycetota > Actinomycetes > Kitasatosporales > Streptomycetaceae > Kitasatospora > Kitasatospora sp. NPDC002551. The sequence continues at coordinate 278,407 of NZ_JBEOWI010000001.1, read as the reverse complement.
GCGCAGCTGTCGCGACGGGCCCGGTGGTGTCGTGGCGGCCACGTATGCTCGACGGCGGGAACGGGAGAGCCGGCCGGGCCGGTACGCCCGACGGGTCCCGCACCCCGCCTCCGCCCGTACGGGCGGGGCGGCAGGTCCGTAGCGAGCTTGGGAGCAGCAGTGGCCGTCTGGGACGACCTGGTGGGCCAGGATCGGGTGGTCGAGCAGCTGACCGCCGCCGCCCGGGCGGCCGGGGCGATCATCGGCGCCGGGCGCGGCGCCGAGCCGGCGGCGGGCGCCAACGCCTCGCTGATGACCCACGCCTGGCTGTTCACCGGTCCGCCCGGAGCCGGCCAGACCACCGCCGCCCGGGCCTTCGCCGCCGCGCTCCAGTGCACCAGCCCCGACCTCGCGCTCGGCGGCACGCCCGGCTGCGGCTTCTGCGACGGCTGCCACACCGTCCTCGCGGGCAGCCACGCCGACGTGAAGTACGTGCGCACCGACGGCCTGTCCATCGGCGTCGGCGACATGCGCGACCTCGTCCTGCGCGCCTCCAGCTACCCCACCGGCGGCCGCTGGTCGGTGATCCTGGTCGACGCCGCCCACCGGCTCACCGAGGCCGCCGCCAACGCGCTGCTCAAGGGCGTGGAGGAACCGTCCCCGCGCACCGTCTGGCTGCTGTGCGCCCCCTCGGTGCAGGACGTGCTGCCGACCATCCGCTCCCGCTGCCGCCTGCTGGTGCTGCGCACCCCGGCCGCCGACGCGGTCGCCGACATGCTGGTGCGCCGCGACGGCGTCGAGCCGCACACCGCCCGGCTCGCCGCGCTGGCCGGCCAGGGCGACGTCGAGCGCGCGCGCCGGCTGGCGGTCGACGAGCAGGCCCGGACCCGCCGCACCGACGTGCTGCGCATCCCGCTGGAGGTCGGCGACATCGGCGGCTGCCTGGCCGCCGCCCAGCGTCTGGTCGACACCGCCAAGGCCGACGCCGAGGCGCTCGCCGAGACCCAGGACGCCAAGGAGACCGACGACCTCAGGGCCGCGTACGGCGCGGCCGAGGGCACCAAGGCGCCGCGCGGCATGGCCGGAGCGGTCAAGGAACTGGAGAAGCGGCAGAAGAGCCGGGCCACCCGGACCCGCCGGGAGACCCTCGGCGTCGCCCTGCTCGACCTGCTCGGCTTCTACCGGGACGTGCTCGCGCTCCAGCTCGGCTCGACCGGCGCGCTGGCCAACGAGGACCAGCGGCAGGCGCTGGACCGGGTCGCCCAGGCCGGTCCGCCGGAGTCCACGCTGCGCCGGATCGAGGCGGTGCTCGCCTGCCGGCAGGCGCTGGACCGCAACGTCGACCCGCTGCTCGCCGTCGAGGCGATGACGGTGGCGCTGCGCGCGGGCTGAGCCGCGCGGGCGGTGCGCCGAGGGGCGCCGGTCCGGCCCCCGCCCGCATGTGGCCGTCCCACCTTCGAGTGAACGTGCGTTACGCGCCGGGCACACGCGTGTGCGAGCCCCGATCGTCTTGCACGCTGGGGCCGACAGCGCCCCACCGCTTCGGGGCCGTCGCGTCCCGTACGGTGCCGGGCCCGCACGGTCGGCCGGCCCTCCTGCGAGGTGGTGCGTCCCATGGTCCGTTCGCTCCTGATCATCCCGCTGCTGGCCGCCGCCGGGGGCGGCGTCTGGTTGGCACGCGGCGCGTTGCTGCGCTGGCGCGACCTGAGGGCCGCCGAGACGTACGAGCTGGCCGGGGAGCAGCGGCCGATGCTGCTGCGGGCGGCCGGGGCGATGGTCTGCGGGGTCTGCGTCACCGTGCTGACCCTGCTCACGGCGCTGGGCACGTTCGGCGCGCTGAGCGGCGGCGGGGCGGACGCGTCGATCGGGTCGGCCGGGTCGCTCCCGGACGGGTTCGACGACCGGTTCGGCGACCGGTTCGACGACGGGCAGGCCGGTGCGGGCGGGGGCCGGCAGGCCGCTCCGCCGGTCGACCCCGCCGCGGCCCCCGCGGCGGGGGCCGCCCCGGCCGCCGTGCCGGCCGTGCCGACGCCGTCACCGGTGCCGGTGGTCAGCCGGTTCGACAGCGTCGGCCACCCGGGCGGCGGCGAGCTGCTGCAGTCCGCCGTGCCCGGTCCGGACGGCCATCCGCGCAACGTCCGGGTCTGGCTGCCGGCCCAGTACGCCAAGGACCCGAACGCCCGCTTCCCGGTCGTCGTGATGCAGGCCGCCACCCCCCGGAAGACCGCCGACGCCGAGGTGCCGGACGTCTTCGAGGGCCTGGCCTCCGCCGTGCAGAGCGCCAAGGGCAAGCCGTTCATCCTGGTCGCCCCCGAGGCCCCGAACGGCACCGCCCACCCCTGCGAGCTGGTCGCCGCCGCCCCGATGGCCGTCGCCGACGACGCCGCGCTGCGCACCACCATCGCGGCCACCTTCCGCACCCTGCCGCCCGGTCCGGCGGGCTGGGGCACGCTCGGCGTCGAGGACGGCGCGCCCTGCGCCGCGGCCGCCGGCCTCGCCCGCCCCGATCTGTACGGCGCGGCGGCGGCCGTCTCCGGCCGGTACGACGCGGCCGCGCTCGCCCGCACCGGTGCCGAGGCGCCCGCGACCGGGACCCCGAGGCTGCTGCTCGCCGCCGGCAAGGCCGACACCGCCGGGCTGGACGCCGCCCGCAAGCTGCAGGCGGCGCTGCGCGGCGGCACCGGCGCGGCCGCCCGCGCGGAGGTGCGGATCTCCGACAACGCGACGGACTACTCGGCGGAGCGGATCCGGCTGCGGCTGGTCCGGCAGGCGGCGCAGTTCCTCGGCGAGGCGCTCGGCAAGGCGTCCTGAGGCCGTCGGCGCGCGGCACTACGCTTCCGGTACCGGTACCCCGGGTGGCAGTGGGGCCACCGGGAGTGAACGGCTGAGGGGATGCCAGATGCGGGCCGACAGGCGGCAGGACGCACCGGCGCGGCTGGGCGCGGGGCGCGGGCGGCGTGGCGGGCGGGTGGCGGCGGCCGCGTGGGCGGCGGCCGCCGGGCTGCTCGTGGGCGGCTGCTCGGCCGCCACGCCGTCGGGCCCCCCGTCCCCGTCCCTGTCCGCGTCCCCGTCCGCGGCTGCATCCGGGGCCGGGGCGGCGCCTGGGGCGGCGTCCGGTCCGGCGGTCACCCCGTTGGAGTCGCTGCCCGCCGCCGTGCCGCCCGGGCTCGCGCCCTACTACGGGCAGCGGCTCGCCTGGCAGCCCTGCGACGACGGCTACGAGTGCACCACCTTCCGGGTGCCGCTGGACTACGAGCACCCGGCGGACGGCGACCTCACCCTGGCCGCCGTCCGCGCCCCGGCCGTCCCCACCGGGGCCGCGGGCTCCGAGGGATCCGGTGGATCCGACGGCCGCCTCGGCTCCCTGCTGCTCAACCCCGGCGGCCCCGGCGGCTCGGCCGTCGAGTACGTCGAGGGCGCGGCCCGCGCGTACGACCCCGCGGTGCGCGCCCGGTACGACCTGGTCGGCCTGGACCCGCGCGGAGTCGGCCGCAGTTCCCCGGTCACCTGCCTGAGCGGCGAGCGGATGGACGCGTACACCGCCGTCGACATCACCCCCGACGACCGGGCCGAGGTCGACGCCCTGGTGACCGCCGCCAAGGAGTTCGCCGAGGGCTGCCGCGAGCGTTCCGGCGCCCGGCTCGGCCACCTGAGCACCGTCGAGGCGGCACGCGACCTGGACGTGCTGCGCGCCCTGCTCGGCGACGAGCGGCTCAACTACGTCGGCAAGTCCTACGGCACCTTCCTCGGCGCGACCTACGCGGGCCTGTTCCCCGGCCGCGCCGGCCGGATGGTGCTCGACGGCGCGATGGACCCGTCGCTCGACTCGCTGGCCGGCAACCGCACCCAGGCGGGCGGCTTCGAGACCGCCTGGACCGCCTTCGCCCGGGACTGCGCCACCCACGAGGACTGCCCGCTCGGCCGCACCGAGCAGCAGGTGGGCGAGCAGCTCACCGCCCTGTTCGCGGCGGTCGACGCGAAGCCCCTGCCCACCACCGACGGCGCCCGCCGGCTCACCGAGGCGCAGGCGACCACCGGCGTCATCCAGGCCATGTACGCGGACTTCCTCTGGCCCCGGCTGCGCACCGCGCTCGCCGACGCCCGGGCCGGCGACGGCACCGGCCTGCTCGGGCTCTCCGACGACTACTACGGCCGTGGGCCGGACGGCTCCTACCCCAACCTGATGTCCGCCAACATGGCGGTGAACTGCCTCGACCTGCCCGCGCCGTTCACGGGCCCCGACGACGCCGCGCGGGCGGTGCCGGAGTTCGAGCGGACCTCGCCCCGGTTCGGCCGGGACATGGCCTGGATGGCGCTGACCTGCACCTACTGGCCGGTGCGGGCCACCGGCACGCCGCACACCGTCCGGGCCGCCGGAGCCACCCCGATCGTGGTCGTCGGCACCACCCGGGACCCGGCCACCCCGTACGCGTGGGCGCAGGCACTGGCCGGGCAGCTGGAGTCCGGCCGGCTGCTGACGTACGACGGGGACGGCCACACCGCGTACGGCCGCCACGACGCCTGCGTGGACGGCGCGGTCAACCGCTACCTGCTGGCCGGCGAGGCACCGGAGAACGGGAAGCGCTGCGGGCACTGAGCAGGCACCCGGTACGACGTTAGGATGAGCGCCCCCTCATCGCTCTCCAGCCCCCACCGGAGCCCACCGTGCTCGGAGTCAACGACCTGGCGACCTACGTCCTCGGCGCCCTCGTCATCGTCCTCCTCCCCGGCCCCAACTCCCTCTACGTGCTGTCCGTCGCCGCCCGCAAGGGCGTCCGCACCGGCTACCGCGCCGCCGCCGGCGTCTTCGTCGGCGACTTCACGCTCATCAGCCTGACCGCCCTGGGCGCCGCCTCCCTCCTGGAGGCCAACCCGGCGGTCTTCGCGGTGGTGAAGTTCGGCGGCGCCGCCTACCTGCTCTGGATCGGCATCGGCATGCTGCGGGCCGCCCGCCAGCTCTGGCGCGAACACCGCGCCGGCGCCGAGGCCCTCGCCGCGGCGGCCGCCGCCGACCCCGCCGAGTCCACCGAACGCCCGTTCCGCCGCGCCCTGGTGATCAGCCTGCTGAACCCCAAGGCCATACTTTTCCTCTTGTCCTTCTTCACCCAGTTCGTGGACCCCTCCTACGGCAGCCCGGTGCTCTCCTTCGCCCTCCTCGGCGGCATCCTGCAGACCTTCAGCTTCCTCTACCTCTCCCTGCTGATCTTCGCGGGCACCTCCCTCGCCTCCGCCTTCCGCCGCCGCAAGCGCCTCTCCGCCGGCCTCACCAGCGGCGTCGCCGCCCTCTTCGCCGGCTTCGCCGCCAAGCTCGCCGTCTCCTCCGCCTGACCCCCCACCCGGGTATCCCGTTACGGATCACCCGCGAACCTGTGTAGACTGGCCCGCGTTGCCAGGACTTCCGGCAACGGCGCCGCCTTAGCTCAGTTGGCCAGAGCAACGCACTCGTAATGCGTAGGTCGCGGGTTCGAATCCCGCAGGCGGCTCAGGAAAGGCCCAGGTCATATAGCCCATGACCTGGGCCTTTTGCCATTCCTTGACGTGTGATCAGGCGTCAGCGACGCGCCACAAGATCGCTTGCGTGAGCGATGCGTGAGCGCCGGTGTTGATCTTGGGTTAGCCCTTGGCCTTCTTGGCCTTGGTCTTCGCCTTCTTCGCGGCCTTCCGCTTGGCCTTCTCGGCTTCGGCCGCGGCCTTGGCGCGAGTCTCGGCCTCGGTCTTCCGCTGGAGGGGAACGAGCCTCGCGGCGGCTTCGGCCGCGCCCTTGGCGATCTCGGGCAGGACGCTGGTGTAGGTGTCCGACGTGATCTTGATGGAGGAGTGGCCGAGCATCTCGGACACCACCTTCATGTCGACCCCGCCGGCGAGGGCGAGCGTGGCCGCGCCGTGGCGGAGGTCGTGCAGGCGGATCGGCGGCAGCCCGGATGCGGCGATCAGTCGCGCGAACATCTCGGTGACCTTGCCGGGGTGGAGCCAGGACCCGTCCTCGTTGGTGAAGACCCGGCCGGTGTTCTTCCAAGCCGCTCCCCAGTCGTCCCGTTCCTTCTGCTGGCGCTCGCGGTGGCGCCGCAGGACGGCCACCGTGTCGTCGTCCAGCGCCACGGTCCGGAAGCTCCCGTCGGTCTTGGGGTCGGACTCCTCGACCTCCCAGCCGTCCTGCACGAGCTGGGTCGTCACGGTCAGCGAGTTGGCGTCGAGGTTGGTCTCGGACCACAGCTGCCCGCACGCCTCGCCTCGGCGAAGACCGCGGAAGGCGATCACGTGCCACATCGCGTACAGGCGGTCGTCAGCGACGAAATCGAGGAACGCGCCAGTCTGCTGTGGCGTCCAGACCATCACGGGGGAGGGCTTCACACCGGTCTCCCGCCACTGCGTGACCCGCTCGGGTGTCCACACCAGACCCTTCGGCTTGGTCGCCGGGTCGAGCTTGACGTGGGCGGCCGGGTTGAGGGTGATCAGGCCCTCGGGGATCGCGGCGTTCAGGGCGGTCCGGAGCGTGGCCCGGATGCGCTGGCGGGTGGCCGCGCCGGTTGTCCGCCGGAAGGGCGGCATCTCGGCGAGTTCGGTGCGCAGAGCCTTGCGGCGGGCGCGGTTCTCCACGCCCTTGATCGGCACCGTGGCGAGCTCGGCCTTCAGCGCGTGCCGCAGGGCGTTGTTCTCGAGGATCTCCTCGTTGGCGTCGGCGATGGCCGTGAACATCTCGGCGAGCGTGCTCACCCGCAGCCGGTCGACGCGGATGTGCCCGATGCGGGGCTTGAGGTGGATCCGGACGTCACACTCGTAGCGGGTGATGCCGGACTTGCGGATCTTCTTGCCGGCCAGCCAGGTGTCGAGCCACTCGCCCACGGTGACGCGAGAGGAGAGGTCCTGACCGGCCTTCAGGCGGTTGCGGGTCTCCTCGATGTCGGGCAGCTGAGCCTTCTCATCGGCGACCTTCACGAGGAGCTCGGCGACCAGGGCCAGGTCGTCCGGATCCTCCTTGCCGAGGGCGAGCAGGCCGCGAACGTGGTCGAGGTCGGCCTGAGCTTCCTTGAGCGTCTCGTAGCCGGCGCGGTTGAACGAACGGCGCGTGCCGTCCTCGGCGTTGGGCAGCTCCTGGCGTATGGAGTAGGAGCCGTGCTTGCGGCTGCCAGCCTTCGGGCACGCCTTGCCGAGCGGCTTCCCGGTCTCGGCGTCGCGGCAGTAGCAGCGGTGGTAGGTGGAACCCTTCATTCGTCCTCCAGGTCGAAATCGGTGTTGAGCGGGGGGAGTTCGGCGTTCAGGAACTTGAGGCTCGGCGCGAGGTCGGGTACCTCGCAGCCCGTCTCGCGCATTCTTGCTCTGACGGGCTGAAGCCGAAGGCGGACGGCATCGATGAAAGCGGTGCGCTTCTCCTCTGACCCGGGTGGCCAGTTCTCCCGGTCGAAGTTGAATTCCAGCTGGAACGCGTCGTGATGTTCGCGCTGCAGCTCCTGCCAGATTCGGGCGTGCTCGCGGAGGAGGTAGAGATCGAATGTTCCGGGTGAGTGCGGGTGCTCTCCGGTGAAGCGGCTGAAGGCCGACCAGCGGCCGATGTCCTTCCCGGGCAGGTAGTTGACATGGCCGCCGAGGGCAGGTGAGAAGACCAGGTCGGCGGGTGCGACGTCCAGGGCCTCGGCTACCACGATGAGCTCCGGAATCGTGATCGTCTTTCGCCGGCCGGACTCCCAGTTCGCGATCACGTTCCTGGGCACCTCGTGGCCCAGACGCCGGGTCTCGTCGGCCAGCTCCTGCGCGGTCATTTCCAGGTCTTTCCTTGTACGGGTGATCGCTTCGATCACGTCCTTGGTGATCTGGTCGTGCCAGTCGAGCACGTCCTCGTCGTCGGCGGACCAGTCTGCGTAGCGGCCGTGTGTCATATCGACACAATAGCTACTGCCAAGCTCTTATCCGCTGCGGCACTCCGCCGCCGCCCCTCCCCGGGGGGATCTCGGATTTGGAGTTCATGTGCGAACTGATACGTCGTCGGACGTGGTGCAGGGAATGGGCCGGGCCGAGCTGCTCGCGCTGCCGGTCGCCATCGACCTTGACACCGCCAACCGCGCCATCGGGCTGGGCCGCAGCAAGGGCTACGAGCTGGCCCGCCTCGGCGACTACCCCTGCCGGGTGCTCCGGCTGGGGAAGAAGTACCGCGTGATCACCGCAGACCTCCTGCGTCTGCTCGGTATCGAGGATGCGGCCGGCGGGAACGTGGCGGCTGATGCAGCTTGACTTGGCGAGAACCCGTTCGACAAGCCTGTCTGCTGTGGGCGGACTTGCCCGTTTGGAGTGGATCTTCCCGGCGTGTGTGCGTAGGTTCGTGGTCCCTCGGCGCCCAAGGTCGCCGATGGATCGCCGCCAACGACTAGGCCGATCCTGCGAGTTGAGCGTTGACGGCTCGCGTGCCCATCTGTCCCCGGACATGCAAAGGCCCCCGGTGCTCGAACACCGAGGGCCCGCAAGGTCCAGAACCGCCCTTCCATGACGATCGACCGCGGTGCAGGGTTGCAGCCCACGTGCACCGAGGAAGGACCAGCGTGCCCCAGCGTACGGCGTCGCACCCCTGCGTCGCACCTGTCTCGCCCGCCGCCGCCCCGAAGACGGGGTGGTAGGCCAATGGCGCGCATCCGCACCATCAAGCCCGAGTACCCCGTGTCGGAGGACTTGGCCTCGGTGTCCCTGGGCGCCGAGCGTACCTTCGTCTGCCTGCTCACCCAGGCCGACGACGAGGGACGCCACCGCGACAACGCGGCTGTCCTCAACGGCGCCTTGTGGTCGCTGCGGCCGGAGCACACGGCGCTCGACACCGAGGACGAGCTGCGCCAGCTCGCCGAGACCGGCCTGATCTGCCGGTACACCGGCTGCGACGGCCGCCAGTACCTGCACATCGCCAAGTGGCACGAGCACCAGAAGATCTCCCACCCCACCGTCTCGCGCCTGCCCTCCTGCCCGGTCCACGAGACGGCGCGCTGGTGCGGCAAGTGCAAGGCCAAGGGGTGCGCGCGCCCGGCTCGGGAGAACTTCCGGAGCGTTCCGGAACTGCTCGCGACCGTCTCCGAGCCCCTCCCCGCCAAGGTGCCCGGCTCGGCCGGTACCGAGTCCGCCCACGTCGGGGCCGTGCCGGTGCCCGAGACGGCGGCTCCTGGCGAAAGTGCAGGTCAGGCCACGTCTCCGGAGTCTCTCCGGAGGGTTCCGGAGAACGTCGTGCCTGGACCATGGACCGTGGACCATGGACCTACCCCTGAAGGGGGCGGCTTCGCCGCACCCACCCCGGCACCCTCACCGGCATCACCCGGTCGGGACGGCTCGGTGCTGGTCGGCACACCAGCCGCCCAGCCCTCGGTGAACGCGGGCGACCTGGTGGCCGAGTACGTCGCCAGTTGCCCGAAGCCGGTACCGGGAGGCGTGCGGGGCCACCTCGGCAAGGTCATCAAGGGCCTGCTGGACGGCGGCACCAGCGCTGACGACATTCGCGCCGGGCTGCGGCTGTACGCGGCGAAGCCGATGAGCCCGAGCGTGCTGCCGAGCATGGTCCACGAGGCGATCAACGCCCAGCCCACCGCGCCCTCCCGCGCCGGGCACGGAGCCGCCCGCGCGCCCTACCAGCCCTTCGCCAACCCGGCCGACGCGCGCGCCTACTACGAGGGGGACCTGTGACCAGCCTGCCCAACCCCCGCCGCACGGACGGTCGCGACCCACAGCCGGCCTCTGGGGCCATCCTCCGTATGGAGCGGCTTCTGGCCGCCAAGGGCATCAACCCGGACCGGCCACTGCACGACACCGACCAGCCTTCCACTGCGCTGGAGCTGGCGGACCGGTGCATCCCGCCGCGCTACCGGCTCGCCGAAGCCGACCACCCGGAGGTCACCACCTGGGTCCAACAGGTCACCCTGGCCTGCCGACCCGGCCCCGGCGGCACCCCCGGCATTGCCCAGGGCCCCTCGCTCCTTATCGCCGGACCCACCGGCTCCGGCAAGACCCACCAGGCGTACGGGGCGATCCGCAGCCTGCTGAAGGCCGGGGTGCGCCTGCGCTGGAACAAGCTCACCGCCACGGAGCTGTACGCCTCCCAGCGTCCCCGCCAGGGAGTCGACACCGAGCGGGAGATGCGCGAGCTGATGACCTGCCCGCTGCTGGTCATCGACGACCTCGGCGCGGCCAAGGCGTCCGAGTGGACCGAGGAACTCACGCTGCGGCTGGTCGATCACCGCTACGAGCACCTGCTCCCGACGATCTTCACCACCAACCTGGCGCCGGGCGAGATCAAGACCGCCCTCGGCGACCGCACCGCCTCCCGGCTGGCCGAGATGTGCGAACGCGCCATCCTCACCGGCACCGACCGCAGAAGGCGAACCGCCGTCTGACCGGCACATTCGCCCGCGCATTTGCGCCCACCCCGCCGTAACGCTGCAGGCCCACCGGGCGCGTCCCAGGACGGAGATGGCCCGAGACAGATGCGCGCATCGTCCCGAGACTGAACGCCGCCGCGTCCGTGCCCCTCGGCAAGCCGAGCCCGCCTCTGCTGTATCCGCACCGACCCACGGGTGCAACGGCAAGACGGCAAAGACGGCAATCCAACAGCACCCTTTCAATGCAAGGACGTCCACCGCATGCCCACGACGCCGCTGGCCAACCGCCCGACCGGCTCCGGTGCTTTCGCCCGCACCACCATCACCCTCGTGATTGCCGCCATCTCCGCCCTGGCCTTCGCCTTCTCCTTCGGTAACGTCTGGGCACTCGCGCTGCGGCTCGGCATATCGCGTCCGGTCGCACCGCTGATCGCCCCTATGGTCGATCTCTCCGTCGTCGGCCTCCTGGTCGCCCTCCACCACCTCGCCGCGACCGGCACCGACCCCGCCCAGCTCCGCCCGGCCATCCGTCTGATGCACCTGTGCGGCCTGCTCACCCTCGCCCTCAACACCACCGAGCCTGTCCTCGCCGGGCACTACGGCCGCGCCGGCCTCGACGCTGTCGCACCCTGCCTCCTCCTCGGCTGGGGAATCGTCAGCCCCGGCCTCCTACGCCTCCTCCACGCAAACCCCGAAGCCCCCGCTCCACCGGTCGGCGTTCAGCCTCTGAACAGCGTCACCGTTCAGAGTCTGAACAGCAGTGCCGTTCAGAATCTGAACGACGCTGACCCAGCGGGACCGATGCCGACTGGGGTCGACGCCCCGGCGCCGCAGCCACCGAAGCCCTCCCCGGAGGTGGCTGCCAGGCAGGTCGGGCCCGTCGACGCCGTCCTTGCCGGGAATCGGGAGCCGGCGTCGCCGATCAGGCGGGGCCGTCCGCCGGCCGCGACCATGGACCAGCTCCTCGCGATCGCGCGGCCCGCCGTCGCCGAGAGCGGCACCACCCTCACCGTGGTCAAGAACGCCGTACGCGCGTCCGGGACGCCGATCTCCAACGACCGCCTCGGCGAACTCCTGCAGCTCCTCAAGGACGAGCAGGCCGCCGGGCAGCCGGAGCCGGTCATGGCCCACTCCGGGGTCGACTAACCGACCGGCACACCACAACCGGCTCGCCCGACCCGGCCGGTCCGGATCGGGCGAGCCCTCCTTCGCCGCGCCCCTCCAGGTCACCGGAACTCCTGCATCCCGCCATCCGGATATCCGGCACTTCCGGCCGCCGCCCCGAAACACCGCATGTCCGGGACCTCCGAACCGGGTTCCGCCCGGAAGCATCGCCGGCATTTCCCACCGAACCTCCGACCCGGCCGTCACCGCCTGTACCGACACGAAACAGAGGCCCCCATGACCGACCCGCAGCACGACCACAACCCCGGCAACGAGAGCACCGAGGTGCCTGCAACCAGTGGCGACAAGCCCCGCCGTGGTCGGTTTCTCGCCCAGGTCACGCGGGCGCTGAGCCGGGGAGGCCGGGGGCAGGATGACGACGGAGCAAGCTGGGGCAAAGTCCACATCGCCGTTGGCGACGCGGACTTTGCGCTTGACCCCGCCCCAGGGGTGGCGGGGCGGGACCGGCGCGAGGGCGCGCCGGACCAGGAGGTTGTGACCGAGGGCGGCCACGACCAGGACGAGCTTTCCGAGCCCGACGTCGAGCCCGTCGATGCCGACGTCCGTGTCGTGCGTGAAGCGCCGACCGTGACCATCGCCGAGTTCCTCCACCTCGGAGTTCCGGAACTCGACCGCCCGGCCCTTCCGGTGGACGATCACATCGTTCCGATTGCCGAGCGGATGTACCGGCCGCGTTCCGGAACCGTCCGCACCAAGCAGGTGACCTGCTCCGTGGAACCGGCGGAGAAGGACTTCATCGACATCGCCGCCGCCAAGCTCGAACGGTCGCGCTCCGCGTTCCTGGCGGACAGTGCCATGAGTGTCGCGCAGGAGGTCGTGAAGACGGGCCGCCCCGACGGTTTCGTCCCGCTGCCCGACCGGCGGGCCGTCGATCACCTCACCGTGTTGCTCGGCACCCATCAGCGGGCGATCAACAAGGCCGGCAACAACCTCAACCAGCTCATGGTCGAGATCTACCGGGGCGAGATCCCCGAGCGCGCCATGGAGGTCCTCAGCGCCCTCGACGCGTGCGCGACCGAGGCCCGCCTCGCCTACCAGCGTGTGGCTCCGGGAGGCCGCCGTGGTGCCTGACGTCTCCACCGGCTCGCGCACGCGCGGCCTGCTCTCCTACCTCTTCGGCCCCGGCCGGCGCGACGAGCACACCGACCCGCACATCGTCGCCGCGTTCGCCATGCCCGGCCTGCCCGACCCCGGCCGATCTCCCCTCGACCAACACCACCAGCTCCTCGACCAGCTCGCCGACTACCTCGACCAGCCCGTCCGCGCCCGCGAGGCCCGCCTGGGCCAGAAGGTGCCGCAGCACGTGTGGCACTGCCCCGTCCGCACCGCGCCCGGCGACCGCTACCTCACCGACGCCGAGTGGGCCGAGGTCGCCCACCGGATCGTCAACGCCACCGGCATCGCCCCCGACCAGGACGACAAGGGCTGCCGGTGGATCGCCGTGCGGCACGCCGACGACCACATCCACATCATGGCCACCACCGTCCGCGAGGACGGCCGCCGACCCCGAAACAAGGGCGACGGCCGGCGCGCCCAGGCCGAGTGCCGCAAGATCGAGAAGGAACTCGGCCTGCGGCAGCTCAACTCCGGCGACCACACCGCCGCGCCGATGCCCACCAGCGCCGAACAGGCCAAGGCCCAGCGCGCTGGGCACCAGCAGACCGCCAAAGAGTGGCTGCAGGTCCAGGCCCAGGCCGTCGCCGCCACCTCCCGCAACGAGCAGGAGTACTTCTCCACCCTCACCGCCCTCGGCATCCAGCTCCGCTACCGCATCGGCCCCGACAGCGGTGACGTCCTCGGCTACAGCCTCGCCCGCCCCGGCGACGTCAACGCCCAAGGCGAACCCGTCTACTTCGGCGGCTCCAAGCTCGCCCCCGACCTGTCCATCAACCGCCTCCGCGAACGCTTCACTGCCCAGCAGCCCACCACGCCCACCCGCGCCGTGGGCGAGCCGGACCGGTGGCGGCAGGCCGACACCGCGCTGCGCGAACTCCGGTTCGTCTTCCCCGGCCGGCACGACACCGACGAGAAGGCAGGCGGCGGAGTGCCGGAGGCGTTCGCGTCGGACGCGGTCGTCCAGGCCCACGCCGCCGCGTTCGGCGAACTCCTCCACACCGCCGCCCTCACCGCACCCGCCCACGCCCGCGCCGAACTACGAGCCGCCGCAACCTCGTTCAACCGCGCCAACCGCTCCCGCGTCCGCGCCGAACACCAGCAGGCCGCAGCCCTGCGCACGGCCGCCAAGGAACTCCTGTACACCGCAGGCTCGGGCCAGGACGGCGACGCAGCCGCAGCCCTCCTGTCCACCGCCGTGTTCGTTCTCATCGCCATCGCGCACTGGCACCAGGGGCGAGGCCACCAGCAGCAGGCGGCAGCGGCCCAGCAGGCCCTCGTCCACCTGCGCACCGCCTACCGGCACACCGCCGAACCGGTCGTCGCCGACCTCACCCGCCGCACCCCCACCCCCAAGACCACCGACCGCCTTGCAGCTCACGTCCAGACTGCCGTCCCGGACCACGCCCAGCGCATCCTCGCCGACCCCTCCTGGCCCGCCCTCGCCACCGCACTCGCCCAGGCCGAATCCTCCGGCCAACCGCCCCACCGCGCCCTCGCCGAAGCCGCCCGGCAACGGGAGTTGACCACCGCCGACCGCCCCGCCGAAGTCCTCCTCTGGCGCCTCCGGCACGCCACCGCAGACCGCATCGACCAACGCGCCCACATCGCACGCGCCCGCACCGGCAGCCGCACCACCACGGCACCCACGTCCACGACGCCCGCCGCCGCGCCGACCGGCATCCAGCCCGCCCAAGACCCCGTCCGCCGACGCTGACCAACCGAGAGGAGTCAGATGCCACGAGCCCCGCCCCCTGCACTGCCGTGACCGCAGCCCAGCCCGGCACCCACGCCAGCCGCCCCACTCCCGGGGGCACCATCCCGTGCCCCCGGCCCCGCCCTACCAAGGAGCCCCATCTGAAGATCCACCCGTACGCCGACATGTTCCCGCTGCTCGCCGAGGACGAGATGCACGACCTCGCCGAGGCCATCAAGACCCACGGCCTGCTCGAACCGATCGTCCTCGGCCCCGACGGCGTCCTCCTCGACGGCCGCAACCGCCTGGCCGCCTGCGAACGCGCAGGCGTCACACCGACCTTCACTACCTACACCGGCACCGACCAGGTCGCGTACATCCTCTCGGCCAACGTCCACCGCCGACACATCAGCGCAGGCCAGCGCGCCATGGTCCAGGCCATGTACCTTTCACTTTCGGGACACTCGCTGCGGACCCACGCCAAGCTCCACGCGATCAGCCGGACCCGCCTGTCCCTCGCCAACACCGTCCTCAAGACCGCACCCGACCTCGCCGACCGCGTCCGCGACGGCAAGCTCCCACTCGACACCGCCGCCGACATTGCGCGCGAGCGCAAGGCCAAGGCCGACGCCGAACAGGCCGCGTACGACAGCCTCCGCCGGTACGCCCCCGACCTGGCCGTCCGAGTCACCGAAGGCGACCTTGCTCTCGACGCCGCCACCCACGAGCTCGGGCGGAGGCAGGACGCCGTCCACCGCGACCAGGAGCGCCTGGCCGCGATCGCCGAGCGCTGGGACACCCTCCAGACCCTCGCCAACAAGCCCGACAGCCTCCACACCCACCAGGTCCTCGACGGGCTCACCACCGACCACCGCGCGCTCATCACCCGCCTCACCATCTGCGAGGCCAGGTGCGGCGAAGTGGATCAGGCTGCCTGACCCACCCTGCAGGACCAACGACCAGACTGCGATGTCGATTTGATGTCATCTACGGCGGCCGGGAACACCCCGGCCGCCGTACGTCTTGTGGTGTCGCTGAACCCCGTCACCGGCCGAAGGGCACCACTTGACCAACCCCAGCCGCGACCACCGACCCATCGTCCGAGCCGTCCCCCACACCGACGATCTCGATGCCCGGGGATGGACCTGCGGCCGTACTTGCTGCTGGTGTGCCACGTTCCCCAGTGGTGTCCAGCCCCAAGACCACTGGTCCGCCGAGGCCGCCGATGATGTCCGACTTCAGCGTGCGCAGGGCCGCCACTGGGGGCGGAGGGCCTCACCGTTCATACCGCAATGAACAACTGCGGCAGCTTGTTCAGCTCGGTCCTCGCGTCGCGATGTCGCTGGCGCCGGTCAGACTCTGCCTTGGCCGCCGCCGTCAGCTCGTCTTTCAGCATGTCGTACGTCATGCCCCAAGCGTCGAGCTCTGCATCGAGGTTGGCGAGCGCTGCGGCAAGCTCGGAGTCAGCCTTGGCCGCCGACTCGCGTTGCCGACTGAGCTCACTCTCGCGCGACTCCGCGGTTTCGAAGCGCCCGAGTGGCTCTGAAGCCTTTCGCAGCTTCTCCGCGAGCCCCGCTCGCTGCTGATCGGCTTGGAGCTTCTTGTCCGCTGCTTCCACAGCAGCGTCTGAAGCAAATGCCATCACACGAAACCCGAACATGTGTCCAAGGCTGCGCTCGCCGATATGGCGGGAGTGGTATTTCTCGCGCGTCAGTGGTGCCTCTTCGACAGCCCCATTGATCCACTCCCGAACCAACCCATCGAGGAAGCGATCGGCCTCGTCGGGTCGGAAGTCAGTGGGGAGTCTCCGCCGGTCTGCCTGTGGGTCGAAGTCGGGAACGTCGTACACCCTGCTTCGCAGAAGTTCGTCCCCGCGCTGCCAGACGTAATGCTTGTGCGCTCGTGCACCATCGCACTTGTCGGGGTGGTAGTTCACAAACCCCCAGGGCTGGCCGTTGACAGTCCCATCATCAGCGATGAGCTGTTCATCACGGAGCTGGCGAAAGACAGCGAGAGTGACCTGTTTCCCCGAGATGCTGAGAGTCTTCACCTCTACTGCCGCTGTGTTGATCGTAGCGTTGTGGACGGTCAACTGCTTGGCCATCAAGCCCCCTTCGACATCGAAGTTCCAGGATGCCGCGATCTCTGACCCGTTGTGGGCATGTCGATGTTTTCACTCACCGACCGGGTGGGCTGCAACCGTTCACTGAGTGAGGGGGCTGGTTGTTCAGCGAGTGAGCAGGTCAAGATTCGGGCTCAGGCGGCAGCAGTGAGTTCCCGCGCCCGTTCCGCGAAGTCCACCACCAGACGGTGACCGCCGAACGGCTCCATGCGGCGCTGGAGGTCCTGGACGGCTTCGACGGTGCGAGAGGACTGCACCTGCTTGGTGAGCGAGAGAGTCCGTACACCGGCAGCGTGCGCGGCTTCAAGGTCGTTGCGCTGCAGGTGCGAGACGGCCAGCGCCGCCTGGGACATCGCGCCGCGCCGGGCACGCTTCTGCTGCCGGGCGTGGTCGATGGAGAGACGGGCGTGTTCGGCCGCGTGGTCGGGCTGGTCGAGGTCCCGGAAGGTGTTGGCGTGCTCGCCGTGGAGGTAGGCGGCGTCGATGAACTTCGCCCACTCGCGCTCCTGGTCCGGCTGGACCCGCTCGAAGGCGTCCTCGGACCGCATGATGGCCTGAGCGGCGCCGACCTTGTCGCCGAGCTTGGCCAGGGCACGAGCTTCCAGTGCCCAGAGATCGGCGAGGCAGACGGGAGAGGAGACCCCGGAGAGTCCAGCGCGGCCGGCTTGGGCGAGCCGGCGGCCTTCGTCCGGGTGGCCGAGCAGGGTGGCCTGGTCGGCCATGCCCGCCAACACGTGGGCGCCGAGCGCGAGGTTGTGCGACTCCTCGGCGAGGCGAAGGGACTGAATCAGGTAGCGCTGAGCAGTGCCGTGCTCGCCGTTGTCGTAGGCCATCCAGCCGAGAAGGTACGTCTGCTCGGCAGCGGCCTCGCACAGCGCCCGCCGAACCTGCTCGGTGTAGGTGCGGCGGAGGAGCGGGTAGACGTGGGCGTTCATGTACTCGGCGAGCGCGAGGCGGCCGGAGCCGCCGCCCTGGAAGATGTCCATCTGCTGGAAGGCGCCGAACATGTTCCGCACCGCTGTCACGTCTTCCAACCGAACCTGCGGTCCGGAGATGGTCGAGGACTGCTCCAGCGCGCTCAATGGCCAGTCACGTGGGGAAGCGACGCCAGCGACGGCGGCGAACGGTGCCAGGGCCATGAACTTGCGACGATCCACGTCGGTTCTCCCCAGGTTGGTGACGGCTTCCACGGTTGTCGGCGGTCACGCAATTCCCCACCCCAGGCCACTTGGGCGTCACGAAATTCCCCACCCCCGCGATCACGATTCCCCATGGGGACGGCGGTCACCAGCGGTGGGTCGGGCGGTCCGGAGCCGGTCCTTCCTGGGCTGGTCCGGTGCGTGTCCGCCGGCCCCTTGCATTAGGCATCTGCAGCTGATTCCTCGGTGCTGCCCGTATGCCAGGTGACGGCGTTCTCGGGCTGTTCGCGGGTGGTTCGAAACGCGTTGACCGGGTGGTTGGGGTCTGGGTAGCCGAAGGAGATGCTGGCCACCACGCGCCGGTTGTCCGGGATGCCGAAGTGGTCGCGGAGGAAGTCGGAGTAGGAGGCGAGGGCGGCCTGGGGTGCCGTGGCCAGGCCGAGGCTGTGGGCGGCGAGCAGGAAGGTGTTGATGTAGAGGCCGCAGTCGACGGCGCCGTACACGCCGAGGTCCGCCTCGGTGGTGATGATCGCGACGTGCGGCGCGTCGAACAGCTCGAAGTTGCGCAGTAGTTGCCGCAGGGTCCGCTCCTGGTCGCCCTTGGCGATGCCCAGGCTGCTGTACAGCTGGAGGCCGCATTCGCGCCGACGCTGGCGGTGGATGCCGGTGTACTGGGCGGGGAAGGGGAAGTCGGGGGCGGCGGGGTGGCGCTGGACGTGCTCGAGGAGTCGGGTGCGCAGGTGTTCGGTCGCGGCGCCTTCGGTGAGGTGCACGTGCCAGGGCTGGGTGTTGCACCAGGAGGGGGTGCGCTGGGCCAGGTGCAGTAGCCGCTCGATGGTGTCCCGGGGGACGGGGTCGGGTCGGAACTGGCGGCAGGTGAAGCGGTCGGTGAGGATCCGGCTGAGCGCCTCGTGCAGGTCGGTGCCGGTGCTGGTCGGGCTCAAGGGTGGCCTCCGCCGGAGCTGTCGGTCTCGTTTCGAGACCGCACACTAGCCGGGTCGGTCTCGTTTTGGAACCGCGGGGGTAGAGTCGGGGCGTGCGTTACGAAGACCTCGCCGACCTACCGTGCTCGATCACGCGCCCGCTGGTGATCCTCGGCGACCGCTGGACGCTGCTGATCCTGAAGGCCTCGTTCGCCGGCGTCCGCCGATTCAACGCCTTCCAGAGCGCACTCGGGATCTCCCGCAGCCGACTGCAGGACCGCCTCGCCCGACTGGTCGAGCACGGCATCCTGGCCCGGCGGCAGGCCGACGACGGCGACCACGTCGAATACCGCCTGACCCGCAAGGGCCACGACATCTACCCGATCCTCATGGCGATCAGGGACTGGGGCGACACCTACATGGCCCCCGACGGGCCGCCCGCGCGCTACCGGCACCGCGACTGCACCGGCGCGGCCCACGTCAGGCTCACCTGCGACACCTGCGGAACCGACGTCACCGCACACGACATCGCACCCGAGCCAGGACCGGGCATCCTCGCGCACCTCAGCCAGCCCGGGCCGGGGCCAGTCCGCTGACGGACAACCCGAGTGATCAGACCGCATGTCTTGATCCGTGGTGACAGCGACCCCAGCAGTACCAGCAGCGACGGGCCATCAGCTCGATCGTCGCGCGGCGCGAGCACACCGACCCAGTCGAGCATCTGGGGAATTTCGTGACCGCGGCGGTGGGGAATTGCGTGACCGTCCACAACGGTAGCCGCGTAGGCGGAGTTGTACACCAGTGACGGTCCACTGACGGAACGTCGGCAAGATCGGATACGGGGTCGCCCGGCCTGCCCCTCGCGCTGCTGGTCATGTCACTTGGCGTCCGAGCACAGCGGAGATCGCCCGCTCGTGGATGAGGCCCGCACGGATGAGCCGGGCGACTGGCGTAGAGCAGTCGACGATGGTGAGGTGGTTGGCGGCCGGCGAGACCCCGCCGTCGAGGATGACCGCCGCCTTGACATCGTTGGCGTCCAGGAAGTCCTGGACCTCCCCGACCGTGATCGCCGGGCCGGGCGCGTCGACACCTGCGTCGCCCGAGATGTTGACGGTCGTGGCGGCCACCGGGGTACGGGCCGCAGCCGCGAGGGCGCCGAGCGGGCCCGACGAGATGGTGGTGAGCGCGGGTGCCCCGACAGCGGGGTGCTGTTCGCCGACCTCGGTGCTTTGCCAGGGAAGGAGGATGGCGAGGTTGCCGGGCCAGAAGGCGTCGGCCAGTCGCTTGGCCTCGGGGTGGATGACGAACTGCTTCTCGCACTCCTCCAGCGAGGGGAGCACGAGCACGAGGGACTTGGTGCGTGGTCGCTGCTTGCCGTCGAAGATGCTGTTGCAGGTGGCCAGGTTCGTGGCGTCGGCACAGATCATGTACCAGCGCTCGGTGGGCACGATGACGAGTTCGCCGGCTTCCAGCGCGCGGGCGGCGGCGTCGAGCTGTTCTGCTGGGATCGGTCGCACAGGTATCCCTCCGTCTTGGGAGTCAGTGGATGGGCTGGGTTTGATGCCGGCTCCGCTGGGCGTTCATGCAGCCTGCGGCAGGCCCTGGTAGTCGAGCCACGGGTCCTGCAGTGCCTGAAGACGTCGCGACGCGTGGTCGGGGTGTTCGACGCGGAAGTACGCCATGATCCGCGGCTCGGGGCCGAGGTTGCGGCCGACGGCGTGGGGGACGAGGTGGTGCATCAGCAGCAGGTCTCCCGGTCGGCCGAGGAACGGGGTGCCGGCCTGGGCGTCGATGTCCGAGGGCACCTGTTCAGTGATGCCGAGCGACCACTGGGTGCGGAACCACTCGGCCATGGGCAGGTGCCCGCCCGGCTGGTAGCGCAGCGCGCCGGCCTGCGGATCGGTGATGTCGGACAGCACCACGCAAACCAGCAGCGAAAAAGTCCGTAGCTCCTCGGGGTCAAGGTGCGGGCAGGCGACACCGTCCACGTGCATCGCCTTGTCCGGCTGGCCCTGTTCGAGCTGGCCGTCGGGGATACGGATCTGGAGCTGCACAGTGGAGACGGGCCGGAGGTCGCCGAGCAGGTCTTGGGCGAGTTCGGCGGCCGGGGACTCGGCGAACAGCGCGAGCAGGTCGGGGTGGCTTCCGAGTTCCGGGGCGAAGGTCCGCTGCGTGTAGGCGCTGATGAGCGCGGGGTTCATCGACTCGCGGTACCAGGCGGTGACCAGGTCGCGGGCGCGGGCGATCTGGTCGACGGCGACGGTGCCGCGCCTGACGAGCAGGCCGTCGCGCATGAAGGCGTGCTTCTCTGCGGCGGTGAGGGCCACGGGATCTCCAAGTGGGCGTAGGTCTGCTACTGGCGGTGGTTGGTCAGGTGCGTGAGTACGTGCCCGGCTGCGTCGAGGGCGCCGTCGAGAATGGCCCGGCCTGCGTCGGCGGTTGCCTCGCGCGGGTCGCCTCCGATGACGCCGCAGGTGGCGATGGTGCTGTCGCCGGAGGTCCACGGCCAGGTCGTGCCGCGGTCCAGGACGAGCCGCTTCGCCTCGGCGCCGCAGACGCTGAAGTCCGCTGGGAGGCGGTCGAGATGGACATTGTCCGGAGCGAGTTCGAGCATGATGGCCGTCTCGCGGATGCCTGCATGAATCTCCGGTGCGGTCTCGCTGTCGCTCCTGACGGCGGACAGCGAGGCCGGGTGGATGACGCAGACGGAGAAGGCGTGCTTGCGCTTCAGCTCGTAGAGCGCCGGCTCCAGGATTCCCCGGTTGCCGCCGTGGCCGTTGATGATCAGAATCCGCCGGGCGGGGGTTGCCCGCAGGTACTCGGCGACCACGGCGTCGAGCAGGGACATGAAGCTCGCGATCCGGAGCGACACGGTGCCCGGTGCCCAGGCGTGTTCGAGTGAGAGCCCGTACGGGATGGCTGGCAGGGCCCAGAGGTCGTGCTGTTCGCCGTATCGCTGGACGAGCATGGCGGTGAACCGCTCCGCGATCACGGTGTCCGTGTTGAGCGGCAGGTGGGGGCCGTGCTGTTCGTGGGAGCCGATGGGCAGGCAGAGCACGGATTCGGTGGTGAGTTCGGTGAGGACCGCGGGTGCGGCCAGCCACCCGAACTGGCGGGCGGCTGGACCGTCCGCCTGTATCACTCGGTGCCCCGCCGGCCGATACGGATGAGGAACTCGTTGTCCTCCGGGAACACGTCCTCGGTGCTGTGCTGCGCGAGGGCGTTCTCCACTGCCACCTCGAACTCGTCGAGGCGGTCTCCGAAGAGGTGCGGTGCGGCGAAGCTCGTGGAGTAGAGGTAGCCGAGGATGCTCTTGGTGCTCCACGTCCGGTGGACGGGTACTCGGATCTCCTCGACCCGGTTGAAGGGCGACTCCTCCATGATCTCGCTGTAGGGCCGGTTGTGGTGCTTGAAGGTGCTGTTGCCGGCCCGCCGTTCCTCACCGAGGAAGCTTTGGACGACCGCGCGCACGGACTGCTTCCAGAGGCTGTCGGCGGCCCAGAAGCTGTTGTCGCCGAAGATGGCGACGGCACCGCCGGGTGCGACCTGGTCGTCGAGGAGGGCGAGGACGGTGGCCTGGTCGAGCCAGTGGAAGGCCCGGCAGATCGTCACGAGGTCGGCCTGCCAGCCGGTCGGAGGCTTGAAGTCCTCGGCCGTCGACTCGATGAGTGACAGGCTGACCCCGTCGGGGAGTTGGGGCCGGAGGGCTTCCTGGGCGGCCGCGAGCATGTCGGGGTCGTTGTCGATGGCGATGATGTCGTCGAACCAGCCGAGGAGGGACTCGGCGACGAGTCCGGTGCCGGTGCCGACGTCGAGGAGCCGGCGGGGCTTGCCGGGTGCGACGGCCTGGTCGAGGACGGTCGCGACCTCGTCGGGGATGCCGGGGCGGTACTGGCGGTAGTAGCTGGAGGTGCCGGTGAACAGGCTCATGGGTTCCTCGTGCCGAGTAGGTGGCGGACGTGTTGGACTGCGTCGGTGAGGTCGTGGGCGACGAGCACGTTGTGCTCAACGAGTACGTGTTCGTCGGGGACCGTGCGGCCGTGGGAGAGCCAGACGGCGGCGACGCCGGCTGCCGCAGCACCGCGGATGTCGCACTCCCAGTCGTCGCCGACGTGGACCATGGTCGCGGCCGGGACCTGGTAGGAGTCGGCGATGGTCCAGAACGCGCGGCAGTCGGGCTTGGCGAAGCCGATACGGCAGGAGGGGAAGTGGGCGCTGACCCAGGGGGAGAGGAGGGCGAGGAGCCGGTCGGGGTCGGCCTCGGTGCAGGTGACGTTCGAGAGCGTGACCACGGTGGCCCAGTCGCTGAGCTGCTGAAGCGCCTCGACGACTCCGGGGAACAGGACGAGCGGTGGGACGGGCAGGTCCGTCGGAAACTCGGTCGGCTCGATGCCCAATGCCGCGCTGACCTTCTTGATCACGTCATCGGTGATCTCCGGAGCCGTGTGCAGGACGTCCCGCATGACGCAACGGGCCTGCTTGGGCCCGAGCGGCGAGATGGCCGCGAGCCGGGCCGCCAGGCCGGGGCCCTGTGCACTGCCCAGCGTGCCCCCGATGTCCAGGCTGACCAGCGGACGGACTGACTCGCTCATGCCGCATCGCCTCCGACAGCGGGCAGGGCGGAGACGATGGCCTCGACCCGGGCGGTGCGGATCTGCTCCGTGGTGGCCTCGCCCAGGAAGGTCAGCGCGTACCGCATCTCGGCCGCGTCGAGCGCTGCCAGATCCCGTTGGCTGGTCTGGGCGGCGTCGGCCAGGTCGCCGGGGACGCTGCGCGGTCGGAGTCCGTGGGGGAGGTGGAGGGTTCCGGCCCAGACCGGGGTGGGTGCCTCGATCGTCTCCATCGGGCGGAGGACGGTGACGTCGTCGAGGGTGATGATCCTGACGGCAGCCGGTCCCTGGCCGAGGTCGAGGCGGCCGGACAGGAAGGTGTCGTGGCCGTCGAGCCGCCGGTCCAGGACGAGCAGCAGGCCGTGTTCGTCGTGGCGGGTCGTTCCATGGACGGGGAGATGCTCGGTGGTTCGGGTCATCGGGTGCTCCGGGGTTGAGTACCGAGTCCAGGGGCCTCGGGTGCGGGGAATCTGCCGTTCTCGGGTATCCACGGTTCGGCGTAGAGGAGTTGGCGCCGCGGCTCCCACTGTCTGCGGTACTCGACGGCTCGAACGGCATCGGGGAACGCCGCCGCGAGGTGGATGCCGGGCACCAACGAGCGGCCGTGGGGGTAGACGGGAATGCCCGCCTCGTGGCCGACCGCGGTGATTTCGACCGCGCGGGTGAGGCCGCCGCAGCCGACGACGTCGATGGTCAGCGCGGTGGGTCGAGCAAGGTCCAGGAGGGTGCCCAGGTCCTCGTCGGGCCGCAAGCGCTCGCCGACCGCGACCGGCACCCCGGCAGTGGCCAGCTGGCTGTAGACGCGCAGGTAGTGCTCCGGCAGAGGATCCTCCAGCCAGGTGAGGTGGGGCTGGTCGAGGAGGATGGCGACAGCGGCGGCGAGCTGTGGACTCCACGTCCCCACCGCGTCGACGGCGAAGGGCTCCTCGATCACCGAAGCGGCGCGGGCCAGTGCCTTGATCAGGTCCCTGGCCTCAGCAGCGACGCTGGTCCCGGGGCGCCGGCGCAGTCCCCACTTGGTGAAGGCCCACCCCTCGTCGAGGACCTGGGTCAGCGTGCCGTGGCTGGCGGGTCCGCTGAGGTCCAGCCGGAGCCACGAGGCGTACGCCGGTACCGCCTTCGTCCTCCGTTGTGGCACCAGGAGGTCGGCCACTGGCCTGCCTACCAGGCGGCCATGGAGATCCCACGCAGCGCAGTCGATTGCCCCGACGGCCCAGTCCGAGACCCCGGGTGCGGCTGCCCGAAGCCGCGGTCGGAGACCGCTGTGGTCGGACACGGCAGCCCCTACGGCTACAGGCCCGATCGTCTCGACGGCTCGACCGACCGGCCTGCTCACAGGCCCGTACCAACCCGTCTGCCCCGCACCATGGACCGCAACGAACACGGTGTCGTCACCGGTCTCTGTCTCGGCGCCGACCAGCACCGTCTCCACCTTGTCGATGAGTGGATCCGTCATCGCGCTGCCCCCAGCTCGCCAGTCAGCCGACGGGCGGCCTGGAGCAATCCGGTGCCGTCGAGGCCGAGTTCGTGCGCGAGAACATCCTGGGGCATAGGCCCGGACGGCTCGCGCCAGCCGATCACCTCGGCCGGCCTCCGCAACCGCCCTGTCAACAGTCCCCACACCGCTGCCGGGTGCCCGAGCGTGACGACCAGGACCGAGGCGTTCTCCCCGAGGTAGTGATCGACCTCGGCCTCGGTCAGGCCCCTCGGCCAGCGCTGCGGATCGCCGAGCACGGTCAGGTCGAGAACGCCCACGACGCGAATCCGGCAGCCCAGCTGGTCACGGATGACCGGCAGCGCCGCCGTGACGGCCTCGGCCGGCAGGTCGCCTGCCACGACGATGGTGAGGTCGGGCTCCTCCTGGTCGCTCAGGTGCGGCCAGATCGCGAGCCCGCGTCCCAGTTCCTGCTCGACGGTCTCGTGCGGGAGCTGCAGCTCGGTGTGCTTGCCCGCGATCAGCACGTTGACGCGGCCCGTCGACTTCAGTTCCGCGTCGAGCGCGGCGGCGGTGCGCCGGGCATCGGCCGGGACCAGCACGCTCACCGCAGGGTCTTCCGTCGCGAGGAGGGCGGTCGAGAGCGATGGGTCGCCGTGGGTGAAGACGTTGTGCCACCCGTACGAGGTCAGCAGCAGGTTGAGACTCGGGGACTCCTTCTCCCCGGCAAGTCGGCGGTGCTTGAGGTGGCCGACGACTCCCGAGGTCAGGAGAGGCGCGAATGCCTCGTAGGACACCAGGACACCGCGACGGCCGCTGCTGATCCAGCCGGCCAGCCAGCCCAGGAGTACCTCCTCGGCCAGCACCTCGGACACCCACGGCTCGTCCGACAGTGCGCCGAGGCGGTTCGAGGAGAGTTCGTCCGGGCTGAAGACCCGGAAACCGCCGGCAGCAGCGTGCCTGCGGAGCACGCTGCCCACGGACTCACCGAGGCAACCGGCCTGGGCGGGCACGACCGGCCTGGGCGGTTCGAGCGCGGCGCGCCCGGTGCCTTCAGCCGGGTGCCAGGCGGCCGATTCGATCGCCTCGGCCAGCAGGCCGATCGGCTGGGCATCCTGGTCGAAGAGTTCGGTGGGCCGGTACGACGCCAACCAGCTCTCCAGCTGGCCACGCTGGCCTTCGTCCTGGCGAGCCGCCCCGAGGGGCGTCTTGTGCGCCGCAGCCGTGCCGAGCACCGGCCGCCCGTCGACCGACTCCGGTCCGCTCCAACCCTTCACGCAGCGAAGGAACACGGCCGTCCGCATGCCGTCGGCGACCTCGCCAGCCGACGCGGCCAGGGCATCCCGGAACGCCTCGTGCGCATCCACCGTGGCCGCCGGCACGTGCACCACGCGGGCCTGCCACCCCAGCCC
This sequence comes from Kitasatospora sp. NPDC002551, assembly GCF_040296005.1. Taxonomy (NCBI): domain Bacteria; kingdom Bacillati; phylum Actinomycetota; class Actinomycetes; order Kitasatosporales; family Streptomycetaceae; genus Kitasatospora; species Kitasatospora sp. NPDC002551. The sequence continues at coordinate 252,450 of NZ_JBEOWI010000001.1, read as the reverse complement.
GGCCGCGTACGCGACGAGCTCGGCATCCGTCATCGTTCCCAGCAGCGACTGGGCACCCATCCGGAAGCCGTTGACGTGCACGATCGGCAGGACGGCACTCCCCTGGAGAGTCCGGGCCGCAAGCCACGAAGCCGCCGCCATAGGGGTTTCGCACTCGCCGTCGCCGATGATCGGCACGACGATCCGCCCGGGCGCGTCGAGCGCCAGGCCGTGGCTGAACGCGAGTGCGCCACCGAGGCAGCCTCCGGGTGCCGCGCCCGCCGGCAGCAGGGGGTGGGTCTCGGAGCCGAGGCCGTCGACGTGCGGGAAGTCGCGGGCAAGGCGTCGCAGCCCTGCCACGTCGCGGGAGTACTGGGGGCGTACGGAGGCCAGCTGGCCGGTGAGCCAGGCGCAGGCGAGCTGGACCACCCCGGCATGGCCGGCCCCGATCACCGGGACCAGCTCGCGATCGGGGCCCAGTTCTCCGGCGGCGAGAACCGTGTGGGCGAGCGCCCACGCCGTGCCGGGAACGGTGCCCCAGTGCCCTGCGGGGCGAGGCTTGACGTGCTCGGCCTTGAGCGGTTCGGTCAGCAGCTGGTTGTCGTCGAGGTGCAGCAGCGCCACCGCCACGCACGTGGCGGCCCGCCACAGCGCATCGGCCCGGTTCAGCATGGCGACACCAACTGCTCCTCGCCGAACGTGAAGTACCACAGCGGCCGGTAGCACTCCCATGCCGCCGGGCGAAGGCCGGTCGGACCGACGATGTCCTCGATGTCCCGGCGGGCCTGGAGGTAGTACTCGAGGGAGTCGGACCCGTCGGCTCGAAGGCCCGCCATGATCGAGTTGTGCGCCTGGTACACCTGGAAGTTGGGGAACTCGGTGACGAGCGGCATCAGCTCGGCCACACCGGAACGGAGGTCGGTGAGGCGGTCCAGGCCGACGATGTAGGTGAACGAGGTCGCGTGGCCCGCGCGGATCGCCCGGTCCAGGACGCGTGGCATCTCCTCGGTGGTGAGGTTCGCCTTGCTCGCCTTGAGGAGAAGGTCTCTCCGGCTGAAGCACTCGGCGGTGAGCCGCAGCACGAACGGGGCGACCCGCTCGGCCAGTTCCTCGAACGCCTCGCTGGTGCGGATGACCGAGGTGAGGAATCCGATACGGGCGCCGATCCCGTGGGCGGAGAGCACGTCACGCAGCCCTATCAGGTGGTCGACGGCTGCCCGCTCCCGCTCGAAGCATCCGGTCGACACGGTGACCTCCCGGAGCTCGGTCAGGTCGTGCCGGGGGTGCTGCTCGACCAGCGCGGCCAGCAGCTCGTTCAGCTCCCGCTCCTCGGCGAGCCGCGGATCAGCGGCGGCCTCCAGGGTGTTCGGGCAGAACGCGCACCCCACACAGCGGCTGCGGGCGTTGGGGTTGAGCGTCGCGGCCCGCCCGCCGTCCCGGAAGTACCCGCCGACCGCCTCGTCTGCGGAGACCCGGTCGATAGTGCCGACGACCTCGCCGCCCAGCGAGAGCTCGTCGCCGACCAGGCGGAACGGGGATGCCTCGGCGTTGAGCGGGACGATCACCATCCAGGCGACATCCGGCCGGGTCGTCAGGCGAACGGAGATCCGGGCCCGGTGCCGGCCGTGGGCAGAGGAGATCCCGTACAGGTTGATCGCGATGAGCAGGGCGTCCTCCACCGGCACGCCGTGGTGTTCCGCCATGGCCCTGATGGCCGAAGGCGTGAGGACCGCTGCCGGTGTGCCGTCGAGCGCTGTCGTCATGATCCACTCTCCGTCGCTGTCTCGACCGGGCGGTGCCGCCACGGCGTCGTTCTCTGCTGGATCTGTCTCGCTCCCCTCAACTCGTCGGGGAGGATGGGCCCGTGTGGGCCTGCCGGTGTCCGTCCGGCAGGCCCACACGGTTCCTTCGCTCAGCGACCGGGGTACGGCGGCTGCGGGGTCGGCGGTGCCGGCGGCGGCGGGGGCGGAGGAGGCGGAGGTTGGGGCGCCTGAAGGTGCGCGATCGACGACATGGCAGTGTTCCCTTCTCATCTCGGTGGTGCGACGGATGGCGGGGCGTGACTTCGTCGTCAGGCCCCGGGATCGACCGCGGTGAAGTTCTCAAAGCCGCAGTCGGGCTCGTGGTCGGCCGCCAGAACGGGGCCGAAGTGATCGGAACTGAGCTGGTCATGAGCCGTCACGCCCAGCAGGGTGAGGACGATCAGGTGACCGAGAGCCCAGAGCCAGGTGAGGACGCGGCCGAACGGATCCCGGTCGGCGGCGCGGTGGACGCCGTGGTGCAGCTGGTAGTCGGTCATGCCGCATCGGTCCTGAGCTCGGCCCAGACCACGGTGCCGTCGCGGGTCTCGTCGACACCCCAGCTCTCGCACAAGCAGCTGACGAGGAGAAGCCCCCGGCCGCTCTCGGCCGTCTGGGCGGGCTCCCGCTGACCGACGGCCCCGGATCCCGCGTCCGCGACCTCGATCCGAAGCCCGTGAGGCTGGGGCGCCAACCGAACGTCGAAGCAACCGATGCAGGAAGCCGCGCCGTGGAGTACCGCGTTCGTGGAGAGCTCGGATGCCACGAGTTCGATGTCCCGAACAAGCAGTTCGTCGAGATCCCAAACACCTGCGATCCCTCGGACCAGCGCCCGGACCAAGGGCACCGAGGCGGGAGCGCGGAGGAAACTCATCAGCACCGACACGCAGCCGGTCGCCGAGGCGGTGGTCATCGCAAGACCGCTGGTGCGAGGCAGCTGGGGCGCGTCCACATCGCAGCCCCGAGGAGCCACCGGGCGAAGGCGGTTGGCGAATGCCTGTCCCTCTGCTGCGGTCGTGCCGACTCGCAGGTCCTGACGTGCCATGACGATCACCCCTCCGCATCGCGCAATGGCCCATCAGGCACAGCTGCTTGAGGGCAAGTCAGAACGCTAGGAGGATGGATGGAGAGGAACCCGGAAAATCTTTCCGGGGTAAGGAGCCGAGCCTCCCCGAGCCTGGGAGCATGCGAGGGATGACGGAGACGCTGACCATCGGCGAGCGCGTCGGTTGGTACCGCCGCCGGCGTGGCATGCCGCAGGAGGTCCTGGCCGGCCTGGTCGGGCGAACGGCCGACTGGCTGAGCAAGGTCGAGAACGGCCGGATCGAGCTCGACCGCCTCTCGGTCATCAAGTCACTGGCGGACGCACTCGACGTCCAGCTCGGCGACCTCCTGGCCGAACCGTCGCTCCTCGACGGGGCCACCAACACCCAGAGCGGGGCGGTCGCGAAGCTCCGCGAAGCGCTCATGGACTACAAGCACATGTCGCCCCTGCTGGCCGCCGACGATGTCGAGCAGCCGCCCGACCTCGACATCCTGCGTGCCGAGGTCGGCTCCGCCTGGTCCGCCTACCAGGACGCCAGGTACTCCCGAGCAACCAGGCTCGTCCCCGACATCCTCGCCCAGGCCCAGCGTGCGGTTCGCATGTACGAGGGCGACCAGCAGCTTCAGGCCAAGGCACTGCTCGCCATGGCCTACCAGGGTGCCGCCATGGTCCTGACGAAGATAGGCGAAGCCGACCTCGCCTGGATCGCAGCCGACCGCGGGCTCACGGCCGCCCAGGAGTCAGGCAACATCGTCGTCACCGGCTCACTCTTCCGCTCGGTCGCCCACTGCCTGCTCACCAACGGACGCCTCACCGCAGCCCGCGACCTGGTCGTGAACTCCGCCGCCTATCTGGAAGCCGGCCTCGACGACGCCTCCCCGACCTACCTCTCGATCTACGGCACCCTCTTCCTCGTCGGGTCGATGGCCGCCGCAAGGACCGAGGACCGCGGCACCGTACGTGAGTTCCTCGCCGAAGCGGACCGGGCCGCACAGCGCGTCGGCCACGACGCCAACCACATGTGGACGGCCTTCGGCCCCACCAACGTCGCCATCCACCGGATCTCGACCGCGATGGAGCTCGGCGACGTCCAGATCGCCGCCGACCAAGGACCCCGCGTGGACTCCTCGACCCTCCCGCTCGAACGCCGCGTGCGACACACCCTCGAAATCGCCCGCGCCTACAGCGCACAGAACCGCACGGACGAGGCGCTCGCCCTCGTCCTGGACGCTGAGGAACTGGCCCCCGAGCAGGTCCGCTACCACTTCATCCCTCGACACCTGGTGACCGCCTGGGTCCGCCAACAGCGAGGCAAGCCCAGCCACTTGCTCGCCGGCGTCGCCCAGCGGCTCAGCATCGTCGCGTGATCGCCGCAGACGGCTACAGTCGTCACCATGAGCGACTCCCAGCCCCAAGAGGTCGTAGCCCAGCCTCGCACCGCCGCCGGCGTGCTCTTCTTCGACGAGGACGACCACATCCTCCTCGTGAAGCCGACCTACAAGCCCGGCTGGGAGATCCCCGGCGGCTACCTGCACGCCGGCGAAACCCCGAGCGAAGGCGCCGCCCGGGAGGTCAAGGAGGAGCTCGGCATCACCCCACCGATCGGCCGCCTGCTCGTCGCCGACTGGGCACCCCACCCCACCGAGGGCGACAAGCTCCTCTTCGTCTTCGACGGGGGCGTCCTCCCGGCCGACGAACTCGACCGCATCGCCGTCGACCAGGTCGAGATCGGCGAGTACGCCTTCCACGCCAGCGACCAGCTCGATGCACTCCTCATCCCACGCCTCGCCCGCCGCGTCCACGCCGCCTGCACTGCCAGGACGCAGTCCGGGACCGTCTACCTGGAGCATGGAGCGACTCGTCAGTAGTCGAAGACAGGTTGGGTGTTACAGGTCCCACCCTGCGGCATCACCTTGATCGTTCGCTCTCCATCCGGCCTCATCGCTCCTACACTGAGTGCTAGCACGTCACAGCAGAGCGACATCACGGCCAGACGCCACGAGGACGGAGTAGCTGGGGACATGGACGCGCGACTGCGGAATCTGGCCAAGTCCTCACCGAACTTCGGCATCCTGTACCAGCTCAAGCCGCTGCTGTCTCTCTACGGTGCTCAGGCCGAGGCGACCGTTTTCACCAACCCGAACTCCTCGCTCGTGCAGGCGGGCCAGTTCGGGGAGGTCCTCGCTGAGGAGTTGGTCACCCGGATCGGCATGCGGGTGGAAGGTGATCGCCAGATCGACCGCCTGACGGCCCTGACCCGGGCTGGTGTTCTGGTCCCCGAGATCCGCACCGACTTCGATCAACTGCGGCTCGATCGCAACAAGGCGGCGCACGCCCACCTGTTCGATACCTCGCGGGCCCTGGCAGCCGTGCGTACCTGCTACAAGCTGGGCTTGTGGTTCCACGACGCGATCTCCGGCCGCCGGACAGTCGCGGAGTTCGTCCCGCCCAGCGACCCGCAGGCAGCCGAGCGGATCGCCGACCCGGCGGAGCTTGCCGAGCTGAACGAGGCGCTGACCGGCCATCGTCAGGCCCTCACCCAGGCGCGCACCCGCCTCGCCGAGTCCACCGACGAGCTGGAGGCTGAGCGCAAGGCTCGCGCGGAGGCAGAGCGCCTGATCGCCAGCGCCAGCGCTAACAACGCCGAGCTGCTGGCTCAGCTCGAACAGCTGACAGCGCAGGTCGCCGAGATGCGCGCCGTGCAAGTGGCCGCCTACGAGCAAGCGAGGCAGGCTCCGCGCACAGTGGATCCGGCGGCCCGGGACGCGATCATCCACCGTGCCCACCGGCCGGCTCCGCTCAACGAGGTGCAGGCCCGCGAAGAGATCGACAAGCTGCTGGCGGCAGCAGGCTGGCTTGTTCAGGATCGGGACGCGGTCAACCCGATGGCCGGTCGGGGTGTGGCGGTACGCGAGTTCACGCTCGCCACCGGCCGCGCCGACTACGTGCTGTACGTCGACGGGTCCATCGTCGGCGTCATCGAGGCGAAGCGTGAGGGCACTCACCTGGCGAGCGCGGTCGCGCAGAACGACCGCTACGCCGGCGGTGTCCTCAAGGAGCACCGGCTGGCGGTGTGGCGAGAGGACGAGCCGTTCGCGTTCCGGTATGCCACCACCGGCACCGAGACGTACTTCATCAACCGCCTCGACCCCGACGCACGCTCCCGCGAGGTGTTCGCCTTCCACCGGCCGGAGACGATCGCCGCGTGGATGCGGCGCGCCGACGAGCACCCCGAGGCGCCCACCTTCCGCGCCGCCCTGCGCGAGATGCCGGCGCTGCAGCGCAACGGGCTGCGCCCGGCCCAGATCGAGGCGATCACCGGCCTGGAGAGCTCTCTCACCGTGGATAAGCCACGGGCCCTCATCCAGATGGCGACCGGTGCCGGTAAGACCTACACCGCCGTCTCCCAGACGTACCGGCTGCTGAAGCACGCCCGTGCCCGCCGTGTGCTGTTCCTGGTGGACCGCAACAACCTGGGCAAGCAGGCCCTGGACGAGTTCCGGAAGTTCACGACCCCGGACGACGGGCGCAAGTTTTCCGACATCTACAACGTCGAACGCTTGGGCGCCGCCGGCCTGCAGGACAGCACGTCAGTGGTGATCTGCACCATCCAGAAGATGTACCGCCTGCTGACCGGCGAGCAGCTCGTCGACGACGACCCGGCCGACGAGGCAAACGACGACACCGCGTATGAGCAGTCCTACACGGCCGAGCGGCCCGTCGAGGTCGGCTACAACCCGGCCGTACCGCTCGAGTCCTTCGATCTGATCATCGTGGACGAGTGCCACCGGTCCATCTACGGCCTGTGGCGTGGGGTTCTCGAGTACTTCGACGCCCACCTGGTGGGGCTCACAGCCACCCCGACATTGCAGACCCTCGGCTTCTTCGGCCGGAACCTGGTCTCCGAATACACCTACCCGCAGGCCGTCGCCGACGGCGTGAACGTCGACTTCGACGTCGTCCGCATGCACACAGATCTGCGGGAGAACGGCGGCGCAACCATAGACGAGGGAACGACGGTCAGGATTCGAGACCGTAAGACCCGCCACCAGCGCTACCAGGAGTTGGAGGACGACTTCACCTACACCACCCGCCAGATCGGGCGGTCAGTGGTGGCCGTTGACGAGATCCGGGCCGTCCTCACGGCGTACCGGGACAACTGGCAGAGCTGGTTCCCCGGCCGCATGGAGGTCCCGAAGACGTTGATCTTCGCGGTTGGCGAGGACCACGCCGAGGATGTTCTCGCCCAGGCCAAGGAGGTCTTTGGCCGCGGAGACGACTTCGCCAAGAAGATCACCTACAAGAGCCGCCAGGCCGGCGAGGACCCTGACGAACTGATCCGCGCCCTGCGGACGTCCCCGCGACTGCGGATCGCCGTAACCGTCGACATGATCGCCACTGGGACGGACGTCAAAGCACTGGAGTGCGTGATCTTCCTACGGGAAGTCCGCAGCTCAGTACTCTTCGAGCAGATGAAGGGCCGCGGCGCCCGCACGATCGACGCCACCGAGCTACGCGAGGTCACCCCCGACGGGGACGAGCGGGTGCGCAAGGACCGGTTCGTCCTCGTGGACGCGGTAGGCGTCACCGACTCCCCGCTCGTCGACGCCCGACCTCTCGTCCCTGCAGGAGAGCGCCAGATCTCGCTGGCCAAGCTCCTCGACAAGGCTGGCACGAAGTCGATCAGCGCTTCCGAGGCGGAAATCCTCGCCGGCCGTCTTGCCCGCCTCAACCAGCAGCTTAACGACCGAGAGCGCGAGCAGCTTACCCAGGCCGCTGGTGGGCGCACGCTGTCCGAAATCGCAGGCGCAATCGTTAAGGCTGTCGACCCCGACCGCCAGGACCGCGCCAGGACAGAGGGTGGCGAGAAGGCGGCACGAGCCCTTGTGGAGTCGGCCGTCGCCCCACTCACCGCTAACCCCGACCTGCGAAAGATGATCATCGAGATCCGTCGCGACAAGGACTACGTGATGGATGAGACCACCGCGGTCTCGGTGACCGATGTCCGCGCTATCCCCCGGGAGGAGCGGGCACGCGAGGAAGTCAACCGCTGGAGCCGGCTACTCACGGAGCAACGCGACGAGATCGCCGCTGTCTCCGTCGCACTCTCCAGCCCGCGCTCGGTCGGCCCAACTGAGGCATACGCAGCACTGAAGGAGCTGGCCGACCAGATCCGTCGTCCTGACTTCGCGTGGACCCCGCAGGTCCTGTGGACTTATTACGAGGATCTGGGCGACGCCAGCCAGGAACCCGGTAAGCAGGCAGGCGTACCCGACTTGATCTCTCTCATCAGGTACGAGCTCGGGGTGGACGCAGAGCTCAAGCCCTACCGTGAGACCGTAGAGGAACGCTTCGAGGGTTGGCTGCTGCGGCAACAGCAGGCAGGCGCGGAGTTCACGGACGAGCAGCTGTGGTGGCTGGAAGCCATCCGCGACGTCGTAGCCAGCGACGTCGGTATCGCTCCGGCGGATTTCCGAGCCGAACCCTTCACCAGTCGCGGCGGCGGCAGGGGCCTCGCTCTGGCCTTTCCGGGACGCGACCCTCACGACCTTCTGAATGAGCTGAATCGAGAACTGGCTTGAGCAACACGGAACTCCCGACGGGCTGGTGCCTCGTTTCACTGGCGGATCTCGTGTCCCCAGATGGCATCTTTAAAGACGGCGACTGGGTAGAAAGCAAGGACCAGGATCCTGACGGGGAAGTTCGCCTTGTACAACTAGCGGACATTGGGGACGGCCACTTTCGCGATCGAAGCAATCGTTCCCTGACGCAGGAGAAGGCTGAGGAGCTTCGGTGCACCTTCATTCAGGAAGGTGACATTCTCGTTGCTCGAATGCCGGAGCCTCTAGGGCGCGCGTGCATTTATCCGGGATCGGATCGCCATGCAGTCACCGTGGTAGACGTCTGTATCGTCAGACCCGACCACCGACACGTCAATAAGCGGTGGCTCATGTGGGCCATTAACTCACCGCAAGTGCGGGAGCAGATCCTTAGTTATCAGACCGGCACGACCAGAAAGCGGATCTCCAGGAAGAACCTTGAAAAGGTTCAGATTGGCCTACCTCCACTTGCAGAACAGCATCGCATTGCAGAAGCCATCGATGGCTACCTGTCTCGCGTCGATTCCGCAACCTCGAATTTGTCTCTTGCGCAACACCGAACTGATCGACTTGCCAGTTTGCTGCTAGGCAAGGCAGCAAGCGGTGGTTTCAGCGAGCCGGTCGAGGAAATCGATCAGGTCGACATTTCCGCCATCGAGCAGCTCAGCAGATCCCGTGCAGTTGGACGCTGGAAGCCCGTATCCCCAATTGAGGTTAAGGGCTACTCGCTTCCCCCTAACTGGACGATGGCGAGCCTCGGAACGCTCTCCCACGCTTCCGGCTATGGAACTTCCACAAAGTGTGACTACGGCGCAGAGGGTCAACCCGTTCTGCGCATTCCAAATGTTCAGAGCGGCACGATCGATCTCAGCGATGTGAAGCATGCGATCGATACAGAGATTGATCTCACCAAATTCTTCCTGGAGCCCGGCGACGTGCTTTTTGTTCGCACGAACGGAAGCCCCAGATTGATTGGCCGAGTAGGAGTGGTCGACAGATCCCTCCCCTACGCCTTTGCGTCGTATCTAATTCGATTCCGGCTTACTCCTGGAGCTGTTGAGCCCCGATGGGTGGAGCTTGTAACGCAGAGCCCACTCTGGCGCCGCACGATTGAGCAGTACGCCGCATCATCCGCGGGCCAGTACAATCTGAGTGCCGATACCCTGTCCCAGCTTCCCATTCCCTTGCCTCCTCTGGAAGTACAGCGGAAAACTTTGGAAGCGGTTGATGTCGCATTGACTGGAGCGCGCCGGCTGGCATCGGCGACGACCGACGCAGAAACCCGTGCCACCCATATTCGCAGCGCCATACTCGCCCGCGCATTCACAGGAACGCTTGTACCGCAGAACTCCGCGGAGGAACCGGCCAGCACGCTCCTCCAACGGATCCGAGCCGAGCAAGAGGCACGGCGAAAGGATAAGGTGAAGCGCAAGCCTGCCCGGCGGTCGCAAATTCCTGCAACAGCCCAATCCTATGAGCTTCTGGCTCTTTATTCTTCAAATCTCCCCCATAAGATTATCGCACAGCAGGAGTTTGACGTCTGATGAGCACCGAAGCCGCCCCGGTCATCGCTAAGGCGATCACGCAAACCAACTCACTGGTCGCCAAGCTCTGGAATTACTGCAACGTCCTGCGCGACAACGGACTGTCGACCATCGAATATGTTGAGCAGCTCTCGTATCTTCTCTTCCTCAAGATGGCCGACGAGTTGGCCGACGACCCGTTCGCCCGCGAGGCAGCCGCTCCAATCGTTCCTCCCGCCTTGGACTGGAAATCGCTTGTCTCCAAGCGTGGTGAAGAGCTAGAGGCGCACTACCGCAAGGTGCTCACCGAACTCGGTAAGCGCCCCGGCACCACCCTAGGTACTATCTTCGCCAAGGCTCAGAACCGCATCACCGAACCAGCACTCCTCGAGAAGCTGGTCGTCGACCTGATCGGCAAGACCGACTGGGTCCTGGAGGGCACAGACCTTAAGGGCGACGCCTACGAGGGTCTGCTCGCCAAGGGAGCCGAGGACACCAAGACCGGAGCCGGCCAGTACTTCACCCCGCGCCCACTAATCGACGCCATCGTGCAGGTGATGCAGCCGCGCCCGAACGACCGGATCACCGACCCGGCCTGCGGCACCGCCGGCTTCCTGATCGCCGCGCACAGCTACATCCGTCAGCACCACCTCAAGGACCTCTCCCGCGAGCAGCGCCTCGCACTTGGTCAGGGCAGCATTTGGGGGAACGAACTCGTCCCCGGCACCGCCCGCCTCGCCGCGATGAACATGCTGCTTCACGGCATCGGTGAGGCAGACGGCAGTTCGCTCATCACTACCGGCGACGCGCTCGCGGATGCCCCCTCCCACCGGGCCTCTCTTGTCCTCGCGAACCCGCCATTCGGCAAGAAGTCGGCGATCACAGTCGTGGGAACGGACGGAAAAACCGACCGGGAAGACATCTCTTACGACCGCTCCGACTTTCGTGCTACGACCACCAACAAGCAGCTGAACTTCCTACAGCACATTATGTCGCTGCTAGAGATGGATGGCCGTGCGGCTGTCGTTCTGCCCGACAACGTGCTGTTCGAGGGAGGGGCCGGCGAGAAGATCCGCCGCCGCCTCCTCCAGGAGTTCGACCTCCACACAATTCTTCGCCTGCCCACTGGCATCTTCTACGCCGGCGGGGTCAAGGCCAACGTCCTGTTCTTCGACAAGAGGCCCCCGCGGGCCGACGACGTTCCCAACACCTCTGAAGTCTGGGTATACGACTTCCGCACCGGGATGCACTTCACACTCAAGCAGCATCCTCTCCGCCTCGCCGACCTGGCCGACTTCATTGAGGCATACAAGCCGGACGACCGCTCGGCTCGCAAGGAGACCGAGGACGGCCGCTTCAAATGTTTCACGTACGACGAGCTCATCGCACGCGACAAGGTCAACCTCGACATCACCTGGCTGAAGGACCCCGCGCTTGACGACGCGGACAGCATGCTCGCCCCTGATGTCATCGCGCAGGAGATTGTGGAAGATCTCCAGGCTGCCCTGGCCGAGTTCGAGGCGATCGCCGAGGCTCTCGGCGGTGAGGTGAAGCCGGACATCACTGCTGAAGAGGCCATCGCCGAGGCGTAACCACAGCTGCCTCTGCGGTACGTAGCGTCCAGAAGTAATCGGTGTCCGTGCGCTGCTCCATGTCGGCAGCACACGGACACCGCCCCGTACCACCCAGCATCCGCTCACTTCGCAGCTTCGCTGAAGCCGTCCACCTCCGTCAGCTCCCACGTATGGTGCGGCACGTGAAGTCCTCACTGGCTCCAACCGAGATCCAGGCCGAACTGCTGCGCTGGGTCGCCGCCAACCCCGGTGTCGAGATCGAGTCACGCAAGTCGAACACCTTATGGGCTCTCGAACAGCGGAAACTCGTCAAGCGGAAGTACTCCATCACGAAGCAGGGCTACCAAGTCCAGACCGCAGCCGTCACCGAGCAGGGGAAGTACTACCTGAAGCACGGACGGCACCCGGAGGAGGTCGAACGCGAGGCACAGCGCAACGCCCGTGACCCGGAAACGGCGAAGGATGCCCCGGCCGACGGGGCCGAGCTGATTCGCCGACTCGAAGTCGCCGGCGGAAACATCGCCGTTCCGGACCCAGGCGTCATGACCCGAGGTCGGTGGACCAGGGCGTTCTACCACGCGGTAAACAACGACCTCCTGCCACCAGGGCAGAAGTTGAGGCTCACTGGTCGTGAGAAGGGGGACCTCAAGCTACGGCTCGTCGACCCCGCGAAGGAGCCTCCACCGCCCCCGCCGGTGCCAGTCGTCGAGGTGCCTGCCGATCTCGCGCATGCACACCCGTTGATCACCGCTACGCGCAAGGCCCTGGGGCGACGCCAGACGGGGACGGCCGACACTCGTGGACAGCAGGGGGTCATACCGGTCCATGTCTCCAGCCCGCTCGTCGACCGGGCCTTGCGGATCATGCAGGGCCTCCTCAGCGAGGCCGAGCAGCGGGGCTACACAGTGGAGGCCCGCCCGATAGAAGCATTCCGGCGACGGGACGAGCCAAGGAGCGCGGCCGTAATCATCGTGAAGGGGCATGCGTTCCCGCTGGAGATCTGCGAACGCACCACCAAGCAACCGCATGAGCCGACGGCCAGAGAACTGCGCGACGCCGAGCGCGAGCCCGCGTGGATGCGCAAGCGCATCCCGAAGTACGACCACGTGCCCGACGGACGGCTCATGATCGACGCTCCTGGTCATGACCAGACCTACGGGTACCGCCAGTACGACTGCTCGGACGGGACGCGCTGGACCCTCGAATCCCGCCTGGGCCACCTCCTCGCCGCCATCGAGGAGCGGGCTGAACGGGCCGAAGAAGAACGCGTCCGGGCCGAGCAGGCAGAGCAGCTACGCAAACAGCGCTGGCTCGAAGCCCTTGACGAAGCTCACCAGAGGCTGATCCGCGACCACAGGATCAAGGCGCTCGAACAGCAACTGGAAACCCGGCGGACGGCCAACGAGATCCGCGCCCTCTGCGCGGCGGTACGCGAGAGCGCCATCGGTACCCCCGTCAACGCGACCATCGAGTGGCTTCGCTGGGCGGAAGCGCACGCCGACTCCATCGACCCGGTGATCACTGGCGTGACCCTGCCGCTCGATCCACCACCCAACCGACAGAACCTGGCGCCCTACCTCGACTCACAGAACGCCCACGCCTACCCCTGGCCGTTCCCGAACCACTGATCCGTCCACGCGCCGGTTGACGCCAACGCTGACGCCAACCGTCCCCAGCCTTCCACGGACGGCAGAATCACCCAGACTCGGGCATCTCGACGTCCCGGCTTGGCCTGATGCCAACCACCGCCGTGGCTGGGCGTCCAGCCGGCGCCAGCCGACGGCGGTCCAGCCCCATGGCCGTGGACCGCTCTGGTCTCGTATGCAGGCGAGTCGGTGGTGGGCTTCCGCTCGGTGACGGGTTGGATCGGCTGCCGCGTGCTGGAGGGCGAAATAGGTAACCCGAAGCTCACAGATGCCCCGCAGCACCGGGTAACCGGCCCAGGCCGTCACGTAAGTGCCGTACGCCTCGCAGAACGCCGTGGACTGGCTGTCCGAAACGGTGCCGAAGGTGCCATAGCCGACGGCGGTGGCGGTGAGGTCCCATTCGGGAGGCCCGAGGGAGGTGAGTCGAAGTCGAGCAGGTAGGTGGTGGTGGGCGTGACCGCGACGTTCCCACCCCAGGCGTCGCCGTGGATGACGCTTGCCGGCATTCCCGGCGGGAGGCTGGACCAGGCCGATTCGAGTTCGGCTAGGCGGTCGCGTAGCCACTGCCGCTGCTCGTCATCGAGGGTGGCCGCACCGTCGATCTGGGCGGCCAGCCGGACAAATGGGGCGAGGTAGCCCAATGGGATGGCTGGGACGGAAGTTCGTGGAGGCGTCGGAGGAGCGGCGCGATGTCGGCGGCGGTCCCTGGGCGGTGTGGGGGAAGCTCGTGCCCAGTACTGCCAGGCAAGGGTCATAGACGAGACGAAGGGCGCGTTGGTCCTCCTCGCGGCGAGAGGGACCAACGCGCTCGACGACGGTGCTAGCGATCTGCTGTCATCACTGGCGCCGGCGCGACCAGAGCCAGGTGATCAGTGAGACCGTCGCGGCGCCGATCGCCTGCTCGACCTCCTTGCCGGTTCCTGCGCTGTAGCCGGCGCTGTATCCAACGGCGACGGCCGCAAGGAGGAATTCGAGCCTGGGCGGACGCTCGCCGTCGCGCCATACGGACGGCATACTAGTCATGGTTCTCCTCGGTAGATGGGGGTGGACCATCCGCCGGGGCCGGGAGATCTGTGGAAGGTGACACCGGGTCCGGCGGAAGTTCTTTTTGGGTTAGGGCGTGGTGGGCCCGTTCCCTGGCGTTGGCGTCTCCTCGGGAATCTCGGAGGCGACCAACTCGCCGAGCTTGGCTGTGATTTCTTGGCGCTTTTCCATGGGCAGGCTTCGGTACGCACGCCACGCCAGTTCGGCAGGCGAGCTCGGCCGCTGACCCATGGCGATCCAGGCCAAGACCAGTGATCTCTCACTCGGAGAGAGCTTCTTCATCCGCTCCCAAGCAGCTTCGGGGTCTGATGCCTGGAGGGTGTAGGCCGACTCCATGCCCATGGAGTGAAACCGTTCCCGCACCCGGCCGCTTCGGCGGACGCCGGGTTCCCAAATGGCTTCACCTGCTCGCACGAAACGCTGTTCGGTCATCTGCAGGGAGACGTCGTCTCGGTTCGTGTGAATCTGCCAACCGTAGTCGCGAAGGTCTCGCATTCGCCGGTCGATCTGCGCGATGTCAGGGAAGGCCGCTCTCAGCTGTTCTTTAGCGAAGACACCCCCTTCGCCTACCTCGGCAAGCAGCCAGAGGGCAACTCGGACCATGGAGCTCATGCTCTTGTTCGTCCAGTCGGGTCGCGGCACATCCGCCATGGGGCCCCACCTCCTCCAGTCTCCTCGTGACCTGGCGCAAGTAAACCACAGTCCGGCAGACTTCGGCGCGATTCGGCGAAGTTAGGCGCGATTCGGCGGCAAGGCGGCGGCGCGGCAGCCAGGGTCGAGCCGGAGCACAGTTTGCGGGCTCCGGTCGGTGAGCATGATCGGGCTTGTCCGGCATTACACACGCTCACGAGAGGTGCTGGTTGAGGTCATCACGCGGCAAAGCGGGTTCCGGGCGGACGAGCGCCCAGCGAACTGAGGATGCGCTCAGTGCAGTTCTCGCCAGGGCACCTGCCAACCAACGACGGCTCGCAGACGGCCGTGAAACGAAGGCTGTCCTCATCGGCATGGTCCGCGAGTGGGATGAGTTCCGCGGTGGTGCATTCGAGTGCAGCACTACGGGCAGTCGGTGGGCTCACATGTCCGACGACTCGTGGGTGATCGGCGACTTCCGCCCCTTGGGGCTAAGTGCGGACCTCTGCGCGATCAGCGACCACGCGGTGGCGCGGACCTTCGCCTCCGGTTACCGAGAAGCCATCATCAGTAGTGGGTCACCAGTGGCTTACTGGAGTGCCGTCACCATGCTGGAGGACGTCGTACCCATCATGCTGGCGGTCCTAGATCGCGAGCTGACGGGCGCAGTCGGATGTCTCGACTGGTACCTGCGGACCCCGTGTTCGCCCAGACTGTGCCGACACCATCCGGACAGCAATGGCCTGCCCTGGTGCGGTTCGCCGAGTTGCGCAGCGGCTTCACCGGACACGCAGTGCGACTGCGTCTGCGGTGGCGTGAACCACGGCATGGGTGAAGATGCGTTCCAGGCCGCATGCCCCGAGGCGCCAGACTGGCCGTCGGCGCCCGCGCCGGTGTGGCGGCCAGGCGCCGGCACCGTCGAAGTCGACCGGTGGCATGGCCGATATGCCGGGCTTGATCCTCTCGGTCGCCACGGCGGACGGGTGCGGCCACCGTCATCGGCGTGGACGTCGGATGGGGCAGAGCGCCTTGGCGCCGGGACTGGGCGGATCGTCCCGCAGAAGGGCGTGCAATCGACTGGGGACGACGTAGCCGATGCTGTCTGAGGGAATTGACCTGGTCCCCAGATGTGACGCTCAGGATCGAGCGGAGAGCCTGGATCTGCGTGAGCGATGCGTGAGCGGACGGGGCAGCACGTGCCGGTTCGAGCGAGATCGTGGACCAGGGCGCAACCTCCTGACCTGCGGAAACGTCACCAAGTGATCGACGCTGGCAGCAGCCAACATGATCACTCTCGGGCTCGTAATGCGTAGGTCGCGGGTTCGAACCCCGCAGGCGGCTCGGTGAGAAGCCCAGGTCAGACAGTGTCTGACCTGGGCTTCTTTGTGTTTGCGGCGTGGGGCGGGGTGGTGCGACGCCGGGTGTCGTCGGCTTCGGCGGTGTCGGCGTCGGGGTGTGCGGGCCGGTGATCGGCGGTGTCCGGGGGAGGGGGTGGGCGGATGGGAGCTATGGGCGGTCGCCGTTCGTCGGAAGGTCATAGGGTGTTGACGAACCGTCATCCCGTACGACCGGCACCACGACGACCAGAGGTGGAAACGTGTACCACGCCATCGTCCGGCGCAACCTCCGCAACTCCTTCGCCGAGGTCGACCGCGGCAACTACGCGGCGATCGTGCGGCAGTTCGCGCCTGAGACGGAGCACTGGTTCTCCGGGCGGCACGCGCTGTCGGGCGGGCGGCGCAGTGGTGAGGAGATCCAGCGGTGGTACGACCGGCTGGCCGAGGTCATGCCCGACCTGCGGTTCGAGCTGAAGAAGGTCGTCGCCAAGGGCTGGCCCTGGGACACCGTGGCCTTCGCCGAGTGGGTCGACCACCTCACCGACCGGGAGGGCAACCACTACTCCAACCAGGGCGTGCACGTGGTGCGGATCAAGTGGGGGAGGATCACCGAGCTGCACATCTACTGCGACACCGAACTGCTGGAGACGGTGCTGGAGAGGCTCGGGGAACAGGGGGTCGGGGAGGCCGTCGCCGAGCCGGTCGGGGAGCCCGGGCCGTTCCGCGAGGCGCGCGCCGGGAGGTGAGGTGCCGTTCAGGAGGGCCCGAGGAGGCGCTTCCACCAGGGGGCGGGGGCGGGGACGGGGGGTGCGGTGACGATCGGGACGAAGCGGCTCTCGATCGGGGTGTCCCACTCGACGAGGGCGGCCGGGAACCAGGTGACCGGCTTGGTGTCGTCGCGGGCGTTGGCCCAGGCGGCGAGGCGGTCGGCCGGCTCGCGGGAGGGGAGGAGGCCGCGTCCGTCGGTGGTCACTCCGAGGTCGCGCACGGCGTCCCGGTGGAGGTCGTTGCAGAGCCAGCTGTGGAGCACGCCGTCGTCGTAGCCGAGCACCTCCCAGCCGATCTCGCGCCCGCCCCCGCCCGGCCCGGGGGCGGGGCCGGCGCCGGCCGGGCGGTCCAGGTGGGCGAGCAGCACCGGCTCGAACACCGCGGACGCGCGGATGTCGGAGACCGGACCGGCGGCGTGCTCGGCGGGTACCAGTAGCGCGTACAGCCGTGCTTCGGCGGGCACCCGGATCGTCGCGCAGGCGTCCAGGGCCTCCCGCGGGGTGTCGAACCAGCAGCCGTCCTCCGGCAGCCGGTCGATCAGGCAGCCGCAGGCCGTGGTCAGCCGCTCGTGCGGGACGTCGAGGCCGGTCAGCCGTTCGGGGACCGCCACGAAGTAGCCCGCGAGCAGCGGACCGCCGGTGGCGCGGGCGGTGGGTGGCACCGGAGTGCTGCGGCGGGGCGGTCCCGGTTCGGGCCGGGCCTCGCCCGCACGGGGCGGGCGGCGCTCGGCGAGCCAGAAGAGGTAGCCGCGCAGGTACTCGTCCAGGCCGTGGTCGAGGTAGGCGATGTAGTCGCGCAGGCCCTGAGCGGCGTCCCGGTAGTGCTCCCGGTACTCGCCGCGGAGCCGCGCCTGGACGTCGGAGGCCGCGACGGCCCACTCCCGCACCCGGCCGCGCTCCTGCCACCAGTCGCGGACGGCCGGGACGGTCCAGTGGTCGTCCCCGTCCATCGCGAAGCCGCCGTGGCCGAAGAAGCAGCCGTGCACGAGGTCGAAGGTCTGGTCCGGGTCGGTCGGCTGGCGGTAGACGAACTCCCGGCCGTCGTCGTCGTAGGCGATGTGGAACGGCGCGTCGAGCCGGCCCATCTCCATAGTGTCCGTGTCGGCGCCGTAGAACGGCCCGGGGACGTTGCGCCAGTTGCGCTCCCGCCAGAGTCCGCCGAACTGGTCCAGGTGCCGGTTCTCGGCGAGCAGGCGGCGGGCGGTCGGCAGGGGGTCCCAATAGCCGTGGGAAGCGGCGTGGTTCCCGTCGTCCATCGGGAGGGGTCCGTTCTGCAGCCGGTCGCGGACTGCCAGTGCTATCAGATGCGGGACGCGGTGGTGCGACCGCGGCCGGAATCGGAGGCCGGACCAGGGTCGGAAGCGGTCTCCGGGCGGCGGCGCAGCAGGACCGCGACGAGCGCGGCGCCTGCCAGGGCGGTGAGGCCGGCGGCCAGCAGGGTGTGGTTCAGGGCGTCGGCGAAGGCCGTCCGGAGCAGCTCGCCGGGCAGGCCGGCCGGGGAGTGGCCGGCGCTCAGGGCGGAGGCGGTGGCCTCCGGATCGGTGACGGCCTCCGGGTGTCCGGCGAGGGCGTCGCGCAGCCCGCGGTGCAGGACCAGGCCGAACACCGCGATGCCGAACGCCTGGCCGAGCTGGCGGAAGGTGTTGAGGGCGCCGCCGGCCATGCCGCCGCGCTCCGGCGGTACGGACGCCATCGCGCCGGACGCCAGGATCGGACTGACCGCGCCGACCCCGAGGCCGGTGAGCGCGAGGCCGGGCAGCAGCGCGGCCCAGCCCGACGAGCCGTCCAGCACGGCCTGGAGCAGCCCGCCCAGGCCGATCACGGCCAGGCCCCCGGCCAGCGGCACCGCCGTCGGCAGGGCGGCGAGCCGGCGGCCCGCCAGCGCGGAGACGACGAACGCCGTGGCGCTCATCGGCAGCAGGGTGAGCCCGGTGGCCATCGGCCCGAGGCCGAGCACCGACTGCAGCCACAGCGAGGTGTAGGGCAGCGCGGAGAACGCGGCCGCGGAGTACACGGCGCCGCACAGCAGCACCCCGGTGAACGCCGGGCGGCGCAGCAGCGCGAGGTCCAGCAGCGGTTCCGGGCTGCGGCGCTCGACCAGCACGAACACCGTGAGCGCCGCGGCGGCGGCCGCGCCCGCGCCGAGTACGGCGGGCGAGGTCCAGCCGTCCGACCCGCCGCGGATCAGCACCAGGACGGCCGCGCCGGCCGCGACGGTGAAGGCCGCGGCGCCGGGCAGGTCGAGCCGGCGGGCGGCGGGGTCGCGGGATTCCTTCAGCGTGCGCCGGGCCATGACCGTGCCGGCCAGCGCTAGCGGGAGGTTCACCAGGAAGACCGAGCGCCAGCCCAGGTACTCGGTGAGCACGCCGCCGGCCACCGGCCCGACGGCGGAGGCCGCGCCGCTGACGGCGCCCCAGACCCCGAACGCCACCGCCCGGTCGCGGCCGCGGTAGGCGAGGTTGAGCAGGGCCATCGCGGTGGCGAACATCGCCGCGCCGCCGCCCGCCTGGACGATCCGGGCCACCACCAGGGTGCCGCCGTCCGGGGCGAGCCCGCAGGCCAGCGAGGCCAGGGCGAACACCGCCAGGCCCGCCGTGTACACCCGCCGCCGGCCCGCCCGGTCGCCGAGGGCGCCGAGGCCGAGCAGCAGCGCGGCCAGCGCCAGCGCGTAGCCGTCCAGCACCCACTGCAGGCCGTCGAAGTCCATGTGCAGTCCGGCGCCGATGTCCGGCAGCGCCACGATCACGATGCTGACGTCGGTCAGCAGCATGAACACCCCGAGGCTCACCGCGACCAGCGGTCCCCACTTGCGCATCCCCGTGTCCCCTCGCTCCGCGCTGGCCGCCCTGGCCGGACGCCCCGTCACTCTCGGTCCGGGGACGCCCTCCGCGCCGCCCGGCGGCGGTTGTGCGGCGGATCTCGACACGACCTACCATCCTGGTGGTGGAAACCCTGACGCTGGACGAGCTGGACCGGGCGCTGCTGCACGCCCTGCAGGTGGACGGCCGGGCGCCGTTCCGGCGGATCGCCGAGGTGCTGGGGGTGTCCGACCAGACGGTGGCCCGCCGCTACCAGCGGCTGCGCGCCGCCGGGGCGGTGCGGGTGGTGGGCCGGACCAACGCGGGGCTGCTCGGGCAGGTCGACTGGCTGACCCGGATCCGGTGCGTGCCGGACGCTGCGGCGTCGATCGCCGAGGCGCTGGCCAGGCGGCCGGACACCTCCTGGGTGAGCCTGCTGTCCGGCGGCGAGATCGTCTGCAACGCCCGCGCGGAGGTCCGGCCGGAGCGGGCGGAACTGCTGCTCGGCAAGCTGCCGCGGACCCCGCGGGTGCTGTCGGTGGCGGCGCACTACCTGCTGCGCACCTACGTCGGCGGGCGGGTGGCGTGGAGCGGGCGGACCTCGGCGCTGAGCGCCGGGCAGATCGACCGGCTCCGCGCCGCGGCGCCGTCTCCCGCGCCCGCGTCCGCGCCAGCGTCCGTACCCGGGGCCGCGCCCGCGTCCGGGCCGGCGGGCGGTGCGGTGCCGGCGCCGGACGCGCTGGACCGCGCGCTGCTGGCGGAGCTCGCGGTGGACGGGCGGGCGCCGCTGGCCGCGCTGGCGGCCCGGACCGGGAGCCCGGAGGCGACGGTGCGCCGGCGGCTGGCCGGGCTGATCGCCTGCGGGCTGCTCTTCTTCGACGTGGACGTGGATCCCCGCCCGCTCGGGTACGGGATCGAGGCGTTCTGCTGGCTGACGGTGGCACCGGGGCGGCTGGCGGCGGTCGGCCGGGCGATGGCGGACCACCCCGAGGTGGGCTTCGTGGCGGCGACCACCGGGCCGACCAACCTGGTGGCGGGGCTGGTCTGCCGGGACACCGAGGCGTTCTACGAGTACCTGACGGAGCGGCTGGGCGCACTGGAGGGGGTCGGCACGCTGGAGACGGCGCCGGTGGTCCGGAGCGTCAAGCGGGCCGGAATGATGATTCCTTAATCGAATCCAATTT
Source organism: Kitasatospora sp. NPDC002551 (assembly GCF_040296005.1). Classification (NCBI taxonomy): domain Bacteria; kingdom Bacillati; phylum Actinomycetota; class Actinomycetes; order Kitasatosporales; family Streptomycetaceae; genus Kitasatospora; species Kitasatospora sp. NPDC002551. Next base: position 231,524 of record NZ_JBEOWI010000001.1, on the reverse strand, counting down.
CATGTCTTACCGATGATCGAAAACCGTACATTCTGCCGAATTGTTTGTCTGCAGATCATAAGACAAATCGAGGATTTCATGATTCTCCTCGAAAATGCCTCGCCATGCACTCCAGCCGCCCTTAGTATCTGAACGAACACTTTCGGTGATCGTTCGAGTGGGGATCGTGAAGGGGGTCGTCATGGGCGAGCAGCTTCGAACCGCGTTGCGCCATGTCGCGTACCCGCTCCTGCTGGTCGGCCTGGTCGTGATATCGACCGCGACCCTGCGTCTGCGCTGGGATCTCGGCCGGGCGAACCAGCTCTTCCTGCTCGGGACGATCGGGTACATGGCGCTGCTCGAACGGCTGATTCCGTACGAACCGGAATGGGCGCCGAACGCGCGCGAGTGGGGCTGGTACGGCGTCTACTTCGTGCTGACGATGATCGGCGGGGCCCTGTCCCAGGTGCCCGTGTCCGCCCTGGTCTTCTGGGCGGCGCCGTCCCACGGGGCACTGCCGTTCTGGGCGGAGGTCCCACTCGCGCTGCTGCTCGGCTCGCTGGCCAACTACCTGGTCCACCGCTGGTGCCACACCAGCCCGAGGCTCTGGCGGCTGCACGGGGTGCACCACGTGCCCGACAAGGTGAACGTCGGCAACAACGGGGTCAACCACCTGCTGGACGTCCTGCTCACCCAGGGCTGCGTCCAGTTCTCCTTGGCGCTGGCGGGCTTCTCGGAACCGGCGGTGTTCGTGGTGGGCCTGTTCGTCGTCGCCCAGGGCTACTTCGTGCACGCCAACGTCGACGTCCGCCTCGGCCGGCTCAACCACGTGCTCGCCGGGCCCGAGCTGCACCGGCTGCACCACAGCACCGACCTGGCGGAGGCCGGCCACTACGGCTCCGACCTCTCGGTGTGGGACCACGCCTTCGGCAGCTTCACCTGGCGGCCGGGGCGCCGTCCGGCCGCGGTGGGGCTGGCCGATCCGGGCGGATTCCCCGCCACCGGCCGGGTGGTCGCCAGCCATATCCAGGCCTGGCGCCGCTCCGCCCGGGCCGCGGGCTCGGCGACCGGCTCGACCTGATCCGCCCGCACCCGCCCCGCTCTCACCCGCCCCGCCCGTACCCGACGACTCCGTACCCGGCACTCCCACGCCGACCGCCCAGCTCCCGACCGACCCCTCCGGCCGGCTCGTCCCTTCGGCCGACCCGGTGTCCGGCCTGCCCGGAACCGGCGCACGGCCGCCGTTCCCCGGCGCGCGCGGCGCTCCCGCACCCCGCCCGCACGCGCGATCGCAGCGACTCAAGGACTCGACTCGCATGACGGATTCCCGCTTCGTCACCTCACCGGAACTCTCCGAACGCCCCGCACCCGCCGGTCCGTCCGCCGCCGGGCGGGAGAAGATCGCGATCATCGGGATCGGCCTCCGCCTGCCCGGCGGGGCCTGCGACCACCGGTCGTTCTGGCAGAACCTGGTCGACGGCAAGGACTGCATCACCCCCACCCCGCGCAGCCGCTACGACGTCGCCACCCTCGGCAGCCGCGACAGGGCCAAGCCCGGCCGGCTGGTCGGCGGCCGCGGCGGCTACATCGACGGCTTCGACGAGTTCGACCCGGCGTTCTTCGGCATCAGCGGCCGCGAGGCCGACCACATGGACCCGCAGCAGCGGAAACTGCTGGAGGTGGCCTGGGAGGCACTGGAGGACGGCGGGCAGAAACCGGCCGAGCTGGCCGGCCGTGAGGTCGGCGTCTACGTCGGCGCGTTCACCCTGGACTACAAGATCGTCCAGTTCTCCGACCTGTCGTTCGAGACGCTCGCCGCGCACACCGCCACCGGCACCATGATGACGATGGTGTCGAACCGCATCTCGCACTGCTTCGACTTCCGCGGCCCGAGCGTCTCGATCGACACCGCCTGCTCCTCCTCGCTGGTCGCCGTCCACCTCGCCGCCCAGAGCCTGCAGCGCGGCGAGACCGACCTGGCGCTGGCCGGCGGCACCCTGCTGCACATCGCCCCGCAGTACACCATCGCCGAGACCAAGGGCGGCTTCCTCTCCCCGCAGGGCCGCTCGCGCACCTTCGACGCCGCCGCCGACGGCTACGTCCGGGCCGAGGGCGTCGCCGTGGTCGCCCTCAAGCGGCTCTCCGACGCCCTGCGCGACGGCGACCCGGTGCACGCCGTCGTCATCGGCAGCGGCGTCAACCAGGACGGCCGCACCAACGGCATCACCGTGCCCAACCCGGACGCCCAGGTCGCCCTGATCGAGCGGGTCTGCGCCGAGGCCGGGATCACCCCGGGCAACCTCCAGTACGTCGAGGCGCACGGCACCTCCACCCCGGTCGGCGACCCGATCGAGGCCAACGCGCTCGCCCGGGCGCTCGCCGTCGGCCGGCGCCCCGGCGACGCCTGCTACGTCGGCTCGGTCAAGACCAACATCGGGCACACCGAGTCCGCCTCCGGCCTGGCCGGACTGATCAAGTCCGCACTCGCCCTCAAGCACCGGACCATCCCGCCGCACATCAACCTGGAACGGCTCAACCCGGCGATCGACCCGGCCACCCTGCCCTACCAGATCCCCACCGAGCCCACCCCCTGGCCGGCCCACGAGGGCCCGGCCCGGGCCGGGGTCAACTCCTTCGGCTTCGGCGGCACCAACGCCCACGTCCTGCTGGAGGCTGCCCCGGAGCCTGCAACGGAGCCCGCGCGGGACTCCTCCGGAGAAGCCCCCGCGGAGGCCGCCGACCTCCCCGCCTGGACGGTGCTGCCGCTCACCGCCCGGGAGGCCGGCGCACTGCCCGAACTGGCCGCCGGTGTCCAGGCCGAGCTGACCGGCGTCCGCGGCGGCAGCCCCGCCCGCCCGGCCGACCTCGGCCACACCCTCGCCCACCGCCGCCAGCACCACGACGCCCGGCTCTCGATCGTCTACGACGCCCGGGAGCACGCCGCCCGCGCCTCCCTGGACGAGGCACTCGGCGCGCACCTGCGCGGCGAGCCGCACCCCCGGGTCCTCGCCGACCACCGCCGCGAGGCCCGGCACCGCCGGCTCGCCTGGGTCTTCACCGGCATGGGCCCGCAGTGGTGGGCGATGGGCCGTCAGCTGTTCGCCACCGAACCCGTCTACCGGGCGGCCGTCGAGCAGTGCGGCGAGCACCTGGCCGAGCTCACCGGCTGGTCGCTGACCGAGGAACTCGCCGCCGACGAGGCGGCCTCCCGGATGGCCGAGACCTGGCTCGCCCAGCCGGCCAACTTCGCCGTCCAGATCGGCCTGGCCGCGCTCTGGCGCAGCCGGGGCGTGCGGCCGGACGCGATCGTCGGCCACTCCACCGGCGAGGTCGCCGCCTTCCACGAGGCCGGCGTCTACGACCTGGCCGACGCGGTCAAGGTGGTGGTCCACCGCAGCCGCCTCCAGCAGCGGCTCGCCGGCACCGGCGGCATGCTGGCCGTCGCGCTCACCGAGGCCGAGGCGCTGCGCCGGATCCGCCCGTACGGGGACGCGGTGTCGGTCGCCGCCGTCAACAGCCCCGGCTCGCTCACCCTCGCGGGCGAGGAGCCGGCGCTGGCCGAGCTCGCCGCCGCGCTCACCGCCGAGCAGGTCTTCGCCCGGCCGCTGACCGTCGAAGTCCCCTACCACAGCGCCCGGATGGAGCTGATCAAGGACGAGCTGCTGGAGTCGCTGGCCGACCTCAAGGCCCGACCGGCGCAGGTCCCGCTCTACCTCACCGGCCGCGAGGGCACCGCGCACGGCACCGAACTCGACGCCGGGTACTGGTGGCACAACGTCCGTGACAGCGTCCGCTTCCGGCAGGCCGTGGAGCGGCTGGCCGACGACGGCTACGGCCTGTTCCTGGAGATCGGCCCGCACCCGGTGCTCGGCCGCTCGATCCAGGAGACCCTGGAGGCCCACCCGGGCACGGCGGACCGGCCCGAGGTGCGGACCCTGCCCTCGATCCGCCGCCAGGAGGACGAGCGGGCCGTCCTCACCGCCTCGCTGGCCGCGCTGCACAACCTCGGTGTGGCGGTCGACTGGTCGGTGCTCCAGCCCGCCGGGCGGATCGTCCCGCTGCCGCGCTACCCGTTCCGGCGCGACCGGCACTGGGTGGAGCCGCCGCCGGTCGAGCAGGTCAGGCGCGGGCAGGTCGACCACCCGCTGCTCGGCCGCCGGCTGCCCGGGGCCGAACCGGCCTGGGAGGCCCGGCTGGACGCCGAGGCGCTGCCCTACCTGGAGGACCACCGGATCCAGGGCGACGTGCTCTTCCCGGCCGCCGGCTATCTGGAGATGGCCGTCCAGGCGGTCCGCGCGCTCACCGGCGGGACGGACGCCGCGCTGGCCGACATCGAACTGCGCAAGGCGCTGTTCCTGCCGGACGAGGAGAGCCGCGCCGTCCGGCTCACCCTCGCCGCCGAGCACGGCTCGTTCACCGTCGCCACCGGCGAGGGCGCCGAGCGCACCGTGCACGCGGTCGGCACCGTCCGCCCCGCCCAGCGCCGCCGGCCCGGCCGGCCGCTGGACGCCGAGGCGGTGCGCGGGCGGGCGGTGCGCCGGCTCGCCGGGCCCGACTGCTACGCCGAACTGGCCGCGCTGGGCTACCACTACGGCCCCGCCTTCCAGGGCATCGAGGAGGTCTGGATCGGCCCCGGCGAGGCGCTGGCCCGGATCCGCCCGACGGCGGCGGTCGCCGGGCAGGGGGAGCGCCACCAGGTGCACCCGGTGGTGATGGACGCCTTCTTCCAGACCCTGCTGACGCCCCAGTTGGTGGACGGCCGCCCCGAGGGCGCGGGCATCCGGCTGCCGGTGGCGATCGCCGAGGTCCGGCTGGACGCGGTCGGCGAGCGCCAGCTCTGGGTGCACGCCACCGTGACCCGGGACACCGGCAGCGAACTCGTCGGCGACCTCGCGGTGCACGACGAGCACGGTGCGCCGCTCGGCGGGATCACCGGCTTCCGGGCCGCCGACGTCGAACAGGCCGCCACCGCCGTCGGCCTCGGCACCATCGACGGCTGGCTCGCCGAACCGGCCTGGGCCGAGCTGCCGGCCGCCGCCGACACCCCCGACCTGCTGGCCGAACACCCCGACCACTGGCTGCTGTTCGCCGACACGGGCGGGGTCGCCGACGCGCTGGCCGAGCGGATCGCCGCCCGCGGCGGCAGCTGCCTGCTGGTCCGCCCCGGTGACGGCTACCGGCCCGCCGAGGGCGGGCGCCCGGCCACCGTCGACCCCGGCTCGCCCGACGACCTCGCCCGGCTGCTGGCCGGGCGCCGGGCCGCGGGCGCCCCCGATCCGGCCGCCGTGGCGCACCTCTGGAACCTCGACCGCCCCGGGCTGGCCGGGGCCGACCACGCCACCGTCGCCGGCCACACCGCCGAGGGCGCCTACAGCCTGGTCGCCCTCGCGGCCCTGCTGGCCGCCGAACTCCCCGACTGCCGGCTCCACGTGGTCACCCGCTCCGCCCAGTCCACCGCTCCGGGCGAGCCGGTCGAGCCGCTCGCTGCGCCCGCCTGGGGCATCACCCGCGTCCTGCGGCACCAGGAACTCCCCTCCCACCCGGGCAAGCTGGTCGACCTCGGGCCGGGCGCCGGTCCCGGAACCGGGGCCGCCGAAGCCGGGGCCGGGGTCGAGGCCGAGGCCCTGCTGCGGGAGTTCGCCCTCGCGGACGAGGACGAGATCGCGCTGCGCGGCGGCCGCCGGCTGACCAGCCGGCTGCGGACGGCCGAGGGGCTGAGCCGGCCGCTCGCGCCCCGGCTGCGGGCGGACGCGGCGTACCTGGTGACCGGGGCGTTCGGAGCGCTCGGGCGGCTGCTCTGCCGCACCCTGGTCAGGCGCGGCGCCCGCCGGCTGATCCTGGTCGGACGCAGCCCGCTGCCGCCGCGCGAGCAGTGGCGCGACCTCGACCCGGCGAGCCCGGCCGGGCAGCGGGCGGCGTTCCTGCGCGAGCTGGAGGCGCTCGGCGCCGAGCCGGTCCCCGCGCCGCTGGACGTCACCGACGAGGCCGGGCTGGCCGCCTGGCTGGCCGAGTACCGGCGGCTGGACCGGCCGCCGATCCGGGGCGTCTTCCACCTCGCCGGGCAGGTCAGGGACACCCTGGTCGGCGAGCTGGACCGGGCGACCTTCGAGGCCGTCTACGGCCCCAAGGTGCTCGGCGCCTTCGCCCTGCACCGCCAGCTGGCCGGTGAACCGCTCGACCACTTCGTGCTGTTCGCCTCGATCGCCTCGCTGCTGACCACCGCCGGACAGACCAACTACGCGGCCGGCAACGCCTTCCTGGACGCCCTGGCCCACCACCGGCGCGCCCTGGGGCTGCCCGCGCTCAGCCTCGACTGGGGCCCGTGGGCCACCGGCATGATCGAGGAGCTCGGCCTCATCGACCACTACCGGCACAGCCGGGGCATGAGCTCGCTCGCCCCGGAGACCGGGATGGCCGTGCTGGAGCGGGTGCTCGGCCAGGACCGCGCCCAGCTGCTGGTCGCCACCGTCGTCGACTGGCCGGTGTTCCTCTCCTGGTACCCGGCGCCGCCCCCGCTGGTCGCCGAACTCGCCGCGGCCGCCCGGGAGTCCGCCCCGGCGGCCGGGCAGACCGGGCTGCTGGACGCCCTGCGGGCGGCCGGCGAGGAGGAGCGGAGGGCCCTGCTCACCGAGCGCTTCACCGCGCTGGCCGCCACCGTGCTGCGGGTGCCGGCCGAACAGATCGACCCCGCCGCCGGCCTCGGCGGCCTCGGCCTGGACTCGCTGCTCGCGATGGAGCTGAGGGCCCGGCTGAGCAGCGAACTCGGCGTCACCCTCCCGGTGGTGGCGCTGCTCGGCAACACCCCGGTGGCCGAGCTGGTCGCCCGGCTGCACGAGTCGCTGGCCGAGCTGCTGGACGAGGACCCGGACGGACCGGGCGCGGCCGAGGCCGAGCGCCACGAGGACGCGTCGGCCTACCCGCTGACCCAGAACCAGAAGGCGCTCTGGTTCCTCAAGCAGCTCAACCCGGACGGCTTCGCCTACAACATCGGCGGCGCCGTCGAGGTCCGGGTCGAGCTGGAGCCCGAGCTGATGTCCGTGGCCTTCCGGACCATGGTCGAGCGCCACCCCAGCCTGCGGGCCAACTTCGTGCTGGACGCCGGCCGGGCCGTGCAGCGGATCTCCGCCGCGGTGGAGCCGGACTTCGGGGTCTTCGACGTCGAGGGCCTGGCCTGGGACGACATCCACGCGATGATCGTCCGCGAGTACCGCAAGCCGTACGACCTGGAGCGGGACCCGCTGGTGCGGTTCCGGCTGTTCCGGCGCGGACCGGCCCGCTGGGTGATCATGAAGGCCGTCCACCACATCATCTCGGACGCGATCTCCACCTTCACCTTCATCGAGGAACTGCTCGCCGTCTACGAGGGGCTGCGCCGCGGCCGGGTGCCCGAGCTGCCCCCGGTGGCCGCCCGCTACCTGGACTTCCTCAACCGGCAGAACGCCTTCCTGGCCAGCCGCGAGGCGCCGAGGATGCTGGAGTACTGGCGCTCGCACCTGCCCGCCGAGGTGCCGATCCTCAGCCTGCCCACCGACAGGCCGCGCCCGGCGGTGCAGACCCACAACGGCGCCTCCGAGTTCTTCGTGCTGGACGAGGAGCTCAGCGCCCGGGTGCACGCGCTGGCCCGCGAGCACAACGTCACCGTCTTCATGGTGCTGCTCAGCGCCTACTACCTGCTGCTGCACGCCTACGCCGGCCAGGACGACATCATCGTCGGCAGCCCGGTGACCGGCCGCACCGACGAGGAGTTCGCCGGCGTCTACGGCTACTTCGTCAACCCGCTGCCGCTGCACGTCTCGCTGGCCGGAGCCCCGACCGTGACCGAGCTGCTGGACCGGGTGCGGACCACCGTGCTCGGCGGGCTCGACCACCAGGAGTACCCGTTCGTGCTGCTGGTGGAGAAGCTCGGGCTGCAGCACGACCCGAGCCGCTCGGCGGTGTTCCAGGCGATGTTCATCCTGCTCCACCACAAGGTGGCCACCGAGAAGTACGGCTACCACCTGGAGTACATCGAACTCCCGGAGGAGGAGGGGCAGTTCGACCTCACCCTGTCCGCCTACGAGGACGAGGCCGAGCACCGCTTCCACTGCGTCTTCAAGTACAACACCGACCTCTTCCTGCCCGCCACGATGGCCCGGATGGCCGGCCACTACGTCAACCTGCTCGACGCGCTGACCACGGCCGGCCCGGAGCGGGCCGCCACCGGGCTGGAGCTGCTCGGCCGCGAGGAGCGCGCCGTGGTGCTCCGGCAGTGGAGCGGCGCCGACCGGCGGGTGCCGTTCGCGGAGCCGGTCCACGAGCTGGTGCTGCGCGCGGCGGCGGCCGACCCGGCGGCGCCCGCGGTGGCGGCCCCGGCCGAGTCCGGGCCGACCGCCCGGCTGTCCTACGGCGAGCTGGCCGAGCGCTCCCGGCGGGCCGCCGCCCGGCTGCGCGCGCTGGGCGCCGGACCGGGCGGCGTGGTGGCGCTCTGCCTGCCCAAGTCGCCGGAGCTGATCGTCGCCCTGCTCGCGGTGCTCCGCACCGGCGCGGCCTACCTGCCGCTGGACCCGGGCCACCCGGTGGACCGGCTGGCGTACATGGTCGGGCACGCGGGCGCCGCCCTGCTGGTCGGCGACGACGCCGAGCGGCTCGGCGCGCTGCCCGCCCGGCTGGTCACCGCCGCCGAACTCGACGCCCGCGACGAGGGGTTCACCGACGACGGGTTCACCGACGCGGCGGTGAGCCCCGACGACCCCGCGTACGTCATCTACACCTCCGGCTCCACCGGCCGCCCCAAGGCGGTGCGGGTCTCCCACGGCAACCTCGCCTCGGCCTACCGGGCCTGGCACGCCGAGTACCGGCTGGACACCGACGTCCGGGTCCACCTCCAGATGGCCAGCCCGTCCTTCGACGTCTTCACCGGCGACGTGGTCCGCGCGCTCTGCTCGGGCGGCGCCCTGGTGCTGATCGGCCGGGAGCTGCTGTTCAACACCGCCCGGCTCCACGAGGTGATGCGCACCGAGCGGGTGGACGCCGCCGAGTTCGTCCCGGCGGTGGTGCGCACCGTGATGGACCACTGCGAACGCACCGGCCGGGACCTCGCCTTCATGCGGCTGCTGGTGGTCGGCTCGGACGTCTGGAAGGTCGAGGAGTACCAGCGGCTGGGCGCCCTGTGCGGGCCCCGCACCCGGCTGGTCAACTCCTACGGCCTGACCGAGACCACCATCGACAGCGCCTACTTCGAGGGCCCGGCCGACGCCCTGGAGCCCAGCCGGATGGTCCCGATCGGGCGGCCGTTCCCCAACAGCGCCTTCTACCTGCTCGACGCGCAGGGCCGCCCGGTGCCGCCGGGGGTCACCGGGGAGCTGTGGATCGGCGGCTCCGGCGTCTCGCTCGGCTACCTCGGCGACGAGGAGCAGACCGCCGGCCGGTTCGCCACCCTGCCGCTCGGCGGCGCCGACGGCACCGGGCCCGTCCGGCTCTACCGCACCGGGGACCTCGCCCGCTGGGACACCGAGGGCGGGGTGCACCTGCTCGGCCGGGCCGACTCGCAGATCAAGGTCCGCGGCCACCGGATCGAGCTGGGCGAGATCGAGACCCAGCTCGCCGACTGGCCGGAGCTGGAGCGCGCGGTGGTCACCGTCCGGCAGGACCGCGACGGCGAGCACGTGCTCTGCGCCTACTGCGTGCCGGCCGCCGGGCACACCTTCGACCACCGCGAGCTGCGCCGCCACCTGGCCGGCTACCTGCCGACCTTCATGATCCCGACGCACTTCGTCGAGCTGCCCGCGCTGCCGCTCACCGCCAACGGCAAGGTGGACACGGCCGCGCTGCCCGAGCCCCGCACGGACGCCGCGGAGGCCGCCGAGCCGCCGGTCACCCTCTACGAGGTCCGGATGGCCGAGCACTGGCGCGCGCTGCTCGGCGTCGAGGAGCCCGGCCTGCAGCACGACTTCTTCGAGTCGGGCGGCTCCTCGATCAAGCTGATCGAGCTGATCCACGGGCTGCAGGCCGAGTTCAACATCAGCATCCCGGTCAGCCAGCTCTTCAAGGTCACCACCCTGCACGGGATGGCGAAGACCGTCGAGCACATTATCACCGGCCGGATCGAGGGAGCCCAGCCCTACCTCTGGTTCAACCAGGAGCAGCAGCAGACGCTGTTCTGCTTCCCGCCGGCCGGCGGCCACGGACTGGTCTACCGGCAGTTCGCGGCGCACCTGCCGGAGTACCGGATGGTCGCCTTCAACTACGTGACCGGGGACGACAAGGTCGAGCGTTACGCGGACCTCGTCGAGGCGCTCCAGCCGGAGGGGCCGTGCGCGCTGCTCGGCTACTCGCTCGGCGGCAACCTCGCCTTCGAGGTGGCCAAGGAGCTGGAGCGGCGCGGCCGGGCGGTGCCCAACGTGGTGATCGTGGACTCGCACCGCATCCCCGAGTCCTTCGACCTCGCGGACGAGCACCTGGCGGCCTTCGAGCGCGAGCTGGCCGAGCACCTCCAGCGGCACACCGGCTCGGCCGCGGTGGCCCAGGAGACCCGCGAACAGGCCCGGGACTACCTCAGCTTCTGCAGCCGCACGCCCAATCTGGGGGTGGTCACCGCCGCGCTCAGCGTGATCTCCGACGACGAGAAGGTGGAGCTGTACGAGCCCGGGCGGCAGGGCGCCTGGCACGGCAGCTCGGCCACCCGGACGGCGGTCTTCAAGGGCTTCGGCACCCACGCCGAGATGCTCGACCGCGAGTTCATCGCCCACAACGCCGGGCTCGCCCGGTCGATCCTCACCGGAGCCGCCCCCCATGCGTCCTGAGACGGTCCGGGGCCGCGCCCCGAGCCTGCCCGCCCCCGCACGAGAGACGGATCCGCCGATGCTCCGCCAGCACCCCCCGCTGACCTACCCCTTTGAGCCGAACGGGCTCGAACTCGACCCCCGGTACGCCGAGTTGCGCGAGCAGCCGCTGGTCAGGATCCGGATGCCGTACGGCGACGGCGCCTGGCTGGTCACCCGGTACGAGGACGTCCGGACGGTGCTCGGCGACCCGCGGTTCAGCCTGGCCGCCGCGATGGGCGAGGACCAGCCGCGGATGCGTCCGGTGGCCCGCACCGGCGCCGGCCTGTTCTCCACCGAGCCGCCCGAGCACACCCGGCTGCGCTCGCTGGTGGCCAAGGAGTTCAGCGCCCGCCGGGTCGAGCGGCTGCGGGTGCGGGCCCGGGAGCTGGCCGACGAACTGCTCGACGGCATCCTCGCCAAGGGGCAGCCGGCCGAGCTGGTGGAGGACTTCGCGATCCCGATGCCGACCACCATCATCTGCGAGGTGCTCGGCATCCCGGCCGAGGACCACCGGATGCTGTGGCGGTGGGCGGAGACGGTGCTCTCCGCCGTCACCCCCGGCGAGGTGCTGGCCGTCGACGGCCAGGCCTTCATCGACTACATGGCCGGGGTGCTGGAGCTGCGCGGCCGCGAGCCCGGCCCGGACCTGCTCACCACGCTGGTCCGGGCCTGCCGGGAGCAGCGGCTGATCAGCGAGGAGGAGCTGCTCTCCATCGCCTGCGACCTCCTGATCGCCGGGTTCGTCTCGACCACCAACCAGATCGGCAACTTCTTTCACCAACTGCTGGTGAACCCGCAGGAGTTGGCGCGGCTTCGGGAGCGGCCCGAGCTGATCCCCAAGGCGGTCGAGGAACTGATGCGCTACGTGCCGCTGCTCACCGGCTTCAGCCTGCCCCGGTACGCCACCGAGGACGTCGAGCTGGGCAGGGTGGTGATCCGGGCCGGCGAGGCGGTGATGATCGCCACCGCCGCCGCCAACCGGGACCCGGAGGTGTTCGACGAGCCCGAGCGGCTGGTGCTGGACCGGCCGGCCAATCCGCACATCGGCTTCGGCCACGGCGTGCACTACTGCATCGGCGCGCACCTCGCCCGGCTGGAGCTCCAGGTGGCGATCGAGCAGGTGCTGGCCCGGCTGCCGGGGCTGCGGCTGGCCGTCCCCGAGCGCGAGCTGCGCTGGAAGGAGGACGCGATGGTGAACGGCCTGCAGGCGCTCCCGGTCGCCTGGTGACGCGCCGTCACCCCGACCGACAGCACGGCAAGGTGCGGCACGGACAGGTACGCCACGGCACGGACAGGCACGGCACGGCACGGACAGGCACGGCTAGGCAAGGACGACGAGGAAGGCCAGGAATGGCACGGCAGACGGACACCGCGCATCGGCGGGAGTCGATGATCATCGTGGGCGGCGGGCTCGGCGGCCTGTCCACCGGGTGCTACGCCCGGATGAACGGCTACCGCACCAGGATCTTCGAGATGCACGAGATCCCCGGCGGCTCCTGCACCGGCTGGGACCGCAGCGACTTCACCTTCGACTGGTGCATCAGCTGGCTGCTCGGCAACGGCCCGGGCAACGAGATGTACCAGATCTGGCTCGAACTGGGCGCGCTCCAGGGCAAGGAGATGCGGCACTTCGACGTGTTCAACATCGTCCGGGGCCGGGACGGCCGGGCGGTCTACTTCTACTCCGACCCGGACAAGCTGGAGGCGCACCTGCTCGGCCTCTCCCCGGCGGACGCCGCCCCGATCCGGGAGTTCTGCGCGGGGATCCGGACCTTCCGCAAGGCGCTCGCGGCCTACCCGTTCCTCAAGCCGGTCGGCCTGATGGGCCGGCTGGAGCGCTGGCGGATGCTGGCCTCCTTCACCCCGTACTTCAACACCATCCGCAAGTCGATCGCGGTGCTGATGACGGACTTCTCGCAGCGTTTCCGCGACCCGCTGCTGCGCGAGGCGTTCAACTTCATCCTCTACGAGAAGCACCCGGCCTTCCCGGTGCTGCCGTTCTACTTCCAGCTCGCCTCGCACGCCAACCAGGCCGCGGGGGTGCCGGAGGGCGGTTCGCTCGCGCTGGCCCGCTCGATCGAGGAGCGCTACCGCAAGCTGGGCGGGGAGATCACCTACAACGCCAAGGTCGAGGAGATCCTGGTCGAGGAGGACCGCGCGGTGGGCGTGCGGCTGAGCGACGGCCGGGAGTACCGCGCCGACATCGTGGTGTCCGCCGCCGACGGCCACACCACGGTGATGAAGCTGCTCAAGGGGCAGTACCTCAACGACACCTACCGCCGGCTCTACACCTCGCTGATCGACGAGCCGGGCCAGCTGTCGCCGGGCTACGTGGCGCTCTTCCTGGGCCTGCGCAAGCCCTTCCCGGCGGGCGACCCGTGCACCACCTACCTGCTGGGCGAACGGGAGACGGCCCAGCTGACCGGGATCCGCTGCGCGTCGATGAACGTCCAGTTCCGCACCCGGCACTACCCGGAGCTGGCGCCGGCGGACTCCACCGTGGTGTTCGCGACGTACTTCTCCGACATCGCCCCCTGGCGGGCGCTGCACGAGGGCCCCGAGCAGTCCTCCCGGGTGCGCCGGGGCGAGGAACTGCACACCCTGCCGGTCAAGCACGGCCGGGAGTACATGGCGGCCAAGCGGCGGGTGCGCAACGGCATCGTCGGCTTCCTGGACGAGCGCTTCCCCGGCTTCAAGGACGCGGTGGCGGTCGCGGACGTGTCCACCCCGCTCACCCAGGTCCGCTACACCGGCGTCTACGACGGCACCTTCCCCGGCTGGAACCCCTTCGTGGAGGGCGCCGAGACGGTGGAGGAGGAGATCAAGCGCAGCGGCCCGGTGCTGCCCGGGCTGTCGAACTTCTACCTCTCCGGGGTCTGGGCGACCATCGGCGGGCTGATCCGGGCGGCCGCCGCCGGTCGGCACGTCATGCAGTTCATCTGCCGGGACGACGGGCTGGAGTTCACCGCCGAGATCGACCGGAGCGCGCCGCCGCCGACGCACCTGGTCATCCCGGTGGGCCGGTCCGCCGAACCGGCCGGGCCGCCGGTGCCGGCCGGCACCGGCGGGGCGGCACCGACCGAGGACAGCGAGAACGTGGAGACGGGAGCCCTGGCATGAGGATCGAGAAATGGGTGGTCCGGGAGCACCTGGACGGTGTGCCCGACGTCAACCGGATCTACGAGAAGGTCGTGGAGGACGTCGAGATCGACCTGCGGCCGGACGAGATGCTGTTCCGCACCAGGTACGTCTCGGTGGACCCGTACCAGAACGGCCTGGCGCTGGAGACGCCGGTCGGTCACCACATGGGCGCCGACTCGATCATGGAGGTGGTCGAGGCCGGACCCGAGGCGGCGTTCGCGGTCGGGGACCTGGTGCAGGGCTTCGGAGGCTGGCGCACCCACGTCGTCCACAACGGGGCCGAGGAGCTGTGGACGACCGGCATCTTCCCGATGGTCTTCCCGGCCTACCGCCGGCTCGACCCGTCCTGGTACGACGAGCGGCTGCCGCTGTCCACCGCCCTCGGCATCATGGGCGCGCCGGGGATGACGGCCTGGGGCACGCTCACCCGCTTCCTGGAGGTCCGCCCCGGCGACACCGTGGTGGTCAGCGGCGCGTCCGGCTCGATCGGCACCCTGGTGGGCCAGTTGGCGAAACGGGCCGGGGCCGGCCGGGTGGTCGGCACCACCGGGTCGGCGGGCAAGGCCGAGTACCTGCGCGAGCTGGGCTTCGACGACGTGGTGCTCTACACCCAGGGCGACGACGCGGAGAAGGCCCGGCAGGCGCTGCTGCTCGCCGCGCCGGACGGCGTCGACCGGTACTTCGACAACCTGGGCGGGTCCGTCACCGACGCGGTGTTCACCATGCTGAACGTGGACAGCCGGGTGGCGGTCTGCTGGCAGTGGGCGACCACGGTGAACGGCGAGCTGACCGGGCCGCGGCTGCTGCCGTACATCATGTTCCCGCGCACCACGATCCGCGGGATCTTCGCCCAGGAGTGGTTCACCGAGCCGCTGTTGGCGCAGATGCACCGGGAGCTGGGCGGGCTGGTCACCAGCGGGGAGATCCGCTACCACCAGACCGTGCACAAGGGCTTCGACGCGATCCCGCAGGCCTACCGGAGCCTCTACCTGGACCGGGAGGCCAACCGGGGCAAGGTGCTGGTCGAGGTGTGAGCCGCTCCGTCGGCGGGAGGGGTCACCCCTCCCGCCGACGGCGGTTCACTCGTCGTCGAGGCCGTCGAAGCCGCCGGCGTCGGAGCCGTCCGGGGTGCCGCTGATCGCGTACCCCTGGCGGCGCGCCTCGTAGCAGGCCACCGTGGCGGCGGCGGAGACGTTCAGCGAGCCGACCCGGCCCAGCTGCGGCACGAAGACCACCTGGTCGCAGAGGCCGAGCGCCTCCGGCGTCACGCCGCGGTCCTCGTGGCCCAGGACGAAGGCGACCGCCGGGGTCAGCTCGGCGGCGAACATCGGCACCGCCTCGTCGGCGAGCTCCAGGCCGACCACCTTGAAGCCGTCGGCCTTCGCGGCCGCGATCGCCTCGGCGACGGTCGGGTGGTGCTCCACCTTCAGGTACTTGTCGGTGCCCATGGCGGCCTTCTGCGCGCCGGAGGAGCGCACCGACGGGGTGTCACCGGTGAGGTAGAGCTTCTCCGCGCCCATCGCGGCTCCGGTCCGGACGACCGAGCCGACGTTGAAGGGCGACTGGAGGTTCTCCAGGATCATCGCGAGCCGGAACTCGTTCCCACGCCGCCAGGAGCGGTGCAGCCGCTTCAGTTCGGTCCCGCGGAGCTGCTTCACGACGTCGTCCCTCGTCCACTCTCGGGGCCCTCGCCCGCCGTCGGGCGGGGCCGCGCTTCCAGAATCCGGAACCCGTTGACCGAGGTCAGCCGGGTGGTCGGCCAGCCCTGCTCGTTCAGCCACTTCTGCAGCGAGTCCGAGCCGAGGTGCTTCTGCACCACCAGGAAGGCGGAGCCGTCCGGGGTCAGCCGGCCGAGCCACTGCTCCAGCAGCCGGCGCAGCGCCGTCTTGCCGATCCGGATCGGCGGGTTGGAGTAGATCGCCGCGAACCGCAGGTCGGCGGGGACCTCCTCGGGCAGCGCGGCCTGCACATTGCCCAGCCCCAGGGACTCGGCGTTGTGCCGGACCAGGTCCAGGGCGCGGCCGTTGACGTCCACCGCCCAGACCGGGAGCCGCTTGCGGCGGGTCGCCCAGGTCAGCGCGATCGGGCCGTAGCCGCAGCCGACGTCCAGGATCGGGCCGCGCACCCGGGGCGCCGGCGCGTGCTCCAGCAGGATCCGGGTGCCCGGGTCCAGCCGGGTGCGGGAGAAGACGCCCGCGTCGGTGGTGAGCTCCAGGGTGAGGTCCGGCAGGGTGACCGTGATCGGCCGGCGCTCGCTGGCGACCTCGGGTGCACCGGTGAAGTAGTGCGAGCCGGACATGGTTTCCCCGTCGTTCGTATGGGCCTCGGGGCCACCGGGAGGTGTGGGTAAGCCCTGCTGGTACGGCTCCGATCGTACCCCGGTGGCCGGGAGGCCCGTTCTGCCCTCGGGCGGGGCTCCGGCGCGGTCAGTGGGTGCCGGGGGTCTTGCGGGTGGCGACGTTGATCCGGTTCCAGGCGTTGATGGCGTAGCAGAGCGAGATCAGCTGGGCCAGCTCCTGCTCCGGGAACAGCTCCGCGGCCCGCCCGTACACCTCGTCACAGACGCCGCCGCCGATGTGGGTGATCTGCTCGGCCAGCGCGAGGGCGGCGCGGTCGCGCTCGCCGTAGACGCCCTCGGGGGCCTCCCGCCAGGCCGGCAGCAGGTAGATCCGCTCGTCGCTCTCGCCGGCCTTGCGGGCGTCCTTGACGTGCATGTCCAGGCAGTAGGCGCAGCCGTTGAGCTGGGAGGAACGGATCTGCACCAGTTCGACGAGGGCCGGGTCGAGGCCCTCGCGGGCGGCGGCGTCCAGCGCGATCATCGCGCGGAAGACCTTGGGGGCGGTGCGGGCGTAGTCGAGGCGGGCGGTGTGCTGCGGGGCGTTCGCGTTCGTCGTCATGGTGATGACCCTAGGCAGCGGGTGAACCCCGTGAGTGGTGCATTCCGGGCCGGTTTCGACGGGTCAATCGGGGTAGGCGGCAACACGCCGACGGGCCGGTGGCGCTTCGCGCCCGGGCGGCGGCCGACGGATACTGCCAGTACCCCACCGGGCAGTCGCCATCGGGTCGGAAAGCCTCCGAGGAACCTTCGAGGAACGAGGACGGACGCCATGCCGCAGAACCACGAGGACTACCTGGACGAGGCCGACGAGGTCGACGAGGCCGTGCTGCCGGACGAGGAGACCGGGGAGGACGAGTACGACGAGCTGGCCGAGCGGCGCGCGCTCGGCGCGGACCCGGCCACCGACGTCGCGGACGTCGCCGAGCAGAGCCGGATCGTCCAGCTCGACGAGGACGAGTACCGGGAGTAGGCGGCCGGGAGGGGCCGGGCTCAGAGCGCGCCGCGGCGCTGGAGCCAGCTGAACGCCGCCCAGCCCGGCAGCACCGGCAGCAGGAGGGTGAGCAGCCGGTAGAGCGTGACGGCGGCCAGCGCCCCGCCGTCCGCCATCGAGGCCAGCTTCACCAGGCCGGCCAGCAGCGCGCTGTCCACGAAGCCGGCCCCGCCCGGGGTGGGCGCGGCGTTCCCGGCCGCGTTGCCGACCAGGAACACCACGCCGACCGCCGCGAAGCCCGGCTCCTCCCCGACCGCCCGGGCGCAGCAGTACAGACAGACGATCAGCGTGATCGACACCAGCAGCTGCCCGGTGAAGCCGACCGCCAGCCGCCCCGGGTTGCGCAGCAGCTCCACCAGCCGGGGCAGCACCTCGGCGGTCAGCGGGCGCAGCCGGGCGATCAGCCAGCGGCGGGCCGGCGGCACCGCGGACACCACGGCCAGCAGGGCGCCGGCCACGGCGAGCCCGCCGACCACGAAGGGCAGCGCGTCCAGCTCGGAGCCGCCGGTCTCCACGCCGGTCAGGTAGACGAAGGCGCCGAGCTGGAGCAGGTGCAGCACCAGCCCGAGCAGTTGTCCGACGCCGATGCTGGACAGCGCCTGCGCGGTCGGGATGCCGGCCCGCTGGAGGAAGCGGGTGTTCAGGGCGACGCCGCCGACCCCGCCGGGGGAGACCAGCTTCACGAAGGACCCGGCGACCTGGGCGAGCACGGCGTTGCGGAAGTCCAGCCGCTCGGGGACGAAGCCGACGAAGCCCATCGCCCCCATGACGTGGCTGGAGGCCGCGGCGAGCACGGCGAGGACGAGCCAGAACGGGTCGGCGTCGGCGACGGCGGCGATCGGGTTGCGCTCGGTGGCGAAGAACTGCGGCAGCAGCAGCCAGCCGGCCAGCAGGCCGCCGCCGACGGCGATCACGGTGCGGGGGCGCAGCCGCTCCAGCCGGACCGGCCGGACGGGGGCCTGCGGGCGGCTGCGGAGGACCTCGGTGCGGATCTGCTCCAGCAGGTCCGGCGCGGGTGCCGCGGGCTGCCCGCCCTTCGCGCCCCGCGCGTTCTGCTCCCGCGCGACCCGCTTGAGGGCGAGCCGGGTGCCGCGGGCCAGCGCGATCGGCTGGAGCAGCGGCAGGGCGGCGGCGACCGCGTCCGGGCCGAGCACCGCCACCGCGCTGCGCACCGAGCGCTCCGCGCCCGTGCGCAGCGCGAGCGTGGTGAGCAGCTGGGCGATGTCGCTGCGCAGCACCAGCTCGCCCGCCGCGATGTCGCCGTCCGCGAGGCCCACCAGGTGCACCGCCCCCGCCGCGTCGACCAGCAGCGCGGCGGGCCCCAGGGCGCGGTGCGCGATCGCCCGCCGCTGGAGCAGCGCCAGCTGGCCCCAGGCGTCGGCGAGCAGCGCGTCGGTGAGCTCCTCGTCGGCCAGCTCGTCCAGGGTGCGGCCGGGCAGCCGCTCGTAGGCGACCAGCGCGCTGTCCGGGCCGAGCCCTGCGGTGGCGGCGATCCGGCGGGTGCGGACCCCGGCGGCGACGGCCGCGTAGGAGACCAGGGCCTCGTGTTCCAGCCCGGTGCGCAGCGAGCGCAGCGCGCGCGGGTGCGGGGCGGTGCGCAGCCGCAGCCGCCGCCAGGCCCGCTGCACCAGCGCGGCGGTGACCGCCTGCCGGTCGAGCAGCTGGACGTCCAGCTCGGGGCGGCCGTCCTGCTGGTGGACCAGGTAGCGGTCCGGTCCGGCCGCCACGGCGGCGACCGGGCGCAGGCCGGCCCCGCGCAGGCTCTGCAGGAGCTGGGCGGGCCGGGGCCGGGGGTCGGGGGTGCCGACGGCCCAGCGGGTGCCGTGGGCCGCCGTCCAGCCGATCAGCACCCCCAGCAGCAGGGCGGTCGGGGTGGCGGCCCCGGAGGCGAGCCCGGCCAGCGCGGAGAGGGTGAGGACGACGCGCGGCAGCCGCCGTTCGCGGGCCGCGGAGGCGATGAGGAAGGCGAGGACGGGCGCGAGGTAGCCGTACACCGGCTCGGTGCGGACGAGCGGGTCGCCGGGCAGCGGCTGGGTGAGCGCGGAGACCAGGGAGAACGGCGCCGGTCCGTCGATCCACAGGTCGACGGCGAGCGAGGCGCCGAAGGCGAGGACGGCGGCCAGCACGCCGTCGGCGAGATGCTGCAGGACGTGCCGCCGGTCGGCGGCGGTGCGGTACAGGCGGCAGGCGGCCGAACAGACGGGCAGGAGCAGCAGCGCGGCGGTGGTGAGGCCGGTGGCGACGCCGCCCAGCGGGTGCGGCACCAGCGCGGCGGCGGCGGCGACGTCCTCGGCGAGGCCGTTGGTGGTGGCGCGGGCGTAGTCGGCGAACAGCAGGGCCAGGGCGATCACGAAGAGCCCGGCGATCAGCCGGATCAGCGCGGCCGGCTGCCGGATCCGGCCGGTGCCGGATATGCCCGGGGGCGCCTGCTCCTCCGTGCCGCCGGTCGTGCTGATCGCCGCGCTTCCCGTCACATCC
Source organism: Kitasatospora sp. NPDC002551 (assembly GCF_040296005.1). Lineage (NCBI taxonomy): Bacteria > Bacillati > Actinomycetota > Actinomycetes > Kitasatosporales > Streptomycetaceae > Kitasatospora > Kitasatospora sp. NPDC002551. The sequence goes on along the minus strand of NZ_JBEOWI010000001.1, from coordinate 211,795 downwards.
GCCACCGAGGCATGGTCCCACGAGCCCCGTGGGGCGTGTCCCGGGGAGCGGGGCGGGCCCGGCGTCACTACTGTGCGTTCCATGAGCGCCTGCGAAGACCTCGCCGCCGCACCCCGGGACATCGCGCCCCTGCCGCCCGGGGACGGCTGCGCCGACTGCCTGGCCCAGGGGCGCCGGGACTGGGTGCACCTGCGCCTGTGCCTGGACTGCGGCCACATCGGCTGCTGCGACTTCTCGCCGCAGCGGCACGCCACCGCGCACTTCCACGACAGCTCGCACCCGGTGATCCGCTCCTACGAGCCGGGGGAGGACTGGCGGTGGTGCTTCGTCCACGAGCTCATGGGGTGACCGGTTGACGTTCCGGCGGCCATGCGGTGAGGTGTAATCCCGAGCAATCGGGACATAACGCCCATGCGGCCGTCGGCCGGGCCCGTCCGGCCGGGGGCCACCGAAGGGAGGCCGACGATGACCAAGCGAACAGCGGGAAGCTCCCCCGGGCTCCGCGGCGGTACCCAGGAGCTGCTGGAGCGCCGGGGCATGGCGACGACGCCGCAGACGCTCCCGCCCCGGCCGCGCACCGGGCTCCCGCAGTCCGCCGGCGCCGGCTCCGCGGGCGGGTCCGCCTTCCGGCACGGCGGCCGGGACGCGGCGACGTCCGTCCCGCACTCCGCGCCCGCGCAGCACGCCGAACTCAAGGGCCACCGCCACCGCGGTGCGGAGAAGCACAGCGCGCACTGAGCGCTCCGGCTCCGGTCGCCGTCCCGGCCACGGGTCGGGGCGGCGACCGGGGCACGGCGCGGCGTTGTCGGTGGCCTGCGGTAGTTTTCCCGGCGATCGGCGGCAACCGGCGATCGACGGCGACGGGCGAGCGGGGGCACGGGCGATGACGGACCTGATGGCAGGGCCGGTGACGGAGCCGGCGGCCGGGGAGCCGGTCGAGCTCCAGCTGGAGCGGTACCGGACGGAACTGACCGGCTACTGCTACCGCATGCTCGGCTCGGTCTTCGAGGCCGAGGACGCGGTGCAGGACACCATGGTCCGCGCCTGGCGCGGGCACCGGGGCTTCGAGGGCCGCGCCGCGCTGCGCTCCTGGCTCTACCGGATCGCCACCAACGTCTGCCTGGACGCGCTGAACGGCCGCAACGCCCGGGCCCGGCCGATGGACCTGGCCGGCCCGTCCACGGTGGCCACCGCGACCGACGCCCAGCTGCCCGAGGTCACCTGGGTCGGCCCGGCGCCGGACGGCCGGGTGCTGCCGGAGACCGCCGACCCGGCCGAGGTGACCGCGCAGCGCGAGTCGGTGCGGCTGGCCTTCGTCGCCGCGCTCCAGCGGCTGGCCCCCCGGCAGCGGGCGGTGCTGATCCTGCGCGAGGTGCTCGGCTGGCGGGCCAACGAGGTCGCCGAACTGCTCGGCGTCACGGTCGCCTCGGTGAACAGCGCGCTCCAGCGGGCCCGGGCCGCGCTCGCCGCCGAGCCGGCCGCGTCCCGGCCGGCACCGGTGCTGGACGAGGACCACCGGGCGCTGCTGGCCCGGTACGTCACCGCCTTCGAGGCGTACGACATGGACGGCCTGGCGGCGCTGCTGCACGAGGACGTCACGCTCAACATGCCGCCGTTCGCGCTCTGGCTGACCGGGCACGCGGACCTCCGGGAGTGGATGCTCGGGCCGGGTCACGGCTGCCGGGGCTCCCGGCTGCTGCCGGTGGAGGCCAACGGCAGCCCGGCGTTCGGCCAGTACCGGCCGAGTCCGCGGGGCGGGCACGAGCCGTGGGCGCTGATCGTGCTGGAGGTGTCAGAGGGCCGGATCACGGGGCTCACCAACTTCCTGGACACCGACGTGCTCTTCCCGCTGTTCGGCCTGCCGCCGCGGCTGGCGGCCGGGGAGTGACGCGTCCTCCCCGGTGGGGAGGACCGCGGCCAGCCCGCTGAACGCGAGCAGTTCGCGCAGCGGGCCGCTCGCGTGGTGCAGGACGAGACGCACGCCGTGCCGGGCGGCGGCGAGCCGCAGCCGGGCCAGGGCGTCGACGACGGCCAGGTCGGGGGCGGTCAGGGCGCCCAGGTCACAGCTCAGCGGGCGGTCGGCGGGTGCTTGCGGTTCGGTCTTCACGCGGATCAGACCGGAACGGCGGGCGGGCCTCATCGGCCCGGCGGAAGGATTCCCGGAAAAAACTTCGCCGAAGGGCGATGAGTTTCCGCTGCGGCCCCGGTCTACCCCTGTGAAAGCGCGGCACCGAGCGGCGCGTCCACCGAACAGAGGGAACCACCACCATGACCGAGAACCTCGGCAGCCTCTCCATCGTCCGCGAGGTCCAGGCGGCTCCGGCCGACGTCTTCCGGGCCTACGTCGAGCCCGAGCAGTTCGTCCGCTTCTGGGGCCCGGTCGGCACCCACGTCCCGCTGGACACCGTGACCATCGAGCCGGAGGTCGGCGGGCGCTTCGACAGCACGATGGTGATCGAGGCGACCGGCGACCGCTACCCGGTGCGAGGCCGCTTCACCGCCGTCCGCGAGGGCGAGCTGCTGGAGTTCTTCGAGGAGGGCGTCGGCCTCACCGGCCGGATCACCCTCGCCGACCTCGGCGACGGCCGCACCCGGGTGCTCATGGAGCAGGAGAACGTGCCGGCGATGTTCCTCGGCCCGGAGGCGGAGGCCGGCCACAACTCCAGCTTCGACCGGCTGGTCGAGCACCTGGCCGCCCGCGGCTGACCGCCGCGGCGGCCGGCGGCGGGGCGGCTGGCAGAGTGGGACGCACGTTGTCCCCGCGTCCCAGGAGGTCCCGCCGTGCCGGTCGAGCCGTTGAAGTCCCGTGAAGAGTGGTTGGCCTCGCTGCCGCGGATCTACGCGGCGGCGGGCTGCGTCCTGCGGGACGCGTCCGGGCGGATCCTGCTGGTCAAGGCGGGCTACCGGGAGCACTGGCAGTTCCCCGGCGGGACGATCGACCTGGGGGAGGGGCCCGCCGAGTGCGCGGCCCGGGAGCTGCTGGAGGAGACCGGCATCGTGCGGGAGGCCGGGGACCTGCTGGCCATCTCCTGGACCCACCCCTCGGACGAACTCGACCACCCGGCCGAGCACTTCCTGTTCGACTTCGGCACCGTCCCGGACGGCACCCCCGTGACCGTCCCGGCCGGCGAACTGGACGACCACCGCTGGGTCGACGACCAGGAGGCCTTCGAACTGCTCGGCCCGGCGCGCTCGTTGCGGCTGCGCGCGGCCCTGGAGGCGAGGACGGACGGGCGGACGCGGATCGTCACCACGCACGTCTCGGGCTTCTGAGCGGCAGAGGCAGCACAAGCGGCAGAGGCGGCAGAGGCGGCCGAGGCGGCAGAGGCGGCCGAGGTGTCCCGGGGGCGCGCCCGTCCCGCGCGACCCCCGGAACGGCTCCTTCAGTCCTGCTGCTGGTCGCCGGTGTTCGGCGCGACGAAGGCGGCGAGCAGCTCGCCGACGAACCTCTCCGTCTCGGCCTTCTCCACGCCGAGGTCGTTGAGCACCCCGGCGCCGTTCTCCAGCTCCAGCAGGGCGAGCAGGATGTGCTCGGTGCCCACGTAGTTGTGGCCGAGCTTCAGCGCCTCCCGGAAGGTCAGCTCCAGGGCCTTCTTGCCCCGGGCGTCGTACGGGATGAGCCCCGGCACCTCGGCGTCCGGGGCCGGCAGCACGGCGGTGGCGGCGGTGCGGAGCGCCTGCGCGGACACGCCCTGGGCGGCGAGCGCCCGCACGGCCAGGCCGTCGGGCTCGACGAGCAGGCCGAGCAGCAGGTGCTCGGCGCCGATCTCGGCGTTGCCGGCCTCGCGGGCCTCCTCCTGGGAGGCCATCACGACGTGCCGGGCCCGGTCGGTGAACCGGCCGAAGCCCTGGCTCGGGTCCAGGTCGTTGGGGGTGGCCGGGTCCTTGGGGACGAAGCGCTTCTGGGCGGCCTGCTTGCTGACGCCCATGCTGCGGCCGATGTCGGTCCAGGAGGCGCCGGAGCGGCGGGCCTGGTCGACGAAGTGGCCGATGAGGTGGTCGGCGAGTTCACCGAGGTGGTCGGCCGCGATGACGGCGTCCGAGAGCTGGTCGAGCGCGTCGGTGTGGAGCTTCTTGATCGCGTCGATCAGGTCGTCGAGGCGCAGCGGAGTGGTCTTGGGAACGATCGGATTCTCCATAGCGTCAACCGTAGGTTGTCGACCCTGGGATCGTCAACCATCGGTTGACGCTATGGCGAGTTGAGCCCCGCCGCAGCTCCGGGCCTACCGCTTCTCCCAGACGTACGCCGCCGAGACCGGGTGGCTGCGGTACTTCTCCCACTTCGGCTTGAGCGCGATCCAGGCGTCGTCCACCACCGCCTCGCGCATCTCCACCAGCGTCCAGCCCGCCGCCAGGCCGGCCGTCAGGTGGTCGGAGACCAGGTGGACATGGGTGGTGATGGCGACGTCGGAGCCGTCCGTGCCGGTGAAGTGGGTCGGCATGCCGGCGGCCATGATGAAGTACGGGTGCAGGCCGACCAGCACGCAGCGCCCGCCCGGGCGGGCGAGGCGGAAGGCCTCGCGGTAGTACGGGCCGAGGTCGGCGAGGTGCTCGTCGATCAGCGAGGAGACCACCAGGTCGTACGTGCCGGCCGCGAGCCCGGTGGCGGCGACGTCCCCCTCCCGGAGGCTGTCGTGGGCGCCGCGCTCCGTGGCGCGCGCCAGCATCTCGGGCGTGAGGTCCACGCCGTCCAGCACCAGCCCCGCGGCGGCCCGGCCGCGCAGCCAGGCGCCGGTGCGGCCGGTCCCGCAGCCGAGGTCGGCCGCCCGGCGGACCTCCGGCCAGGCCGGCGTGGCGAGGCGTTCGAGCACCGCGAGGTCCATCGCGTCCTCGACGGTCTGCTCGTAGGTGTCGACCCAGCCGGCGTAGCCGGTGCGGACGTCCACGGTCGGGTAGTTGCGGGTGTCGAAGTCGGAGAAGTCCACCATGCCCGGCAGTATCGGGCGCTGGTCCGGCCGGTCGCGAACGATTATCGGAGCGTCAGTTTGAATCCGTCGTGGCTGCGGTCGAAGCCGAGCGAGGCGTAGAAGCGGTGCGCCCCGGTGCGGCGCTTGTCGCTGGTCAGCTGGACGAGCGTGCAGCCGCGCTCCCGGGCCCGCTCGATCACCCGGACCATCAACTCCCGCCCCAGCCCCGCGCCCCGCCGGTCCGCCCGCACCCGGACCCCCTCGACCAGCGCCCGCTCCGCCCCGCCCCGCCCGAGCCCCGGGATGTACGTGACCTGGAGGTACCCGAGGACGGTGCCGTCCCCCTCGTCGAGCACCAGCATCTCGTTGCGCGGATCGGCGTCGATGTCGGCGAAGGCCCGGGCGTACGCCTCGCCGACCTCGACCGGGGCGGGACCGGTGACCTTGTCCTCGTCGGTGAGCAGCGCGATGACGGCGGGCAGGTCCCGGCGGGTGGCGGTGCGGAGGATCACGCCCGGAGTCTGCCAGAGCGGCAAAGCGGGAAGCCGGTCCGGCCGGCCTCCCGCTCCGCGGGCCCCTGCCGTCAGGAGGGCAGCAGGCGGGCGCGGACGGCGGCGAGGTCGGCGGCGGTGACGCCGGCGGCCGACAGGTAGCGGGCGGGGGCGAAACCGTCGAGGGCGGCGGCGACGGCGGCCTCGGCGGTGGTGCCGGCCTCGGCGAGGACGGCGTCGATGCGGCGGTACTGGTCGGGCAGGCCGAGCATGCCGTAGAGCGGGCGGACGTTGGGGGCGCTCAGGAGGTAGTCGGCGACGATCTCGGCGGGGGTGACCTCGGCGAGGGCGAGCAGCAGCAGGGCGGCGAGGCCGGTGCGGTCACGGCCGGCGCCGCAGTGCACGACCAGGCCGCCGGGGCGGGCGCCGGCGATCGTGGTGATCAGCTCGGCGGCGGCGTGCGGGCAGTGGTCGAGGTAGGGGCGCAGCGCGAGCGGGGTGCCGTCGAGGTGGCCGTGGGCCAGCCACCAGGCGGGGCCGGCGAGTTCGTCCAGCGGGACGCGGATCAGCTCGACGTCCTCGGGGAGCGGGAGCAGCGGCTTGTACTCCTCGATGTTGCGCAGGTCGACGACGGTGCGCACGCCGTGGTCGAGCAGGGCGTCCCAGCCTTCGGCGGTGAGGCGGTCCAGGTTGTCGGCGCGGGCGATCGCGCCGCGGGTGGTGCGGGCGCCGGTGGTGGTGCGCAGTCCGCCCAGGTCACGGACGTTGAGGCAGCCGTCCCAGACCAGAGTGCGGTCCTCGGAGGTGGTGGGTTGCGCGTCGGCCCGGCTCATCGGTTCCCCGTTTCCTTGACGAGGGGGTCCCGTTACCCCCTCGTGATGTGGACTTCCGGTGGAGCGGGATGGTTCCTGTGACGGTCGGATGTTCAGTGGGGCGGGGGCCCGCCCGGCAGTGCCGTCCGTTGCGGGATCCGCATGACAGTCGTCACGGTGCGCGCCGGGACGGTGCCGAGAGACGGGCCCTACCGGGCGAAGTCCCAGAGCGGCCGGCCGAGGGTGTCCACGCAGCGCACGGCCGTGAAGAGCTCGTCCTCGGCCGAGAGGAACCCGTGGGCGACGCCGCGCAGCACCGTGCGGGCGGCCGCGTCCGCCCGCGTCCAGGCGCCGGTCAGCACGAGCGTCCCGTCGACCAGCTCGGCGCGCTGGATCCGGGCCACCGGGACGGCGAGCAGGGCGGCGTTGACCTGGTCCAGCTCGACGGGGGAGAGGTAGGTCTCGCCGGCGCCGCCGCCGCGCTCCCGTTCGGCCCGGCGGCGCAGCTCGGGCAGCCCGTAGTGGCGGACGGCCGCCACCGAGTCGTCCAGGGCGACCCGCCAGCGCGGGCCGGGCAGCACCTCCCACCAGACGTCCTCGCAGACCGGCAGCAGCTCGCCGATCCGGGCCCGCCAGGTCTCGATGCCGTAGACGGCGCGCGGGTCGGGACGCGGACCGGGGAGGGCCGCGGCGGTCCAGTCGGCGCGGCGGACCAGGCTCAGGTCGAAGGTGTAGCGCAGCCGGCCTTCGGTGCGGTGCTCGACCAGGCCGAGCAGGGCCCAGTGGGTCGGGTCGGGGAGGCTGAAGGTCCGCCCCCGGCCGGTGAGGCCCAGGAGGCGGAGGGCGGGCGCGAGGTGGTCGCGCAGGCCGCGCTCGAAGAGCTCGTGGGCGGCGGAGGTCATGGTGTTCCTGGGGGTGGGGGGAGCAACCGGCGGCGCCTGCGGCGCAGAGAAGGGGTGCGGGGCGCGAAAGCGGCGGCCGGAACGTTCGTTCACATATAACGTAGGCGATTTGTCGACTTCCCTGCCATAGGCGAAGGCCAGACGGTCTCGGGACCTTCGACCCGAAGGTGATCCGGTGGAGGGGGCGAGCCCCGGGCTCCGGCGGCCGGACCGGTGCCGGAGGGTGGCCGGGCCGTGGCCGGGGCGGGCGGCGGCGGTCCGGACCCGCCGGAGCGGCGCGTTCGCCCCGATGGCGGATGATGTGGCGGGTGCAGAGTGCAGAACGCCCCGGAGCGGGCACCGACAGCGCCGTCGGCCGGTCCGGACCGGTCCCGACGTCAGGTCCGCCACCCACCCCGCCCTCGGGCGCGGCCGCCACCCCCGTCGATCTGACCGAGGCCGTCCGGGCCGCGCAGGGCGGGGACGAGGAGGCCTTCCGGCTGCTGTTCCGGGCCGTCCAGCCGGGTCTGCTCCGCTACCTGCGGGTGCTGGTCGGGGGCCGGCCCGAGGACGCCCAGGACGCCGAGGACATCGCCTCCGAGGCCTGGCTGCAGATCGCCCGCGACCTGGGCTCCTTCACCGGCGACGGCGACGGCTTCCGCGGCTGGGCGGCGACCGTCGCGCGCAACCGGGCGCTGGACCACCTGCGGGCCCGCCGCCGCCGGCCGGTCGCCGACCTGCCCTTCGAGTACCTGGCCGAGCTGGCCGGCGGCGAGGACACCGCGGGGGCGGCACTCGCCTCCGTGGGCACCTCCGACGCGCTGGCGCTGATCTCCCGGCTGCCCCGGGACCAGGCCGAGGCGGTGCTGCTGCGGGTGGTGATGGAACTGGACGCGGAGAGCGCCGCCCAGGTGCTCGGCAAGCGCCCGGGCACCGTGCGGATGGCCGCGCACCGGGGGCTGAAGCGGCTCGCCAAGCTGTTGGAACAGTCCTTCCCGGCGGGCGCGGGGACGGGCGCGGGCGGCCCGGGGATCCCGGCCGCCCGGCGGGGTCACGACGGCGGTCCGGCCGGGGGGCCGACCGGCGGCGGGACGGTCCGCGCGGGGCTCGGACGGGCCGCGAAAAAAAATTCTCCGCAGGGTGTGACAGAACGCCGGGCCGCGACGCTGAAGGACATGAGATGAGCACCAACCGATCCCGCCGGATCGACCGTGACACCGCCGAGCAACTGCTCGCCGGTGCCGTGGGCGGCCCGTCGGCCGGGCGGGACGCCTCGCTCACCGGCCCGGACGGCAGCACCGGGCACGCGGGACCCCTCCTGCCCGGCGACGGGCCGAAGGAACGGGTCGCCCGGGTGCTCTCCGCCGCCGCGGCGCCGGTGGCGGCGGGCGAACTGGCCGGGGAGGAGGCGGCCCTGGCCGCGTTCCGGGAGGCCCGTCTCGCGCCCGATCCCGCAGCACCCGCCGCACCCGCACCCGTCCGGAGAGCTTCGATGGCAACCGCCGCGCTGACGAGGGCCTTCAGCACGAAGGCCGTCGCCGTCGTGCTCGGCGCCACGGCGCTCGGCGGGGTCGCGGTCGCGGCCGGGACGGGCAATCTGCCCTCGCCGCTGGGCGGCGGCCCGGACCAGCCGCGCCACGTGGTCGCCCCCGTGACGCCCGCCCCGCCGACCTCGCCGGAGGCCCGCTCCGGGGTGCCGGCCGCCGGCATCCCGTCCGGCGGCGGGCCGCTGGTCGCCCCGTCCGGCTCCGCTCCGACCGGTGTGGCCTCCGCCGCTCCGTCGGACGTCCCCTCGGGCGGCCGGTCCACCTCCGCCGGTCCGTCCGCCCCGGCGAACCGGCCGGCGACGCCGCAGCCGTCCGCCTCCGTGTGGGGGGACGGGAGCGGCCCGTCGAACCCGGCGGCCCACGCGGCGCTCTGCAAGGCGTTCTCCGACCGGGCGGGCAAGGGCGAGCGCCCGCGCACGCTGGTCACCGATCCCCAGTTCGGCGGGCTGGTCTCCACGGCCGGCGGCACGGACAAGGTCGAGGAGTACTGCGCCCGGCTGCTGCGCGGCGCGGGCGGCGACGACGACCGGCAGGGCGGTCCGGCACCGTCCCGGTCCGGCACCGCGGCCTCCGGCAACGGCGGCTCCGGCGGCCAGGGGTCCGGCGGCCAGGGCTCCAACGGTCAGGGTTCCGGCGGCCAGGGCTCCAACGGTCAGGGTTCCGGCGGTTCCGGCAACGGCCAGGGCACCGGCGAGAACAACGGCGGCGGCGCGGGCCGGGCTTCGAAGCCCGCCACCGCACCGCCCGCGGCGGCCACGCCCGGGCCGCCGAGGACCGACCGCACCGACGACGCCACGGGCGGTCCGAGGTGACCCACGATCTCCGGATGGGCGGCGAGCGAATCCCCCCGGGCCCGTCGCCCATCCGGACCGCTCCACCCCGCACCACCACGGTGACCGCACCACCGCGGTAGCCGCAGGACCCGCACCACCGCAGTACCCCGCCCCACCCGAGGACTCCGGGAGGACGGTCGGCTCCCCCGTGCCGGCCGTCGCCCGGCCGGCCCCGGCCTGGCGGGCAGGCGCACCCCGGAACGCGCCTGCCGGCCCGGCCGGACCGGAACCCGCCGGCCCGCCCGCCCGCAGTCAGGGCGGGCCGGCACCGCCCGACCAGTCCGGACCGGACCGATCGTGACCCGTCGTCCTGGACGACCACGAGCCGGCGGTCGGGGATCCGCTGCCCGGTTCCCCGGCCGCCACCCCTTCCCGAGGGGCCACCGGCGCCGCCGCGCCCGGTGGCCCCTCGGTCGGTGCGCCCGTCCGACGGCCGCCCGGGGGCCGTCGCCGCCGGGGGCTATCGTGCACACGTGCACGAGGCGGTCCGGGACCCCGGGCAGGGCTTCTGAGGGGAGCGGTTCCAGGTGATCGGACGCGCGCTGAACGGGCGCTACGAACTCGTCGAGATACTCGGCGTCGGCGGCATGGCCACGGTCTGGCGCGGGGTGGACCACGTGCTGGGCCGTCAGGTGGCCGTCAAGGTCCTCAACGGGGGCCTCGCCGACGACCCGCGGTTCGCCGAGCGGTTCGGCCGCGAGGCGCAGCACGCCGCGATGCTGGTCCACCCGAGGATCGTCATGGTCTTCGACTCCGGGGTGGACCAGGGCTCGCCGTACATCGTGATGGAGCTGGTGCAGGGCCGTTCGCTGGCCGCGCTGCTGGCCCAGCGGCCGGGCCTGCCGGTCGAGCAGGCGGTGGGGATCGCCGCCGCGGTCTGCGAGGGGCTGGCCCACGCGCACGCGGCGGGCCTGGTGCACCGGGACATCAAGCCGGGCAACATCATGATCACCGACGACGGCGGGGTGAAGGTCGTCGACTTCGGCATCGCCCGGGCCGGCTCCTCGCACAACCTCACCCAGACCGCCTCGGTGCTCGGCACCGCCGCGTACCTGTCGCCCGAGCAGGCCACCGCGAGCCCGCTGGACGGCCGCACCGACCTGTACGCGGTGGGCTGCGTGCTGACCGAGATGCTCACCGGCGCGCCGCCGTTCACCGCCGAGACGCCGGTGGCGATCGCCTACAAGCACGTCGGGGAGCAGCCGCTGCCGCCTTCGCTCCGGCGCCCCGGCCTGCCGCCCGCGCTGGACGCGGCGGTGCTGCGGCTGCTCGCCAAGCACCCGGGCGACCGGCCGGCGGACGCCTTCGCGGCGCGGGCCGAACTGCTGGCCTGCGTGCCGGGGCTGGTGCCGGCCGACCCGACCACCGAACTGCTGGCCGCCGCCCCGCCGTTGCCGCCCGCCGTTCCCACGGCCTTCCCCGCCGCCTTCCCGGCGGCCGGGGGAGACCAGCAGCACACCACGCTCCTGCCGCCCCAGCCGGCGCCGCCGGCCCCCACCTCGGTGATGGCGCCGATCCCGGCGGCCCCGCCGCCGATGCCGGAGCCCGAGCGCGAGAGCCGCCGCAAGCCGATCGTGTTCGGCGCCCTCGGCCTGGCCGGGGTCGCGGGCGCCGCGGTGCTCGCGCTCACCGCCTTCGACGACCCGACCACCCCCGTCGCCGCACCGTCCACCCGCCCCACCGCGACCGCCCCCACCACCCCGGCGGCCACGCCCACCCCGACGCCGACCCCGACGCCGAGCGCCACCACCCCGTCCGCCCGTCCGACCCCGACGGCCCCCGCCACCACCCCGGCCCCGCACAACCCGGCTCCGCTGGTCCAGATCAACGCCCTGCGGCAGAGCATCGCGCAGACCCAGCTGGAGAAGGAACGCGGCCGCCAGATCGACCTGCTGCACACCCTCGACGAGGCCACCGCCCTCCTCAACGAGGGCCGCCCCGACGACGCCGCCGCGAAGCTGAAGGGCGCCCAGCGGACCGTCCGCGACCTCGCCAAGAAGCACGCCGTCGACGGCTCCACCTACCAGAACTGGAACTCCCGGCTCTCCTCCCTCGTCACCTCGCTCAACGCCGTCGCCGACGAGGAGGACTGACCGCGCGGGCACCGGGCCGCGGCGACGGACCGGGCCGGCGACGGGGGCCGAGGGCGGGTCAGGCGCCCAGGAAGCGCTGGAGCTGCTGGAGGACGTAGTTGGCGCCGGTGTAGCCGATGCCCTGGAACCAGAGCTGGTCGTCGACGGGGAAGGCGCGGTGGGCCTTGACGGCCTCCAGGGCCTGCCAGGCGGGGCTCGCCAGGGTGGCGGTGAGGCCGTTGCGGGCCGGGTCGCCGTAGTCGGCGTAGAGGAGCAGGTCGCCGTCGGCCCTGGCGAGCTGGTCGGGCGGGAGCTCGATGTCGGACTGGTCGGTGTTCTGGGCGTCCGGGCGGCCGAGGCCGGCGTCGGCGAGCACCGAACCCGGGAAGTTCTGCCTGCCGTAGAGGCGGATCCCGCCGCCCTCGACGAAGCGCAGCAGGCTGACCTTCCGCCCGCCCGCCTTGGCGTTCGCCAGCGCGGTCACCACCTGGTTGACGTGCCGCTGGTACGAGGCCGCGAACGCCGCCGCCGCGTCCTGGCGGCTCAGCGCCTGGGCGTGGGTCTGGACGTTGGCCTTCCAGGGTGCGCCGGTGGTCTGGGTGAGCACGGTCGGGGCGATCGCCCGCAGGTCGTCGTACCGGTCGCCGTCGCGGGTCTGGCTGGACAGGATGAGGTCGGGCCGCAGGGCGCGGATCGCGGCGAGGTCCGGGGAGCCGACCGGGCCGACGTAGGCGACCCGGTCGAGCCGGGAGACGGGCCAGTAGTCGGCGAAGGTCCGGTCCGCGGCGGGCCGCGCCGCGCCGACCGGGGTGATGCCGAGGGTGAGTGCGGAGTCCAGCTCGGCGGTGTCCAGGGTGACGACCCGCATCGGCGCGCCGGGCACGGTGACCGGACCGGTGGCGGCGGACACGGTGACGGCCGGCAGCGGGGTGGGGGAGGGCGGCTCGGCGGCGGCCGGGTGGTCGGCCGGCGGGGGCGCGGGGTGGCGGGTGGTGCAGCCGGTGAGCGCGGCGCCGCCGAGCGCGGTCAGCAGGGTGCGGCGGGTGAGCGGGGACATCGGCACCTCGGACGACGGGAGCGGGGGAGCACGGCGCGTCGATTATGTCCGAATTGGTGCATAAAGTTTCGCTATGCGTCCGTCGTGGCCGTCCACGGCGCGCCCGGTACCACCAGCGGCGTCCCGGTCACCGGGTCCGGCACCACCACCGACTCCAGCCCGAACACCTCCCGCACCAGCTCCGCCGTCACCACCTCGGCCGGCGGGCCCTGGGCGACGATCCGCCCCTCCCGCATCGCCACCAGGTGGTCCGCGTACCGGGCGGCCTGGTTGAGGTCGTGCAGCACCGCGACGACCGTCCTCCCGCGCTCGACGTTCAGCCGGCGCACCAGGTCCAGCACCTCCACCTGGTGCGCGATGTCCAGGAAGGTGGTCGGCTCGTCGAGCAGCAGGATGTCGGTGCCCTGGGCGAGCGCCATGGCGATCCACACCCGCTGCCGCTGCCCGCCGGACAGCTCGTCCACGCCGCGCTCGGCCAGCTCGGCCGTCGAGGTGCGCTCCAGCGCCTCGGCGACCGCCGCCTCGTCCTCCGCGGACCACTGCTGCCACCAGCTCTGGTGCGGCTGGCGGCCGCGCGCCACCAGGTCGGCCACCGCGATGCCCTCGGGGGCGCTCGGCGACTGCGGCAGCAGCCCGATCCGCCGGGCGATCTGCTTGGTGGGGACGCGCGCCAGCTCCTCGCCGTCCAGCAGCACCGCGCCGCGCGCCGGCTTCAGCAGCCGGCCCAGCGCCCGCAGCAGGGTGGACTTGCCGCAGGCGTTCGGGCCGACGATCACCGTGACCCTGCCGTCCGGGATCCGCAGCGAGAGCTTCTCGGCGACGGTGCGGGCCTCGTAGGCGAGGGTCAGCTCCCGCGCCTCCAGGCGGTGGCCGGACCCCCGGTCCACGGTGCCGGTGGACGCGGCGCGGGCGGACTCGGTGTCGACGGACTTGGTGTCGACGGACTCGGCGTCGGCGGGCATCGGGGTCTCCACGACTCAGGAACCTCCACGGCGGGAGCGGATCAGCAGCCACATCAGGTACGGCGCGCCCACCAGTCCGGTCACCACGCCGACCGGCAGCTCGGTGGGCGCCAGCAGCCGGCGGGCCAGCAGGTCGGCCAGCACCACGACCAGCGCGCCGGTGAGCGCCGAGCACAGCAGCGGGATCTGCGCCGAGCGGGCCAGCCGCACGGCGATCTGCGGGGCCATCAGCGCGACGAAGTCCACCGGCCCGGCCGCGCCCGCCGCGCAGGAGGCGAGCACCACGCCGAGCAGCGCCATGCCCAGGCGGATCCGGTTCAGCCGCAGCCCGAGGCCGACGGCGGTGGCGTCGTCGAAGGAGATCGAGCGCTGCGCCCGCGCCGCCCACAGCGCCACCGGCACGGAGGCCAGCAGCACCCAGGCGAGCCAGCCGGCCTGGTCGTAGCCGGAGCCGTTCAGGCTGCCGGTCATCCAGACCTTGGCGGCCTGCGCCTGGAAGCCGTCGCCCTTGGTGAGGAACACCGAGGTCAGCGAGGAGAGCGCGACGGAGATCCCGATGCCGATCAGCACGAAGCGCTGGGCGTGCAGGCCGCGCCGCCAGGCCAGCAGGTAGACCAGCAGGCCCGCCACCAGCCCTCCCGCGACGGCCGCGTACGGCACCTGGCCGGTGGAGCCGACCACGCCGTACGCCAGCAGGCCGACCACGGCCGCGGTGGCGCCCCAGGAGACGCCGACCACGTCGGGGCTGGCCAGCGGATTGCGGGCGACGGTCTGGATCAGCGCCCCGGCCAGCCCGAGCGCGGTGCCCACCAGCAGGCCGACCACCACCCGGGGCAGCCGGAACTCGCCGACCACCAGTTCGTGCGGGCTCGGCTGCCCGAACACCACCTTCAGCACCTCGCCGGGCGCCACCGTGGACTCGCCCAGGCAGAGCGAGGCGACGGCGGTGGCGGCCAGCGCCACCAGCAGGCCGAGCGCCGCCCAGGCCGAGCGCCGGTGCAGCAGGAAGGAGACGCCCCGGGCGCGCACCACGGTGTAGCCGCGCAGCGAGACCGTGGAGACCGTCGGGGCCGTCGGGGCCGTCATGCCGCCACCACCTTCCGCCGCCGGACCAGGGCGACCAGGACCGGCACACCGACCAGTGCGGTCATCACACCGGCCGGTACCTCCGAGGGCGGGAACAGCACCCGGCCGAGCGTGTCGGCGAGCAGCAGCAGCGCCGGGCCGAGCACGGCGGACAGCGCGAGCACCCAGCGGTGGTCGGCGCCGGCCACCGCGCGGGCGGCGTGCGGCACGGCCAGGCCGACGAAGGCGACCGGTCCGGCGGCCGCGACCGCCGAGCCGGTCAGCACGGTCGCGCCGAGCGCGCCGACCGCCCGCACCAGCCCGGTCTTGGCGCCGAGCCCCTTGGCGGTGTCGTCGCCGAGCGCCAGCGCGTCCAGCCCGCGCGCCACCGCGAACACCAGCACGGTGCCCACGGCCAGGAACGGCAGCAGCTGCCAGGCGACGTCCGCGGTACGGCCGGAGAGCGAGCCGACGTGCCAGAACCGGAACTGGTCCATGGCCGCCGCGTCGGTGGTGAGCACCAGGGTGTTGAGCGAGGCGATGAACGCGGACACCGCCGAGCCGGCCAGCGCCAGCTTGACCGGCGTCGCCCCGCCCCGGCCGCGCCCGGCCAGCCCGTACACCACCACGGTGGCGAGCACCGCGCCGGCGAAGCCGAACCAGACGTACCCGGTGAGCGTGGAGACCCCGAACGCGGAGATCGCCAGCACCACGCCGGCCGCCGCGCCCTGGCTGACGCCGAGGATGCCGGGGTCGGCGATCGGGTTGCGGGTGATGCCCTGCATGACGGTGCCGGCCAGGCCGAGCGCCGCGCCGACCGCCAGGCCGACCACCGTGCGCGGCACCCGCAGCTCGCGGATCACGACGGCGTTGGTGGAGTCCCCGCCGTGCAGCAGGGCGTCGAGGGTGTCGCCGAAGGGGATGTTCCGGCTGCCGACCGCCAGGCTCAGCAGCACCGCGCCGGCCAGCAAGGCCAGCGCGGCGATGAGCCACAGGATGCGGCGGCGCAGCAGGCGGGCTCTGCCGGGCGCGGTGGTGTCGGTCATGGCTCTCTCTCGCAGATAGCTCAGGCAAACCTAAGTTCCACGCGGAAGCCGGGGCAAATCGTTCCTTCGCGCAGGTCGGGACGTTGGATAGCCTGACG
This sequence comes from Kitasatospora sp. NPDC002551, assembly GCF_040296005.1. Classification (NCBI taxonomy): domain Bacteria; kingdom Bacillati; phylum Actinomycetota; class Actinomycetes; order Kitasatosporales; family Streptomycetaceae; genus Kitasatospora; species Kitasatospora sp. NPDC002551. The sequence goes on along the minus strand of NZ_JBEOWI010000001.1, from coordinate 196,024 downwards.
GCATGCCTGCGACCTCGGACGCCCCGCTCACTGTGGGTTTCGACCTGGACATGACGCTGCTGGACACCCGGCCCGGCATCCGCGCCACCTATCTGGCGCTGTCGGCCGAGACCGGGACCGTCATCGACGCCGACCTGGTGGTGACCCGGCTCGGACCGCCGCTCCTCGACGAGCTGCGCAACTGGTTCCCGGAGGAGCGGGTGGAGGCGGTCGCCCACCGCTACCGCACGCTCTACCGGGACCACGCCTTCGCGCCGACCGTCGCCCTGCCCGGCGCGCACGACGCCCTGGAGGCGGTCCGCGCGCACGGCGGCCGGGTCGCGGTGATCACCGGCAAGTACGAGCCCAACGCCCGGCTCCACCTGGAGCACGCGGGTATGCGGGCGGACGCGCTGGCCGGCGACCTCTGGGCGGAGACCAAGGGCGACGCGCTGCGCGAGCACGGCGCCACCGTCTACGTCGGCGACCACCTCGGCGACATCCGGGGAGCCCGGCACGCGGGCGCCGTCGCGGTGGCGGTGGCCACCGGTCCGTACGGGGCCGAGGAGCTGCGGGCGGCGGGCGCGGACGTGGTGCTGCCCGACCTCACCGCCTTCCCGGCCTGGCTGGCCGGGCACCTCGGGACGGCCGTCTAGGCCCCGGCGCGGGCGCTCAGGCGTTCGCGCGGGACCGGCGGCGCTGGGCCCGGGCGGAGAGCAGCAGGCCGGTCAGGGCGAGCAGGAAGCCCAGCGGCATCAGCATGCTGAGCCAGTACGCGGCCGTGGGCAGCGGCGTCAGGTGCAGGAACAGCGGGACGAAGGTGACCAGCGTGGCGAGCGCGCCGAGCCCGAAGACGATCGCTCCGGCTTTGACGTAGGCGTCGCCGCGGTCGGCGCTCTGGCTGCTCACGGGGCTTGCTCCTCTGCGGCCGGGACGGCGGGTTCGGCTGCCGTCCCAGTCTCGCAGAGGCCGCCGGCGGCCGGTCCCGCGCGGTGCCGGGCGGGGGCGTCCGGGGGCGCTTCGCGGACGAGCGACCCGGTCACGTTGCGCAGTTTTCCGGGCGCTGGGAGTTTTGATCCCTGCTGGGCGGGGGTATGCAGGCTGTGCCGAGGGGTGCGATCAGTGCGCCCCGCTTCTCTCCGACCGGGGGTGCGAGCCTGTGGACAGTGCCGAGCCGCGCCCCGGCCATGCCGGTTCCGGGTCGCCCGTGGCCGTCGGAGCCCCGTACGGATCTTGTGCGGAACGCGGATGAGACAGTGACGGACCGTTAGTCTGCTCCTTACAGTGTGCTGACCGCGTGCGCCCCTGCGGGCGTGTCCCCCCGGGTCGGCCCGCTGTCCCACCACCCAGCGATTCCCGGCCAGGGCCGGGATCCCTCACACCCACATCGAGGACTGTTCGAGATGCCCACCGGCCAGGTCAAGTGGTTCAACGAGACGAAGGGCTTCGGCTTCCTGTCGCGCGACGACGGCGGCGACGTCTTCGTCCACACCAAGGCGCTGCCCGCCGGGATCACGTCGCTGAAGCCGGGCCAGCGGGTCGAGTTCGGCGTGGTCGCCGGGCACCGCGGCGACCAGGCGATGCAGGTCCAGCTGCTGGACGCGCTGCCGTCGGTGGCCGCCGCCCAGCGCAAGAGCCCGGACGACATGGCGGCGCTCGTCCAGGACCTCATCACGATGATGGACGCCGTGCTGCCGGGGCTGCAGCACGGCCGCTACCCGGCCAAGCCGGCCGGGCAGAAGCTCGCCGTGCTGCTGCGCGCGGTGGCCGACCAGTTCGACGTCTAGTGACCTGAGCCGGAGGTTCGCCGGAGGCGGGCCTCAGAAGTCCAGCGCGCCCGGGCCGAGCGGCGGCACCAGCCCCTCCGCGGCGGCCCGGGTGAGCAGCGCGCGCACGGCCGCGTGCCCCTCCTCGCCGAGGTCCGCGGTGAACTCGTTCACGTACAGGCCGATGTGCCGGTCCGCGACGTCCGGGTCCATCTCCTGGGCGTGCTCCAGCACGTACCGGCGGCTGGCCTCCGGGTCGTCCCAGGCCTGCCGGACGGAGGCGCGGATCGCCTCGGCCAGCTCCCGCAGCCGCTGCGCGCCCAGTGAGCGCCGGGCGATGATCGCGCCCAGCGGGATCGGCAGACCGGTCTCCCGCTCCCAGGCCTCGCCCATGTCGGCGAGGCAGCGCAGTCCGTAGTTCTGGTACGTGAACCGGGCCTCGTGGATGACCAGGCCGGCGTCCACCCGGCCGTCCCGGACGGCGGGCATGATCTCGTGGAACGGCAGCACCACGATCTCCCCCAGGCCGCCGGGCACCGCCCGGGCCGCCCAGAGCCGGAACAGCAGGTAGGCGGTTGACCGTTCGGACGGGACGGCCACGGTCTTCCCGCTCAGGTCGTCCCCGCTCTCCGGGCGGGTCAGCACCAGCGGCCCGCAGCCGCGTCCGAGCGCGCCGCCGCACGGCAGCAGGGTGTACTCGTCCAGCACCCACGGCAGCGCGGCGTAGCTGACCTTCAGGACGTCCAGCTCGCCGCGCTCGGCCAGGCCGTTGGTGACGTCGATGTCGGCGAAGGTGACCTCGGGGGCGTCCGCGCCGGGCACCAGGCCGTGCGACCAGGCGTGGAAGACGAAGGTGTCGTTCGGGCAGGGCGAGTACGCGATGCTCAGCCGTTCAGCCACGGCCGGCCTCCTTCACTAGCGCGGGGTGGGGCAGGGCGGCGAAGGCGCGCTCCAGCGCGGCCAGCGCCTCGCCGATCCGCCAGGCGGACCGGTCGCGCAGGCCCACCGCGTTGGAGACGGTCCGCAGTTCGAACGCGGGCACGCCGTGCCGGGCGGCGGCCTCGGCGACCCCGAAGCCCTCCATCGCCTCGGCCACCGCGTCCGGGTGGCGGGCGCTCAGGGCGGCGGCGCGGGCGGCGCTGCCGGTCACCGTGGAGACGGTGAGAACGGTTCCGGTGACGGCGTCCAGGGCCTCGGCGGCGAGCGCCACGGCGGCCGGCGCGGGGGTGTGCCGGACGGTCCCGAAGCCCAGCTCGGTGACGTCGGCGAAGCCCTCGGGGGTCTCGGCGCCCAGGTCGGCGGCGACGATCCCGGTGGCGACCACGGTCGCGCCGATCGGCGCCCGGGGGGCGAAGCCGCCGGCGATCCCGGCCGACAGCACCAGGCCGTAGCGGGCGGCGGTGAGCGCGGTGAGCGCGGTGGCCGCGGCGGCCGCGGCGGCGCCCGGGCCGACCCCGCCGGCCAGCACGTCCACCGTCACGCCCGAGGGGTGTGCGACGCGGTCCAGCGCGCCACCCGGCAGCGCCACCCGCTCGCCGGGGCCCTGCGGGGCCGCGCCCAGGCCGCGCAGCACGGCCTCGGCCTCGGCCGGCACCGCGACGACGACGAGCAGCCGGGCCCGCGCGGGGTCCGACTGCTCGTCGGGGAGTCGTACCGTCACCGCGGGACCGTCAGCTGTCCTGGGTGTTCAGCTGGAAGTACCACACGGCGTAGATCGCGTCCGGCGACTTCGGGTCGGTCTCGACCACGGTGATCAGGGTCTTGCCGGAGGAGTTGAGCGCCTTGCTCGCCGGCACGGAGCCCGAGAAGGTGGCGTTGCGGGCCGCCGAGGCCAGGATGAACCGGCCGCCCTGGCCCTGCTGGCCGCCGTTGGTGTTGGCCCACCAGCCGCGGTCCGCCACGTCCGGGCTGACGCCGATGGCGATGCGGTCGCTGACGACCACGTCGGACGAGGGGAGGGTGCCGTCCTCCAGGGCCTTGCCGGCCTTGTCCTGGCACTCCTCCTGCTGCTGGTCGGTCAGCGGGTTGCCGTCGTTGAAGCAGAACGGGTCGGCGGCCTGCGAGGAGTTGCCGACCACCAGGGTCGCGCGGTGGTCGCTGATCTCGTGCTGGTTCGACGCGTAGGCGATGGACCCGCCGACCGTGCCGGCGGCGATGACGACGACGGCGCCGAGGCCGGCGACTGCGCGGGTGCTGAGGCTCATGCGTCAGAGGCTACCGGGCTTTCGCGATCACGCTACGCGGGGGTCGGCCGCCGCGTGTTGTCCGCCGCCCCGGTGTGCTAGGCCACCCGGGGCGCGGCCGGGCGGTGGCGCAGCCCCACCCGCAGGAGCGAGCGGAACGTCCAGAGCAGCGCCGCGCCGAGCACGGCGGCGGCCACCGACAGCCCCAGCGCGCCGTCCAGCGGCAGCAGGATGCCGACCGCGCCGCCCGCCACCCAGGACAGCTGGAGCGCCGTCTCCGAGCGGGCGAAGGCGGAGGTCCGCACCGCCTCGGGGACGTCCCGCTGGATCAGCGCGTCCAGCGACAGCTTGCCCAGCGAGGCCGCGAGGCCGGCCGTGCCGGCGACCGTCACCACCGTCACCACGCCGTACCAGAGCGCGGCGGCGGCCGTGGCGCAGCCGGCCAGCAGCAGCATCGCGGTGACCGTCACCTCGGGGCTGCGGGGGCGCAGCCAGGAGCCGAGCAGCGAGCCGAGCGCGTTGCCCGTCCCGGCGGCCAGCGCCACCAGGCCGAGCGCCAGGGTCGGCCGCAGGCCGCCGATCGGGTCGTCCCGCAGCAGGAACGCCAGGAACAGCACCAGGAAGCCGACCAGCCAGCGCATCGCCGCCATCGCGCGCAGGGCCAGGATCACCGACGGGCCGACGGTGCGCAGCGAGGCCTTGGGCCGCTGCCCGGCGGGCGCCGGCTCCTCGGCGGCGCGGCCCGGCAGGAGGCCGTGGTGGCCCGGCGGGTGCTCCTCGGCGTGCAGCACCGCGCGCTGCTCGCCCTTGGCCGAGTCCACCGCGTGCGGCAGGTGGAAGGCCATCAGGGTGCCCGCCACGAACACCAGGAAGGCGCCGCGCAGCGGCCAGCTCGGCCCGATGAGGTGCAGCAGCCCGCCGACGCCGGCCGCGACCATGGTGGCCAGCAGCCCGGCCAGGGTGACCCGGGAGTTCGCCTTCACCAGGGAGAGCCGGCTCGGCAGCAGCCGGGGCACCACCACGCTGCGCACCACCCCGTACGCCTTGGAGGCGACCAGCACGCCGAGCGCCGTCGGGTAGAGCGCCAGTCCGCCGCCGGCCACCACGCCGGCCATCGTCCAGGCGAGCACCGCGCGGGCCAGCATCGAGGTCGCCATCGCGGCCCGGCGGCCGTGCGGCAGGCGGTCCAGCAGCGGGCCGATCACCGGGGCCAGCACGGCGAACGGCGCCATGGTGACCAGCAGGTAGAGCGCCACCCGGCCGCGGGCCTCGCCGGTGGGCACCGAGAAGAAGATGGTGGAGGCGAGCGCCACGGTGATCAGCATGTCGCCGAAGGCGTTCAGCGCGTGCAGTTCGATGAGCTTGGCCAGGCCCGACTCGCCGGCGCCCTCGGCCGCGGTGGCCCGGCGGATCCGCCGGCCGGTGCCGTGCACCACCTTGCCGGTGCGGGAGCCGGCCGCGGAGGCGGTGCGGACCAGGAAGTGCCGGCGCGGCTCCTCCTTTTCCTCCCCGAAGTCCCCGAAGTCCCCGAAGTCCCCGAAGTCCCCGAAGTCCCCGAAGTCCCCGAAGTCCCCGAAGTCCTCGATGTCCGCGACGTCCTCGAAGCCCTCCGGGGACTCCTCGGCCCCGGCGGCACCGGTGGCCACGGCGCCGGGACCGGCGGCGTCCGCGGATCCGGAGGGTTCGGCGGAGGGCAGTGGCGAGGGGTCCACCGATCGCGGTTCGCCCGCATCGTGGACCGGAGGCTGCTGTCGCGGCACGGCGTCCGCCTCGTCGGGGCTGCCGGTCTGCGAGGCGCGCAGTGCGTGCTGCGACGGGTTCTCGTCCGCCACAAGCCCATCCTGCCCCAGAATCGGGACGACAACGCGGGATTCCGCTCCGCGCCGCGCGGCCGTCGGCCGTCGTTCCCGTTCCGGACGCTCCGGAGCCACTCCGGGCGCCCCGGACTGTGCCGGGTGGCCGACCGGCGGGTAGCCTGCCCAGGGTCCGCCCGAGGGCCCGACCGGCTCCGGCGGAACCGATGAGCGGCGCGGCCGGTATCCGCGGTGGCCCGCGGTCGCGCAGAATGGACGAGGGACACCGAGCCGCGACGGAACAGGCAACTCGCCGTGGGCGACAGAAGAACTGGGAGAGAATCGACGCCGTGAGTGCTGCGATGCGAAGCCGTACCCCTGATCGGCTCTGTGCCGAGGCCGTCGAACTCGCCCGTCAGGCAGCCGAGGACGCCGTCGGCGCCGAGACCGTCGGAGCGCACCTGGGTGTCCAGGCCGAGGCCGACCGTGTCGTCACCCACACCTTCGAGTGCCTGGACGCGGCGTACCGGGGCTGGCACTGGGCCGTCACCGTGGCCCGCGCCCCGCGCGCCAAGAACGTGACGCTGGACGAGGTCGTGCTGCTGCCCGGCGCCGACGCGATCCTCGCCCCGCAGTGGGTGCCGTGGAGCGAGCGGCTGCGGCCGGGCGACATGGGCCCCGGGGACCTGCTGCCCACCGGCGCCGACGACCTGCGCCTGGAGCCGGGCTGGACCGGCGAGGACGAGCCCGCGCCGAACTCCGCGGTGGCCCAGGCCGCGCAGGAGGACGTGCTGGTCACCGACCCGGACATCCAGCCGGCGCCGGTGCGCGCCCAGATCAGCGCCGTCGCCGACGAACTGGGCATGGGCCGCAGCCGGGTGCTGTCCCGCCTCGGCCTGCACCTGGCCGCCGACCGCTGGGAGAAGGCGCACGGCCCGCAGACGCCGATGGCGCAGTCCGCCCCGGCCTCCTGCGTCAGCTGCGGCTTCCTGATCCCGATCGGCGGCTCGCTCGGCCAGGCGTTCGGCGTCTGCGGCAACGAGTTCGGCCCGGCCGACGGCCAGATCGTCTCCTTCGCGTACGGCTGCGGCGGGCACTCCGAGGCGGCCGTCATCCCGGCTCCGCCGGCGCCCGCCGAGCTGATCCTGGACGAGCTGGTGGTCGAGCCGTTGCCGCTGCACCCGGACCGGCTCTCCGGCTCGGTCGAGCCGGACGCGCCCACCGAGGAGCTCGGCCACTCCTGAGCACCGCCCGGGCATCGTCGGCCGGCGGCGGCCCGTCCCACCCGGTGGGGCGGGCCGCCGCCGTTCCGGCCCGGATTCCCGCCCGCGCCGTCGCCCGGCCGGGGCGGGCTGCGGCCGGGGGCGTGTCCGGGGCAGTCCTTCCGGCAGGGAAGAATGCCCCTCGTAGGGCACAACAGGGCGGCGGAAGGCAGGTCCAGTGGAACCTCGGATCATCGGCAGCGGCGCGGACGAGCACCTCGCGGACCCCTTCGACAGCGCCGGACTGCGCCGTCGGGTGCTGGACGCCTGGGCCGCCTCCCCGGCCCGGTTCCGGGAGGACGCCAACGCCGAGGAGGAGCTGGCCCTCGGCGGCTACCGCGACCGGCTGGTGGTCGAGCTGGCGCAGAACGCCGCCGACGCCGCCGTGCGCGCCGGGCACGGCCCCGGCCGGCTGCGGCTCACCCTGGCGGACGGCGTGCTGGCCGCCGCGAACACCGGCGCGCCGCTGGACGCCACCGCCGTCGAGTCGCTGTCCACCCTGCGCGCCTCCTCCAAGCGTGGCGAGCGCGACACCACCGTCGGCCGGTTCGGCGTCGGCTTCGCCGCCGTCCTCGCCGTCACCGACGAGCCCGCCGTGCTCGGCTCGGCCGGCGGCGTGCGCTGGTCGCTCGGCGAGGCCCGGGCGCTGACCGGGGCGCAGCCGGCGCTCGCCGAGGAACTGCGCCGCCGGGACGGCCACGTGCCGCTGCTGCGCCTGCCGTTCGCCGCCGAGGGCCCGGCGCCCGAGGGCTACGACACGGTGGTGGTGCTGCCGCTGCGCGACGCCGCCGCCGAGGACCTCACCCGCCGGCTGCTGGCCGCCGTCGACGACGCGCTGCTGCTGACCCTGCCGGGCCTGGCCGAGGTGGTGGTGGAGACCTCGGAGGGCACCCGCACGCTGACCCGCTCGGCCGCCGGGCCGCGGCCCGACGGCGTCACCGAGGTGACGGTGACGGACGACGCGGGCGCGGGCCTTCGGCGCACCGTCTGGCAGACCGCCGAGGCGGCCGGCGCGCTCGCCCCCGACCTGCTCGCCGACCGGCCCACCGAGGAGCGCGCCCGCCCGTACTGGACGGTGACCTGGGCGGTGCCGGTCTCCGACGAGGGCGCCCCGCAGCGGCCCGCGATCGCCCCGGTGCTGCACGCGCCCACCCCCAGCGACGAGCCGCTCGGCCTGCCCGCGCTGCTGATCGCCTCCTACCCGCTGGACTCCACCCGCCGGCACGTCGCCCCCGGCGCGCTCGCCGACTTCCTCACCGAGCGCGCCGCCGACACCTACGCCGACCTGCTGCGCGCCCGCGGCGGCGACCTCGGCTCGCTCGGCCTGGTGCCCGGCCCGCTCGGCCAGGGCGCGCTGGACAACGCGCTGCGCGCCGCCGTGCTCTCCCGGCTGCCCGGCACCCCGTTCCTGCCGCACCCGGCGCCGGTCGAGGAGGGCACGCCCGCGCTGCGGCCCCGGGACGCCACGCTGCTGGAGGGCGCGGACGGCTCGGTCGTCGAGGCGCTGGCGCCGATCTTCCCCGGCCTGCTGCCGGCCGGCCTGGAGCGCCGCACCGAACTGCGGGTGCTCAACGTGCGCCGGGTGCCGCTCGCCGAGGTGGTCGACCAGCTGGGCGGCCTGGACCGCGAGCCGGCCTGGTGGCGCAACCTGTACGCGGCGCTCGGCGGCGCCGACCCGGAGGCGCTCGGCGCGCTGCCGGTGCCGCTCGCCGACGGGCGGACGATCACCGGCCCGCGCCGGGTCCTGCTGCCCTCCGACGACGCCGACTGGGCGGCCTTCCCCGGCTACCCCGAGTCGCTGGCCGGCGCGCTCGCCGTGCTCGACCTGCGGCTCGCCCACCCGGAGGCCGCCCACCCGCTGCTGGCCAAGCTCGGTGCCGGCGCGGCCACCCCGGCCGGGGTGCTGGACACGCCCGAGGTGCGGGCCGCCGTCGCCCGCTCCTACGAGCTGGCCGAGGACGACCCGGACGCCGCCGCCGACCTCGCCGACGCCGTGCTGGCACTGGTCAGGGCGGCCGCCCCGGCACCCGGCGAGCACCCCTGGCTGGCCCGGCTGGCCCTGCTCGACGACGAGGGCGAGCCCGTCCGCGCGGGTGAGCTGCTGCTCCCCGACAGCCCGCTCGCCGCGCTGGCGCGCGAGGACGACGCCGCCTGGGTGGACGACGAGCTGCTGGAGCGCTGGGGCCCGGAGGTGCTCGCCGCCGCCGGCGTGCCGGCCGAGTTCGTGCTGGTCCGCGCCGAGGACGTGGTGCTCGACCCGGACGACCTGGAGCGGCTCGACCCGACCGCCCCCGCCGACCGGGCGGCCGGCGGCCACCCCACCGGGCTGATCGACGAGGCGCCGGACGGCCTGGCCGACTGGGCCGAGGACGCGCTGGAGGCCCTGCACGCCGACGACGGGGACACCGTGGGCGTCCCGCCGGTCGCCGCCGAGCTGCTCGCCGTCCGCGATCTGGACCTGGTGGACGACGACGCCTGGCCGCAGGCGCTGGCCGCGCTCTCCCGCCCGCCGTACCGGGACGCCGTCGTCAACCCGGTCCGCACCCTGCTGCCGGACGGCTCGTACGCCGACCTGCCGCCGTACACCGCCTGGTGGCTGCGCGACCACCCGGTGCTGGACGGCCGCGAGCCCGCCGGGCTGCGCGCCGCCGGCGCCGACCCGCTGCTGCGCGGGCTGTACGACGAGGCCCGCACCACCCTGGACGAGCAGTTCCTGCACGCGCTGGGGGTGCGCACCACGCTGGCCGCGCTGCTCGCCGAGCCGCACGGTCCGGACGAGGTGCTGGACCGGCTCACCGACCCGGCCGCCGAGGTCGGGCACCGCCAGCTGCACGGCATCCACACCGCGCTGGCCCGGGTCGAGGCGGAGCGGATCGAGCCGCTGGACGTGGTGCGGGCGGTGCCGCCGCTGGACCGCGCGACCGGCCGCCGCCCCGACCGCACCGTCGTGGTGGACGCCGCCGAGGCGGTCGTCGCGGACGCCCCCGACCTGGTGGAGCTGCTGCACGACCACCCGCTGCTGCCGGTCGCCCCGGCGCTCGCCGCCGACCTCGCCGAGCGGCTGCACGTCTCGCTGGCCAGCGAGGTGGCCGGCGGGCGGGTGCTCTCCCAGGGCGCCCTGCACCGGGTGCCGGCCGTGGTGCGGGAGCTGCTGCCCGGCTGCCCGGTCGCCTACGAGGAGCACGAGGAGCTGCTGGTGGTCGGCCCGGACGGCGAGGAGGCCGCCGTGGACTGGCGCTGGGACGCCGAGGGCGGCACCCCGGAGGCGCCGTACGACCCGGAGTCGGCCGAGGAGGCGGACGAGGACGACGAGTTCGAGGTGCCGCCGGTGCCCGGGCTGCTGCACGCGGCCACGCCGGAGGGGCTGGCCGCCGGGCTGGCCTGGTCGGTCGGGCAGTGGCACCGCCGGTTCGAGGTACTGGCCGCGCTCAGCGAGCCGGACCGGGCCTACGAGCTGTCCGCCGCCCGGGACTTCGAGGGCTGACGGCCGACCGCTCCGGTGCCCGCCCGTTCAGGAGCGGGTGCCGGAGCGGGTGCGGCCACGGGCGAGCAGCCGCAGGTAGATCGTCAGGGTGGTCACCACCCAGGCGGCGGTCAGGACGGCGGCCACCGCCTTGCTCAGCAGCGGTCCGGCGTGGATCCCGGCCAGCGCGCCGACCCCGGCCATCGCCAGGGCCAGCAGCCCGGTGGCCAGCAGTCCGCCCAGGAAGGCCGCGAAGGCCTCCAGCTCTCCGCCCCTGCGCGCCATCCGCCACCCCCGGCGATCGTTCCGCTCCGTGGGTCAATCATCGAGCCGGCGGCGCATGATCCGCCAGACCACCTCCAGCACCACGCCGGCGGTCAGCGCGATGCCGACCCCGACCCACGGGTCCCGGGTGCCGGTCAGCGAGAGCTGGAAGAAGTCGGAGAGCCACGGCACGGTCAGCACCAGGGTGAACGCCCCGCCCATCGTCCCGATCAGCAGCAGCCGCCACCAGGTGTACGGGCGGGCCACGATCGCCAGCACCCAGATCGCGACCAGGAAGAGCGTCAGGGTGGCGACGCTGGTGTCCGACTCGAGGTCGGTCGCGTGGTTGGCGCGGGCCAGCGCGTACGCGGCGAAGGTGGCCGTCCCGGCGATGAGGCCGCCCGGGATCGCCAGGCGCAGCACCCGGCGCACGAAGCCGGTGCGGGCGCGCTCGTTGTTGGGAGCGAGCGCCAGGAAGAAGGCCGGTACGCCGATCGTCAGGGTGGACAGCACGGTGGAGTGCCGGGGCAGGAACGGGTACGGCGAGTGGGTGAAGATCACCAGCAGCGCCAGCAGCACCGAGTAGACCGTCTTGACCAGGAACAGCCCGGCCACCCGCTCGATGTTGCCGATCACCCGGCGGCCCTCGGCGACCACCGAGGGCATCACCGCGAAGGAGTTGTTCAGCAGCACGATCTGGGCGACCGCCTTGGTCGCGTCGCTGCCGCTGCCCATCGCCACGCCGATGTCCGCGTCCTTGAGGGCCAGCACGTCGTTGACGCCGTCGCCGGTCATCGCCACGGTGCGCCCGCGCGACTGCAGCGCGCCGACCAGCTGGCGCTTCTGCTGCGGGGTGACCCGGCCGAAGACGGTGGTCCGCTCGGCGGTGTCGGCGAAGGCCTGCGGATCGGCGGGCAGGGTGCGGGCGTCCACCGGGTGGTCGGCACCGGGCAGCCCGAGGTGGGCGGCGACCGCGCCGACCGAGACCGCCGCGTCGCCCGAGATCACCTTCGCCTCGACCCGCTGGCCCTCGAAGTAGCGCAGGGTCTCGGCGGCGTCCTCGCGCAGCCGCTGCCGGAGCACCAGCAGGGCGAGCGGGCGCAGCCCGGCGGCCGGGTCGGGGGCGTCCAGCGGGACCGGCGTGCGGCCCAGCAGCAGCACCCGCAGGCCCTGGGCGCCCAGCTCGTCCACCTCGGCCAGCGCCGGGTGGCCGGAGGGCAGCAGCACGTCGGGGGCGCCGAGCAGCCAGCTGGCCTCGTCGCCGCGCGGTTCGTGCAGTTGCACGCCGCTCCACTTGCGGGCGGAGGAGAAGGGCATCGCCTCGATCACCCGCCAGCCGTCGCGCCGCTCGGTGCTGCCGTTGCCGTAGGCGTCGATGACGGCCTGCATCGACGGGTTGGGGCGGGCGTCGGCGCCGGCCATCACGCCCAGGGCCCGGCGGACGGTCTCCTTGAGGGTGCCGTCGCCGTCCGGCTCGGTGCCGGTGTCCCCGTCCCCGGCTCCTCCGTTCCCGCCGATGATCCGCAGGTCGACGACGTCCATGCCGCCCTCGGTCAGCGTGCCGGTCTTGTCCAGGCAGACGGTGTCCACCCGGGCCAGCCCCTCGATCGCGGGCAGCTCCTGCACCAGGCACTGCTTGCGGCCCAGCCGGACCACGCCGATCGCGAAGGCCACCGAGGTCAGCAGCACCAGGCCCTCGGGCACCATCGGCACGATCCCGGCGATCATCCGGCGGACCGCCTCGCGCCAGTCCCGGCCCTCCACCGCCAGCTGGCTGATGATCAGACCGATGGCGGTCGGCACCAGCAGCCAGGTGATGAACCGCAGGATGCTGTCGATGCCGCTGCGCAGCTCCGACTTCACCAGGGTGAACCGGCTCGCCTCCTCGGCCAGCCGCGCCGCGTAGGCCTCGCGGCCGACCTTGGTGGCGGTGAACGCGCCCGCGCCGGCCACCACGAAGCTGCCGGACATCACCTGGTCGCCGGGGCGCTTGAGCACCGGGTCCGGCTCGCCGGTGAGCAGCGACTCGTCGATCTCCAGGCCGTCCGCCTCGGTGACCTCGCCGTCGACGATCACCTTGTCGCCGATGCCGAGCAGCACGGTGTCGTCCAGCACGATCTCGCCGACGGCGACCTCCCGCGCGCTGCCGTCCCGGCGCACCTGGGGCCTGGCCTCGCCGATCAGCGCGAGGCTGTCCAGGGTCTTCTTGGCGCGCAGCTCCTGGATGATGCCGATCGCCGTGTTGGCGACGATGACCAGGCCGAACAGGCCGTCCTGAATGGGGCCGACGACCAGGATGATCGCGAACATCACGCCGATGATCGCGTTGAACCGGGTGAAGACGTTGGCCCGGACGATCTCCCTGGCGGAGCGGCTGGAGCGGACCGGAACGTCGTTGACCTCGCCGCGGGCGACCCGCTCGGCCACCTCGGCGGCGGTCAGCCCGCCGCGGCGCCCGGGGAGCAGTCCGAGCGGGTGGGCGCCGTCCGGCTGGTCACCGGTGGGCTGGTCCTCGGCGGGCTGCGCGGGCTGCGTCATGGCACCGACTCTACGGGCGCCTTATGTCCGATGCGTGCTACTAAAGGACTATTCAGTCCGACCGAGTGGCCGGGTTCTGCGCCTGCGTCGCGGCGGCCGCGCGGCTGCGCGCGATGGCGTCCCGGCGGGCCCGGCAGTACCAGAGGCCGATCAGTCCGAGGCCGCCGCCGGCCAGGCAGATCCACGGCCAGCTGCCGTGGCCGTGGTCGGAGAGCGTGCCCCAGAACGGGAGCAGGGCCACGAACGCCACGAACCAGAGCACCGTGCCGCCGCCGACGATCGCGACGTCGTTGGCCTCCAGCGGCGGGGGAGAGGGGTGCGGTGGCGTCTTGGGCATGGGCCCTAGGGTACGGTGCGGGCGCACGTCCGATCGATTCAGCACGGAGACTGTTCGCGCTGTTACAGGGGTTATTCGTTCTACGCGCGAAGATAGCGTACGAGCGATCGGGGAACCCATACTTGTCTCTCCGGTCGGTCGCGGCATGCTCAGGACACCGTGCTTCGTGCCCGTCCTACCGGGTCGCCCGGCCACCGTCGTCCCGGGCGGGTCCCCCTCTCCTCCGCCCCCCACAGAGGACGCAGCATGCCCGTGGCCCAGCCGACCACCGAGTCGCCCGAGCCCGCCCAGCCCGACGCGCCGAAGCCCCCGTCCGGCGCGCTGGACCGCTACTTCCGGATCAGCGAGCGCGGCTCGACCCTGCCGCGCGAGATCCGCGGCGGCGTCGCCACCTTCTTCACCATGGCGTACATCCTGGTGCTGAACCCGATCATCCTGGCCAGTGCCACGGACATGACCGGCGCCCACCTGGACAGCGCCCAGCTGGTCACCGCCACCGCGCTCACCGCCGGTTTGACCACGCTGCTCATGGGCGTGATCGGCAACGTCCCGATCGGCCTGGCCGCCGGCCTCGGCGTCAACACCATCGTCGCGCTCCAGCTCGCGCCCAAGATGACCTGGCCGGACGCCATGGGCATGGTCGTGCTGGCCGGCTTCGCGATCATGCTCCTGGTCGCCACCGGCCTGCGCGAGCGGGTCATGAGCGCCGTCCCGCTCGGCCTGCGCAAGGCCATCGCGATCGGCATCGGCCTGTTCATCACCCTGGTCGGCCTGGTCGACTCCGGCTTCGTCAGCCGCATCCCGGACGCCGCGCACACCACCGTCCCGCTCCAGCTCGGCACCGGCGGCCACCTGCTCGGCTGGCCCGTGCTGGTCTTCGTGCTCGGCCTGCTGCTGACCCTGGTGCTGCTGGTCCGCAAGGTCCCCGGCGCGATCCTGGTCTCCATCGCCGTGATGACCGCCGTCGCCGTCGTGATCGACAAGGTCGCCGACATCCCCGCCCTCAACTGGGGCCTGACCGTCCCGGCCTGGCCGGGCAACCCGGTCGCCGCCCCCGACTTCGGCCTGGTCGGCGAGGTCAGCCTGTTCGGCGGCTTCGAGAAGGTCGGCGTCCTCACCGGCGTCCTCTTCGTCTTCACCGTCCTGATGTCCTGCTTCTTCGACGCGATGGGCACCATCCTCGGCGTCGCCGACGAGGCGCACCTGCTGGACGAGAAGGGCGACCTGCCCGGTATCAACAAGGTCCTGATGATCGACGGCATCGCCACCGCGGCGGGCGGCGCGACCTCCTCCTCCGCCAACACCTGCTTCGTCGAGTCCACCGCCGGCGTCGGCGAGGGCGCCCGCACCGGCTTCGCCTCCGTCGTCACCGGCGGCCTCTTCGTGGTGGCCCTCTTCCTGACCCCCCTCGCCACCATGGTCCCCGCCCAGGCCGCCACCCCCGCCCTGGTCGCCGTCGGCTTCCTGATCCTCGCCAACTCCGTGCGCGACATCGACTGGGCCGACTACACCATCGCGATCCCGGCCTTCCTGACCATCGCGATGATGCCGTTCACCTACTCCATCACCAACGGCATCGGCTTCGGCTTCATCACCTTCTGCGTCCTCCGCCTCGCCGCCGGCCGCGGCCGCGAGGTCCCCCTCCCGATGTACGCCGTCTCCGCCGTCTTCGCCTTCTACTACCTGATGCCGGCCCTCGGTCTCCTCTGAGATCCACGGTCGGCCCGACGGCCCCGCACTCCTCGACGGAGTGCGGGGCCGCTGTCGATGGGCGGGGGCGTCAGTGGACGCAGAACTCGTTTCCTTCGGGGTCCTGCATGACGGTCCAGGAGCCGCCGGGCTCGGTGACGTCGCGCAGGAGGGTGGCGCCGAGGGAGGTGAGGCGGGTGACGGTGGCTTCGCGGGCGTCGGGGCCGGGGTGGAGGTCGAGGTGGAGGCGGTTCTTGCCCTGCTTCGGCTCGGGGACGCGCTGGAAGAGGATGCGGCGGCCGAGCCCGGTGTCGCTGGTGGGGTCGTGCGGGTCCTCGGGGTGGCGGACGGCGGCGAGGGTCTGCCAGGCGTGGCGGCCGTCGACCTCGGTGACCTGGTCCGGGGTGATCGCGCCGGCCGAGAGCAGGCCGGCGATCAGGGTGCTGTGGTCTTCGAGGGTGTAGTCGAGGGCGGCGGCCCAGAAGGCGGCCTGGCGGTGCGGGTCGGCGGCGTCGATGACGAGCTTCCAGTGCATGGGCATGTAACCGGTTATAGGGGTTGCGGCCGGACGGTGGCAAGAGGGGATGTCAAGAGGGCGTCGGTGTAGGGCAGTTGACCCGGGGCATACTCCGGGGCGAAGACGGGGGAGGGAGCGGGACGATGGTCAGACAGGATCCGCCGGCGGGGGTCGAGGCGCAGCTGCTGCCGGAGTTGTTCCGGACGGCCGACCAGGCGTCGCTGTCCGGGCAGCAGCAGACGCTGCGCTGGTACCGCGGGCTCATCTCGATGCTGGTGGTCGCGGCGGTGGTCGGTTCGCTGCCCGGGCCCGACGACAAGGGGGCCTCCGACATCACGCCGCTGTTCTCGGTGGTGGCGTTCCTGGTGGCCGGGTACTTCTGGTCGCGCCTGCGCCGCAGCAATCCGCAGGCGCGGTGGTACGAGGCGCGGGCGGCGGCCGAGTCGGTGAAGACGCTGGCCTGGAAGTACTCGGTGCGGGCCCGGCCGTTCGAGGGCGACGCGGAGTCGGCGGACGTCGACCGGGGCTACCTGCTGCAGGTGGAGGACGTGCTGCGGGCGTTCGAGGACCCGGCGATCGTGCCGCCGGGGTCGGTCGCCGAGATCACCCCGGAGATGCGCCGGGTGCGGGCGGAGTCGCTGACCGCGCGCCGGACGCTCTACCTGCGCACCCGGGTGGAGGGGCAGCGGACGTGGTACCGCTCGCGGGCGGAGTCCTGCGAGTCGCAGGCGGTCACCTGGGGGCTGGGCGTGGCGGCGCTGATCATCATCGGCGCGGCGGCGGCCGTCGCGCAGGCGACCGGCGCGCTGCAGGTGCACGTGTTCGGGGCCACCTCGGCGGCGGCCGCGGCGGTGATCGCCTGGACGCAGCTGAAGCAGCTCCGTCCGCTGGCCGCCGCGTACCAGCTGGCGGCGCGGGAGCTGGAGAACGTCGGCAACCAGCTGTCCGACCTCGACCCGCGGACGCCGGACGCCGAGCAGCGCTGGGCCCGGCTGGCCGCCGAGGCGGAGGACGCGGTGTCGCGCGAGCACACCACCTGGCGGGCGCGGCGGGCCTTCCCGCGCTGAGGCGGGGAGGGCCGGCCGCGCCCGCGCGGTCCGGGTGACGCGCGATCAGGGCTCGCGCGGGACGAGCGGCGCGGCGCGGCCGACCAGGACCGGCTGGGCGCCGGCGGCGGAGCGGCTCGGCGACACCGCGAAGGCCAGCGAGCCGACGAAGATGAAGCAGCCCAGCCCGACCACCAGCGGGAAGACGAACTGCAGCGCCATCAGCCCGTCCTCGACCGTCCGCGAGCTCTGGAGCCGGACGGAGACGGCGGCCATCCCGGTGTAGTGCATCGCGCAGACCGCGATCCCCATGACCGGCGCGGCGGCCAGCACGGCGAGGGTGCCCCGGATGTTCAGCGCGGCCCACAGCGCGGCCGTCGCCGCGAACACCGCGATCCCGACGGAGAGCGCGACGGTGCCCGCGTCGTAGCCGACGAAGCCGGGCAGGACCATCGCGGCCATGCCGAGGTAGTGCATCGCCGCGACCCCGAGGCCGGTGGTCAGCCCGCCCGCCAGCAGCGCCGTCCGAGGGTGCGGGCTGTAGCCGACCGAGAACACGCCGATGCCGACGACCACGATCGCGACGAGCAGGCTGAGCAGGGTGAGGTCGGGCCGGTAGCTGATCTCCGCGCCGGTGACGGAGAAGCCGAGCATCGCGATGAAGTGCATCGACCAGATGCCCGCGCCGAGCGAGGCCGACGCGAAGAGCAGCCAGTGGAGGCGGGAGCGGCCGGTGGAGACCAGCGCCCAGCGGGTCGCGCGCAGGGCGACGAAGGCGCCGAGGCAGGCGACGAGGTACGAGGCCGCCGGTGTCACCCAGCCGTGGTCGGCGTGGTGGATCTCGCCCACGAGGGACTCCTGTCGAGGGTTGGGGGAGGAGGGGGAGCACCGACACCAGGGCAGGGCGGACCGGCCGGCCGTGAACCGGGTCCGTGAGGGGGGAGGCCTGGGGTGGGGGGTGCCCTGACACCGCCGGAGAGTAGCTGCTCCCGATGAGTCCCACAATGTGCGTTTTTCTTGTGAAATCGCAGGCCAGGGGTGCCCTTCACGTGATCGGCATGATCTTGGCACCAAGCCCTGACGCACTCTTCTCAAAAGTGCCGGATCCGATCGAAAACGGACGCAACGGGCGGGTGCGACGCGGAGGGCGTGGCGCTGGCGCCGCGGCTGGACGGTCGGTCAGGCGTCCAGGGGCGCTAGGCCGAACGGGTGACCGGCCGGGTCGATCAGCACCTTGAGCGTGCGGCCGTGCTGGTAGGTGGGCTCGGTCGCGCCCAGGGCCAGGGCGCGGGCGGTGGTTGCCTCCAGGTCGTCCACATAGAAGTCCAGGTGGAAGTGCTTGCCGCCGTCCGGCTCGGTCCACGGCTCCGGCCGGTATCCGCTGACCCGGCCGAAGCCGAGCGGGCTGCCGCCCTCGGGGTTGTCCAGGATGGCGAAGTGCTCGTCCACGTGGCGGGTCTCCCACCCGAGCAGCTCGCCGTAGAAGGCGGCCAGCGCGACCGGGTCGGCGCAGTCGATGGTGACCATGGCGAGGCGGGCGAAGCCGGTGTCGTTCTGCTCGGCGGAGTCGACCTTGGTGGCCTGCTCGGCGGCGACGTCGGTCATGTCTGGTCGGCCCTTCTGCTGAGCGGTGCTGCGGCGCCGGGGGCCCGCGCGGATCGGGTCCCAGGACCAGCATCGCACCGGGAGTCACGGAGGGCACGGCCAGCAGGTACGGGGTGGGGGGAGGGGGCAGTCGGGTGGCGGGCCCCAGGTCGCTGACCAGCACAAATCGGTCGGAGTCGTTCCGGATCGCTACACAATCGGCACGCTTTGGGCATCGGCAGCCAAAGATTAGTTGTATAAACTTTTGGTCCAATCGAGGGATTGTGATTCACGGGGGGTTTCTCGATGGCAATCGAGCTTCCGAGTGAAGTAGTGACGCTCCTTGACTTCATCGGCATCCGTTGGCCCGCGGTCAACGAGGACAGGGTCCGTGAGTTCGGTGAGCACGTGAAGGAGTTCGCGAAGGGCCTCGAAGAGGTCCACGCGGACTCCAGCGCGACGATCCATCAGCTGGGCGGCGCCTACGAGGGCGAGTCGTACCAGGCGCTGGCCGCCAAGTGGGCGCTGATGTCCGACAAGCACTTCGACCAGGTGATCCAGGCCGCCCACGTGGTGGCGCAGGCGATGGACATCGCGGCGGACACGATCGTCGCGATGAAGCTGGAGGCGCTGGGCGAACTCATCGTCCTGGCCGCGACGTTCGTCGCCGCCCAGGCCGCCGCGGTGGCGACCCTCGGACTGGCGGAGGTGGGCGCCGTCGCGGCCCAGCAGGCCGCGCGCAAGCTGATGTCCTACCTGGCGCACGAGTTGGAGGAGTACGTCGTCGGCCAGGTGATCGAGGCGGCCGTCAACCCGCTGGTGGAGGTCGTCGCGGAGGCGGTGTCCGGGCTGGTCTTCGAGGCGGCGGAGGCGGCGGTGAACGGCGGTGGGGGCGCGGCCGGCAGCGGGTTCAGGATCAACCCGGCGGCCGTGGAGGCACACGCCCGGGCCCTGCACGAGCAGGCCGAGAAGGTCGCCCAGCACGCGCAGGTCTTCGGCGTCCGGGTCGCGGCGGTGAGCTTCGAGTGAGCGACGCGGTCGTCAAGGCGCTCCAGAAGAGTGCCAAGAAGCTCGGCAAGACCTTGGCCGAGGACATGGGCAAGGCCGCCACCAAGATGTACAAGCAGGCGGGCGACAACCTCACCAAGACCGCCAAGCACCACAAGGACAACGACACCCACAACGCGGACGACTTCGCCAAGAAGGGCGAGGACAAGGCCGCCCCGCCGCCGAAGACGGGCAAGGGCGGCGGGGACGACGGGGCCAAGAATCCGCCGCGGAAGTACTACATCCACGACGACGGCCGGGTCCAGGAGATCAAGAACGGCCAGCTGGTCGACCTGGACGGCACCGACAAGACCATCGGGCCCCTGGTGGACGGGAAGCCCCCCAAGGTCAAGGACGCGGACCCGGACGACCTCAAGGACACGTACCACGCGAAGAAGTACAAGAAGTCCGACAAGGACGACGACGGCCAGCAGAAGCAGGACGAGAAGGTCGTCAGCCAGAAGATCACCCAGCCGACGGAGCTGTCCCGGGCCGTGGAGGAGGCCCGGCGCGCCCAAGGGGACTACGGCGGCAAGAACTACGCCTCGCTCAGGTACCGGGACGAGCACGGCGAGATCATCCTGGTCGGCCGGAGCGACTACGTCCGCAGCCACTCGGAACGGTCGATCGGCAAACCCCTGTTGGGCGGTAGGGAGGCCGGGGTCAGTGAGCTCTACACCGAACGGGCGCCCTGTCAGGCCGGCCCGAACTGTGAGCGCTGGCTGGCCCGCCACTTCGAGTCGCAGAACCCCGACCTGAAGGTCACCCACGGCGTCGACTACGACAACAAGGTGCCCACCAAGGACCGCGACTGGGGTCACCGGGCCTACCTCAACCAGATCGAGCAGGACCACGCCGCGGGCCAATACGGTGGCACGATGGGCACCAAGGACTTCGACGCTCAGGGGCAGCAGGACAAGGCGGCCGCCGAGGCGAAGCAGGCAGCGAAGAAGAAGCCCAAGGGCATGTGACGGGCGAGACCGAAGGATGGATGACTGGTGCTGGTGGGGATTGACTGGCCCGTGCTCGTCGAACGGGCCGCGCCCGGCGATCTGCTGCGGTTCCGGCCCGACGCGGCGGCGCGGATCTGGCCGGACGGCGACGGCGCGCGCTTCGTGACCGAGGTCGGGATCCCGAACTCCCGGGGGCTCTTCCGCATCCTGGAGGAGCTCGCGGACCGGGATCCGGCCAGCCCGGAGACGGCGTTCGAGGACTGGCCGTCCCCCGAGCCGGTCGAAACCCCGCACGGGCTGCTGCAGCCACTGGGGATGCTCTACCAGGCGGTCGTCTTCGTGCACCTCGGCGACGGCACCGTCTGGGCGTCCGACCCGGACTCCGAGATCGAGTACGAGCTGATCCACGGCGACGTCTCCTCGCTGGCCTACCTCGTCTACAAGTTCGAGGTGGAGCGGCCGGACCCGGACGAGCGGCCGACGCCCTACGACTGGGCCGAGATCGAGGAGATCGTCCGCGAGGGCATGGAGCGCTGGGACCCGCTGCCGTTCAAGAGCGAGTTCTGGACGGCGTTCCTCGACTCCTACCCGATGCTGTGAGCCGGCACCGGTAGGTGGTGGTGTCGGTCGACCCGCGAGCGGTCGACGGGGTTCCGTCCGGGGACGGTACGCGATTCTGGGAGGCCTTCATGGACTCCTGCCACATGACATGAGAGGGCCGGTTCGGACGTGAGCGCGGACAGCAGGGACGACGGGCTGGCGGCGGCGCTGGTGGCGCACTTCGGGCCGCGCGGGCTGCGGGCGCTGCCGATCGCGCCGGCCGGGCCGTTGCGGGATCCGGGGCTGCCGTTGCAGGTGGGGCCGTACTTCCGGGCGGCGGAGGAGGCGGATCCGCTGTCGGTGGGCGAGTGCGCGGCCGCGGCGGGGTGGGACGCGGGGGCGGTGGCGGCGCAGCTGCGGATCGGGACGGACGGCGGGGCCGAGCTGTACTTCGCGCCGGACCGGTCGGTGCGGGCGGTGGTGCCGGGGGCCGAGCCGCTCGACCTGCCGGTCGCTCCCGGCGTCGAGGCGTTCGCCGGGGGGCTGCTGCTGCTCGACCGGCTGCTGCCGGCGATCGCCGCGTCGGAGCGGCCGGACGTGGCCCTGGCCGCGTACCGGGAGCTGCGGCAGGGCCTGCTGGCCGTCGACCCGGCGGCGTTCGAGGACCGCGAGGGCTGGTGGCCGCGGGTGCTGGACGATCTGCGGCGCCCGCTGAACATCGACTCCTCGGCGGCCTTCGAGGTGGTCGACGAGCGGGGCGGGAAGCGCGTCGTCACGGAGGTGAGCGGCCCGGGGCTGCTGCACCCGGAGGAGCGGCTCTGGCACCGGCTGCAGGCGGAGGGCGTGGAGCCCGAGCAGGTGGTCCGGGTGTACTGCGAGCTGGAGCCGTGCATGATGCCGGGGCACTACTGTGCGCGCTGGATGGCGCGGGAGTTCCCGCAGGCGGAGTTCACCCACGGCTTCGACTACGGGGCGACGGCCGACTCCAGGGAGAACGGGATCAAGGCACTGATGCTCAGCGTGGCCGAGCGGCGGGGCTGAGGGCGGGCTGAGGGCGGGGCTGAACGGGGAGAGGGAAAGCGGGCGATGGTGCGCGACGGGCGGCGGATGCCGCCGCTGGGGGCGGGGCGCAGGCCGGCCGGGCTGGCGCTGCTCGGGTGGCTGGACGACCCGCGGGCGCCGCGGCTGTGCCGGGTGGCGGGACCGCCGGGGTCCGGCAAGTCGCACCTGCTGGCCTGGCTGGTGCGCGGCGGCACCGAGGGGGAGGCGCCGGGCGGGCGGCGGATCCACGCCGTGCTGCCGGCCGCCGGGGCCACCGTGCGGACGGCCGTCTGGTCGCTGGGGCGCCAGCTCGACCTGGTCGCGCACGCCCCCGGACCGCTGGTCGAGGCGATCGCGGCGGACGGGCGGCCGACGCTGGTCTGCGTCCCCGAGCTGGACCTGGCCGAGGATCCGGCCGCGCTGGTGACCGGGCTGCTCGACCCGCTGCTGCGGCTGCCGGAGGTGCGGCTGGTGGTCGAGGCGGCGACCGGCGGCGCGGCGGCCGGGGCGTTCACCGCCGTACCGGCGCCCGCCGTGCTGGACCTCGGCGACCCCCGGTGGACGGACCCGGCGCGGTTCGCCGCCTGGGCGGCGGAGCGGGGCGGCGACGCGACGGCCTACCCGCTGCCCGGCCGGGTGCTCGGGACGCCCGCGGCGGTGGCCGCGCCCGTCCCGCCGCCGCCCGGGGCCGACCTGCGCTCCCTCGGCGAGGAGGCGCTGTCCGCGCTCTGGACGGCCGTCGCCGCCGACCCCGGCCCGGTGGCCGCCGATCCGCTGCTCTACGCGCTCGCCGGCCCCGTCCCCGTGACGGCGGCCGTCGAACGGCGGGACGACGCGCTCGCCCGGGCCTGGCGGGCCGCCGGTCCGGCGGTCGTCGACGAGCCCGACCCGGCGGTCCGGGCCGCCGTGCTGCGGACCAGGCTGCTGGGCGGGGACACCGCCGCCGCAGCCGCCGCGGCCGTCCTGGCGCAGCTGCCCGCGCCCTGGGCCGGGCGCTGGGCGCGCTGGGAGGGCGTCGACCGGGACCGGCCGGGCCCGGCCGTCGCGCTGACCACCGGGGCGGGGCCGTACCTGTCGCAGCTGCTGGTGGCCGATCCGACCGGCGCGGTGCGCACCTTCGACGCCGCCACCGGCCGTCGCCTGGGCGTCGTGGTGGTGCCCGCCCCGCGCCCGCTGCGGGGGCTGGCGGTGACCGCCGGCGGCTGTGTCGTGCTGCTCGACGCCTGGGGCCACCCGGAGCCGGTCGTCCCGGCCGAGCCCCGGCCCGGGCTGGACGCGTACGGGCTGATGGCGGCGCTGGACGCGGTGCGGTCGGCGGCCGGGGACCTCAGCGCGGTGGCGGCGATCGGCGGGCTGGCCGACGCGGCGCCCGCCTTCGGGGACGCGGACGGCGCCGTGCACTGGACCGAGGACGGCAAGGTGGCCAGCGAGCGGCTGCACCACGGCCCGGTCACCGCGCTGGCCGGGACGGCGCTGGGCGGCGGCCCGCTGTCCGACCCGGAGATCCCGCTGCTGGTGAGCGGCGGCTTCGACGGCGCCGTCCGGCTCTGGGGTCCGCGCTCGGCGCCGATGCCGGAGCCGTCGGACCGGCGCGGCTGCCCGGTGACGGCGGTGGCCGCCGGGGCGACGGCGGCCGGACCGGTGGTGGCGGCGGCCTGGTCGGACGGGCTGGTCCGGGTGCGGGACCTGGCCACCGGCGGGGTGCTGGACCTGCGGACGGGCTCGGAGGTGTGGTCGCTGGCGCTGGCCGGCACCCTGCTGGTGCTGGGCATGCCGGACGGTCTGGCCGCCGTGGACACCCGCCGCTGAAGCCGGTGCCGAACCCGCCGCCGAGCCCGGCGCCGGCCCCGGCCGGGCCCGGATGCGGACGGCCGTCATCCCATTTTCTTTAGCCAGAGTAATGACGTAGGCTAAAGAACATGCCCGAGATGTCCGAGCAGGACCTCGCAGCCATCAGTCAGCTGCGGTCGTCCGCCATGCGCCTCTCCCGTCGACTGCGCCACCAGCGGGTCGAGGAGTCGCTCAGTCCTACCGAGATCGGGGTGCTGGGCACCCTCGCGCGATGCGGGAAGGCCACGCCGGGTGAGCTCGCCCGGAAGGAGCACGTACAGCCGCCCTCGATGACCAGGATCGTCGCGATGCTGGAGGAGAAGGGCCTGGTGCGGCGCGAGCCGCACCCGGAGGACCGCCGGCAGGTGGTCGTCAGCAGTACCGAACAGGCCGAGGCGATCCTGGCGGAGTCCCGCCGGCGCCGCAACGCCTGGCTCGCCGAGCTCGCCCAGGGTCTCGACGAGGAGGAATGGGCGACGCTCCGCGAGGCCGCGCCCGTGCTCTACAAGCTCGCACACCTCTAGGCACAGCGAATCCGGTAGCCGCCGGAGGACGAAGGAGAACCGCATCACCGCAGGACCGATGACCGACACCAGGAGCGCGACGGCCATGCCACCGGCCGTCGCGCCGCGAGGGGAGACCACCGTGACACCGCCGGCCGCAGCCAGCGCCGCCACCCGTACCCGGACCGACGAGCAGACCACCGACCCCGCCGCGGCGAGCGCCGCGGCCGCCGACGCCCAGGCGCCCGCCCCGACGGGGCTGCCCGGCAACGGCGACGACGACCCCGACGAACGCACCGCGGCGGACGATCCCGCCGCTCCCGGCCGAACCCACTCGGCCGCATCCCTGACCGGCCCGACCGGCCCGACCGGCGCCGCCTTCACCCGGCCCGGGGGGATGTTCTCCTCGCTGCGCGTTCGCAACTACCGCTACTACTTCGCCGGCCAGGTGGTGTCCAACACCGGTACCTGGATGCAGCGCATCGCCCAGGACTGGCTGGTCCTGAGCCTCACCGGCAGCCCGCTCGCGGTCGGCATCACCACCGCCATGCAGTTCCTGCCGATGCTGCTGTTCGGCCTGTTCGGCGGGGTGCTCGCCGACCGGATGTCCAAGCGCCGGCTGCTGATCTACACCCAGGGCGCGATGGGACTGCTCGCCGCCGGCCTCGCCGTGCTCACCATCGGCGGCGTGGTGACCCCGTACTACGTGTACGTGTTCGCGCTGCTGCTCGGCCTGGTCACGGTGGTCGACAACCCGACCCGGCAGGCCTTCGTCTCCGAGATGGTCGGCCCGAAGGACCTCGCCAACGCGGTCAGCCTGAACGCCGCCAACTTCCAGACCGCCCGGCTGGTCGGCCCCGCCGTCGCGGGCCTGCTGATCGCCGCGGTCGGCAGCGGCTGGGCGTTCGCGCTGAACGCGCTGTCCTTCGCCGCCGTGATCGGCGGACTGCTCGCGATGCGGCAGAGCGAACTGCGCCCGACCGCGCCGATCGCCCGCGAGAAGGGCCAGTTGCGCGAAGGGCTGCGGTACGTCAAGGAGCGGCCCGAGCTGCTCTGGCCGATGGTGCTGGCCGGCTTCATCGGCACCTTCGGCTTCAACTTTCCGACGCTGCTGGCGGGTTTCGCCTCCGACACCTTCCACGTCGGCGCCGGGCAGTACGGCCTGCTGAACACCGCGATGGCCGTCGGCTCGCTGACCGGCGCGCTGATCGCGGCCCGCCGCGGCGCGCCGCGGCTGCGCCGGCTGGTCGGCGCCGCGCTCGGGTTCGGCGCGCTGGAGGTGGTCGCGGCGTTCGCGCCCGGCTACTGGACCTTCGCGCTGCTGCTCACGCTGATCGGGGTGTTCGGGCTGAGCTTCAACACCTCGGTGAACGCCTCGCTCCAGCTGGCCACCGATCCCGCGATGCGCGGCCGGGTGATGGGCCTGCTGATGCTGGTCTTCACCGGCGGGACGCCGATCGGCGCGCCGGTCGTGGGCTGGGTCACCGCCTCGTACGGGCCCCGGGTCGGGCTGCTGGCCTGCGGCCTGGTCTCGGCGGCGGCGGCCGGTGTGGTCGGCCTGGTGCTGGCCCGCAGCGCCGAGCTGCGGCTGCGGCTGGACCTGCACCCGGGGCGCGGCGGCCGGGTGGTGACGCTGGTACCGCGTGCGGCGGCGAGCGCCAAGCCGGAGCTGGCCACGGCCTGCTGACGGACCGTCGGCCCAGGGGCGCCCTCGCGGTGGCCCCGGGGCCGGCGGCCGGTGTCAGAGCCGGATCGCCAGGATCTGCCCCGGCCAGCGGCCGGCCGGCTGCTCGACCTCGAAGGACTCCGTCTCGGTGAAGCCGAGCGCCCGGTACTGGCCGACCAGCTTGCGGTCGTCCCCGCCGAAGCAGTCCACCCGCAGCAGGCCGATGCCGCGCCGGCGGGCCTCGTCGAGGGCGTCGGCGATCAGCGCGGTGCCGATCCCGGAGCCCTTGCGGCTCCGGTCGGTCACCAGGTTGCGGATGTACAGCTCGGGCTCGTCCACCGGGGTGGCGTACTCGGGGCGCTCCTCGGACAGGACGCAGGAGCCGACCGTCCGCCCCTCCTCGTCGACCGCCAGCCGGATCAGGAACGGCTCGCCGCCGTACCTGCCGATGTGCTCGACGCGGGTGGCGGAGCCGCTGAACGAGTGCTCGCCCCACTGGCGGGTGCGGCCCTGGGCGGCCAGCCAGGCCACCGCGCCGTCGAGCAGGGACAGGATGTCGGGGATGTCCTCGGGACCCCCGTTGCGGATCTTCATGGAAGACCGTTCTAGCCCAAACCGTCGCGCGCGGGAAGATGGCCCCATGAGGCTCTTCGTGGCGGTGCTGCCTCCGGTGGAGGCATTGCAGGGCTTGGCCGACGCGGTGGCCCCCCTGCGCGGGCTGCCGGGAGCGGACCGGCTGCGCTGGACGACGGCGGACGCCTGGCACCTGACCCTGGCCTTCCTGGGCGAGGTGCCGGCCGGGCGGCTGCCGGAGCTGGAGGCCGCGCTGGCCGCCGTCGCCGGGGTGAACCCGGCGCACACCCTGCGGCTGGCCGGCGGCGGGCGGTTCGGTGACCGGGTGCTCTGGGCCGGGGTGGAGGGGCAGGACTGGGCGCTGCGCCGGCTGGCCGAGGCGGTGTACGGGGCCACCGCGGAGGTGGCCGGCGAGACGGACGCGTTCAGCTTCCATCCGCACCTGACGCTGGCCCGGGCCGGGTCCTCGCGCGGCCGCCGCCGGGCGGAGCAGCGGATGGCGGCCGCCGAGCTGGACACCCTGGCCCGGGCGCTGGACGGCTACCGGGGGCCGGAGTGGGAGGCCGCCGAGCTGCACCTGATGCGCAGCGAGCAGGGCGGCGGCCCGGTCCGCCACACCTCGCTGCGCTCCTGGCCGCTGGCCCGCTGGGAGGCCTGACCCGCGCGGCTGCCGAGCAGGGCCACCGGCATCGACCCCCGGCCCGGGGCCGGCGGCATCGCGGACGTCGTGGCCTTCCCGGCCTCGGACGGCGCCCGCCGGATCACCGGCCGGAACCCGGACGCCACCGGCGGGTCCAACCTCGGCGTCCGAGCGCCGACCGGCCGGGGGTACGCTCGTTGACCGTGGATCCCAAGACTCGAATGCGAATCGTGACCGGCGCCCTGGTACTGCTGCTGGTCGTCGTGCTGATCAGCTCGCTGGTCGGCCGGTAGCCACCGGAGACGACACGGGGAAGGGCCACCGCCCGGAGGCGGTGGCCCTTCGTGCGTGCCCGCGGGGGACGGTCAGAGCCGCTCGACCACGTAGTCGATGCAGACGGTGAGCGCCTCGACGTCCGCCGGCTCGACCGCCGGGAACATCGCGACGCGCAGCTGGTTGCGGCCCAGCTTGCGGTACGGCTCGGTGTCGACGATGCCGTTGGCGCGCAGCGCCTTGGCGACGGCGGCCGCGTCCACCGCGTCGTCGAAGTCGATCGTGCCGACGACCTGGGAGCGCTCGGCCGGGTTCGCCACGAACGGGCTGGCGAACGAGGACTTCTCGGCCCAGCCGTACAGCCGGGACGCGGAGTCGGCCGTCCGGGCGACGGCCCAGTCGAGACCGCCGTTGCCGTTCAGCCACTCCAGCTGGTCGGCCAGCAGGAACAGGGCGGCGATCGACGGGGTGTTGTACGTCTGGTCCTTCGACGAGTTGTCGATGGCCGTCGGCAGGTCGAAGAACGGCGGGATGTACCGGCCGGAGCCGGCGATCTCGGCGGCGCGCTCCAGGGCGGCGGGCGAGAAGGACGCCAGCCACAGGCCGCCCTCGGAGGCGAAGGACTTCTGCGGGGCGAAGTAGTAGACGTCGGTCTCGGTGATGTCCACCGGCAGGCCGCCGGCGCCCGAGGTGGCGTCCACCAGGACCAGCGAGCCCTCGTCGGCGCCGGCCGGGCGGGCGATCGGCATCGCGACGCCGGTGGAGGTCTCGTTGTGGGTGAGCGCGTAGACGTCCACCCCGGCCTCGGCGACCGGCAGCGGGTGGGTGCCCGGGGCGGTCTTGACGACGCTCGGCTCGGCCAGCCAGGGCGCGGCCTTGACGGAGGAGGCGAACTTGGAGGAGAACTCGCCGAAGTCGAGGTGCTGGGACTTCTCCCGTACCAGGCCGAAGGCCGCGATGTCCCAGAAGGCGGTGGACCCGCCGTTGCCGAGCACCACCTGGTATCCCTCGGGGAGGGAGAACAGGCTGCTCACGCCCTCGCGCACACGCTTGACCAGGTTCTTCACCGGGGCCTGGCGGTGCGAGGTGCCGAGCAGGGAGGTCTCGGTCGCGGCGAGGGCACTCAGGGCCTCGGGGCGCACCTTGGACGGGCCGCAGCCGAAACGGCCGTCGGCGGGCTTGATGTCAGCGGGGATCTGGATCTGAGCCACGGGCGCAGCCTACCCGCCGGGGGGTCCGGAATCGACGGCGGTCCGCCCGCTGAGATGCCGCCGACCGGCCCGCGAGCTGCGGAAACAGCGGGTCCGGTTCACATGTCGGACCCGCCGTTCCCGCGACCGTGCGGTGACCTGCGGTGACCTGCGGAGGTCCGGCCGGGTCAGCGCGCGATGGCGTCGTAGCCCTCGATGTCGCGCGGGCTGCGCGCGCCGGGGCCGATGTAGCGCGCGGCGGGGCGCACGAGCCGGCCCGTGCGCTTCTGCTCCAGGATGTGCGCCGACCAGCCGGCCGTCCGGGCGCAGGTGAACATCGAGGTGAACATGTGCGCCGGGACCTCGGCGAAGTCCAGCATGATGGCGGCCCAGAACTCGACGTTGGTGGCCAGCACGCGGTCGGGGCGGCGGTTGTGCAGCTCCTCCAGCGCGGCCTTCTCCAGCGCCTCGGCGACCTCGAAGCGCGGCGCGCCGAGCTCCTTGGCGGTGCGGCGCAGCACCCGGGCGCGCGGGTCCTCGGCGCGGTAGACGCGGTGGCCGAAGCCCATCAGGCGCTCGCCCTTGTCCAGCGCGTTCTTGACCCAGGTCGTCGCGTCGCCGGTGCGCTCGATCTCCTCGATCATGCCGAGCACGCGGGACGGCGCGCCGCCGTGCAGCGGGCCGGACATCGCGCCGACCGCGCCGGAGAGCGCGGCCGCGACATCGGCGCCGGTGGAGGCGATCACCCGGGCGGTGAAGGTGGAGGCGTTCATGCCGTGCTCGGCGGCGGAGGTCCAGTACGCGTCGATGGCCTTGACGTGCTTGGGGTCCGGCTCGCCGCGCCAGCGGATCATGAACCGCTCGACGACGGTCTCGGCCTTGTCGATCTCGCTCTGCGGGACCATCGGCAGGCCCTGGCCGCGGGCGGACTGGGCGACGTACGAGAGTGCCATGACGGCGGCGCGGGCGAGGTCGTCGCGGGCCTGCTCGGCGTCGATGTCCAGCAGCGGCTTCAGGCCCCAGACCGGGGCGAGCATGGCGAGCGCGGACTGCACGTCGACCCGGATGTCGCCGGAGTGCACCGGGATCGGGAACGGCTCGGCGGCCGGCAGGCCGGGGTTGAACTTGCCGTCGACCAGCAGGCCCCAGACGTGGCCGAAGGAGACATTGCCGACCAGGTCGTCGATGTCGACGCCCCGGTACCGCAGAGCGCCGCCTTCACGGTCGGGTTCGGCGATCTCGCTCTCGAACGCGACGACACCTTCGAGCCCGGGTACGAAGTCGGACATGCACGGCTCCTTCAGTTCTGCGATCGGCGGCCGCCGTGGTGGGGAGGCACGCCTCTGACCGAATGGTGATTGGCACTCGGTGCCAGGGTGACAGGCACGGGGTGCATTGCGCCATACACCACGGTGGTGATGTTTTCCCGGGGCCCGCTTGACTTTTCGCCCGGGAACCGGTCGCACCCGGCGGATCCGCGGAGCGAAGGGCACGATCACGGACGAATCACCGTACGCCGGGCGGCCTGGCGGTGGCGAGTCACCTTATCTCCCACCGGGGTTTGTCCGGAGGTAGCGGTGCCGGTTGCTTGTCGTACGGGATGATGTTGACGTGCAGACCCCGGACCGCGCCCAGTCGACGCCCCTGACCCCAGCCACCCGGATCCTGGCCGACGAGGCCCGCCCCGGACCGGACCTCACCGTGATGCGCAAGCACTACGCGCACGAGGGCCTGGTCGAGGAGGAGCTCGCCGCCGAGCCGATCGGCCAGTTCACCCGGTGGTTCCACGAGGCCGACGAGGCGGGGGTGGTGGAGCCCAACGCGATGGTGCTCTCCACCGCCGACGCCCAGGGGCGGCCCAGCGCGCGCACCGTGCTGCTCAAGGCGTTCGACGCCCGCGGCTTCGTCTTCTTCACCAACTACGGCTCCCGCAAGGGCACCGAACTGGCCGCCAACCCGCACGCGGCGCTGCTCTTCCCGTGGATCGCGCTGGCCCGCCAGGTGATCGTCCAGGGCCGGGTGGAGAAGGTCGGCCGGGACGAGACCGCCGCCTACTTCCGCACCCGCCCGCACGGCTCCCAGCTCGGCGCCTGGGCCAGCGAGCAGTCCAGCCCGGTCGCCTCGCGCGAGGTGCTGGAGCAGCGCTACGCGGACCTGGAGCGGCGCTACCCGGAGGGCGAGGGGGTGCCGGTGCCGCCGTTCTGGGGCGGCTACCGGGTGGTGCCCGCCAGCGTGGAGTTCTGGCAGGGGCGGGAGAACCGGCTGCACGACCGGCTGCGCTACCTCGCCGACCCGACTGCCCCGACGGGCTGGCAGGTGGAGCGGCTCTGCCCGTGAGGCGGGCGCGGCACTGCCCCGAGGGCCCGGCGGGGGCTGCCCGCGGGCCGGGCGCGGCGCTGCCCGCCGGGGCGCCCGGGGCCGCCCGCGCTCCCGGCCCGCACGTTCCCGACCTGCGGCGTCGAGGCACGGGGCCGCACTTGTGACGACCCTGCGACAACTTCCCGCGTCCACCGGCTGACCCGCCGTCACCCCGCCAGTATGGTGAAGACGTTCACCGTATCGGTGGGGGGTTGTTGGGTGCGGCCGTACTTCTTCTTCAGCTACGCGCGGCGGGACCAGATGGTCGGTGGCGCCTTCGTCGACCAGTTCTTCACCGACCTGCGGGACGAACTGGCGCGGATCGAGCCCGAGGCCGGACCGGGCGAGCTGGCCTACCGCGACACCGAGCGGCTGCGGGTCGGCGACGACTGGGAGCGGCAGCTGTCCCGGATGGTCGGCTCCAGCCGCACCATGGTCGCCCTCTACTCGCCGGCCTACTTCGCCAGCGACTACTGCGGCAAGGAGTGGACCGCCTTCGACGCCCGCACCCGGCGCCACGAGGAGCAGACCGGCGACAGCGTCCCGGCCCTGATCCCCGTGCTGTGGGAGCCGCCGCCGGAGGACCTGCCCGCGGAGGTGCGGCGGATCCAGTACATCCAGCACGACTTCGGCCCGGAGTACGCCACCGGCGGGCTGCGCCACCTGCTGCGCACCGACCCGCACGGCACGGCGTACCGCCTGGTGGTGCGGGTGATCGCCGAGCGGGTGCGGGAGGCCGCCGGCTGGCGGGTCACCGAACTGCGGGACCTCGACCTCGGCCGGGTGGAGGGCTGCTTCCCGGTGCCGGAGATCGCCCCGGTCGCCGTGCGCAGCAGCCTGGTCCGGCTGTTCGTCGCCGCCCGCTGGTCCGGGGACCACCGGTCCGCCGCAGCCGCCGCGGCGACCGGCGACCGCGTCCCGGCGCAGCGCTCCGAGGGCACCGCGGCGGTGGGGGCGGACGACGCGGACGGCGCCGACGCGCGGTACCGCGGCGGCTGGTACGGGGCGCACCCCCGGGACTGGGCGCCCTACCACCCGCCGCGGCTGCCCTCGCTCGCCGTCCAGGCCCAGCAGGTGATCACCCGCGCCGGGCACAGCACCAGCCTGGAGACGGTCGGCCCCGACCTCGGCGAGGCGCTCGACCGGGCCCGGGAGAACAACGAGGTCAGCGTCCTGCTGGTGGACCCGTGGGCGGCCGGGCGGGACCCCTACCGGCAGGCGCTGCGCGACTTCGACCGGCAGAACCACCCGGTCACCGCCGTCCTGCTGCCCGACAGTTCCGAGGACCCTCCGCCCGGTCCGGCGCGCGCCCGGCTCTGGGAGGGGGTGCGCGAGGTGTTCGCGCGCACCTGGTTGCACCGCTCCGGACCCGAGCCGCTCTTTCGCGTCCACGTCCGGCGGGAACGTTTCGAGCGTGAGCTGCTGTCGACGGTGACCGTGGCCCAGAACCGGCTGCTGGACCAGATCGACGACGACCCGGTGACGGCCCGCGCCCAGTTCGGCATCGGCCCCGACCCGCGGCCGATGCCCGGCCTCACCATCCCCGCCTGGCCGCCGCCCGCCCGGTCGCGGCCGCCGGAGCCGCCGGACCCGCCGGAGCCACCGGAGGACCCGCCGGCCCAGGCGGGTCCGCGCGTACCGCGCCCGGGGAGCACCCCGGGCAACGGGGCCGCCCCGGCGGCACGGGCGGTCCGGCGTGAGGAGACCGTGCCCCCGGCCACCCGGGCGCCCAGTGAAGGAGAAGCGGACCGATGAGCCCCGAGCACGCCGCCCTCGCGGACCACGGGTCCGCCGCCCTGGCGACCCCCGCCACCGGCACCGTCGTCACCTTCTACTCGTTCAAGGGCGGCACCGGCCGCACCATGGCGCTCGCCAACCTGGGCTGGATCCTGGCCAGCCAGGGCCTGCGGGTCCTGGTGGTGGACTGGGACCTGGAGGCCCCCGGCCTGCACCGGTACTACCACCCGCTGCTGGTCGACCCCGAACTCCACGCCACCGACGGCCTGATCGACATGCTGCGGGCCTACGTCGACGAGGCGCTGCCCGGCCCCGACCGCCCCGGGCCCGGCCCGGACCCCCGGGAGTGGCTGGCCGCCCCGGGACGGCTGGAGCAGTACCTGTGCGGCCTGGCGCTCGACCTCCCGGACGGCGGCCGCCTCGACCTGATGCCGGCCGGCCGGCAGAACGCCGCCTACTCGGCCGCCGTCACCAGCTTCAACTGGCGCAGCTTCTACACCCGCGCCGACGTCCGCGGCGCCGAGTTCCTCTACGCGCTGCGCGCGCAGTGGACCGCCGCCTACGACTACGTGCTGATCGACAGCCGCACCGGCGTCAGCGACACCTCCGGCATCTGCACCGTGCTGATGCCCGACACCGTCGTGGACTGCTTCACCCTCGGCGCCCAGAGCATCCGCGGCGGCGTCGACGCGGCCCGCGCCATCGTCGACGCCGACGAGCGCGAGATCCGGGTGCTGCCCGTCCCGATGCGCGTCGAGGACGCCGAACGCGCCGGGCTCGCGGCCGGCCGCGACCTCGCCCACGACGCCTTCGACCCCTACCTGGGCCGCTGGCTCGGCGCCGAGCGCCGCGCGGAGTACTGGCGCGACGTCGAGGTGCCGTACAAGCCGTTCTACGCCTACGAGGAGGTGCCGGCCACCGTCGTCGACCGGCCGCAGCAGGGCCGCAGCCTGCTCGCCGCCTTCGAACGGCTCGCCGACTGGCTGACCGGGGGCCGGGTCCGCGAGCTGCGCCCGGTCCCCGACCAGGCCCGCCGCCAGCTGTACGCGGCCTACCTGCGCAAGGGCCGCACCCGCTCCCGCCAGGTGTACGTCAGCTACGCCCCCCGGGACCGGGTCTGGGCCGAGTGGATCACCGAGACCCTGCGCGGCTTCGGCTACGTCGCCACCCTGCACAGCGCCGCCGTCCCGCTCGACGCCGGCCCGCCGCAGTCCGGCGCGCTGCCCGAGGCCGCCGGGCCGCTGGACGGCGACGGCCGGCTGCTCGCCCTGCTCACCGCCGACTACGCCGGGCTGCCGCGGGCCCGGGAGATCTGGCGCCGGTTCACCGCCCAGGACGCGACGGGCGACTCCGGCGGTCTGCTGGCGGTGCGGATCGGCGCGCCGGAGCAGTCGGAGCCGCCCCAGTTCGCCGGGCTCCGGGCACTGGAGCTGGCGACCGGCTCGGCGCAGCGGGCCGAGGCGCAGCTGTTCGAACTGATCGGTCCGCCGCCCGGCGCCGGCCGCTGGATGGACTCCGGCGAGTTCACCGTGCCGCGCCCGCCGCGCTTCCCGGACGGCCGCCCCGCCGTCCAGGAGCTCCCGCCCAGGCTGCCCACCTTCACCGGCCGGATGCGGCTGCTGGAGGCCGTCCGCGACGGCTTCACGGCCGGCGCGGACGCCTCGCCCGTGCAGGTGCTCTACGGGATCGGCGGCGTCGGCAAGTCGCAGGCCGCGATCGAGTACGCGCACCGCTTCGCGGCCGGGTACGACGTGCTGTGGTGGGTACCCGCCCAGCAGCCCGCGGTGATCCCGCAGAAGCTCGCCGAACTCGCCCCCGGCCTCGGCCTGGAGAGCGACGGTGACGTCACCCGCACCGCGCGCGCCGTGCTGGACGCGCTCGGCAGCGGACGGCCCTACCGCCGCTGGCTGCTGCTGTTCGACAACGCCGAGGACCCGGAGCTGCTGGACCCGTGGCTGCCCGCCGCCGGGCGCGACGGCCACGTCCTGGTGACCTCGCGCGACCGGCGCTGGTCCCGCCGCCCCGGCCGCACCGAGGTGGAGGTGTTCGACCGGGCCGAGAGCGTCGAACTCGTCCGGCACTTCAACACCGGTGTCGAACGGGCCGACGCGGAGCGGATCGCCGAGCTCCTCGGGGACCTGCCGCTGGCCGTCGGCCAGGCCGCCGCCTGGCTGCAGGAGACGCCGATGCCGGCCGCCACCTACGCCGACCTGCTCGACGAGACGCTCACCGACATCCTCGACCGGTCGGTGCGCTCCGGTTCCGACGGCCCCGCGTTCGGCGGCACCGGTGCCGGCCGGGCCGTCGAGGAGGGACCCAACGCCACGGTCACCGCCGCCACCTGGCGGATCGCCGGCTCCGACCTGCGCCGGATCAACGCCCCGGCCGCCCGGCTGCTGGAGATCTGCGGCTTCCTCGGCCCGGACGCCATCCCGATCGGCCTGCTGTACAGCCCGCCGGTGATCGAGGCGATCGGGCTGCCCCCGGGGACCTCGGACCACCGGCTGGCGGTCGGCGACATCCTGCGGACCGTCAACCAGTTCAACCTCGCCCGCTACGACCAGGGCGCCGGCACGCTGGTGGTGCACCGGATCGTCCAGGCGCTGCTGCGCGAACAGGTCGGCGAGGCGGACCGGGACCGGGTCCGCGGCGTGGCCCACCGGGCCCTCGCCCTCGCCGACCCCGGCGACCCCGACGCCCCGCACCACTGGCCCCGGTACGCCGAACTGCTGCCCCACCTGCGCCCGTCCGGCGCGGACGAGTCCACCGACCCGGCGGTGCGGCAGTGGATCGTCAACTCGGTCCGCTACCTGTGGCAGCGCAGCCTCCACGACGCGGGCCGCGAGCTGGCCGAACGCGTCCTCGCCCGCTGGCGGGAGATCGGACCGCGGGGCACCGGCCCGGACGTGAAGGTGCAGCTGCTGCGCGTCCAGCTCGGCAACATCCAGCGCACCCAGGGGCTGGTCCGGGAGGCGTACAGCACGGACCGGGACGCGTTCGAGCGGCTGACCGTGCTGCTGGGGCGCGAGCACCAGGAGACCATCCCGGCCGCGATGAGCCTCGGTGGGGACCTGCGCCACCTGGGCCGCTACCGCGAGGCCCGGGAGCTGGACGAGGAGACGCTGGCCGTCGCCCGCCGGGTGCTGGGCCCGGACAGCCGGCGCAGCCTGATGGCGGAGAACAACCTGGCCGTCTCCATCATGCTGGCCGGCGACTTCGCCGGGGCGCTGGCCGTCCACGAGGTGCTCTACCACCGGAAGCTGGAGGTGTTCGGCAAGCGCAGCCCCTACACGATCCTCGGCGGCGTCGTCCTCGGCCTGGCGCTGTGCGAGACGGGGCGGCTGGAGGAGGCGCTGTCCCGGCTGGACAAGGCGGTGCGCCGCAGCCGGCAGGCGCTCGGGGAGGACCACGACGAGACCCTGCGCGCCCGCCGCTTCCGCTGCGCCGTGCTGCGCCGGCTCGGCCGGCTGCCGGAGGCCCTGGGGGAGATCGAGGACGTCCACCGGCAGCTGACGGGGCGCTACGGCGCGGACCACCCGGGCACGGCCGCCGCCGCGGGGAGCCTGTCCGCCACGCTCAGCGCGCTCGGGGACACCGAACAGGCCGTGGAGCTCGCCGAGGAGGCGTACCTCTACCAGCGCGACCACCTCGGTGCCGGTCACCCCATGGAGCGGGTCGCGGCGGGCAACCTGGCCGTGGCGCTGCGCCGGGCCGGGCGGACCGAGGAGCCGCAGGCGCTCTCGGGCAAGGTGCTGGAGGACCTGACCGGGCTGCTGGGCGAGCACCATCCGTACGTCGGGACCGCCCGGCTCAACCGGGCCAACGACCTGGCGCGCGCCGGAAGGCCCGCCGAGGCCCTGCCGCTCGCGGAGTCGGCCGCGGCGCTGCTCACCGAGCGCTTCCACCCCGACCACCCGGACGTGCTGGCGGCGACCGCGAACGTCGCCCTGACGCTCGCCGCGGTCGGCGAGAGCGCGCGGTCGGCGGAACTGCGGGTGCGGACGCTGGTCCGGGCGCGGATGGTCCGGTACCTGGGGGACGGGCACCCGCTCACCGAGGCGATCCGGATGGGGGAGTGGCTGGACGTCGAGACGGAACCACCGCTGGTGTGAGGAGCGGGACGGGCATCGGCCGAGAGGGAGCTGGACACATGGAACCGGACGTCGTGGTGGAGCCGGACCGGCCGCCGCACGGCACCGACGGGCGGCCCGCGCTGGCCGACCTGGCGAGGGCCGACGCGGGTGAGCTGGCCCGGCGGCTGGAGCTGGCCCTGCCGGGCGCGGGTGCCAGACCGGTCGCGTCTTTCAATTCAGGCATCTGACAGTACGGTTAGCGGACGGCGCGTCCTGGAAATGTGCCGTCATGACTCCTCCGCCGCTCA
The DNA here is from genome assembly GCF_040296005.1 of Kitasatospora sp. NPDC002551. NCBI lineage: Bacteria > Bacillati > Actinomycetota > Actinomycetes > Kitasatosporales > Streptomycetaceae > Kitasatospora > Kitasatospora sp. NPDC002551. The sequence continues at coordinate 158,871 of NZ_JBEOWI010000001.1, read as the reverse complement.
CGCAGGTCGTGCTGAAGGTCCACAGCCGGTGCGACCTCGCCTGCGACCACTGCTACGTCTACGAGCACGCCGACACCGGCTGGCGCGCCCGGCCGCGCGTCGTCGGGGAGGCGGTGCTGGCGAGAGCCGCCGAGCGGATCGGGGAGCACGCCGTCGCGCACGGGCTCACCTCCGTGCGCGTCGTCCTGCACGGGGGCGAGCCGCTGCTGGCCGGGCCGGCGGTGTTCCGGCGGGCGGCGGAGGCGTTGCGGGCCGCGCTGCCCGAGGTGTGCGACCTGGACCTGCGGGTGCACACCAACGGGGTGCGGCTGAGCGCGGCGTACTGCGAGCTGTTCGGCGAACTCGGCATCCGGGTCGGCGTCTCGCTGGACGGCGACCGGGCCGCCAACGACCGGCACCGCCGCTTCGCCGACGGCCGCTCCAGCCACCCGCGGGTGCTGCGGGCCGTCGGGCTGCTGCGCGAGCCGCGGTTCCGGCACCTGTTCGCGGGCCTGCTCTGCACCGTCGACACCGCCAACGACCCGGTGGCGGTGTACCGGGCGCTGGCCGCACTGGAGCCGCCCGCCGTCGACCTCCTGCTCCCGCACGCCACCTGGGAGCGCCCGCCGGAGCGGCCCGCCGGGGCGGGTGCGACGCCGTACGCCGACTGGCTGCTGGCCGTCCACGAGCGGTGGGAGGCGGACGGCCGCCCGTTCGCCGTCCGCACCTTCGACTCGGTGCACCGCACCCTGGCCGGGCTGCCCGGTCTGGGCGAGGCCCTCGGGCTGGAGCCGGTGGACCTGGTGGTGCTGGAGACGGACGGGACGTACGAGCAGGCGGACAGCCTGCGGACGGCGTACGACGGCGCCCCGGCCACCGGGCTGGACGTCTTCCGGCACAGCCTCGACGACGTCGCCCGGCACCCGGGGACGGCCGCCCGGCAGGCGGGCCTCGCCGGGCTGAACGCCACCTGCCGGGCCTGCCCGGTGGTGCGCTCCTGCGGCGGGGGCCTGTACGCGCACCGCTACCGGGACGGCTCCTTCGACCACCCCTCGGTGTACTGCGCGGACCTGCGGGAGCTGATCGACGGCCTGGCCGCCCGGGCCGGGGCCCCGCGGCGTCCTGCCCCACCGGTGGACGTCGCCGGGCCGGAGCTCAGTGACGCGCAACTGGGCGAACTGGCTCTGGGGCAGGGCGGGCCGGAGACCGTCCGGGCGCTCGCCCGGTCCCAACTCGCGCTCACCCGGGCGATGGTGGCCGCCGTGCACGGCTCCTCGGGGGTGGCCCGCTCGGCGGCCTGGGAGCTGCTGACCGAACTCGACGCCGCCGAACCGGCTGCCGTGGACGCGGTGTTGGCCCACCCGTACGTCCGGGCCTGGGCGGCGCGGCGGCTGACCGGCGACCCGGGCGCGGGGCTCGCCGCGCTGGCCGGGCTGGCCGCCGCGGCGGCCGTGCGGGCGGGGCGCGGGGACGCGGTGGCGGTGCCGCTCCGGGAGGGCGTGCTGCACCTGCCGACCCTCGGCCGGCTGGTGCTGGGCGGGGGCGCCCGGGAGGCGCTGGTCACCGGGGGGCGGACGGGCTGGACGGCGCGCACCGGGGACGGCACGCTCACCGGCCCGGGTGACCCGCGCTGGCAGCCGGTGCGGCGGATCGGGTTGGCGGGCTGGCGCGTGCTGGCGCTGGAGGACGTGGACCCGCAGCGCGCCGTCCACTGCTGGCCGGTCGCGGACCGCCTGTCCGGCACCGCGTACGCGGGCTGGGCGCAGGACCTGCGGGCGGCCGCCGACCTGCTCGACCGCGAACTGCCCGACTACGCGGCCGGATTGCGGGCAGGCCTGACCACCGTCACCCCACTGCGGCCCGGCCCGGACGGACGGGACCTCAGCTCGGCGGCACGCCAGGCCTTCGGCGCGGTCGCCATCGCCCGGCCCGGTACCGCGCCGGGCCTCGCGCTGCTGCTGGTGCACGAGTTCCAGCACGTGAAGCTGGGCGCGGTGCTCGACCGGTGGGAGCTGTACGACCGCACCGACACCCGTCTGTTCGAGGCCTTCGGCCTCTCCCCGCGCCCGGTCGGCTCCCTCTTCCAGGCCGTCTACGCCCACCTCGCCGTCACCGCCTTCTGGGGCACCCAGGCGGACGCCGGATCGCCAGCGGCCCGCTCCCGGTTCACCCACTGGCGCGGCCTGACCGACGCGGCCGTGGACCTGCTCGCCGGCAGCGGCGCGCTGACGGCGCTGGGGCGCCGGTTCGCCGACGGGGCGCGGGAGTCGCTCGACCCCTGGCTGCGGGTCCCCGCCGGGCGGGCCAGGGGGTGATGCGGCCCAGGCGGCGGGCCATCCGCTCGACGGTGCCCGTGGGCGGCGCGGTCTCCGTGGCCGGGGTCGTTGCGGTCGTTCAGCCGCAGCCCCCGCTGCTGAGCGATGCCGTGGCGGGCGGCTGGCAGCTGTTCGAGCACGGCGACCCGGGAGCCGTGGCGTACGCCGTGGATCGAGGTGGCCGTCTGCGCATGGGCGAACCAGGAGGCGTTCGGCACCAGCGGAAGCGGCCGTTGTGGCACTCTGGCCCGGACACCCGCACCGGCGGGCCGGTGGCGGGCGACCCAGTCCCAGCGTCGGCTGGTCCATGACCTGGTGGTCCGGAAGGCGTCCAGTGCCGGCCAGCTCGCGAAGCGAAGGTCCGTTGCCGAGCCGGGGTGTCGGCGAGAGCACGAAGGTTCCTCGAAAGGTCGGGTGCGATGGGCGTCACGCTGGGCGTGGTGGTGCTGACGATGGGAAACCGGCCTGCGGAGCTGACGGCGCTGCTGGAATCGGTACGGGCCCAGGACGGCGGCGACAGCGGTGTTCGGACCGTCGTGCTCGGGCAGGGCGTGAAGCTGCCGGAGCTGCCGGAGTGGGTGGATGCGGTGGAGTTGCCGGAGAACCTCGGCATCCCCGGAGGCCGCAACGCCGGCGTCGAGCGGCTGTGTGAGCTGGGTGGCACGGACGTGCTGGTCGTCCTGGACGACGACGGGCTGCTGCCCCGCACCGACACCTTCCGGCTGATCCGGGAGGCCTTCGAGCGGGACTCCGAGCTGGGCATCGTATCGTTCCGGATCGCGGATAAGACCGGGTTCACCCAGCGCCGCCACGTGCCCCGCTTCGGTGCGAGCGATCCGCTGCAGTCCGGTCCGGTCACGACGTTCCTGGGCGGCGGGCACGCGATCCGCATGAGCGTGATCGACCGGGTCGGGCTGTTCCCCGCCGAGTTCTTCTACGCGCACGAGGAGACCGACTTCGCCTGGCGCGCGCTGGACGAGGGCTGGCGGATCGACTACCGCGCCGACCTGGTGCTGCAGCACCCCCGCACCGACCCGGCCCGTCACACCACCTACTACCGGATGACGGCCCGCAACCGGGTGTGGCTGGCGAAGCGCCACCTGCCCGCTCCTCTGGTGCCGATCTACCTGACCTCCTGGGCGCTGTACACGCTGGTCGGGCGGCCGCCGCTCGCCGGGCTCAAGGCGTGGTGGTCCGGGTTCTTCGAGGGTGTCCGGGTGCCGTGCCCGCCTCGGCGGCCGATGCGGTGGTCCACGGTGTGGCGGATGACGCGACTGGGCCGACCGCCGGTGATCTGACAACCGTGGTTCGCGCGGCCGCGTCGCGGTGCTGGGACGGAGGGCGGCGCCGATCTGCGGCGTCCCGTGCTGCTCCCGCGTCGGCGCGGGAGCAGCACGGGGGGTTATGGCGGTGGTGGGTTCGTCGGACTCGCGGATGTGGACGAGTTCGCCGTTGGACGCGATCTCGACGCAGTCGGCGTCCTCCCCGCTGAACGTCGACTTCTGCCAGTTGAGCTGCTCCATGGCTACCTCCCCAGGAGTTTGTACCGGACGTGCTGGATCATGCCCTTGAGCCTCTGTCGCACTCTCCGGGTCTCGGTCGGCGACGAGAGCCACACCCTCCCCCGGCACTGGCGATCCGCCGCCGGCGACGACCTCGCCGAGGGCGGGCGGGGGCTCCAACTCGTCGAAGGGCTCACCCACCGGTGGGGCGCGGAGTCGCACAAGCGAGGCAAGCTCGTCTGATTCGAGCTGGACTCGGCCGCGTGACCACCGCCATCGGCCTGCTCGTCCTCGCCTCGGCGGTGGTCGGGGCGGTCGGCGACGTGCTGACGAGGTCGCTGCGGAACCACGTCGACCGGGCGGGCAGCGCGGTCGACGAGCACAGGTGCCATTGATGGCACTCCGCCCCCTCGCCGGGCCCCGGCGAGGGGGCGGAGCGTAGATTCGGCTCATGAACGAGCAGCCCCCGGTCCTGGTCACCCGCCGTCTCGCCCCCGGCGTGGCCGAACGGCTCACCGCTCACCACGCGGCCACCGTGCACGACTCCGACCTGCCGATGGCGCGCGCCGACCTCCTCGCGGCCGTCCACGGCCGCCGGGCCCTCATCACCACCCTGGACGACCGGGTGGACGCGGAACTCCTCGACGCCGCCGGCCCCGGCCTCGAAGTCGTCGCCAACCACGCCGTGGGCCACCACAACATCGACCTGGCCGCCTGCGCCGAGCGCGGCATCCCGGTCACCAACACCCCCGGCGTGCTGACCGCCTCCACCGCCGACATGGCCTGGGCCCTGCTGCTGGCCGCCACCCGCCGCCTCGGCGAGGGCGAGCGGCTGCTCCGCTCCGGCGAGACCTGGGCCTGGGCGCCCAACTTCCTGCTCGGTCTCGAACTGACCGGCACCCCGCTGGGCATCCTCGGCATGGGCCGGATCGGGCAGGCGGTGGCCCGCCGGGCGCGCGGCTTCGACATGCCGGTGAGCTACCACAACCGCCGCCCGCTGCCGCCCGAGCAGGCCGACGGCGCCGAGTGGCTGCCGCTGGACGACCTGCTCGCCACCTCCACCGTCCTCGTCGTCACCTGCCCGCTGAGCGACGCCACCCGGCACCTGCTGGACGCCCGCCGGCTGGCCCTGCTGCCGCCCGGCGCGGTGGTGGTCTCGATGACCGCCGGGGTCGTCGACGAGGAGGCGCTCGCCGCCGCCCTGGAGTCCGGCGCGCTGTTCGCCGCCGCCGTCGACAACTTCGAGCACGAGCCGGCCGTCCCCTCCGCCCTCCTCGCCCAGGACCGCGCCGTCCTCGCCCCGCACCTGGGCAGCGCCACCGTCCGCACCCGCCAGGCCATGGGCGACCTCGCCGTCGACAACGTCCTCGCCGTCCTCTCCGGCAAGGACCCGCTCACCCCGGTCGGCCGCTAGCGGACTCCGGAAACGGCGGAATGTGGTCCATCGTCTGCAACAACCGCCTCGCAGCTGTGGCTTCCTCCGGCCGTACGGAGGAAGCCACAGCTGCGATGACTGACCGACCCGCGAGGACGGCTCTCCTGGCGGCCGCCTCCCAGCCGGATTGCCGCCGGTGGCTCGTGTCGCGCCTGCCGATCCGGTCCGCCGCACAGGCGGAGTGCCACTGGTCGGCCTGGCAGATGCTTCCCAGCAGGTCCAACAACTCGGCCTTGCAGGACACGTGAGGGGTCGCGGCCAGTTCGACGAGGAACGGGACCGCGGGAGCTGTTGCCTCACCGACGACGAACCCCAGCGCACAGACGGCGTCGCCCAGTTCGTCGACGGCGAGGCGGGCCGCATCCTCGTCCCCGTGGGCGATCCGGGCCAGCAGCGGGGGAATCCCGCCGGCCGGAGCCCCCGTCGCGTCACGCAGCTCTGCCCAGCGGACCCCGGAGACGCTCCTCAACGGACTTCCCACGCTCTGCTCCTCATCGGATCCTCGCGTCGACTCTGCCGCACCCATGGTCCGGCAGCCGGCGGCACTCCGGCCGGGCGGCATTCCGCGGGTCCGGCGCCGCGCGGAGAACGGGTTGGGGACCACCACCTATGCGCATCGGACGATGATGGGTCACTCGCGATCGGTGGGGCCGTTGATCTCGCGGCGGGCCTGCCAGGTGGTGTGCTCGCGGGAGACGGCGTCCTCGGCGTCGCGGGAGAAGCGGGCCCAGAGTTCCTCGGCGTCGGGGGAGCCGACGTCGAGGTGGGCGAGCTGGGCGCGGATCTGGGCCAACTCGTCGGCGGCCAGGCCGTACGCGGCGGCGAGCGGGCGGTACTGGCGCAGTTGCGCCCACGCGGTGACCGAGGCGGCCACGGCGGAGACGGTGCCGAGCGCGTCGAAGGAGAACTCGCCCATCGCCCGCAGCACCGCGAGCACCAGGCCGAGCAGCGGCAGCCCGACGCCGGCCACGCCGGTCCAGAACCCGGCGCGGGCGCAGTAGCGGGACTTGGAGCGGTACCAGTCCTGCTGCACCTGGATCCGCTCGCGCAGGTAGACGTCCCGGCGTACGGCCAGCGGCTGGTCGCGCAGGCCGCGCATCGCCGCCGTTATCTGGCTCTCGGCGGGCCGGCCGGCCAGGCCGGGGCCGACCGCGCGGCTGCCCCGGAAGGCGTGCAGCACCCGGCCGAGCTGGAGACCGTACAGCCCCTCGGCGTCCGGCAGCGGACGCGGCGGCGGCTGGACGGCGTCCGCCCGGACGGCGAACTTCCAGGCGAGGGTCTTCACCGACTCGGCGGCGGCCCGGCCCTCGTACCAGAGGCCCTGCGGGTTCTGCCGGCTGGTCACGGCGGAGAGGGCGATCGCACCGAGGTAGGCGACGGCCGCGAGCCAGGACCACACCGTGCCGTCGGCCGAGCCGGCCGTGGCGGCCGCGACCAGCAGCACCAGCTCGGCGGCGGCGAGCCGTACCGCTCTGGTCTGCCCCTGCTGGGAGGCGGAGTCGGCCGCCCAGAAGAGCTCCGGCAGCAGCTCCCGCTCCCGCACCACCCGGTCCGCCCCACCCGTGCCCGACGTCATTCCGTCCCCCACTTCGCAGCTCCGCCGCCCCGGCGGTACCTGCCCCGCCAGGGGGCCCGGTACGCCTCGGGTGGGGCTGTGGCGATGGATGTGGTCGCCGGTCCCTTCGGGCCGGTGCCCCCTCGGCGTGTGGCCGGGTCGGGGTGGGGTGTGCGGGGCGGTCGGGGGTAGTGGGAGGTGGGTGCTGCGGGCCGCCGCCGTGCGGCGCAGGGGTGTGCGGGGAGGCCGGGACAGCCCGTGGTCCGGTGCTGCGGGGCGCTGTGCGGACGTTGGGGGGCAGCCGATGGTGCGGTGCCGACGGGTGCCGCTGCCGGGCCAGGGGCGTGGGCGCGGGTCGGGCCGGGGGCGCTGCGTGTGTGTGCTGTGGGCCGCCGCCGGGGCGTGCGCGCGCTGTGGGCGGGTTTCGGGTGTGGCCGCTCCGGCGGGCGGTGCTGCCCCGCAGGGCAGGCGGCGCGTGGCCCGGGGCGGGGCGTGCCGGCTCGCGTGTGCTTCAGGTCGGCGGCGGGGCGTCGGCCGGGGCATGGTGCTGCCCCGGCCGACGCCCCCGCCGCCGCCGGGCGGGCGCGGTGTCGACGGCGGTCGGCCGGTCGGCGTAGGGCGCCTGGTACCGGCGGCCGCGCCGGCGTACGGCGTACGGACGGGCGCGGTCAGAAGGTGTAGAAGACCCGCTCCGCGTTGTCGGCCATCTGCTTGGCGTTCCACTCCGTGCCGCCGGGCACGTTGCCGGAGCGGAACAGCGGCGGGGTGGCGCCGGTGCCGGCGAGGGCGGCGTCCGCCAGGCGCTCCACCGCCGAGGCGACCACGGCCTGCATCAGCGCGCTGGTGACGATGGTGGAGACCGGGCCGAAGGAGGTCTCGGCGCCGGGGTGGGTCAGCTCGCCGTCGCCGATCGCGATCTTGTTGTCCAGGACGACGTCGCAGTGGTCCTTCAGATAGGTGCCGGAGGGATGGCCCGACGCGATCTCGCCGGGGTAGGCGAGCGAGGTCAGCCCGATCACCTTCAGGCCCCGCCCCCGGGCGTGCTGGGCCAGCTCGACCGGCATCACCTGGCGGCCGGAGAGCGAGATGAGGAACAGCAGGTCACCGCTGGTGGCGGGAGTGAGGTCCAGGGTGGCGGTGGCCAGGCCGGAGACCCGCTCCAGCGCGCTGGACAGCGGCGCCGGCATCACCGTGACCCCGGCCATCCCGGGGACCTCCAGCAGGTTCATCGGCACCAGCCCGCCGGCCCGGTAGACCACGTCCTGGGCGGCCAGCGAGGAGTGGCCGGCGCCGAAGGTGAAGATCCGGCGCCCCTCGGAGACGGCCTCGGCCAGCAGGGCGGCGGCCGCCTCGATGTTCTCCGCCTCCTCGGTGCGGACCCGCTGGAGGTGGGCGATCGCGGCGTCGAAGTACCGGCCGACCAGCTCGCTCATCTGCTGCCTTCGCTCTCTGCCGGTGGGGGGCCCGGCCGGGTGGGGGAGCGGTCGCGGTGGTCCGGACCACTGTGGAGAAAGCTCCGGCCAGCACCGTGCTGCCTGATCGGCGCCGCTGTCAACAGGCACGAAACGCCGGCCCCGCGCCCTGAGGCGGGCCCGGCAGTCGGTGCGGTACGTCAGAATTGGCGATGAGGACACCGAGGAACGGAGCCAGCGGCGATGTCTGGGCTGATCGACACCACTGAGATGTACCTTCGCACCATCCTGGAGCTGGAGGAGGAGGGCATCACCCCGATGCGCGCCCGGATCGCCGAGCGCCTGGAGCAGAGCGGGCCCACGGTCAGCCAGACGGTCGGCCGGATGGAGCGCGACGGACTGCTGCGCGTCGCCGGCGACCGGCACCTGGAGCTGACCGAGGAGGGCCGCCGGCTCGCGGTGCGGGTGATGCGCAAGCACCGCATCGCCGAGTGCCTGCTGGTCGACGTGATCGGCCTGGAGTGGGAGCAGGTGCACGAGGAGGCCTGCCGCTGGGAGCACGTGATGAGCGAGACGGTCGAGCGCAAGGTGCTCGCGATGCTCGGTCACCCCACCCAGTCCCCGTACGGCAACCCGATCCCGGGGCTGGACGAGCTGGGCGACGCCAAGGCCGAGGGCGAGGGCTTCGACGCCGGGCTCGTCCCGCTGGACTCGGTGCTGCCGGGCGCGGACGGCGCCGACGTGGTGGTCCGCCGGATCGGCGAGCCGATCCAGACCGACGGCGACCTCATGCGCACGCTGCGCCGGGCCGGGGTCCGGCCGGGGTCGACGGTGCGGGTGAGCGCCGGGGTCGGCGGGGTGCTGGTGGGCACCGGCGACAACGCCGCCGAGCTGGGCAAGGAGATCGCCGCGCACGTCTTCGTCGCGCAGGCCTGAACCACCGCGGAGGCCCGAGCGCGGGAGCGCGGAGCGGCAGCGGAGACGGGACGGGCGGGCAACGCCGGACGGGGCCGGGCGCTCCCCGCGCACCCGGCCCCGTCCGGCCCTCCCCGGTCCCTCCCGCTTCCGTGTCACCGGCCTCCCCGAACCCGGCCGGTGACACGGCCCCGCCCTGTCCCTCCCGTCCCTCCCGGTCTCCCCTCCGTCCCTCCCGCGTCCGCCTCGCCCGGCTTCCCCGACCGAGCGCCCCGTCCGGCGGCCCCTCACGCTGGGAGTTCTCCCACTCGGACGATCAAGGCAATCCTTGAGTGCTGTCACTCGTACGAGGGGCTTTCGCCGTTGACCAGCGGGTACACCGAACCCTTATCCGCACGTGCGTATGACGGGCCCCGTCTCCGGTGGGAGACAAGGCCCGTCACTCGCGCGCGGGGTGTCGCGCAGCGCACGCCCTCACCCGATCGGCGCAGGGCGGCAGTCCGGGGGAGCGGTCAGCGCACCGCCGCGGGCCGGGCCGACCGGGCTCCGGCCGGCGGCGCGTCACGGCCGCAGGCGTAGGCCAGTGGGCTGATCAGCTCGGCGGCGTCCGGCAGCCAGCGGTTGAGCGCGGTGGGCGAGCGGGCCCACTGCGCGAAGCCGCTCGGACCGACCCGGGACGGCGGGGCGACCGTCCAGTCGCCCTCGCCGCGGGCCACCAGGTCCAGCCGGCCGGGCGGCCAGCCCAGCCTGCGGAGCATCTCCGGCACTCTGGCCGCCACGCCGGGCAGCACCAGGAAGTGCAGCCGCCGGCCGGTGCGGCCGGGCGCGGCCGGGACCACCGCCACCGGACCGAGCTGCAGCCCCATCCGCTCCATCCGCGCCAGCGCCAGGCAGCCGGCCGGTTCCGGGACGTCCAGCACGTCGAAGGACCGGCCGGTCGGCAGCAGGATCGACGCCTCCGGGCACTCCGTCCACCAGTGCCGCACCGCGCCCGGACCCGCGCTCGCCCGGCGCGTCCAGTCCGTGTCGATCGGGTGGGCACCGGGGAGCGCGCACCGCGGATCGCCGCAGGAGCAGCGCGCGCGCCCGTCCCCGTCGACCAGCCAGGCGCCCGGGGTGACCTCCCAGTGCCGGGTCTCGGCGCAGCCGACGGCTTCGACGAGCAGCGGGGACGGTCCGGCAGAGGAGCCCTGGTCGGCGGGGCCCTGGTCGAGGGGATCGGGGAAGTCTTCCACGGGGTGCTCAACTACCGTGCGTGAGACGGGTTACGGCCGGTTCCGGGCCGTCGCGCCCCGGGTCGGCAATTCACCCGAACCGGTGAGGCGGACCGTGCGGGAGCGCGCCGGGGGGAGGCAGGGTGGGCGCAGTGGGGGCGCACGGGAGCATTCTCCCGGGCGCGTGGGGGGTGGGGATCGTCACCGTGGGTATCCCGCTGGCGTTGCTGATCGCTAACCTGGTGTCAGTTTCCTTGAACGGTCGGACAGTCGGCAACTCGGCAACAGAGATCAGCAGAAAGCGTCGCCCGCCGGCCGGGACCGGAGGGTGTGGGGAGGCGAAGCCCAATGGCCGCGAGACCACTTGTCGCACGACAGCCCAACGAGCGTCTCCAGCAGCTGATCCAGGAGGCCAGCTGCTCCAATGCCGGTCTGGCGCGGAGAGTCAATCTCTGCGGCGCCGAGCACGGTCTGGACCTGCGGTACGACAAGACCTCCGTCGCACGCTGGCTCCGCGGCCAGCAGCCGCGCGGGCAGGCCCCGGCGGTGATCGCCGAGGCGCTCGGGCGCAAGCTGGGGCGCAGCGTGTCGGTCGAGGAGATCGGCATGGCCGACGGCAAGAACCTCAGCTCCGGGATCGGCCTGCAGTTCGCGCCGACGCTGGGCGCCGCGCTGGAACAGGTCTGCGAGCTGTGGCGCAGCGACGTCGGCCGCCGGGACTTCCTGACCGGGGCGACGGTGGCGGCCTCCGCCCTGGTCGAGCCCAGCCGGGACTGGCTGATCACCCCGCCCGACCCGGTGGTGGCCCGCACCGGCGGCACCCGGGTCGGCCCGACCGACGTCGCGGCCGTCAAGGCGACCACCGCGATGCTGGTCGACCTGGACCACCGGTTCGGCAGCGGGCACGTGCGCCCGGTGGTGGTGCACTACCTCAACAGCGTGGTCTCCGGGCTGCTCGGCGGCTCCTACCGGGACGAGACCGGGCGCCAACTCTTCGCCGCCGTCGCGCGGTTGACCGAGCTGGCGGGCTACATGGCGGTGGACACCGGCCAGCCGGGCCTGGCCCAGCGCTACTACATCCAGGCGCTGCGCCTGGCCCAGGCCGCCGACGACCGGGGCTACGGCGGGTACGTGCTGGCGGCCTCGATGAGCCACCTGGCGGCGACCCTGGGCAACCCGCGGGAGATCGCCCAGCTCGCCCGGGCCGCCCAGGAGGGCGCCCGGACGGTGGCCACCCCGACCGCGATGGCGATGTTCTACGCGGCCGAGGCGCGCGGGCACGCCCTGCTCGGCGACGCCAGGGCCTGCGAGGCGGTGGCCGCCAAGGCGCTGGAGATGATGGAGAAGCGCCGCCCGGAGGACGACCCGGACTGGATCGTCCACTTCGACGACGCCTACCTCGCCGACGAACTGGCCCACTGCCACCGGGACCTGGAGCAGGCCGGCCCGGCCGAGCACTACGCCCGCCGGGCGCTCGACCTGCACCCGCCGACGCGGGTGCGGCGCCGCGCGGTGGACCTCGTGCTGCTGGCGACGGCACAGCTCCAGCAGCGGGACGTCGAGCGGGCCTGCGAGACCGGGGCCCAGGCGGTCCGGCTGCTGAGCGGGCTGCGGTCCAACCGGGGCGTGGAGTACCTGGACGAGTTCCGGCGCCGGCTGGAGCCCTACCGGGAGCAGCGGGTGGTCCGCGAGTTCCAGGCCCGGGCGGAGGCGGAGGCGGCCTGAGCCGACGGGCGCCGAGGAGGGCGTCGCGGAGGCCGTCAAGGAGGCCGTCAAGGAGGACGGCGGAGAGCGTGCAGGGTCGGTGAGGGATGGACCGCCCACGTGGTCGGCCGGTTCGGTGAACCGGTAGCGTGGGCGCGACGTCCAAGGAACTGTGATGCTCCCAAGAACCGACGAGATGTGGTCCGCCGTCAGCGCGCGGTCGTGCACAGGTGAGGAATCGCGTTGAGCCAGCGCCGCTCGTATCCCAACTCGGGTGACTTCAACCTGGACGACCTGTTCCGCCCGGAGCCCGGCCAGCAGCAGGGCCAGCAGCCCGGTCCGCCGCAGGGCCAGCAGCCCGGGCAGCACCCCGGCCCGCCGCCGCAGGGTCAGCCGTACGGGCCGCCGCAGGGTCAGCCGTACGGAGCGCCGCAGGCCCAGGCGCCGGCCGGGCCGTACCCCGGCGGGCCGTCCGGGCAGCCGGAGTACCTCGGTGACAGCGCGCTGCCGACCCAGGCCATGCCGGTCCAGCCGGGGGGCGCGCAGCCGGCCTGGGGCGGCGCCCCGCAGCCGGGCTACCCGGCCGACCCGGCCCAGGCGACCCAGTACCTGCCGCCGTACCCGGCCGGTGACCCGCAGGCGGCGGGCGGCTACCCGCCCGCGCAGCCGGGCTACGCCGACCGGCCCGCGCCGGGCCACCCGGACCAGCCGGGCGGGGCCCCGGCGGGGCGCGACGGCGGGCACGGCGGCCGTTCGTCCAACAAGCTGCTCATCGGCGGCGTGGTGGCGGGCTGCCTGGCGGCGGCCGTCCTGGTCGCGGTCCTGCTGAACGGTGACGACGAGACGTCCGGCACGGAGAAGAAGGCCGTCCCCACGGCCACCGGCAGCGGCCCGGCCGCCGCCGCCACCGCCCCGAGCGCGGGCCCGACGACCGCCTCGGTCGACCCGGTGGTCAAGGCGCAGGCCCAGGCGCTCTCCGACCTGCTCGGTACCGCCAACGACAGCCGGCAGGCCGTGATCGGCGCGGTCGCCTCGGTGCAGAAGTGCGACAAGCTGCCGGAGTCGCAGCAGGCGCTGACCGCCGCGGCCGGGCAGCGCCGGGAGCTGCAGACCAAGCTGGCCGGGCTGAAGACCGACAAGCTGCCCAGCGGCCCGCAGCTGGTCGAGCAGCTGAACGCGGCGTGGACGGCCTCGGCGACCGCCGACGACGAGTACGCGGCCTGGGCCGGGGACGCCCAGGGCGGCTGCGACCCGAAGAAGAACGACAACCCGCACTACAAGAACGCGGTGGCCGCGAGCGGCACCGCGACCACCGCCAAGAAGCAGGCGGCCGGGCTCTGGAACACCGTGGCCGGCCAGACCGGCTTGCCCACCCGCACCGACGGCGACCTCTGACCGCCCGCCGGCGCGCACCCGCCGCGTACCCGCCGGCACCCGCGAGGCAGCCCCGGACACGGACACGGCGAGGGCCCGGCCGTCGTACGGCCGGGCCCGGGACCGCGGGCCGGTCGGCGGCTCAGGCCGGCGGCTTGCCCCCGGTGAGCACCCAGCGCACGTCCACGAAGCCGGGCCGCTGCAGGGTCAGCTGCCCGCCCTTGACCACCTGGTAGGTGACCCAGGTGTTCACCAGCCGCGGCGACTCGGTGCTCGGCAGCATGTTGGTGGTCGCCCAGTTCAGCGGCGGGGTGAGCCCGACGTCGATCGGCTCGCCGCCGTCCAGCAGGGCGGTGATCGCCTTGGCGGACACCGGCCGTCCGGCCGCGGCCAGCCGGTCGGAGACCTGGCGGAACACCTCGAACGCCACCCAGGTGGTCTGCACCCCGGGGTCGGCGGCGTCGATGTGCCGGCCCGCGGTGTCGGCGCGGATCACGGCGCGCAGGCCGTCCCAGGTCTTGGCCGACTCCGGCGGGTACCAGCCGGTGACGAAGGCGCCGGCGAGCGGGCCGGAGTCGCCGCCGGTGGAGTCGACCACCGACTGCTGCACGCTGCCGATCACCGAGGCGATCCGGGTGTTCTTCGCGCCGGTCCGCCGGAAGGCGTCGAGCAGGTTGCCGGTCGGCTCGGAGCCCAGCGCGCTGGTGACGCAGTTGCCCGGCTGGTCGCCACCGATCGCCTTGCGGACCTCCGGGGTGTAGTCGTTGGACTTCTCCGGTGCCTTGACGTCCAGCGGCTTGATCCCGGCGGGCTTGAGCGCGGTGCCCAGGGAACCGAGCAGGTTGTCGCCGGCCGGGGTGTCCGGGCGGATCACCGCGACCGACTTGCAGCCGGCCTCCACCAGCTGCCGGCCGCTGCCGGCGATCAGGGCCGGCAGGCCGCCGCCCACCGGGTAGGACAACGGGCTGCTGAACTCCGGCTGGGACAGGCCGTAGCCGCCGATCAGCGGGATGCCGGCCCGTTCCAGGATGGGCATGAAGTCGTCGCCGTACTGGCTGTAGGAGCCGAGCACCGCGACCGCCTTGGCGTCCACCGCCTGCTGCGCGCAGGCCTTGGCACCGTCGGAGGTGTTGTGCTCGTTGCAGGTGATCACCCGTACCTGGCGGCCGTGCAGGCCGCCCTTCACGTTGATGTCCCGGCCGATGGCCTCGGCCAGGTCGGTCATCCCGGGGCGGTCGGCCGAGCCGGTGCCGGACGGCGCCCAGGTCATCACGGTGAGGTCGCCGCTGCCGGTGGCGGCATCGGCCGGTCCGCCGCACGCGGAGGCCGAGAAGAGGGTTGGGAGCAGCGCCGCGGCGGTCGCGGCGGCGGCGATCGGGCGCCGGCGGCGCCGTCCCGCGATCAGGTTCGTGGCCTGGGACGAGCCCGTACGGCTGGTCATCGGTCTTTCCCTCCCTGGGCGCAGTGCTGCGCACCGGTTCCAGCCAATCCCCGGCGTGGCAAGGAGAGAGGGCCGTCCAGCCAACAGGTGGTAAACGGGGAAGGAACTCCGAGGGGGGACGCGTGTAGATCCTGGAGTGGAGTACGAACGGTGGGGGAACGTACGATCGTTGCCCATGTCCGCCAGCACAGAATCTTCGTATCGGTCTGCCCGAAACCCTTCTCGTCCGGGCCACCGCTCCAGCACGATGGGCGGCATGCCGCTCAACGACCTGCCCTGGTGGCGCTGGCGGGCCCGACTCCGCTCGGCGCTGCACATGCTCTCCGACCCCGGGTTCCAGCGGGACGCCTGGCTGGCCGGCCGGGAGGGGTACGGCGACGTCACCGACGCCGTCTACCGCCTGGTCGAGGACACCTGGCTGGACCGCTGGTCGGCCGAGAAGTACGTGGGCACGATCTTCCGGGACTCCGCCGAGGCGACCCTGGTGGACGTCGCGGTGCTGCGGGTGGTGCGGATCCTGCACGAGGTGGGCGCGGACGCCCCGGCCTCCGCGTACCTGGAGCACCACGGCTGGCCGGAGGCGGTCCGGGCGGCCCGCGAGGCGCACGTCAGGCTGGCGGTCAACGACGGCGAGGACCCGGACGTCCCGCCGCGCTCGCTGGACGTGCTGCGGATCCTGACCCAGGTCTGAGCGGCCCGGCGCCCCGCTCCGGGCGGGCCGTCCCGCAGTGCGGGCAGCGGGGCGGGGGTCCTCCCGGAGTGTGACACGCTGGAGCATTCACACCAGCACCAGCTCAGGACGGGATACCCCCACCGTGGAACAGCAGCCGGCCAGCGCCCAGTACGTCCTCACGCTGTCCTGCCCCGACAAGCAGGGCATCGTCCACGCGGTCTCCAGCTACCTCTTCATGACCGGGTGCAACATCATCGACAGCCAGCAGTTCGGTGACGGGGACAGCGGTCTGTTCTTCATGCGGGTGCACTTCTCGGCCGTCGAGCCGGTGACCGTCGACAAGCTGCGGGCGAGCTTCGCGGCGATCGGCGCCTCGTTCGGGATGGACTGGCAGATCCACCCCAGCGAGGAGAAGCTGCGGATCGTCCTCATGGTGAGCAGGTTCGGGCACTGCCTGAACGACCTGCTGTTCCGCACCCGGATCGGCGCGCTGCCGGTGGAGATCGCCGCGGTGGTCTCCAACCACACCGACTTCCGCGACCTCACCGAGGGCTACGGCATCCCGTTCCACCACATCCCGGTGACCCGGGAGACCAAGGCCGAGGCCGAGCAGCAGCTGCTGGACCTGGTGGCCAAGGAGGACGTCGAGCTGGTCGTGCTGGCCCGCTACATGCAGGTGCTCTCGGACCAGCTGTGCACGGCGCTCTCCGGCAAGGTGATCAACATCCACCACTCCTTCCTGCCGAGCTTCAAGGGCGCCAAGCCGTACCACCAGGCGCACGCCCGGGGCGTGAAGCTGATCGGCGCCACCGCGCACTACGTCACGGCCGACCTCGACGAGGGCCCGATCATCGAGCAGGAGGTGGCCCGGGTGACCCACGACGTCACCCCGGACCAGCTGGTCGCGCTCGGCCGGGACGTCGAGTGCCAGGCGCTGGCCCGTGCGGTGAAGTGGCACAGCGAGCACCGGGTGCTGCTGAACGGCACCCGCACGGTCGTCTTCGCCTGACCGCCTGACCGCCCGACCGCCCGACCGCCCGACCGGGCCGGCCCCGCCGGCCGGTGCTACGGCCGGGAGAGCAGCGGCGTCGCGCGCAGCACCTCGCGGATCGCGGCCCGGTCGCCGTGCTCGCCGACCGGCAGCCGGTCCGGGTCGCGGTGCGCCGCCGCCAGCTGGCAGAACTCCAGCCCGTCCAGCACCATCGCGGCCACCGGCTCGCCTCCGGGCGGCCCCGCGTCCGGGCCGTCCAGGGGTATCAGCCACTCGCCGGCCGCCGGGCCGTCGATCACGAGCCGGAGCTGCCGCCCGGTGCGGCCCCCGGCCCCGGTGCCGCCGTCCGGCCACCCGTCGGGGACGCCGACCGCCGCCCCGGTGAGTTCGGGGTGCGCCGCCCGCTGCCCGGCCAGGGCCAGCGGGAGCATCCGGACGGCCAGGTCGATCATCAGCCGCAGGTGCTGCGGGGCCGGCGGATCGTACGGGTAGGCGACCGCGCGGGCGACGTCCTCGCCGTGCATGTAGCACTCGAAGGCCCGGTCGACGAAGGCGTCCCGCAGCGGGACGGTCGCGAAGCCGAAGTCCACCGGGGTGTTGCCCTGCGGGGCGAGCGCGGCCGAGCGGACCAGCTCGTGGCAGTGCCGGCGCCAGCGGGCGCGGACCCGCTGCGGCGGCTGGCCGGCCTGCTCGGCGGTGAGCCGGGCGGTGCGGTCGGTGATCCGGGTCCAGCGCGGGCCGCCCTGCTGCGGCACCCGGGGCAGCGGCGGGAGGGCGGCCTCCTGCGGCGGGACCCGGCGTCCGGCCGCCGGTGCGCTGCCCGCGCCGGGGCCGCCCGGGACGGGGTCGGGCAGGCCGAGGGCGACGGCCAGGTAGCCGTCCACGGCGGCGAGGTGGCAGAGCACCTCGGCCGGGCGCAGGTACTCGGTGCCGCCGTGCCAGGGCAGTTCGGCGACCTCCTGCCACTCCTCCGGGCCGAGGTCGCGCAGCAGCGCGTCGAGCTTGGCGGTCTCGGCGGCGTACGGCACGCCCCAGGCGGGGACCGGCAGGTCGGCCGGGCGGCGGGCCAGGCACCAGTCGAGCACCTGCTGACGCAGCGCGGCGGGCTGGTCCAGCGGCTCCTCGACGGAGAGCCAGCCGGCCGCCTCGCGCAGCCGCTCGCCCTCCTCGGCGCACTCCGGGCAGCCGCTCAGGTGGGCCTCGACGTCGGCGGCCTCGCGGGGCGGGACGGCGCCGAGGGCCCAGGCGCCGAGCAGCGAACGCAGGGCCTCGTGCTGCTCGCCGGTGATCGTCACGTCCCCCCGCCCTCCGTCCGCCGCCCGCTGTCGCCCACCCGTTGACCGTCCGTCCGTTGCGCGTCCGTCCGCCGGCCGTCCGGCTGTTGTCCCCCGCTCCGTTGCGCGTCCGCCGGGGCGGGGCCCCGGTGCCGGGCGCGCTCCTGCTCCAGCTCGGTGGCGAGCAGCTCCAGGCCGAGCCGCATCCGCTGCTTGGCGGCCTGTTCGCTGATCCCCAGCCGGCGGGCCGTCTCCTGGTAGGTGCGGCCGTCGTAGTAGGACTCCGCGATGGTCTCACGCAGCGGCTGCGGCAGGGACGCGACCACGTACTGCACCCGGGCGGCGGTGGCGACCGTGCGGATCTCCTCCTCCGCGTCGCCGCCGAAGCCCGCCTCCTCGGCGCGGCGGGCCCGCAGCCGGTCCACCGCGCGGCGGTGGGTCAGCGCGCCGAGCCAGGAGCGCAGCGAGCCGCGGGCCGGGTCGAAGGACTCGGGGTGCTCCCAGACGTGGGCGAATATCTCCCGGGTGAGTTGCGCCGCGGCGGTCTGGTCGGCCAGTATCCGGCCCGCCAACCCGTGGACCATCGGGGCGAGTTGGTCGTACAGCTCGCCGAGGGCGGTCTCCTCGCCGCGGGCCAGGCGCCGCTGCAGCTGCTCGTCCCGGCGCGGGGCGCCGTCGGTGGTGGCCACCGGTCACCACCCCTCCTGCCGGACCGACCGCTGACGCGTCCCACGGTAACGCGCCCGCTTCGGGCGGCGGGTGGATTCGGTGAAGAACGGAGCCGGGGGCTTCGGATCGTCGGATCGTGGGATCTGCCGCCCATCGCGCGGTTGCGCCGTTCGAAGCCGGCTGGACATATGTCGCACGGGTGGTTCGCGAGTGGCGGGAGCGGTGGGAGGGGCGGACGGCGGTAGGTTCGCCTCTGCGTCACGGGCCGGCCGGCCCGGGCCGGACGATCGCCGGTCCGGGGCTCGTCAGAGTGAGCGGGACAGTATGCCCTGCCCTGTCCCCCGATCGCTGGAATATGCCCGAAGCGCTTGCTGCGGTCCGCCCGCCGAACCATCCTGAGGCGTGTTCGTGTCGCGGCCGGTGTGCGACGGACGAGGCGGTGCGGGCGCGCCGCGGCGGGTGCGACGTGCGGTCACCCGCGGGGCCGCGGACCGACGGACGGCGGCCCGGTGCGTGCCCGGGCCGGCCGGGCGACCGGGCCCGGCCGAGACGGTGGCCGAACTGCGAGTGCGGGTGGTGGAGCGGTGCAGGTTCTTCAGGTACAGCTTGCGGTGCAGGCGGACCCCGCCGAAGTCGGCCGGGCCCGTCGGTGGGTCCGCTCGCGGCTGCTCAACCACGGGGTGGACCCCGACGCGCCGATCGCCGAGACGGTGGTCCTGGTGGTCTCCGAGCTGGTGACCAACGCCGTGGTGCACACCGGCTGTCCGGCCGTGCTGCGGCTCTGCTTCCCGCTGGGCGACCTGCCCTCCGGCGTGCCGGACGCCTCCCCGGACGCCTCCCCGGGCGGCGCCGGGCGCGACGGGGTGCGCGAGTCGGCGACGGTCGGCCCGCTGCGGGTCGAGGTGGCCGATGCCAGCCAGGTCGCCCCCGCCCCCCGGCACGCCGGGGCGGACGTCGACGCCACCAACGGGCGCGGCCTGGAGCTGGTCGAGCTGCTCTGCGACCGATGGGGCTGGTACCCGGACGGTACCGGCAAGCGGGTCTGGTGCGAGATCAGCCCGGACGCCCGCCCGGCGGACCCGCTCGCCGCCGTCGACTGGGTGGCGCTGGCGCAGCCCTGACGGCCCCTCCCGTCACTCCGTCACCCCGTTCACCGGCCCGTGGATCGCCGGGCCGAAAGGTGACGCAACCATTCCGAATTTCGGACAACCCATTGACGTGACGTATCCGACTGATCACGCTTGGGTGCAGCTCTCCGTCGCGAGGGGACGCCGAGGGAACACCCGAACGCCGTTGCGGTGCTGCTGTCCAGGGGGACCACGTCAGCAGGGGGGCCGTGGGCCGGTCGTGCGCTGGCTCCTTGGCGAGTGCGGAGAGCGCGGCACGGGGTTCAGGGCCCGTGCGCCGAGGTTGGATGGCGGCCGGCCGTGCCGTGCTCGGGGTGCGCGCGGCCCGCCGCCATCCGATCCGCCGGACCTGGGCGATCGTTTTCGGCCACCGGACCCGCCTGTCGAACCGCGGATTCCGTTCGGCCGGTTCCGGCCCGTGGTTGGCCCGATCCCGACGAAAGCTGGCAGCCCCGCCCCTCGTCGGGCGCCCGCGCCGTCGGGAGACTCGCCGGGTGAACGAGACCGACACCCCCATCGGATCCCCGGCCCCCACCGACGCGCCCCCGGTGCCCGCCCGCGCGCCACGGGTGCACTACGCCTGGGTGGTGGCCGGCGTCTCCCTGCTGGTCCTGCTCGGCTCGGCCGGATTCCGCTCCACGCCCGGTCTGATGATGGACGCGCTGCACACCGAGTTCGGCTGGTCGATGGGCGCGATATCCAGCGCCACCTCGGTCAACCTCACCCTCTACGGCCTCACCGCGCCGTTCGCCGCCGCCCTGATGGACCGGTTCGGCGTGCGGCTGGTGGTGGTCTGCGCGCTGCTGTCGATCTCGGTCGGCGCCGGCCTCACCATGCTGATGCGCGAGCCCTGGCACCTGGTGCTCTGCTGGGGCGTGCTGGTCGGCCTGGGCAGCGGCTCGATGGCCGGCGCCTTCGCCACCACGATCACCGGCCGCTGGTTCCGGGCCCGGCAGGGCCTGGTCACCGGCGTGCTGACGGCCGCCGGCGCGGCGGGCAACCTGGTCTTCCTGCCGGTCGGCGCCTGGCTGGTCGAGCAGCACGGCTGGCGCTCGGCGGTCGTGGTGGTCTCGCTCGCGGCCAGCGCGGTGGCCGTCCCGGTGCTGCTGCTGATGCGCGAGCGGCCCGCCGACCTCGGCCTGCTCCCGTACGGCGCGACCGAGCCGCCGCCCGCCCCCGCCGGCGGCGGCCGGGCGCTGGCCCGCTCGCTGCGGGTGCTGCGGGAGGCCGCCCGCGCCCGGGCGTTCTGGCTGCTGGCCGGCTCCTTCGCGATCTGCGGCGCGACCACCGCCGGGCTGGTCGGCACCCACTTCATCCCGGCCGCCCACGACCACGGCATGCCGGTCACCACGGCGGCGGGCCTGCTCGCGCTGATCGGCGTCTTCGACGTGATCGGCACCGTCGCGAGCGGCTGGTTCACCGACCGCTTCGACGCCGGCCGGCTGCTGATCGTCTACTACGGGCTGCGCGGGCTCTCGCTGCTGGTGCTGCCGCAGCTGTTCGCCGGCTCGCTGGAGCCGCCGATCCTGGCGTTCGTCATCTTCTACGGGCTGGACTGGGTGGCCACCGTGCCGCCGACCGTCGCGCTCTGCCGCCGCCACTTCGGGGAGGACGCGCCGATCGTCTTCGGCTGGGTGCTCGCCTGCCACCAGATCGGCGCCGCCGCGGTGGCCGGCCTGGCCGGGTTCGCCCGGGACGCGCTCGGCGACTACGACCTCGCCTGGTACGTGGCCGGCGGGCTCTGCGCGGTCGCGGTGCTGCTCTGCCTGGCCCTGCGCCCGGCCGCCCCGGAGCGAACCGCTCCGGTTCTGTCGTAAGGGGCGGGTACGCTCCGGGGCCATGACGCTGAGCTTCACCCTCGACCCGGAACTCGACCCCACGCTGCGTGCCGAGATCACCAGCCTGTGGACGGCTGCCAGCAACGCCGGCGGGGCCATCGGCTTCGTCCACCAGGTGACCGAGGAGGAGGTCTGGGTCACCGCGGAGAAGCAGTTCGCCGGGATCGCCCCGGCCGGGCCGGACCGGCTGCTGATCGCCCGGGAGGAGGGGACCGGGCGGCTGGCCGCGCTGCTGGTCTTCGAGTCGATGCGGTTCGAGCCGATGGACCACTGGCGCGTGCTCTCCCGGGTCATGGTCCACCCCGGCCTCCAGGGCCGGGGCCACGGCGCGGCGCTGCTGGCGGAGGCCGAGCGGGTCGCCCGCGGCTGGGGACTGGCCGGGCTGCGGCTGTACGTCCGGGGCGGGCTCGGCCTGGAGTCGTTCTACGCCCGCAGCGGCTACACCGAGGTCGGCCGGGTGCCCGGCACCATCCGGGTCGCGCCCGGCGACGACCGTGACGACGTCACCATGTGGCTCGACCTGCGCTGATCGCGCGCCGCCGGGGCACCGCCCGGCGGGACCCGTTCCCCGCCGGGCGCGTCGGGCATGCTTCACTGGGAGACCGGCCCGGTTCCAGCGCAGTGAAGGATGTGTCCCCCCGGTGAGCAGCAATGTGAGCAAGAAGTCGCACGCCACGCTCCGCTACACCTCGATGCGCGTCTCCATCTTCCTCGGCTGCCTGCTGGTCGCGCTGCTCCTCGGACACTTCGGGATCATCCCGGTCTCCGGCGAGGCGGGCGTGGTCTTCCTCTTCCTGCTGGCCGCGATCGCCTCGGCCCCGCTCAGCTACGTACTGCTGAGCCGGCAGCGCGACGAGATGTCGGCCGCGATCTCCGGCAAGGTGGACGGCATCCGGTCCCGGACCGCCTCGAAGATCGCCGCGCAGAACGCCGAGGAGGACGCCGCGGACGAGGCCGCCCGCGCCGCGGCCGCCCGGAACGCCGCCTCCGGTCCCGCCGCCTCGGCCCCGCAGAACTGACCCGCGCCACCGTGCCCAAGGACGCCGCACCGGGCGGCACCGGACCCGAGGGGGCCGGGCCCGGGGACGCCGCCGCGCGGCAGGAGCGGCCCGCGGCCGGGACCTGGCCGGCCCCGGTCCGCCGCCCCACCGGCCGGGACGTCGCCCGGCTCGCCGGGGTCTCGCAGGCCACCGTCTCGCTGGTGTTCTCCGGCTCCGAGGCCGGCCGCCGGGTCTCCGACGCCACCCGCGAGCGGGTCCGGGAGGCCGCCCGCGGCCTCGGCTACCGCCCGCAGGCGGCCGGCCGGCAGCTGCGGCTGGGCCGCAGCGGCATGATCCTGCTGGCCGTGCCGAACATCCTCGGCCCGTTCTTCGGCCGGGTCCTGGAGGGCGTGCACGAGGAGGCCGGCAAACACGGCCTGGCCGTGGTGGTCAGCTCCGGCTGGGGCAGCGCCACGCTCGCCGAGGCCGCCACCACCAGCCGCTTCGACGGACTGCTGATCTGCTCCCCGGACGACAGCCAGCTCGGCGAGCTGCCCGCCGACACCCCCGTCGTCTTCCTGGACGCCGACCCGGGCACCGACCTGGCCCGGCCGACCATCGAGCTGGACGTGGCCGGCGGGATGCGGGCCGCCGTCGAACACCTCGCCGGGCTCGGCCACCGCCGGATCGGCCGGCTGCGCTCCAGCCACGCCGCGTACACCTTCCGGGTCCGCCAGGCGGCGTTCGAGGAGACCGTCCGGGCGCTCGGCCTGGACGTGGTCGAGCTCGGCGTCAGCCTGAACGAGGGACAGCCGGCCGCGCGCGAGGTCGCCCACCGGCTGCTCGCCCGCCCGGACCGGCCGCACGCGGTGATCTGCGACGACGACGTGGTCGCCTCCGGCGTCTACCAGGCCGCCGCCGAGCGCGGACTGCGGGTGCCCGCCGACCTCTCGGTGGTCGGCATCGACAACGTCCCGGTGGCCGCGCTGCTCGCCCCGCCGCTGACCACCGTCGACCTGCCCGGCGAGGAGCTGGGCCGGGCCGGGGTGGCGGCGCTCGCCCGGCTGCTCCGGGGCGAGCCGGTCGCGCCGGTCGCGCCGCTCGCCACCTCGCTGGTGCGGCGTTCCTCCACGGCGCAGCTCCCCCAGTAGTACCTCCGGGTGAGCCCGTTCCGCCGTCCGGGCTGCGCCGAACGGGTGAAAGTTCGTCATACCGCCTCGCGGCGCGACCTCGTGCGGATTAACGGACGATGAGATTCCGCCTATGCGGACGTCAAGACCCAGACCCCCACGGCCCCCACGCCCCTCCCGGCCGTCCCGCCTGCCGCGCCTGGCCGCCGCGCTCGGCCTGATCGGCGGCACCCTGCTCACCGGCACCCTGACCGCCCCGCCCGCCGAGGCCGCCGTCACCTTCACCAAGACGGTGGACAAGCCCACGGTGGGGCCCGGCGAGAACGTCACCTTCACCCTGCGGTACACCTGCTCGGTGAGCGACTGCGTCAACGGGCAGATCACCGACGTGCTCCCGGCCGACATGGAGTTCATCGGCTGGACCCCGGACGCCTCCACGGTCGACGTCCCCAACTCCACCGTCCCACCGGCGGGTTCCATGGGCGGCACGCTCACCGCCAAGCTGCAGACCCTCTCCCCGGGCACCACCGCCACCATCAACGTGGTGATGCGCTACCCCAACTTCTCCACCCCCAACGGCACCCAGAGCACCAACGCGGCCACCCTCACCTCCGACGGCGAGCCGCCGCAGACCGGTAGCGCCACCACCACCGCCGTGGTCCAGCCCAGCTACACCACCACCAAGGGCGTGCAGACCAGCAGCCTGGACGGCCGCTCGGTCACCTACCAGTTCAGCGCCTGCTCCACCGCCGGTGTGCCCAACGTCGACCTGGACAGCAGCCGGCTGGTCGACACCCTGCCGCCCGGTGCCGTGGTCGACACCAGCCGCTCGCCCGGCTGGGTCAACGACCCGGCCGGCTCCACCACCTGGGTCTACGACATCGGCGCCTTCGTGTCCGGCAACGGGCAGGCCGGCTGCCGGATCCCCGGCGTCCTGGTGGTCGGCTACCCGGACCCGGCCTTCCCCAGCGGCACCACCTCGACCAACACCGTGACGCTCCAGGGCGACCCGCTCGGCCCCGAGCCGCAGCGCGACCTGTCCACCGACACCGCCGAGACCCCGACCTTCCAGCCGCCGGTCACCGGTGTGCAGATCGGCGCCTCCAAGGTGTGGCAGGACAACACCGTCTCCGGTGACCTCACCACGCTGAGCATGCGGGTCTCCAACAACGCCGACCCGGTCAGCAGCCTGGTGATGACCGACCCGGGCGCCGGCACCACCGCCAACCTGTACAACTGGCTGATCCCGCAGTCCATCCAGCTGGAGGCGTGGAACCCCACCTCGATCACCCTCGCGCTGGAGTACCGGCTGGACGGTGACCCCACCTGGCGGGCCTTCACTCCGGGCCAGCCGCTGAACGGCTCGACCACCCGCCGGATCACCTTCGCCGAGGGCGCCGGGGACCCGGCCAACGACGTGCTCGGCATCCCGGCCGGCCGCTACCTGGACGGCCTGCGGTTCAGCTGGAGCGGACCGATCCCCGGTGGCTGGAGCCCCGGCAACGCCGTCCAGCTGCTCGCCCAGGTGATCACCCCGGGCCACGACGGCCGGACGGCGCCGGTGCCGCTGCACAACTGCCTCGACGCGGTGGGCACATCCGCCGCCGGCGACACCGCCGCCTCGAACGCCTGCGCCGACAGCACCGTCACCGCCGCCACCAACCTGGGCGCGGCGAAGGAGACCGTCTCCGGCGCCGTGCTCTCCCCGGGCGGCATCGCCACCTTCCGGGTCACCCCGTACAACCGCACCGGGCGCACCCTCGACCGGCCGCTCGTCCTCTACGACCTGCTGCCGCCCGGCATGGTCTACGTCGACGGCAGCGCCCGCAAGGACCCGGCCTACACCGAGGCGGTGGCCCCGCAGTCGGTCACCGTGCTCCCCGGCCCCGACGGCCGCCAGCTGCTCAAGATGACCTGGCCGGCCGGCTCCCCCGACATGATGTACCTGAACGACCACCGGGCCTACCGGACCCTGATCGACGTCCAGGTGGCCGGCAGCGCCCGGCCCGGCACCCTGACCAACGACGTGTTCGTCACCGCCGAGGGCACCGGTGACCCGGTCTCCTGCTTCTACTTCGGCAGCGACAGCGGGGTGCCGGATGCCCAGGACCTCGACAAGGACGGCGACAGCACCGAGACCATGTGCCACGCCACGTCGCTGGTCGAGGTGCAGGTGCCGGCCGTGCTGCGGTCGTACAAGGAGGTCAAGGGCGACCTCGACCCCGACTACACCACCACCGGCACCACCCGCCCCGGCGGCGGGGTCTCCTACCGGATGACCGTCCGCAACGACTCCGCCGACCCGGTCACCGAGTTCCTCGCGTACGACAAGCTGCCCACCCCGGGCGACTCCTACGTGCTGCGGCCGGACGTGCCGCGCAACTCGGCCTGGACGCCCTCGCTGGTCGAGCCGCTGACCTCCAGCGACCCGACCGTGGTGATCGAGTACACCACCTCGCCGGACCCCTGCCTGCCCGGCGAGTTCGCCGTCCCCGGACCGTGCGACGCCGCCGCGCAGTGGAGCGCCACCTTCCCCGGGCCGGGCACCACGACCTGGTTCCGGGTGCACCGCCCCGGCACCCTGGCCCCCGGGGAGTCGTTCACGCTCACCTGGCCGATGGTCGCCTCGTTCGACGCGGGCCCGGACGAGTTCGCCTGGAACAGCTTCAGCTACACCGCGACCGACGCGGCCGGCAACCCGCTGCTGCCCGCCGAGCCGGCCAAGGTCGGCGTCGGCATCGAGCAGAGCACCCCGCCGGCCAACGTGCTCGGCGACTTCGTCTGGAACGACCTCAACAAGGACGGCATCCAGCAGCCCGGCGAGCCCGGGGTGCCGGGCGTCCGGGTCGAACTGCTGGACGGCGAGGGCCGGGTGGTCCGGGACAAGGACGGCAACCCGGTCGCGACGGTGACCGACGCGAGCGGGCACTACCGGTTCGAGCGGCTGCCGGACGGGGTGTACGCGGTGCGCTTCGACCTCACCACGCTGCCCGAGGGCGCCACAGTGACGGTGCGGGCGGCCGGGCCGGACCGGACGCTGGACTCGGACGCCGATCCGGCGACCGGGGTGACGCAGACCGTCACGCTGGCCGGCGGGGTGGAGGACCTGGGGCTGGACATGGGACTGGTGCTGCCGACGGTGAGCCCGTCGCCGTCGCCGTCCCCCTCACCGTCCCCCTCACCCTCGCCGTCGCCCTCCCCGACGGTGAGCCCCTCGCCGTCCCCGTCGCCGACGGCCTCGCCCTCGCCGACCGTGACGCCGACGCCCACCCCGTCCCCGACGGTGACGCCGACTCCGACCGAAACCCCGACCCCGACCCCGACGGAGACCCCCACGCCGACGCACCACCCGTACCCGCCGACCCACTCGCCGGGCCACGGCGGTGAACTGCCGGGCACCGGCGGCGGGCCGAGCACGCTGCTCGGCGTCATCGGCGCCGCGACGCTCGGGGCCGGTCTGCTGCTCGCCCTGGTCGCCTGGGGAGGCCGAGGCCGCCACAGCTGAGTGAAGGGATGACGAAGTGACTGCGCCCGTCGGCCAGACCACCCGGTCCGACGGGCGCAGCCACGTCCAGGGGATGCGGTGGGCCTCAGCCCACCGGCACCGGTTCGGCCGCCGGCCGCGCCCCGGCCGGTGCGGCGGCCGGGCGGAACCAGCGGCGGGCGCCGAACAGCAGCAGCCCGCCGAGCGCGATCCCGCCCGCCGCGCAGAGCGCCACCGGGCGCAGCGAGTCCTCCGCGAGGTGGCCCGAGACGGCGTAGCCGAGCGAGTTGCCGGTCGCGAAGAGGGTGACCAGCCAGGCGAAGGCCTCGGTCACGGTGCCGGCCGGGGCCAGCTCGGCGACCAGGACGAACGCCGCCGCCAGCAGCGGGGCCAGCGCGATCCCGGAGAGGAAGGCGAGTCCGGCCATCGCGGCCGGACCGGGGAGCAGCACCAGCGGCAGGTAGCTGACGGCCATGCCGAGCGCCATCAGCCAGGTGCGGGTGGCCGTCGAGCTGCGCCACGGCACCGCGCCATAGGCGAGCGCGCCGAGCAGTCCGCCGAGCGCGGCCAGCGCCAGCAGGGTGCCCGCGCCGCCGGGCGGGCCGTCCGCCGCGTGGGCCTCGGCGTAGGCGATGAACAGCACGTTCTGCGCGCCGACCGCCCAGCCGGCGCCGGCCAGGCCGACCAGCAGCAGGACCAGGCCGGGGGAGCGGAGCGGGCCGAGCAGTCCCGCCGAGTGCGCCCGCGGCGGGGCCTGCCAGGCCCGGGCCGGTGCGGCGGTGGCGACGACGAGCGCCCCGAGCAGGCCCAGCGCGGCCGCCACCCAGAGCGCGGCGACCGCGCTCACCGCGCCCGCGATGCCGGCCACCGCGAGCGGGCCGGCGACGTAGAGGATCTGCTGGGAGGCGGAGTCGAAGGCGTAGGCGGTGTCGAGCTGCTCCTCCTCGACGACGTCCGGCCAGAGCGAGCGCAGGCAGGGTTCGAGCGGGGGCATGGCCAGGCCGGCGATCGCGGCGCCGATCGGGGCGGCCAGCGCCGAGCCGGGGGCCAGCGCCAGCAGGGCGTACCCGCCGCCGGCGACCACCGCGGAGAGCACCAGCACGCGCGGCTGCCCGGTGCGGTCCACGATCCGGCCGAGCACCGGCCCGCCGACGGCCGCCGCGATCGCGTACGCGGCGGTGGCCAGCCCGATCCGGCTGTACGGCGCGTGGACCTCGCGCAGTGCGAGCGCGATCACCAGGGCGGTCATGCCGGCCGGGAGGCGGCCGAGCAGGGTGCCGAAGAGGAGGCGGCCCACGTGCGGGGCGCGGAGCAGGGCGAGGTAGCCCATGGGGCGGCACTCTCCGGTCTGGGCAGGGGGACGGGCGGGGGCTGCCGTCCAAGTTATACGTATAACTGTTGACCGGTCAATCGGTCCGCGTCCGGAACTCAAACAACTACTTTGAACATCTCAAAGCTTTACTGCTAATGTGTCGGCCGTGACCACCTCAGACGCACGTTCGCCGCTCGGCCCGGGCCCGCTGCCCGCCGCCGCCCGCGCGTGCCGTCTGTCCGGTGCTGTGGACAGCCCGCGCCGTTGTCGCGCCATGAGCTGTATCCCGGCGGCACGCCCCTGACCGGGGCCGGTCCCTCCCACTCCGGCCCGCGCGCCGTGCCGCCGTCCCCACCCCCCGCCTCACCATCAGCAACGCCTCCCCCGGAGCCGCACCGTCATGTCCACAGCGCCCGAGGCGACTTCGTCGCCGTCCGTGCTCTCCAAGATCCGCAAGACTCCGTTCTGGGTCCAGATCGTCGCCGGCCTGGTGCTCGGCGTCGGCCTCGGCTACCTGGCCCGCGCGGCCGACATCTCCTGGCTCGCCACCACCCTGGAGACGATCGGCCGGATCTTCGTCCAGCTGCTGAAGCTCGCCGTCCCGCCGCTGGTGTTCACCGCGATCCTGGTGAGCGTGGCGAACCTGCGGAACGTCACCAACGCGGCCCGCCTGGCCGTCCGCACCCTGCTCTGGTTCGCGATCACCTCGCTGATCGCGGTGGCCATCGGCCTCGGCCTCGGCCTGCTGACCAGCCCGGGCGAGGGCACCAGCCTCAAGACCGAGGGCCTCAAGCCGCCGAAGTCCACCGGCAGCTGGATCGACTTCCTGACCGGGATCTTCCCGACCAACATCGTCACGGCGTTCACCGAGGTCGAGGTCCTGCAGATCGTCTTCCTGGCGATCGTGGCCGGCGCCGCCGTGATCAAGCTGGGCGCGAAGGCCGAGCCGGTCCTCAAGCTCAGCGAGTCGGTGCTGGAACTGGTCCAGACCGCCCTCTGGTGGGTCATCCGGCTCTCGCCGCTCGGCACCCTGGGCCTGATCGGCAAGTCCGTGGCCAAGTACGGCTGGGACCTGCTGGAGCCGTTCGCGACGCTGACCGTCGACGTCTACGTCGGTTGCGCCCTGGTGATGTTCGTCGTCTACTCGCTGCTGCTGAAGTTCGCCGCCGGCCTCAACCCGGTCAACTTCTTCAAGGGCGCCTGGCCCGCCATCCAGCTGGCCTTCGTCTCGCGCTCCTCGGTCGGCACCCT
This sequence comes from Kitasatospora sp. NPDC002551, assembly GCF_040296005.1. Classification (NCBI taxonomy): domain Bacteria; kingdom Bacillati; phylum Actinomycetota; class Actinomycetes; order Kitasatosporales; family Streptomycetaceae; genus Kitasatospora; species Kitasatospora sp. NPDC002551. The sequence continues at coordinate 129,296 of NZ_JBEOWI010000001.1, read as the reverse complement.
GCCGGTCACCCGCCGGGTCACCGAGCGCCTCGGCGTCCCGGGCGAGTACGCCTCGTTCGCCGTCCCGTTCGGCGCCACCACCAAGATGGACGGCTGCGCCGCGATCTACCCCTCGCTGGCCGCGATCTTCGTCGCCCAGGTGTACGGCATCGACCTCGGCGTCAAGGACTACCTGCTGATCGCCTTCGTCTCGGTGATCGGCTCGGCGGCCACCGCCGGCCTCACCGGTGCGATCGTCATGCTGACGCTGACCCTCTCCACCCTGGGTCTGCCGCTGGAGGGCGTCGGTCTGCTGCTGGCCATCGACCCGATCCTCGACATGATGCGCACCGCGACCAACGTCGCCGGCCAGGCCCTGGTGCCGGTCGTGGTCGCGGCCCGGGAGAAGACCCTGGACCTGGTCGCCTACAACAACCCCACCGGTGACCTCTACGACGAGAGCCCGGCCCCGGCCGGGGCCAAGGTCCCGACCCAGGCCACCGCGACGGCCTGACGCCCGGACGGGCACGCGAAGGGCCCTCCTCCCCGGAACGGGAGGAGGGCCCTTCGCACGTGCGCGCGGCCGGCGGGGCGCGCCCGGGCACAAGGCAGGGGGCCCGCCGGACGGCGGGCCCCCTTGGGTACTGCTGCTCTTGTGCTCATGGTGACGGCCGTCGGCCGCCAGTGGACCCGTCGGGTCCCGAGCGATCAGATCATCATCGAGGATGGTCAGATAACGGTGACGTTCTCCGCCTGCGGGCCCTTCGGGCCCTGGGTGACGTCGAACTCGACCGCCTGGTTCTCCTCCAGCGAGCGGAAACCGCTCGCGTTGATGGCGGAGTAGTGGACGAAGACGTCGGGGCCGCCGCCATCCTGGGCGATGAAGCCGAAGCCCTTCTCAGCGTTGAACCACTTGACGGTTCCCTGAGCCATGCCGTTCTCCTTGCGAGGGACGTGTCGGGGCCACACCGTGTGGCACCCGGTCCGCTGCGCTGATCGCCCTGCCTCCGGACGGGTCCGGAGTTTTTCGATATTGCTGAAAAACTACGAAAAGCCTGCGGTTACATGCTCCGCAGGCTTCAAGTACTGCAAGGGGAATCAAACTGCAACTGAGGGCAACGCTAGCATGCGGCTGCTGTGACGACCAGGGGTGACTTGCGGGCTGGACAGCGCGTGTCGTAAGGCGGTTGTGACACTCGGTGCGCCGCCCCGCGACGCCTCCCCGACGCCCTCCGCGGTATCTGTGCGACGCCTGTGCGACGCCTGCGCGGCGCGTCCCGCAAGGGCGGTGCGGGGCGGGTGGAGCGACGGGCATACGCTGCGGGGAGGCGCACGAAGAGCAAGGGAGCGGCGCAGTGGCAGCACCGGATGCGGAAACGCGGGAGCCCCAGGAGAACACCCCGGTCCGGCCCAGGGTCGGGCATATTCAGTTCCTCAACTGCGTACCCCTCTACTGGGGCCTGGCCAGGACCGGCAACCTGCTCGATCTGGACCTCACCAAGGACACCCCGGAGAAGCTGAGCGACCAGCTGGTCGGCGGTTCCCTGGACATCGGTCCGATCACCTGCGTGGAGTACCTGCGGCACGCGGACGAACTGCTGGTGCTGCCGGACATCGCGGTGGGCAGCGACGGCCCCGTGATGTCCTGCGTGATCGTCAGCAAGGTGCCGCTGGCCGAGCTGGACGGCCGGCGGGTCGCACTCGGCTCCACCAGCCGCACCTCCGTGCGGCTCGCCCGGCTGCTGCTGGAGGAGCGCGAGGGCGTGCGCCCGGAGTACTTCAGCTGCCCGCCCGACCTGGACGCGATGCTCGCCGAGGCCGACGCGGCCGTGCTGATCGGCGACCCGGCGCTGCGCGCCTACCTGGGGCAGGCGGCCGACCAGGGCCTGGCCGTGCACGACCTGGGCGAGATGTGGAAGGAGTGGACGGGGCTGCCGTTCGTCTTCGCCGTCTGGGCCGTCCGCCGCGACTTCGCCGAGCGGCGCCCGGGGCTGACCGCGGCCGTTCACCGGGCCTTCCTGGAGTCCCGGGACCTCTCGCTGGTCGAGGCCCGCGAGGTGGCCGAGCAGGCGGCCCGCTGGGAGACCTTCGACGCGGGGGTGCTGGAGCGGTACTTCAGCGAGGCGCTGGACTTCTCGCTCGGCGAGCGGCAGCTGGCCGGGGTCGCCGAGTTCGCGCGGAGGGTCGCGCACGACAGCGGGTTCGCCCCCGACGTGGCCGTCCGGCTGCTGGAGCCGGTGCCCCAGCCGGTGGCCTGACCGAGGCCGCGGCGCCCGTCCCGCGCGCCCCGCGTCGTGCCGAGGGCACGGCGCGGGGGGCGGAAGGCGCTGGCGTAGGCTGAACCGGATGCGACCCGGTACCGCGCTGTCGCACACGTCGTACCCGCAGCACCCCCAAGCACGTGCAGTACCCGAGAGAGAGAAGGCCGCCAGGTGTCCGAGCTCGCAGCGACCACCCTCGATGCGCCCAGCACCGACCTGCAGGCCGTGCTCGACCGGGCGGCCGGCGGCGGCCGGATCAGCCCGGAGGAGGCGCTGGAGCTCTACCGCTCCGCCCCGCTGCACGCGCTCGGCTCGGCGGCCGACGCGGTGCGCCGCCGCCGCTACGCGGGGACCGAGCACATCGCGACGTACATCATCGAGCGCAACATCAACTACACCAACGTCTGCGTGACGGCGTGCAAGTTCTGCGCCTTCTACGTGCCGCCGAAGAGCGACAAGGGCTGGTCCCGCGACCTCGACGAGATCCTGCGCCGCTGCGCGGAGACCGTCGAGCTGGGCGGCACCCAGATCATGTTCCAGGGCGGCCACCACCCGGACTACGGCGTCGAGTACTACGAGCGCGCCTTCTCGGCGATCAAGGCGGACTTCCCGCAGCTGGTGATCCACTCGCTGGGCGCCTCCGAGGTCGAGCACATGGCGCGGATCTCGGGCGTCTCCATCGAGGAGGCGATCACCCGGATCCACAAGGCGGGCCTGGACTCCTTCGCCGGCGCCGGCGCCGAGCTGCTGCCGGAGCGCCCGCGCAAGGCGATCGCGCCGCTCAAGGAGTCCGGCGAGCGCTGGCTGGAGATCATGGAGACCGCCCACACCCTGGGCGTGGAGTCCACCTCCACCATGCTGATGGGCACCGGCGAGACCAACGCCGAGCGGATCGAGCACCTGCGGATGATCCGCGACGTGCAGGACCGCACCGGCGGCTTCCGCGCCTTCATCCCCTACACCTACCAGCCGCAGAACAACCACCTGAAGGGGTCGACCCAGGCGACCGTCTTCGAGTACCTGCGGATGATCGCCATCGCCCGCCTGTTCCTCGACAACGTCGCCCACATCCAGGGCTCCTGGCTGACCACCGGCAAGGAGGCCGGCCAGCTGTCGCTGCACTACGGCGCGGACGACCTCGGCTCGGTCATGCTGGAGGAGAACGTGGTCTCGGCGGCCGGCGCCAAGCACCGCTCCAACCTCACCGAGCTGATCCACCTGATCCGGGCCGCCGACCGCGTCCCCGCGCAGCGCTCGACCACGTACGAGCACCTGCGGGTGCTGGACGACCCGGCGAACGACCCGGTCGACCCGCGGGTCGCCTCGCACATCGCCTCCACCGCGATCGAGGGCGGCACCGCGCACCCCGAGCTGAAGATCCTCGACAACGGCTGAGGTCCCCTCCCGCCGTGCTGACCCTGCACCGGGCCGCCCTCGTGCTGCCCGACCCGGCCGATCCCACCGCCCCGTCCCACGCCGACGGGGCGGTGCTGGTGCGCGGCGAGCTGGTCGAGGCGGTCGGCCCGTACGCCGCCCTGGCGGCGGCGCACCCGGCGGCCCGGGTCCGGGACTGGGGCGACGCGCTGCTCGCGCCGGGGCTGCGCAACCCGTACGGGCACGGGCTGCTGGAGCGGGCGTACCATCCGGACCCGCGCGAAGGGGCCGGGGACGAGCCGGTGCCGCAGGGGCTGGCGGGGGAGCGGGACGAGACGCGCTGCGGGGCGAGCGCCCGGCGCGGGCTGCAGCGGATGCTCGGCTTCGGTGTGACGGCGGTGGCCGGGCCGTTCGAGCGCGCCTCGGTGCGGACGGCGGTGGCCCGGTCGGGGCTGGTCGTGCTGCCCGGGCCGGGGGACGGCGCGGCCGCGGGGGACGGGCCGCTGGACCCGCTGGCGGTGCTGCCGCTCGCCGAGGCGGTGCACGGCCGGGTGGCCGTCGGGGGCCGGGCGGACTTCGCGGTGTTCGCTCCCGCGGCGCGGGGCGCCGAGCGCGGCTGCCGCGCCACGGTGCTGGCCGGCCGGCTGGTGTTCCGGCGCCGCTGAGCGCCTTCCCGGATCCCGTTCCGGTCACACCCTACTCGTCGGTAGTCCCACGATCCGGCCTGGGGCGGCCGTATGCCCGTGCGACGTACGGGACTTGCTTCTTGTGCCACTGAACTGCGAGTTCTTCCCCGTGGCCTGATTGACCCTTCGCCGTGACCTGAGGGCCCGCCAGCGGATAGCATCCGGCTCAGCTCAGTCCACACCCTCACCACGCCCCGCCCGTGACCGCGGGCGGCGGGGCCCGCCCCAGGCCCCGAACGCAAGCCAGGACAGGAACCATGCGATCCGCGACCGTCCCCCCGCAGCGATCCCCGCGGTTGGGCCGTGGCTGGTACCTCACCGCCGTGCTCAGCGCCGTGCTGGCCGTCGGGATGTGCCTGCTGGGGTGGCGTCAGGCCGAGCAGGCCGACCGGATCGGAGCCCACCCGGTGCGGGTCGGCGGCGTGGTGACCCAGCTGCCGGCCGGCGGCGGCTCCTACAGCACCGTCAGCTACCAGGCGGGCGGCCAGCACTACTCGGCCACCGCGCTGCCGCTGGCCGACGGCACCAGGGTCGGCGAAACCGTGTGCCTGGAGCACGCGGCCGACGAGCCCAGGGCGGTGCGGATCTGCGGTGACACCTACCCGCAGCCGGTGGGCGTCGGGCTGGCCCGGTTCAGCGTGCCGGTGGCGCTGCTGCTGTTCGCCGTCTGCGTGCTGCGGATCCGGCGGCACCGGCGGGCGCTGGCCTTCCGCAGCGGGCAGAACCGGTTCGCCACCACCGTCGCCCTGGCGACCGAGGTGCTGGCCGACGGGATGCCGGCCATAACGCAGGGCAAGCGCTCGCGCCGCCGGCGCCGGGCGGGCGGACGGCGCGGCCTGCACTGAGGCGGCGCGCGGCGTACCCGTCGCGCCCCCTGCGTCCTCCCCGCACGGCCCCGGACGTCCCGGCGGCGCCCCGGAGGTGTTCCGGCGGTGCCCGGAAGACGCCCCCTTGCCCGGTTCGGCGGAGCCAGGGTGAACAATGGGGGGCGTGACCCGAGCCTCTCTGGACAAGCAGCCGCACGAAGTCGCCGCCATGTTCGACGACGTCGCGGCCAAGTACGACCGCACCAACGACGTACTCTCGCTCGGCCAGGCCCGCGCCTGGCGCCGGGCGGTGGCCGAGGCGGTGGCCGCCGGGCCGGGTGACGTCGTGCTCGACCTCGGGGCCGGGACCGGCACCTCCTCGCTGCCCTTCGCGGAGGCCGGGGCACGGGTCGTGCCGTGCGACTTCTCGGTCGGCATGCTCGTCGAGGGCAAGCGCCGCCACCCCGAGCTGGCGCTGACCGCCGGGGACGCCACCCGGCTGCCGTTCGCCGACGACACCTTCGACTCGGTGACGATCTCCTTCGCGCTGCGCAACGTCCACGACACCGGGGCGGCGCTCGGCGAGATGCTGCGGGTCACCAAGCCCGGCGGCAAGCTGGTGATCTGCGAGTTCTCCACGCCGACCTGGACGCCGTTCCGGACGGTCTACACCGAGTACCTGATGCGCGCGCTGCCGCCGGTGGCCACCGCGGTCAGCAGCAACCCGGACGCGTACGTCTACCTCGCGGAGTCGATCCGCGAGTGGCCCGACCAGCCCGCGCTGGCCGGTCGGCTGCAGGAGGCCGGCTGGTCCAAGGTGGCCTGGCGCAACCTGACCGGCGGGATCGTCGCCCTGCACCGGGCCTACAAGGTCTGACCGGCCGCCGCGACCGGGTTCCCCCCGCCCGGTCGCGCCCGGCCGCGGCGCCGTCCGCAGCTCATAGACTCGTCCCAGCCCAGCCGCGCCGGCCCCCGCCGGCCGGCCGACCCCCAGCAGGAGTGTGCCCACCGTGTCCGAGACCGCCGTTGACCTGAGCGCAGGCGTTGTGGAGAGCACCGCGGACGTCATCGTGGTCGGCGCGGGCCCGGCCGGGTCCACCACCGCCTACTACCTCGCGCAGGCGGGCCTGGACGTGCTGCTGCTGGAGAAGACCAGCTTCCCCCGGGAGAAGGTCTGCGGCGACGGCCTCACCCCGCGGGCCACCAAGCAGCTGGTGGACATGGGCATCGACGTGTCCACCGAGAACGGCTGGCTGCACAACAAGGGCCTGCGGATCATCGGCGGCGGGGTCCGGCTGGAGCTGGACTGGCCCGAGCTGTCGGCCTTCCCGGACTACGGACTGGTCCGCAAGCGCGCCGACTTCGACGAGCTGCTCGCCCGTCAGGCCGAGAAGGCCGGGGCCCGGCTCTACGAGCGCTGCAACGTCAGCGGCCCGGTGCTGGACGAGCGGACCGGCCGGATCACCGGGGTCACCGCGAAGCTCGGTGACGAGAAGCGGCCGGTGACCTTCCGCGCCCCGCTGGTGGTGGCCGCCGACGGCAACTCCACCCGGCTCTCGCTCGCCATGGGCCTGCACCGCCGGGAGGACCGCCCGATGGGCGTCGCCTACCGCACCTACTTCACCTCCCCGCGCCACGACGACGACTACCTGGAGTCCTGGCTGGAGCTGTGGGACACCCGCGGCGGGGAGCGTAAGCTGCTGCCCGGCTACGGCTGGGTGTTCGGCATGGGCGACGGCACCTCCAACGTCGGCCTCGGCATCCTGAACTCCTCGCCGGCCTTCGGCGAGCTGGACTGGCGCGAGGTGCTCAAGGCCTGGTGCGCGAGCATGCCCGAGGAGTGGGGCTACACGCCCGAGAACATGACCGACCCGATCCGGGGCGCCGCGCTGCCGATGGCCTTCAACCGCCAGCCGCACTACACCCGCGGCCTGTTGCTGGTCGGCGACGCTGGCGGCATGGTCAACCCGTTCAACGGCGAGGGCATCGCCTACGCGATGGAATCCGGCCAGATCGCCGCCGGGGTGATCGTCCAGGCCCTCGCCCGGGTGACCGACGGTGGCCGGGAGCGCGCGCTCCAGGCCTATCCGCGGATCCTCAAGGACGTCTACGGCGGCTACTACACGCTCGGCCGGGCCTTCGTGAAGCTCATCGGCAACCCGAAGGTGATGCAGCTCGCCACCCAGCGCGGGCTGACGCACCCGCTGCTGATGAAGTTCGTGCTCAAGCTCCTCGCCAACCTCACCGACCCGCAGGGCGGCGACGCGATGGACCGCGTCATCAACGGCCTGGCCAAGGCCGCGCCCAACGCCTGACCGGCCGCCCTCGGTCAGTCGGCCTGGTCGCGGTCGGCCTGGTCGCGGCCAGCCGCGGAGCGCCGCTCGACGTAGGCGAGGCGTTCGGCGAACACCCGGGCGGCGTCCGGGGTGAGCGTGCGCAGGGCGACCAGGGCGGTGAAGACGACGTCGCACAGCTCGTGCTGGACGTCCTCCCAGCTGTGGGTGACGCCCTTGCGCGGGTTCTGGCCGGTGACGCCGATCACGGCGGCGCTGACCTCGCCGACCTCCTCGGAGAGCTTGAGGATCCGGGCGAGCCGCTCCTCCCGCGGGGGGAGCGGACTCTCCTCGTCGAGCCAGGCCACCATGTGGTCGACGCTCTCCCAGATCCTGCTGTCCATGTGGTGCCGCTCCCGTGCGGTGTCGGTGGCCTGACGACGGCCGGTCGACGGCCCGTCGGTGGCCGGTCGGTGGCCGGTCGACGGCCCGCTCCACCGTACGGGAGTCCGGCCGGTGGCTCAGCGGGCGGAGATCTTCACGTTGCGGATGTTCACCGGCAGGGTGGGGAAGCCGTCTCCCGGGTTGTTCTGGTCGTCCTCACCGCCGGCGGCGATCTTCTGCAGCACGTCCAGGCCCTCGGTGACCCGGCCGAAGGGGGTGTAGGCGGGGGAGAGCTTGGTGTCCTTCCAGACGAAGAAGAACTGGCTGCCGTTGGTGTTCGGCCCCGCGTTGGCCATGGCGACGGTGCCGGCCGGGTAGGTGGCGCCCTCCAGGTTCTCGTCCGGGAAGGAGTAACCCGGGCCGCCGCTGCCGGTCCCGGTCGGGTCGCCGCACTGCAGGACGTAGATCCGCTGGGTGGTGAGCCGGTGGCAGTGGCTGCGGTCGAAGTAGTCGCGCTCGGCGAGGAACCGGAACGAGAAGGTCGTGCAGGGGGCCTTGTCGGTGAGCGCCTGGAAGGTGATCGCGCCCTGGGAGGTCTTCAGGGTGGCCCGGTACGGCTTGGCCGCCTTCCGGGCGTCGAAGACCGGGATCCCCTTGAAGTTGTCCGCCGGGACGGCCGGCGTGTAGGTGCAGGTGGTGCCGGCCGCGCCGGTGCCGGCCGACGGGGTGTCCGCGACCGCGGTGCCGGTGCTGACGACGAGCGGCAGGACGGTGGCGGCGGCGGTCAACGCCCAGTGCATGCGCCTCACGTGACGGGCCTTCCGGTGGGTGGGGGACGGCTGGTTTGGCATGGCGTCATCATCCACGGCGGGGCGGGCATCCGGTAGGGGGCCGGAAAGCCGTTGATCGCGGGCGGTGCGGTGCGCGAGGATGGCGGGCCCGCTCTGCTCCGGGATCCGTCCGACGACGTGCGCGACTCTCGTGTGCCGGTACGTCCGTTTCGAGCGCCCGCGCGTCTCGAACGCTCCGAGAGGCTCCGCCCGTGCGCGCTCCGTCCTCCCCCCTGCTGCGTGACCTCCCGGTGCTGCTGGTGGCGGTGGTCTGGGGATCGAGCTTCCTGGCGGTGCAGCGGGTGGCCGAGCCCGGCACGGTGGTGGCGATGCTGGTGCTGCGCTTCGGCCTGGTGCTGCCCGTCCTGGGGCTGGCCGCCTGGCGGTCGCTGCGGCGGCTGCGGCCGGCCGAGTGGCTGGGCGGGGCCGGGCTGGGGCTGGTGCTCGGTGCGATCTTCCTCCTGGAGACTTTCGGCGCGGTGCACACCTCGGCGACCAACGCGGGCCTGATCATCAGCCTGACGATCGTGTTCACCCCGCTCGCGGAGAGCGCGCTGACCCGGACCAGGCTGCCGCGCTCCTTCCTCGCGGCGGCTGGCCTGGCGGTGGTGGGCATCGCGCTGCTCACCGGGGACGGCGGACTGCGGGCCCCGGCCTCCGGCGACCTGCTGGTGCTCGGCGCCGCCGTCGTGCGGACGGTCAACGTGCTCGCCACCGCCCGGGCCCGGTCGATCCGGCGGAGCGACACGCTGGCCGTCACCTGGGTCCAGCTCGCGGCCGCGACGCTGGTGTTCGCCACCGCCGCGCCGTTCGCCGGCCCGCTGCCCTGGACGGTGGCGGCCGGCTACGGGCCGGCCCAGTGGGGCTGGCTGCTGCACCTCGCGCTGCTCTGCACGCTGTTCGCGTTCTTCGTGCAGATGTGGGCGGTCCGCGCCACCTCGCCCTCCCGGGTCAGTCTGCTGCTGGGCACCGAGCCGCTCTGGGCGGCGGTGTTCGGCATCACCCTGGCCGGGAACCACCTCGGACCGCTCGCCCTGCTGGGCGGCGCCCTCGTTCTGGCCGGCACCGAGTGGGGCCGGCGGACCGCCTCGGCACCGCGGCCGCGGACGGCCCCGGCGGAGGGGGAGCCGGTCCCGGCGTAGCCGCCCGGACGAGATGGTGACGGCGGTCGGGGTGGTGGAGGTGGTGGTCGCGGTGGTGCTCGTCGCCGGCGTCCCAGGGTGCGGCGGGCGTAGGCGACGGTGACCGCGGCGACCAGCGGACCCCAGGCGATCATCGGCAGGTAGCAGAGGGTCATGATCACTCCGGCGCTGCCCTGCGGGGCATCCGGATTGCTCAGCTCTTCGGTCCAGCCTTCGAACAGGGAGGTCAGACCGAGCAGGGTCAGGACGGCCGAGCCGAGCGCGGCCGGGACGATCGCGGCGAGCGGCCGGACGGCCCGGCCGCCGAGGAACGGGATCCAGCGCGGGACCACCTCGCCCCAGGGGCGGACCAGCCCCAGGGTGAGGAAGGCCAGCAGCTCGGCCAGCCCGCTCAGTGCGACGAGGTACGCGGTGCCCCAGCCCGGGGTGTTGTGGTCGAACGCCTCGGCGAGCTCCCCGCTGAAGCCGACCGGGACGCCGAGGCCGAGGGCGAGCCGCCAGAGCCCGGAGGGCACGGTGGTCCAGACCGTGGCGCGGGCGGCCAGCTCGGCCCAGCGCGGAGTGCCGGCCGGCCGGACCTCGCGCCTCCGTGTCACCGCGGACGCGGCCCCCGAGGGACCGCCCGCGGCGGCTGTCGTGGTGGCGGTCGCGGTCGCGCCGGCCGCGATCGTGGCGACGGTGGTGGTGGACATGGTGACGGACTCCCCTCCGGCCGGCCAGGGTGGCCGGTCCGACGGGATCAAGAGTGGCCCTCGGGCCGGGGCCGCCATCAGTGCCGATCGGGCTGTCTTCGCTGCTCGGAACGGGGGCGGAAACCTGCCGATCGGCACAGGCGGAGCGCTCCGGAGATCCGTAGGCTTCCCGCAGGAAGGAGGCGAGCATGCATCAGATCGTGGCGCTGGCGGCCCCGGTGGCGATCGTCGGCGGGTGGCTGCTGAGGTCCCGGTTCGGGCCGGCGGTGGTGACGGGTGTCGCCGGCGCGGTGTCGGTCGGGTCCACGGCCGGCGCCTGGGCTGCCGGCCGGTGGACCGAGGCCGACCAGTGGGCGGGTGTGGTCGGGCTGCTCGAACTCGCCTCCCTGCTCGTCCTGGTGGTCGTCGCGCTGCGCGCCGAGGGAGGCCGGCGCGCAGCGGTGGCGGTCTGGACGGTCGGTGGTGCGGTCGCGCTCTGGCCGTCCAGGTTCGAGAAGGTCGTCGGCCCGGAAGACGGGCTGGCCCTCTTCGGGTTCGGCTCGGCCTTGGCGCTGCCGGCCGTCCTGGTCGGGCTCTACCTGCGCGGGCTGGACGACGCGCGGCGCCGCTCGGTGGCGGCGGCCCGCCGCTCCCAGCGGCTCGAACTCGCCCACGACCTGCATGACTTCGTCGCGCACGACGTCAGCGGAATGGTTGCCCAGGCGCAGGCCGGCATGGTGCTGGCGGCCTCGGACCCGGCACGCGCGGCGGCCCTGTTCGAGCGGATAGAGCGGGCCGGGCTGCAGGCCCTGGCCTCACTCGACCGGACCGTCCACCTGCTGCGCCGGGAGGACGCCGACGGTCCGGTGCGCGGCCCGCAGCCCGGCCTGGCCGAACTGGCCGAGCTCACCGAGCGGTTCGCCGGCTCGGACGGCGTGGAGGTGCGGTTGGACGCCCCGGCCGAGGATCCGGGGATCCCCCGGGAGGTGGCGGCCACCGCCTACCGGGTCGTGGTCGAGGCGCTGACCAATGTGCGGCGGCACGCGCCCGCCGCCCGCACGGTCGAGGTCCGGGTGCGCCGCGATGGACGGCGGCTGACCGTACGGGTGCGGGACGACGGCGGCGCGGCTCCGCAGCCGTCCGGGCCGCGCCGGGGCGGCAGCGGGCTGGCGGGGCTGGCCGCCCGGGTGGAGGCCCTGGGCGGCACGCTCGCCGCCGGCCGGGAGGGCGGCGGCTGGCAGGTGGCGGTCACCCTGCCGCTCAAGGCGTGGTGACCGGCCGGGCGGAGGCCGCGGCACGTTCGGCGGGAACAGCCGGGGCGGCAGGAGCGGTCACGACGGCCGCAGCTCTCGGAGCAGTCGGAGTGGCAGGGCGGGCGGGGCCGGCGGGGCCGGCGGGGCGAGTGCGGCGGCCGGCAGCGGCGCGGACGACAGGAGGAGAAGACGTGGCAGGCACGGCACGGGGACCCTACCGGCGACCGGAAGGAGGCGCGGGCCGATGACGATCAAGGTGCTCCTCGCCGACGACGACGAGGTGATCCGCAGCGCGTACCGGATCATCCTCGACGCCCAGCCGGACATCGAGGTGGTGAACGAGGCCGCGGACGGTGAGGAGGCGATCGCCCTGGCCGAGCGCCTGCGGCCGGACGTGATCCTCGCCGACATCCGGATGCCCCGGCTGGACGGGCTGGAGCTGACCCGGCGGCTGGCCGGGGAGTTCCGGGTGGTCGTGGTGACCACCTTCGACCTGGACGAGTACGTGCACGAGGCGATCCGCGCAGGGGCGGCCGGCTTCCTGCTGAAGCGCTCGGGGCCGTCACTGCTGGCGGAGGCGGTCCGGTCCGCCGTCGCGGGGGACGCCTTGATCAGCCCGCAGATCACCGTCCGGCTGCTCCGCCGGCTGTCGGGCGGCACACCGCGGCGGCCGGCGGGCGGCCGGGCAGCGCAGCGTCCGCGGGTCGGCCCGGTCGAGGAACTCACCGCGCGGGAGAAGGAGGTCGCGGGGCTGGTCGCGGACGGCGCAACCAATGCGGAGATCGCGGCGGAGCTGTTCATCAGTGCCGGGACGGTGAAGAACCACCTGGCCGCGATCCAGCGGAAGCTCGGCACCCGGAACCGGGTCGGCATCGCCGCGTGGGCCTGGGAGAGCGGGGCCTGAGTCCGGACGCGCGCTTGTGAACGAAGGGTCAAGCGGGCGTTCGCGGGGCCGCCACCCCTGCGGGTGAGCCGCTATAACACGTCAACATGACGCCCGGAAATTTGCTCTCGGCGAGGCATAGTTGATATAGGCGCATGGCCCTGACCAGCCGCTTCGCAGATAATTGCGACTGCTTGTGACCATTTGACTTCTTTGCGTCGACAAATCTCGTCATGCTCACCTTCGCCACGATTCGCGAGGTGGCGGAGATCACAAAGATCGTCTTGAACTGCGTGTCGCAGATCACAAGCCGACGGGCATAGGATGCGCTCGTTCCGGGCTTTGTGAACTGCCTCACATGGGGTGGATCTCGGGAACTGGAACGCCGGGTTCACCAGAGTGTGACCCGTCGGTTCCGATCTGCAGTCAAGGACGACTGGACGGAGGGAGCGGGGGCTATGAATGCCTACGCGCCGATCCTCGTACTCGGTGCCATCGCCGCGGCGTTCGCGGTCGGCTCCGTCGTGATGGCCTCACTGACCGGCCCCAAGCGCTACAACCGGGCCAAGCTGGAGGCGTACGAGTGCGGCATCGAGCCGACCCCGCAGCCTGTGGGCGGCGGTCGGTTCCCGATCAAGTACTACCTGACGGCGATGCTCTTCATCGTCTTCGACATCGAGATCGTCTTCCTCTACCCGTGGGCCGTGAGCTTCGACGCCCTGGGGATCTTCGGGCTGGTCGAGATGCTCCTGTTCATCGCCACCGTCTTCGTCGCCTACGCCTACGTCTGGCGCCGCGGCGGTCTGGAGTGGGACTGACCGCTGACTTTGTGAACATGCGGACAAGCCAACGGACTTGAGGGCATTGAGAGGGATCTGATGGGAATCGAGGAGAAGCTGCCGAGCGGCTTTCTGCTCACGACCGTGGAGACGGCCGCCGGCTGGGTGCGCAAGGCGTCGCTCTTCCCGGCCACCTTCGGGCTGGCCTGCTGCGCGATCGAGATGATGACCACCGGCGCGGGCCGCTACGACCTGGCCCGGTTCGGCATGGAGGTGTTCCGGGGCTCGCCCCGGCAGGCCGACCTGATGATCGTGGCGGGCCGGGTGAGCCAGAAGATGGCCCCGGTGCTGCGCCAGGTCTACGACCAGATGGCCAATCCGAAGTGGGTCATCTCGATGGGCGTCTGCGCCTCCTCCGGCGGGATGTTCAACAACTACGCGATCGTGCAGGGCGTCGACCACATCGTCCCGGTGGACATCTACCTGCCCGGCTGTCCGCCGCGCCCGGAGATGCTGATGGACGCGATCCTGAAGCTGCACGACAAGATCCAGCACGAGCCGCTCGGCGTGAACAAGCGCCGCGCCGAGGAACTGGGCGAGGCGCTCGCGCTGCAGGCCACCCCGGTGAGCGAGATGCGGGGGCTGCTGCGATGAACGAGCAGGTACCCGAGACCCGCCGCGAGCAGCCGCGCCGCGAGATCCCGGTCGAGGTGGTCGGCCGCCGGCAGGGCATGTTCGGCGCCCAGGGCAGCGGCGACACCTCCGGCTTCGGCGGGCTGGTCGCCCCGATCGCCCTGCCGCCGGCCAGCGAGCGCCCCTACGGCGGCTGGTTCGACGAGGTCGCCGACGAGCTGGAGGGCGCCCTGGAGGAACAGGGCCTCGACCCGGCCGAGGTGATCGAGAAGACCGTCGTCGACCGCGCCGAGCTCACCTTCCACATCGCCCGCGAGCACCTGCTGCGCACCGTCCGCACCCTGCGCGACGACCCGGCGCTGCGCTTCGAGCTCTGCCTCGGGGTGAGCGGCGTGCACCACCCCGGCGACCGGGGCCGCGAACTGCACGCGGTCTACCACCTGCGCTCGATCACCCACGGCCGGCTGATCCGGCTGGAGGTCACCGCGCCGGACGCCGACCCGCGCATCCCGTCCGTGGTCAGCGTCTACCCGACCAACGACTGGCACGAGCGCGAGGCCTACGACTTCTTCGGCCTGGTCTTCGAAGGCCACCCGGCCCTCACCCGGATCATGATGCCGGACGACTGGCTGGGCCACCCGCAGCGCAAGGACTACCCGCTCGGCGGCATCCCCGTCGAGTACAAGGGCGCCCAGATCCCGGCGCCCGACCAGCGGAGGTCGTACAGCTGATGAGCACCCAGCACTACGAGGAGACGCACCAGGGCGACGCCGCCGAGGCGGGCGCCCGGGAGACCACCGAGGGCCGGGTCTTCACGGTCACCGGCGGCGACTGGGGCGAGGTGGTCGAGGCCGTCGGCCGGGCCGACGACGAGCGCATCATCGTCAACATGGGCCCGCAACACCCCTCCACCCACGGGGTGTTGCGGCTGATCCTGGAGATCGACGGCGAGACCGTGACGGAGGCCCGCTGCGGCATCGGCTACCTCCACACCGGCATCGAGAAGAACATGGAGTTCCGCAGCTGGGTCCAGGGCACCACCTTCGTGACCCGGATGGACTACCTGACCCCGCTGTTCAACGAGACCGCCTACTGCCTGGCGGTCGAGAAGCTGCTCGGCATCACCGACGACATCCCCGAGCGGGCCAGCGTCATCCGGGTGCTGATGATGGAGCTTAACCGGATCGCCTCCCACCTGGTCTGCCTGGCCACCGGTGGCATGGAGATCGGCTCCACCACGCTGATGATCTACGGCTTCCGCGACCGCGAGCTGATCCTGGACATCTTCGAACTGGTCACCGGCCTGCGGATGAACCACGCGTACGTCCGCCCCGGCGGCCTCGCCCAGGACCTCCCGCCCGGCGCGGTCGACCAGATCCGCGAGGCCGTGAAGACCTTCCGCTCCCGGATGCACGAGTACGACAAACTCGCCACCGGCAACCCGGTGTTCAAGGCCCGCCTGGTCGACGTCGGCTTCCTCGACCTGCCCGGCTGCCTCGCCCTCGGCGCCACCGGCCCGATCCTGCGCGCCACCGGCCTGCCGCACGACCTGCGCAAGTCCGACCCGTACTGCGGCTACGAGAACTACGACTTCGAGGTCGCGATCGCCGACAGCGCCGACTCCTACGGCCGCTTCCTGATCCGCCTGGAGGAGATGAAGCAGTCGCTGCGGATCGTCGAGCAGTGCCTGGACCGGCTGCGCCCCGGCCCGGTCATGGTGGCCGACAAGAAGATCGCCTGGCCGGCCCAGCTCGCCGTCGGGCCGGACGGGATGGGCAACTCCCTCGACCACATCCGGAAGATCATGGGCACCTCCATGGAGGCCCTGATCCACCACTTCAAGCTGGTCACCGAGGGCTTCCGGGTCCCGGTCGGCCAGGCCTACGTGGCGGTCGAGTCGCCCAAGGGCGAGCTGGGCGTGCACGTGGTCAGCGACGGCGGCACCCGCCCGTACCGGGTCCACTTCCGGGACCCGTCGTTCACCAATCTGCAGACGATGGCGGCGATGTGCGAGGGCGGCCAGGTGGCCGACGTCATCGTCGCGGTGGCCGGGATCGACCCGGTGATGGGAGGCGTGGACCGGTGACAGACGTCCGACTGGGGATGCCGGCGCTGCCGGCCAGGCCGTACCCCGAGGAGGTGCACGCCCGGCTGGCCGCCGACGCCGCGGAGCTGATCGGCCGCTACCCGGTGGCCCGGTCCGCCCTGCTGCCGCTGCTGCACCTGGTGCAGGCCGAGGAGGGCTTCGTCAGCCCGACCGGCATCCGGTTCTGCGCGGAGCAGCTGGACCTCACCACCGCCGAGGTCACCGCCGTCGCCACCTTCTACACCATGTACCGGCGCCGGCCGGCCGGCGAGTACCACGTCGGGGTCTGCACCAACACCCTGTGCGCGGTGCTCGGCGGCGACCAGATCTTCGCCGAACTCCAGGAGCACCTCGGGATCGCCAACAACGAGACGACCGAGGACGGCCGGATCTCGATCGAGCACATCGAGTGCAACGCGGCCTGCGACTACGCGCCCGTGGTGATGGTCAACTGGGAGTTCTTCGACAACCAGACGCCGGAGAGCGCCAAGCGGCTGGTCGACGACCTGCGCGCGGGCCGCGAGGCCGCACCCACCCGCGGCGCCCGGCTCTGCTCCTTCAAGGAGACCGCCCGGATCCTGGCCGGCTTCCCCGACGAGCGCCCCGGCGCCGTCGACGAGTCCGGCGCCGGCGGCGCCCCCTCGCTGGCCGGCCTGCGGCTGGCCCGCGGCGAGGCCCTGCCCGGCACCGGCGGCACCCGCGTCGTCTCCCCCCGCCACGAGGGCACCGGCCAGGAAGGGAACGAAGCGTGATGACCTCCGCCGAGCCGGCCGAGAAGCTGCTCACCCCCGTCCTGTCCGCCTCCTGGGACGACTCCCGCCCCTGGAGCCTCGCCACCTACCGCCGCCACGCCGGGTACGAGGGCCTGCGGGCCGCCCTCGCCATGCCCCCGGACGACGTGATCGCCCTGGTCAAGGACTCCGGCCTGCGCGGCCGCGGCGGCGCCGGCTTCCCCACCGGCATGAAGTGGCAGTTCATCCCGCAGAACGACGGCAAGCCGCACTACCTGGTGGTCAACGCGGACGAGTCCGAGCCGGGCACCTGCAAGGACATCCCGCTGCTGTTCGCCAACCCGCACTCGCTGATCGAGGGCATGATCATCGCGTCCTACGCGATCCGCTGCGACCACGCCTTCATCTACCTGCGCGGCGAGGTCGTCCCGGTGCTGCGCCGGCTCCAGGCCGCCGTCGCCGAGGCGTACGCGGCCGGGCTGCTCGGCCAGGACATCCTCGGCTCCGGCCTCGACCTGGACATCACCGTCCACGCCGGCGCCGGCGCGTACATCTGCGGCGAGGAGACGGCCCTGCTCGACTCGCTGGAGGGGCGCCGCGGCCAGCCGAGGCTGCGCCCGCCGTTCCCGGCCATCGCCGGCCTCTACGCCTGCCCGACCGTGGTCAACAACGTCGAGTCGATCGCCTCGGTGCCGCCGATCCTGGCCCGGGGCAAGGAGTGGTTCAAGGGCCTGGGCACCGAGAAGTCCCCCGGCTTCACGCTCTACTCGCTCTCCGGCCACGTCACCAACCCCGGCCAGTACGAGGCCCCGCTCGGCATCACGCTGCGCCAGCTGCTCGACATCAGCGGCGGCATCCGCGCCGGCCACCGGCTCAAGTTCTGGACCCCGGGCGGCTCCTCCACCCCGATGTTCACCGACGAGCACCTCGACGTCCCGCTCGACTACGAGGGAGTCGGCGCGGCCGGCTCCATGCTCGGCACCAAGGCCCTGCAGATCTTCGACGAGACGACCTGCGTGGTCCGCGCGGTCACCCGCTGGACGGAGTTCTACGCCCACGAGTCCTGCGGCAAGTGCACCCCCTGCCGCGAGGGCACCTACTGGCTGGTCCAGCTGCTCAAGCGGATCGAGGCCGGCCAGGGCACCGAGGGCGACCTCGAGAAGCTCCTGGACATCGCCGACAACATCAACGGCAAGTCCTTCTGCGCGCTGGGCGACGGCGCCGCCAGCCCGATCGTCTCCTCGCTCCAGCACTTCCGGGCCGAGTACGAGCAGCACCTCGTGGAGCGCCGCTGCCCGCTCGACCCGGCCGCCTCCACCGTCTGGGCCGACGGCCCCCGCCCCGGCCACCAGTCCGCCACCGAAAGGGAGGTGCACGCGTGACGATCACAGAACCCTCCACCTCCACGGGCGGACAGGCCCCGGTCGAGCTGGTCACGCTCACCATCGACGGCGTAGAAGTGCAGGTCCCCAAGGGGACGCTGGTGATCCGGGCCGCCGAGCAGATCGGCACCCAGATCCCGCGCTTCTGCGACCACCCGCTGCTCGACCCGGCCGGCGCCTGCCGGCAGTGCATCGTGGAGATCGAGGGCCAGCGCAAGCCGGTCGCCTCCTGCACCATCCCGGTCGCCGAGGGCATGGTGGTCCGCACCCAGGTCAGCTCGCCGGTCGCCGAGAAGGCCCAGCGCGGCGTGATGGAACTGCTGCTGATCAACCACCCGCTGGACTGCCCGGTCTGCGACAAGGGCGGCGAGTGCCCGCTGCAGAACCAGGCGATGTCCACCGGCGACGCGGAGTCCCGCTTCGAGGGGGTCAAGCGCACCTACGAGAAGCCGCTGCCGATCAGCAGCCAGGTGCTGCTGGACCGGGAGCGCTGCGTGCTCTGCGCCCGCTGCACGCGGTTCTCCCAGCAGATCGCCGGCGACCCGTTCATCGACCTGGTCGAGCGCGGCGCCCTGCAGCAGGTCGGCACCGGCGAGGGCGACGACTTCGAGTCGTACTTCTCCGGCAACACCATCCAGATCTGCCCGGTCGGTGCCCTCACCTCGGCGGCCTACCGGTTCCGCTCCCGCCCGTTCGACCTGGTCTCCTCGCCGAGCGTCTGCGAGCACTGCTCGTCCGGCTGCGCCCAGCGCACCGACCACCGGCGCGGCAAGGTGCTGCGCCGGCTGGCCGGCGAGGACCCGGCGGTCAACGAGGAGTGGAACTGCGACAAGGGCCGGTTCGCCTTCCGCTACGCCCAGCAGCGTGACCGGATCACCACCCCGCTGGTCCGCCGGGACGGCGAGCTCGTCCCCGCCTCCTGGCCGGAGGCGCTGGCCGCCGCCGCCGAGGGGCTGCGCGAGGCCCGCACCGGGGTGCTCACCGGAGGCCGGGTCACCGTCGAGGACGCCTACGCCTACGCCAAGTTCGCCCGGGTGGTGCTCGGCACCAACGACGTGGACTTCCGGGCCCGCCCGCACAGCGCCGAGGAGGCGGAGTTCCTGGCCGCCGCGGTCGCGGGGCAGGGCGTGGACATCACCGGCGAGGGCGTGACCTACCAGGACCTGGAGGCCGCGCCGGTCGCGCTGCTGGTGGCCCTGGAGCCCGAGGAGGAGTCGCCGATCGTCTTCCTGCGGCTGCGCAAGGCGAGCCGCGCCGGAGGGCCGGTGGTCTTCTCGATCGCCGCGCACGCCTCCCGGGGCCTGGCCAAGCTGCGCGGGGCGCTGCTGCCCGCCGCACCCGGCACCGAGGCCGAGTGGCTGGCCGCGCTCGCCGCCGACGAGCCGCTCAGCGACGACGCCGGGCGCGCCGCCGAACTGCTGCGCACCCCCGGCGCGGTGATCCTGGTCGGCGAGCGGGCCGCCGCCGCCCCCGGCGCGCTCTCCGCCGTACTGCGGCTGGCGCACGCCACCGGCGCCCGGCTCGCCTGGATCCCCCGGCGGGCCGGGGAGCGCGGCGCGGTCGAGGCGGGCGCGCTGCCCGGCCTGCTGCCGGGCGGCCGCCCGGTCAACTCCCCGGGCGCCCGGGCCGAGGCCGCCGCCCTCTGGGACGTGGCCGCGATCCCGGCCCGGCCGGGCCGGGACACCGAGGAGATCCTCGCCGCGGCCGTCGGCGGCGAACTCGGCGCGCTGTTGGTCGGCGGCCTCGACCCGGAGGACCTCGCCGATCCGGCGCAGGCCGAACTGGCGCTGGCCGCCGTCCCGTTCGTGGTCTCGCTGGAGCTGCGCCCGTCCGCCGTCACCGCGCACGCCGACGTGGTGCTGCCGGTGGCCGCGGTCGCCGAGAAGGCCGGCACCTTCCTGGACTGGGAGGGCCGGGTGCGGATGTTCGAGGCCGCGCTCAAGCCGGACCAGCAAGTGGGCCGGCACCTGCACCCGGACCTGCGGGTGCTGAGCATGCTCGCCGACGCGCTGGGCCACCGGCTCGGCCTGCCCGACGTGCGCGCCGCCCGGCTGGAGCTGGACCGGTTCGCGCCCTGGGAGGGCGAGCGCCCGGCCGCCCCCGCCGCCCACCCGGGCCTGCTGCCCCGGCCGGCCACCGGCCAGGCGGTGCTGGCCGGCTGGCGGCTGCTGCTCGACCGGGGCTCGCTCCAGGAGGGCGACCCGCACCTGGCCGGCACCCGGCACCGCGCCGTGGCCCGGATCTCGCCGACCACCGCCGAGGAGATCGGCGCCGTCGACGCGACCGCGCTGCGGCTGACCGGCCCGGCCGGCTCGGTCACCCTGCCGCTGGAGATCGGCAAGGAGATGCCCGACCGCACGGTCTGGATCCCGCTCAACTCCACCCCGGGCGGCGCCTGCCGCACGCTCGGCACCACCATCGGTCACCTGGTCACCATCGCCCCGGCGCAGGACGACGAGGCCCGGGACGGCGAGGCGCAGGGCGTCGAGCCCGACGAGGAGGAGAAGTGAACCCCACCTCGCACCCGCTCGCCGGGTACGACCTCGCCGCGTACGAGACGCTCGGCTTCTTCGGCCGCGACCCCTGGTGGCTGGTCCTGCTCAAGGCGGTGTTCTGCTTCGCCTTCCTGGTCGGCACGGTGCTCGTGGCGATCGTCTGGGAGCGCAAGGTGGTGGCCTGGATGCAGCTGCGCATCGGGCCCAACCGGCACGGCCCGTGGGGCCTGCTGCAGTCGCTCGCCGACGGCGTGAAGCTGGCGCTCAAGGAAGACCTGGTGGTCAAGGGCGCCGACAAGGCGGTCTACATCCTGGCCCCGATCGTCTGCGCCATCCCGGCGTTCATGGCCTTCGCGGTGATCCCGTTCGGCCCGGCCGGTGACGAGATCTCGATCTTCGGTACCCGGACGCCGATGCAGCTGACCGACTTCCCGGTGGCGCTGCTGTACATCCTGGCCACCGCCTCGGTCGGCATCTACGGCATCGTGCTGGCCGGCTGGTCCTCCGGCTCGACCTACCCGCTGCTCGGCGGTCTGCGCTCCTCGGCCCAGATGATCAGCTACGAGATCGCGATGGGCCTGTCCTTCGCGGCGGTGTTCATCTACTCCGGCTCGATGTCCACCTCGGAGATCGTCTCCTCGCAGCAGCCGACCTGGTTCGCGGTGCTGCTGCCGGTGTCGTTCATCGTCTACATCGTGGCGATGGTCGGCGAGACCAACCGCGCGCCGTTCGACCTCCCGGAGGCCGAGGGCGAGCTGGTCGGCGGCTTCAACACCGAGTACTCCTCGCTGAAGTTCGCGATGTTCATGCTCGCCGAGTACGTCAACATGGTCACCGTCTCGGCCGTCGCCTCCACCCTGTTCCTGGGCGGCTGGCGCGCCCCCTGGCCGGTCTCCACCTTCTGGGAGGGCGCCAACCACGGCTGGTGGCCGCTGCTGTGGATCACCCTCAAGATCCAGCTGCTGCTGTTCTTCTTCATCTGGCTGCGCGGCACCCTGCCCCGGTTCCGCTACGACCAGTTCATGAAGCTCGGCTGGAAGGTGCTCATCCCGGTCTCGCTGGTCTGGCTGGTGATGGTGGCGGCCGTCCGGGCGCTGCGCAACGAGGGCTACGGGTTCGGCGAGGTGGTGCTCTACGTCGGCGCCCCGGTCGGCGCGCTGCTGCTGCTCGGCCTGCTGCGGGACGTCGTGAAGCGCCGGCCCGAGACCGAGGACGGCGCGCCGCGCGGGGAGTTCGACCCGATGGCCGGCGGCTACCCGGTGCCGCCGATGCCCGGCCAGCAGCTCCCGCCGGTTCCGCGCCGGCGCAGCCGTGCCCCGAAGCAACTCCAGGACGCCCTCAACGGGGCCGACCATTCCGAAGGGAGCTGAACCGAGATGTCGTCCGACCAGAACCGCCGGACCGACCGGCCCGAGCCGGCCGAGAAGCCGTCCATCCTCGGACCGGCCGCCGGCTTCGGCGTGACCTTCAAGGCCATGTTCAAGAAGCGGCTCACCGAGCAGTATCCGGAGCAGAAGAAGCCCACCGCCCCGCGCTTCCACGGACGCCACCAGCTCAACCGGCACCCGGACGGCCTGGAGAAGTGCGTCGGCTGCGAGCTGTGCGCCTGGGCCTGCCCGGCCGACGCGATCTACGTCGAGGGCGCGGACAACCAGGAGGAGGAGCGCTACTCGCCCGGTGAGCGGTACGGCGCGGTGTACCAGATCAACTACGCCCGCTGCATCCTGTGCGGTCTGTGCATCGAGGCCTGCCCGACCAGGGCGCTCACCATGACCAACGAGTACGAGCTCGCGGACTCCTCCCGCAAGGACCTCATCTTCACCAAGGAGCAGCTGCTGGTCGGCCTCTCCGAGGGCATGGTCGACACCCCGCACGCGATCTTCCCGGGCGCCGACGAGGGCGCGTACTACCGGGGCGAGATCACCGCGGCGGCGCCGGGCACCGAGCTCCAGGAGCGCACCGCGCGGGAGAAGGAGGCGCAGTCGTGACCGCCGCCCCCGCCACCCTCGCCGCCGTCACCGGCGCGACCTCCACCGGCGAGGCCGTCCAGTTCTGGGGGCTCGCGGTGATCGCCGTCGGCGGCGCCCTCGGCATGCTGCTGATGAAGAAGGCGGTGCACAGCGCGCTCTGCCTGGCCGCCACCATGCTCGCCCTGGCGGTCTGTTACATGGCCCAGGGCGCGGTGTTCCTGGGCGTGGTGCAGATCGTCGTCTACACCGGCGCGATCATGATGCTCTTCCTGTTCGTGGTGATGCTGGTCGGCGTGACCAGCGCGGACTCGCTGAAGGAACAGCTGAAGGGCCAGCGGTTCGCCGCCGTGCTCTGCGGGCTCGGCTTCGGCGTGCTGCTGGTCGCCGGGATCGCCAACGCGAAGCTGGACACCTTCTCCGGCCTCGCCGAGGCCAACGCCGAGGGCAACGTCCAGGGCCTGGCCCGGCTGATCTTCACCAAGTACGTCTGGGCCTTCGAGGTCACCGGCGCGCTGCTGATCACCGCCGCGATCGGCGCCATGGTGCTCACCCACCGCGAGCACGTGAAGGCCCCGAAGACCCAGCGCGAACTGGCCGCCCAGCGGGTCGCGGACAACCTGCAGGTCCCGCCGCTGCCCGCGCCCGGCGTCTACGCCCGGCACAACGCGGTGGACATCCCGGGTCTGCTGCCGGACGGCTCGATCGCCGAGGACTCGGTCATGCAGACCCTGCGCGAGCGCGGCCAGATCCGCGACGTCAGCCAGGAGATGCTGGCCCGGATGGCCGAGCTGGAGTCCACCACCGCCGACTGGCTGGGCCGCCCGCGGTCCGAGCGCCCGCCGGTGACCGGCCCGCGCCAGGCGCTGGAGCCGGTGGCCGCCAACCACACGGCGCCGGCGAACCGCCCGGCGTCCGACCACGACGAGGAGGGGGCGGAGTGAATCCGGTCAACTACCTCTATCTCTCCGCCCTGTTGTTCACCATCGGCGCCTCCGGCGTGCTGATCCGGCGGAACGCGATCGTCCTGTTCATGTGCGTCGAGCTGATGCTCAACGCCTCCAACCTGGCGCTGGTCACCTTCTCCCGGATGCACGGCAACCTGGACGGCCAGATCATCGCGTTCTTCACCATGGTGGTCGCGGCGGCCGAGGTCGTGGTCGGCCTCGCGATCATCGTCACGATCTTCCGGACCAGGCACTCCGCTTCGGTCGACGACAGCAACCTGATGAAGCTGTAGGCGGAGGGCCTCGGTGAACTCTCTCATTCCGCTGCTGGTCGCGGCCCCGCTGGCCGGCGCCGCCCTGCTGCTGCTCGGCGGCCGGGCCTTCGACCGGTTCGGCCACTGGCTGGCCACCGCGCTCGCCGCGCTGTCCTTCGGCTTCGGCCTCGCGCTGTTCTCGTCCATGCTGGGACGGGACGCCGAGGACCGCGCCGTCACCAAGTACCTGTTCAGCTGGATCCCGGTGAACGGCTTCCAGGCCGACATCTCCTTCCGGCTCGACCAGCTCTCGATGACCTTCGTCCTGCTGATCACCGGCGTCGGCACGCTGATCCACCTCTACTCGGTGGGCTACATGGCGCACGACGAGCGCCGGCGCCGCTTCTTCGCCTATCTGAACCTGTTCCTGGCGGCCATGCTGCTGCTGGTGGTCGCCGACAACTACCTGCTGCTGTACTTCGGCTGGGAGGGCGTGGGCCTCGCCTCGTACCTGCTGATCGGCTTCTGGCAGCACAAGCCGAGCGCCGCGACGGCCGCCAAGAAGGCGTTCATCGTCAACCGCGTCGGCGACATGGGCCTGTCGATCGCGATCATGCTGATGTTCGTCGAGTTCGGCTCCTTCGCCTTCGAGCCGGTCTTCGCCACCGCCGACAGCGCGAGCGAGGGCAAGCTGACCGCGATCGGCCTGATGCTGCTGCTCGCCGCCTGCGGCAAGTCCGCGCAGGTGCCGCTGCAGTCCTGGCTCGGGGACGCGATGGAGGGCCCGACCCCGGTCTCCGCGCTGATCCACGCGGCCACCATGGTCACCGCCGGCGTCTACCTGATCACCCGCTCCGGGGCGATCTTCAACCTGGCGCCGGACGCCCAGACCGCCGTCGTGGTGGTCGGCGCGGTCACCCTGCTCTTCGGTGCGATCGTCGGTTGCGCCAAGGACGACATCAAGAAGGCGCTGGCCGGCTCGACCATGTCGCAGATCGGCTACATGATCCTGGCGGCCGGCCTCGGCCCGATCGGCTACGCCTTCGCGATCATGCACCTGGTGACCCACGGCTTCTTCAAGGCCGGGCTCTTCCTCGGCGCCGGGTCGGTCATGCACGGCATGAACGACGAGGTGAACATGCGTCACTACGGCGGTCTGCGCAAGTACATGCCGGTCACCTTCGTCACCTTCGGCCTCGGCTACCTGGCCATCATCGGATTCCCGGGCCTGTCCGGCTTCTTCTCCAAGGACAAGATCATCGAGGCGGCCTTCGCCAAGGGCGGCACCGAGGGCTGGATCCTCGGCCTGTGCGCCCTGACCGGCGCCGCGGTCACCGCGTTCTACATGACCCGGGTGATGATCCTGACCTTCTTCGGCGAGAAGCGCTGGCAGCCGGACGCCCAGGGCAACGACCCGCACCCGCACGAGTCGCCGAGCACCATGACCGTCCCGATGATCCTGCTGGCGGTCGGCTCGGTGTTCGCCGGCGGGCTGTTCGCGTTCAACGAGTCCTTCCTCACCTGGCTGGAACCGGTCACCGGGTACGAGCACGGCCACTCGCCGCTCGGCGAACTCACCGTCACCCTGCTCACCAGCGCCTGCATGGTGGCCGGCGTCGCGCTCTCGTACCTGGTGTACGGCCGCTCCGCCGTCCCGGTGGTGCCGCCCTACGGCTCCCCGCTCACCCGGGCCGCCCGCCGGGACCTGCTCCAGGACGACTTCAACCACGCCGTCCTGGTCCGCCCCGGCTCGGCGCTCACCGCCGCCCTGGTGTACTTCGACAGCCGAGGTCTGGACGGCTTCGTCAACGGCCTGGCCGCCACCATCGGCGGCGTCTCCAGCCGGCTGCGGCGGATCCAGAACGGCTACGTCCGCTCGTACGCGCTCTCCATGTTCGGCGGCACGCTGGTGCTGGTCGCCACGACTCTCCTGATGAGGTCCGTCTGATGTACCCGGATGACACACAGCGTCAGGAGGCCGGGGCATGAGCGTCCTCCTCACCGCGACCTGCGCGGTCCCGGCGGCCGGTGCGGTGGTCACCGCCGCCCTGCCGGCCGGGAGCACCGAGGGCCGGCGGCGGACCGCCAAGACGGTGGCGCTGGTCTTCTCCGCCGTCACCCTGGCCCTGGCCGGCGCGGCCGCCGCGCGGTTCGACCCGGACGGCGCGCGCTACCAGCTGACCGAGTCCTACAACTGGATCCGCTCCTTCGGCATCACCTTCTCGCTCGGCGTGGACGGCATCGGCGCCGTCCTCGCCCTGCTCACCGCCGTCCTGGTGCCGATCGTGCTGCTCGCCTCCTGGCACGACGCCGACCCGGCCGTCCCCGCGCGGGAGGGGACCGCCGACCCCGACACCTTCGAGGCGCGGCGCCGCACCCAGGGCTTCTTCGCCCTGGTCCTGGCGGTGGAGGCGATGGTGATCGTCTCCTTCTACGCCACCGACGTCTTCGTCTTCTACGTCTTCTTCGAAGCCATGCTGATCCCGATGTACTTCCTCATCGGAGGCTTCGGCGACCGGGCCGGCGGCCCCGAGTCGGCCCGTCAGCGCTCCTACGCGGCGGTCAAGTTCCTGCTGTACAACCTGCTCGGCGGCCTGGTCATGCTGGCCGCGGTGATCGGCCTGTACGTGATCGCGCAGGACCAGGGCCTGGCCACCTTCGACCTGCCGACGCTCACCGGCGCGGTCGCCGACGGCCGGCTGGAGCTCAGCGGCGCCGCCGAGAACGCGCTGTTCCTCGGCTTCTTCTTCGCCTTCGCGGTGAAGGCCCCGCTCTGGCCGCTGCACACCTGGCTGCCGAACGCGATGGGCGAGGCCACCGCCGGCACCGCCGTCCTGATCACCGCCGTGGTCGACAAGGTCGGTACCTTCGCGATGCTCCGCTTCTGCGTCGGGCTGTTCCCGGAGGCCTCGAAGACCTTCGCCCCGGCGATCCTGGTCCTCTCGGTCATCGGGATCATCTACGGCGCGCTGCTGGCCATCGGCCAGAAGGACATCAAGCGGCTGGTCGCCTACGCCTCGATCTCGCACTTCGGCTTCATCATCATGGGCATCTTCGCGCTGACCAGCCAGGGCCAGAGCGGAGCCACCCTCTACATGGTCAACCACGGCATCTCCACCGCCGCGTGGATGCTGGTGGCCGGGTTCCTGATCTCCCGCCGCGGCTCGCGGCTGATCGCCGACTACGGCGGCGTGCAGAAGGTCGCCCCGGTGCTCGCCGGCACCTTCCTGATCGGTGGCCTGGCCACCCTCTCGCTGCCCGGACTGGCGCCCTTCGTCAGCGAGTTCCTCGTCCTGGTCGGCACCTTCACCCGGTACCCGGCGATCGGCATCGTCGCCACCTTCGGCATCGTGCTCGCCGCGCTGTACGCCCTGCTGCTCTACCAGCGCACCATGACCGGCCCGGTCAAGGAGGGCGTCGGCGGCATCAGCGACCTCAAGGTCCGCGAACTCGCCGTGGTGACCCCGCTGGTGGCGCTCACCGTGCTGCTCGGCGTCTACCCGAAGCCGCTCACCGACCTGGTCAACCCCTCGGTGAACGCGACCCTCTCGCAGGTCCACCAGACCGATCCGGCACCGGCCCACCCGGTCGCCGCCGACCACGGGACCGCCCAGGACGGGACCGCCCGCTCAGGAGGTGAGCACAAGTGAGCAGCACCGGCTGGCTCGCCGCCGCCGGCGGCACCCAGAGCATCCCCGCGCCGCACATCGAGTACGGCCAGTTGTCCCCGATGCTGGTGGTGTTCGGCGCCGCCGTGACCGGCATCCTGCTGGAGGCCTTCCTGCCCCGGCAGCTGCGGCACTGGGCCCAGGTGGTGACCGCGCTGACCGGCCTGGCCGGCGCCTTCGTCGCCGTCCTGGTGCTCGCCGCCCAGGGCTACGGCACCACCAAGGTCGGCGCGGTCGCGATGGGCTCGGTCGCCCTGGACGGCCCGACGCTGTTCCTCCAGGGCGTCATCCTGCTGGTCGCGGTGGTCGCGGTGCTGACCTACGCCGAGCGCAAGCTGGAGCCGAAGGCCGGGGGAGCGCCGGCCGACGCGTTCACCGCCCAGGCCGCCGCCACCCCCGGCGGCGAGCAGGAGCGCGGCGCGATCCGGGCCGGCTTCACCACCAGCGAGGTCTTCCCGCTCACCATGTTCGCGGTCGGCGGCATGCTGCTGTTCCCGGCCGCCAACGACCTGCTGACCATGTTCGTCGCGCTGGAGGTCTTCTCCCTCCCGCTCTACCTGCTCTGCGCGCTGGCCCGGCGCCGCCGGCTGCTCTCCCAGGAGGCGGCGGTCAAGTACTTCCTGCTCGGCGCCTTCGCCTCGGCGTTCTTCCTGTTCGGCACCGCGCTGCTGTACGGCTTCGCGGGCAGCGTGCGGCTGGGCGAGATCGCCGACGTCATCTCCGGCAACGCGCTGCTCACCCCGGCGCTGGTCTCCTCGACCCAGAACGACGCCCTGCTGCTGGTGGGCCTGGCGATGCTGGCGGTCGGCCTGCTCTTCAAGGTCGGCGCGGTGCCGTTCCACGCCTGGACCCCGGACGTCTACCAGGGCGCGCCGACCCCGGTCACCGGCTTCATGGCGGCGGCGACCAAGGTGGCCGCGTTCGGCGCGGTGCTGCGGCTGTTCTACGTGGCCTTCCCCGCGCTGCGGCTGGACTGGCGCCCGGTGCTCTGGGGTGTGGCGATCCTCACCATGGTGGTCGGCGCGGTCCTGGCCGTCACCCAGCAGGACGTCAAGCGGCTGCTCGCCTACTCCTCGATCGCGCACGCCGGCTTCATCCTCACCGGGGTCATCGCCAGCAACCGGCAGGGCGTCGGCTCGGTGCTGTTCTACCTGCTGGCGTACTCCTTCGTGACGCTCGGCGCGTTCGCCGTGGTCACCCTGGTGCGCGACTCCAAGGGCGAGGCGACCCACCTGTCCAGCTGGGCCGGCCTGGGCCGGCGCTCCCCGCTGGTCGCGGCGGTGTTCGCGCTCTTCCTGCTGGCCTTCGCGGGCATCCCGCTGACCTCCGGGTTCACCGGGAAGTTCGCGGTCTTCCAGGCCGCGGCGGCCGGCGGGGCCACCCCGCTGGTGATCGTCGGTGTGCTCAGCTCGGCGGTGGCGGCGTTCTTCTACATCCGCGTCATCGTGCTGATGTTCTTCTCCGACCCGCAGCCGGGCGGCCCGACCGTCGCCATCCCGAGCGCCTTCACGGCGACCGCGATCGGCGTCGGCGTCCTGGTGACGGTGGGTCTCGGACTGCTGCCGCAGTACTTCCTGGACCTCGCCTCCAAGGCGGTGTTCTTCGCCGGCTGACCGCCCGCCGACGGCCCGGCCGACCGCCCCGGCGGAGGCCGGGCCGACCGCTCCCACGACCGTCCGGGTCGCGCCCGCGCGCGCGGCCCGGACCCGTCGTCCGGGTATCCGTGCTGGCCAGCGGGGACGCTCCGGTCATGACAGAGCCGCACGCCCGTGCAGTGATCCACTCGCGACCGGATACCCTGCCTGTATGGCCAGCGGCGGCACTCAGGGACCGGGCCGCTAGATCGACCAGGGACAGAGGAGTGGTCTTCGTGACCGTCGTGGGACCCTTTGGGCTCAGCGTGCAGGACCGCGATCTGACCCGCGACGTCCAGGCCGGGATGGAAGCGGTGGAGATCGCGCTCACCGACGCCGTGAAGAGTGACGTCCCGTTCATCACCGTCACCGCCAGCCACCTGATCGAGGCCGGCGGCAAGCGCTTCCGCCCGCTGCTGGTCCTGCTCGCCGCCCGGTTCGGCGACGCCAGCGCGGCCGGCGTGATCCCGGCCGCCGTCGTCGTCGAGCTCACCCACCTCGCCACGCTGTACCACGACGACGTCATGGACGAGGCCCCGGTGAGACGCGGGGCCCCCAGCGCCAACTCCCGGTGGGACAACTCGGTCGCCATCCTGACCGGCGACTTCCTCTTCTCCCGCGCCTCCCAGGTGCTCGCCGACCTCGGCCCGGAGGCCGTCCGGCTGCAGGCCGACGCGTTCGAGCGGCTGGTCACCGGCCAGATCCTGGAGACCGCCGGTCCCGGCCCGGACGACGACCCGCTGGACCACTACCTGAACGTGCTGGCCGGCAAGACCGGCTCGCTGATCGCCGTCTCCTGCCGGATAGGAGCGCTGGCGGCCGGCGCCGAGCCGTGGGTGATCGACATCCTGAGCGCCTTCGGCGAGCGGATCGGCATCGCCTTCCAGCTGGCCGACGACGTGCTGGACATCGCCAGCGACGGCCACGAGTCCGGCAAGACCCCCGGCACCGACCTGCGTGAGGGCGTGGAGACCCTGCCGACCCTGCTGCTGCGCCAGATGCCCGCCGACCCGGCCGATCCGGAGGACGCCCGGCTGCGCGAGCTGCTGCGCAAGGACCTCTCCGACGACGAGCTGCACGCCGAGGCGCTGCGGCTGCTGCGCCGCCACCCGGCGCTGGAGCACGCCCGCCGGGAGACCCTGCGGCACGCCGAGGAGGCCCGCGCGCTGCTGGACCCGCTGCCGGACGGCCCGGCCAAGGACGCGCTGCAGGCGCTCTGCGACTCGGTGGCCATCCGCACCATGTGACGGACGGGCAGCCCCGCCCGGGCGGGCGGGGCCAATCTCGCCGCCCGCGGCTCCGGCGGTCGCCCGGATGGGGGAGACTGACACCCGTCAGCACCGTGTCCGCACCTCCGCCCATCCGGAAGGCCGCCATGCTTCGCGTCGTCATCGCCGAGGACTCCGTACTGCTGCGGGAGGGCCTGACCCGGCTGCTCACCGACCGCGGCCTGGAGGTCGTGGCCGGCGTCGGGGACGGCGACGCGCTGATCAAGACCATCCACGACCTGGCCGCCGCCGACGCGCTGCCCGACGTGGTGGTCTCCGACGTGCGGATGCCCCCCTCCCACACCGACGAGGGACTGCGCGCCTGCGTCACCCTGCGCGGCCGCTACCCGGAGCTCGGCGTGCTGGTGCTCTCGCAGTTCGTCGAGGAGCGCTACGCCTCCGAACTACTGGCCGGTTCCACCCGTGGCGTCGGCTACCTGCTGAAGGACCGGGTCGCCGAGGTCCGCGAGTTCGTGGACGCGGTGGTCCGGGTCGCCGAGGGCGGCACGGCGCTGGACCCGGAGGTGGTCCAGCAGCTGCTGAGCCGCAGCCGCAAGGGTGACGTGCTGGCCGGGCTGACCCCGCGCGAGCGCGAGGTGCTGGGGCTGATGGCGGAGGGCCGGACCAACACCGCGGTGGCCAAGCAGCTGGTGGTCTCGGAGGGCGCGGTGGAGAAGCACGTCAGCAACATCTTCCTGAAGCTGGGCCTCGCACAGAGCCCCGGGGACCACCGCCGGGTCCTCGCGGTGCTCACTTATCTGAATTCCTGACCGGCCTGCCGCGGGATCGTTCGAAGGCGGTGTTCGCGTCCGAACCGAACCGCCGATCCAGCGATCCAAACCGGTCGTCCACGCCCTTTTTCCGGGGTGCGGCGGTGATTTTCCGCCGCATCGGGGAGTTCCGTCCAAGGCAATCCTTACCCGCATAGGATGCGAGAGGTGCACCAGGCGGACGGGGCACACGGCTCACGCCCGCGGCTGGTGCCCACGAGGAGGTCCGCGGCAGTGACCAGTCAGGTCGATCAGTCAGAAGCGGTGGACGGCTCGGACGGCGACGAGGGCCGCTCCGGGCCCGGCGGGGGCAGCTCCGGCCCTGCCGTGCCGGTCGGTCCGCAGCACCGGGGCGCCAAGCCGATCCGCAAGCTGGACCGGGTGATCATCAGGTTCGCCGGGGACTCCGGTGACGGCATGCAGCTCACCGGTGACCGCTTCACCTCGGAGACGGCGTCCTTCGGCAACGACCTCTCCACCCTGCCCAACTTCCCGGCCGAGATCCGCGCTCCCGCCGGAACCCTGCCGGGCGTCTCGTCCTTCCAGCTCCACTTCGCCGACCACGACATCCTGACCCCGGGGGACGCGCCCAACGTCCTGGTGGCGATGAACCCGGCCGCCCTCAAGGCCAACCTGCCCGACCTGCCGCGCGGCGCGGAGATCATCGTCAACACCGACGAGTTCACCAAGCGCGCGCTGGCCAAGGTCGGATACGCCGCGGACCCGCTGGGGGACGGTTCGCTGCAGGGGTACCACCTCCACAAGGTGCCGCTGACCACGCTCACCCTGGAGGCGCTCAAGGACAGCGGACTCGCCCGCAAGGACGCCGAGCGGGCCAAGAACATGTTCGCGCTGGGCCTGCTCTCCTGGATGTACCACCGCCCGACCGAGGGCACCGAATCCTTCCTGCGCACCAAGTTCGCCAAGAAGCCGCAGATCGCCGAGGCCAACATCAGCGCCTTCCGGGCCGGCTGGAACTTCGGCGAGACCACCGAGTCCTTCGCGGTCTCCTACGAGGTGCCGCCGGCCAAGCTGCCGCCGGGCCGCTACCGCAACATCTCCGGCAACCTGGCGCTGTCCTACGGCCTGATCGCCGCCGCCCGGCGCTCCGGGCTGCCGCTCTACCTGGGCTCGTACCCGATCACCCCGGCCTCGGACATCCTGCACGAGCTCAGCCGGCACAAGAACTTCGGCGTGCGCACCTTCCAGGCCGAGGACGAGATCGCCGGCATCGGCGCGGCGCTCGGCGCGGCCTTCGGCGGCGCGCTCGGCGTGACCACCACCTCCGGCCCCGGCGTGGCGCTCAAGAGCGAGACGATCGGCCTGGCCGTCTCGCTCGAACTCCCGCTGCTGGTGGTGGACATCCAGCGCGGCGGCCCGTCCACCGGTCTGCCGACCAAGACCGAGCAGGCCGACCTGCTGCAGGCGATGTTCGGCCGCAACGGCGAGGCCCCGGTGCCGATCGTGGCCCCCGCCACGCCGGCCGAGTGCTTCGACGCGGCGCTGGAGGCGGCCCGCATCGCGGTCACCTACCGCACCCCGGTCTTCCTGCTCTCGGACGGCTACCTGGCCAACGGCTCGGAGCCCTGGCGGATCCCGGAGGTCGACGAACTTCCGGCGATCGAGCCGGACTTCGCCACCGGCCCGAACCGCGAGGACGGCGCGTTCTGGCCCTACCTGCGCGACCCGAGGACGCTCGCCAGGCCGTGGGCGCTGCCCGGCACGCCCGGCCTCGAACACCGGATCGGCGGCATCGAGAAGCAGGACGGCACCGGCAACATCTCCTACGACCCGGCCAACCACGACTTCATGGTCCGCACCCGGCAGGCCAAGGTGGACGGCATCACGGTCGAGCCGGTGGAGGTCGACGACCCCTCCGGCGAGGCCCGCGTCCTGGTGCTCGGCTGGGGCTCGACCTACGGCCCGATCACCGCGGCGGTCCGCCGGGTCCGGGCGGACGGCGGCCGGATCGCCCAGACGCACCTGCGCAACCTCAACCCCTTCCCGGCCAACCTCGGGACGGTGCTGCGGAGTTACGACAAGGTCATCGTGCCCGAGATGAACCTCGGCCAGCTGGCGCTGCTGCTGCGCGCCAGGTACCTGGTGGACGCGGAGTCCTACAACCAGGTGCGCGGACTTCCCTTCAAGGCGGCGCAGTTGGCGGACGTGCTGTGGGCCGCGATCGGCACCCTGGACGAGGAGGACAACCGATGAGCGAGCAGTTCCCCTCGTTGCGGCTGGTCCCGAAGGCCGAGGCGCCGCAGAGCGCCAAGGAGTTCAAGACCGACCAGGAGGTGCGCTGGTGCCCCGGCTGCGGTGACTACGCGATCCTGGCGGCGGTACAGGCGTTCATGCCGGAGCTGGGGATCAGACGGGAGAACACCGTCTTCGTTTCCGGTATCGGCTGCTCGTCGCGGTTCCCCTACTACATGAACACCTACGGGGTGCACTCGATCCACGGCCGCGCCCCGGCGATCGCCACCGGGCTGGCGACCTCCCGGCAGGACCTCAGCGTGTGGGTGGTGACCGGTGACGGCGACGCGCTGTCGATCGGCGGCAACCATCTGATCCACGCGCTGCGCCGCAATGTGAATCTGAAGATCCTGCTGTTCAACAACCGTATCTACGGCCTGACCAAGGGGCAGTACTCGCCGACCAGTGAGCTGGGGAAGATCACCAAGTCCACGCCGATGGGCTCGCTGGACGCCCCGTTCAACCCGCTCTCGCTGGCCATCGGCGCGGAGGCGACCTTCGTGGCCCGGACCATCGACTCCGACCGCCAGCACCTCCAGTCGGTGCTGCGGGCGGCGGCCGAGCACGAGGGCACCGCGCTGGTCGAGATCTACCAGAACTGCAACATCTTCAACGACGGCGCGTTCGAGGTGCTGAAGGAGGCCGGCACCCGGGACGAGGCGCTGATCCGGCTGGAGCACGGGCAGCCGGTCCGCTTCGGGGCGGACCGCGCCCGGGGCGTCTTCCGGGGTGCCGACGGCGAGCTGTTCGTCGACGCCGTCACGGCGGAGAACGAGTCGGCGGTGCTGGTCCACGACGCCCACGCGGCCGGACCGTCCACGGCCTTCGCGCTCTCCCGGATCGCCGACGCGGACACCCTGCACCACACCCCGATCGGCGTGCTGCGTGACGTCCGCCGCCCGGTCTACGACGAGCTGATGGCCGGCCAGCTGGCCACCGCGGCCGCCGACCGGGGCGAGGGCGACCTGGCCGCGCTGCTCGTGGGCGGCGACACCTGGACGGTCGACTGAGTCCGGCCGGTCCGACGAGCACGGCGGCGCCCCCGGCCCTCTCCGGCCGGGGGCGCCGCCGCTGTGTCGTTACCGCTGCTGCCCGGCCCACTCCACCAGCTGGACCACGACCCCGTTCGGGTCGGTGACCTGGAAGAGCTTCTCGCCCCACGGCTCCTGGCGCAGGGCCATGGTGATCTCCACGCCGGCGGCCCGCAGCCGCGCCTCCTCGGCGACGACGTCGCCGACCACGAAGGCCAGGATCAGCCCGGCGGCGACCTCGTCGCGGAAGCCCTCCGGGAGGACCTCGATCCCGCGCTTCAGGAAGACGACGTTCATCCCGGCACTGGCGTGCCCGAGGGAGACGAACCCGTCCGACGACATCTCCTCGGTGAACCCGAGGTGCTGCCGCAGGAACGACGCGGACGCCTCGACGTCCTCGACGGTGAGCGAAACGGCGGAGGAAGTGATCTGCATGCCCGATGACCTTTCGTCGACGGCGATCCCGTACGCATTTATCCCGTACGCAGTACACTATACACAGTACGGAGAATGCGGAAACAGTGATCCCGGTCACATGGCGTGACCGGGTGTCAGTCCAGGCCGGGCAGCGGGTCCTGGTCGACCTCGTGGCGGGGCACCCGCTCGGACGGGTCGCGGCATTCGGAGCCGAGGCGCAGGATGCGCGACTCCGGGTCGTGCAGCGGGCGGTGGCAGCGGCGGCAGGTCACCCGGGGGCGGACGGCCTCGGGGGTGTCGGTGCCCGGCAGCGGGTCGGGGTCGGCGGCGGTCATGGCCCGACCGTACCGGCGGGCCGACTCGGAAGGCCCGGCGGAAGAGGGTCGACGCGGGAGGTCGATGTGGGCGGCCGACGTGAAAGGATCGGGTCCATGGCCAGTGACCGCAGCAGTGCCGGGGACCCGGCGCGCACGCTCGCGCTGCTCTGGGGCCTGTCGGCGCAGGAGAAGCCCGGCCGGCGCGGGCCCAGGCAGGCGAAGTCCCCGGCGGAGATCGCCGCCGCCGCGATCGCGATCGCGGACGCCGAGGGGGTGGACGCCGTGACCATGCGGCGGGTCGCCCAGGCGCTCGGCGTCTCGCCGATGGCGCTCTACACCTACGTGCCCGGCAAGTCCGAACTGCTCGACCTGATGCTGGACACCGTCTACGCGGCCATGCCCCGCACCGAGCCCGAGGGCGAGGACTGGCGGGCCCGGGCCGCCGCCGTCGCCGAGGACAACCGCGCCCTGCACCGCGCCCACCCGTGGACGGTGGCGGTCGCCACCAGCCGCCCGCCGCTCGGGCCCGGCCTGATGGCGAAGTACGAGTACGAGCTGCGCGCCCTGGAGGGCACCGGCCTGCCGGACGTCGAGCTGGACGCCGCGCTCACCCACCTGCTGGGCTTCGTGGAGACCTGCGCCCGGATGGCGGCGGACGAACGGGCCGCGCGCCGGGAGAGCGCGCTGACCGACGCCCAGTGGTGGGCCGCCAACGCCGAGCTGCTCACCCGGGTCTTCGACGCCGAGCGCCACCCCGTCGCGGCCCGGGTCGGCGCCGCCGCCGGCGAGGCGCACGGTGGCGCGTACGACCCGGACCACGCCTACGCCTTCGGCCTCGCCCGGGTGCTGGACGGCCTGGCGGCCCTGGTCGAGCGCCGCCGCGCCGAGCGGGAGGCGCGGGAGGAGCGCTAGCCCGGGGGTGCCACCGCCGGGCGGGAGGGCCGCTACCGCCGGGCGTCGTACTCGTCGCGGGCGGCCAGGACGGCGGGGATGCGCTTCTCGGTCCAGTGCGCCAGCTCGGCGACCAGGCGGGCGGCCTCCCGGCCGAGCGGGGTCAGGCTGTAGTCGACCCGGGGCGGGATGACCGGGTGGGCCTCGCGCAGCACGAAGCCGTCGCGCTCCAGCGTCTGCAGCGTCTGGGCGAGCATCTTCTCGCTCACCCCGGTGATCCGGCGGCGCAGCTCGCTGAACCGGTAGCCGCGCTCGTGCAGCGCGCCCAGCACCAGCACGCCCCAGCGGCTGGTGACGTGTTCCAGCACGCCCCGGGAGGGGCACATCCGGTCGAAGACGTCGGGCGGGGGCAGCGGGCCGGCCGGGGCGCCGGGGCCCGTCGCGGGCGCCGGGGACGCGGTGTTCATTACCTGCATGTCAGTACCCTACTTTGAAGTGCGTACTTTCGAAAGGTTAGTGCCACCTCTAGGGTGAGTTCCGAAGCAGGAAGTTCAACGGACAACCATCCCAGGGAGCAGCACCATGTACGTCGTCACCGGAGCCACCGGACAGCTCGGCCGCCTCGTCGTCGAGGGCCTGCTGGCCAAGGTCCCCGCGAGCGAGGTGGCGGTGGTCGTCCGCTCCGCGGAGAAGGCCGCCGACCTCGCCGAGCGCGGCGTGACCGTCCGGGTGGCCGACTACAGCCGCCCGGAGACCCTGGCCGGCGCCTTCGCCGCCGGCGACCGGGTGCTGCTCATCTCGGGCAGCGAGATCGGCAGCCGGGTGCCGCAGCACACCGCCGTCGTCGAGGCGGCGCGCGCCGCCGGGGTCGCGCTGCTCGCGTACACCAGTGCGCCGGGCGTGGCCACCTTCCGGCTGGCCGACGAGCACAAGGCCACCGAGGCCGTGATCCGGGAGTCCGGGCTGCCCTTCGCCCTGCTGCGCAACGGCTGGTACACCGAGAACTACCTGGGCGACGCGGCCGGCACGGCCGAGCGCGGCGCGGTGGTCGGCAGCGCCGGTGAGGGCGACCGGATCGCCACCGCCCCGCGCCGGGACTACGCCGACGCGGCGGTGGCCGTGCTGACCGGCGAGGGCCACGAGAACGCGGTGTACGAGCTGAGCGGCGACGTCGCCTGGAGCCTGCCGGAGCTGGCCGCCGAGCTGGCCCTGGCCTCGGGCAAGCCGGTCGCCTTCCACCGGGTTGCGCCGGACGAGCACCTGCGGATCCTGGTCGGCGCCGGCCTGCCGGAGGGCTTCGCGCAGATCCTGGTCGACGTCGACGCCGGCATCGCGCGCGGCGAGCTGGCCGGCACGCCGGGCGACCTGGCCCGGCTGATCGGCCGTCCGACCGTCCCGCTGGCGCAGAGCGTGCGGGCCGCGCTGGGCGCCTGAGCCCGGTCCGGCGGCGCACCGCCCGCGGCACCCGCCGCGGGCGGTGCCGCGTCCGTGCCCGACCGTAATGTCATGACCAAAAACCGAATACGGAGATGACAGCCGAGTCCGTGCCCGCTACCGTCGGCTCGACACTCGCGCGCGCGGAGGGCAGACGGTCCATGCCAGAGACACCCCAGCACGAGGCCGGACGCGGCCTCTGGTACGGCTTCGCCGCCTACGGCATATGGGGCCTGTTCCCGCTCTTCTGGCCGCTGCTGGAGCCCGGCGCCGCCGACGACATCCTGGCCAACCGGATGGTCTGGTCGCTGGTCGCGGTCGTCTTGCTGCTGGTCGTCCAGCGGCACTGGGGCTGGATCCGCCCGCTGCTGCGCCAGCCGCGCCGGCTCGCCATGCTGGGCGCCGCCGCCGCCGTGATCTCGGTCAACTGGGGCGTCTACATCTGGGGCGTCAACGCCGGGCACGTGGTGGAGACCAGCCTCGGCTACTTCATCAACCCGCTGGTCACCATCGCCTTCGGCGTGCTGGTGCTCAAGGAGCGGCTGCGGGTGGCCCAGTGGGTGGCGGTGGGCATCGGCGCCCTCGCGGTGGCGGTGCTGACCATCGGCTACGGGCGGCTGCCGTGGATCGCGCTGACGCTGGCGTTCTCCTTCGCCACCTACGGCCTGCTGAAGAAGACGGTCGGGCTGAGCGGGCTGGAGAGCCTGGCCGCCGAGAGCGCCTTCATGTTCCCCTTCGCCCTCGGTTACCTGGTCTACCTGGAGGTCACCGGCCGCGGCACCTTCGGGCACACCGTGGCCGGCGAGTACGGCTGGGGGCACACCGGGCTGCTGGTGCTCAGCGGGGTGATCACCGCCGTCCCGCTGCTCTTCTTCGGCGCCGCAGCCGTCCGGGTGCCGCTGAGCATGCTCGGCCTGCTCCAGTACCTGGCGCCGGTGTTCCAGTTCCTGATCGGCATCGCGGTCTTCCACGAGTCGATGCCGCCCGCCCGCTGGGCCGGTTTCGCCCTGGTGTGGGCGGCGCTCGCGGTGCTCACCTGGGACGCGCTGCGGCGGGTCCGGACCGACCGGGCGGCCGCCCGGGCCCGGACGGCCGCCGCCGCGGGCGCCGCTGCCGCGACCGCCCCCGCCACCGACGACGCGGTGGCGGTCAGGCCGTGATGTCCCGCGCGGTGAACCGGGACCAGGCCGCCGAGCCGAACACCGCCACGTAGGCGGCCTGCAGCCCGAGGTTCTTCAGCACCCCGTCCCAGTACATCGGCTCCCGCAGCAGGTCGCCGAAGGTCAGCCAGTGGTGGGTGAAGAGGAACGGCTGGATCGCGTGCAGCTGCGGGAAGCTGTCCAGGATCTGCACCGTGATCACCAGGCCGACGGTGGCGGCCATCGCCGCGATGCCGCTGCCGGTGAGCGTCGAGACGAACAGCCCGATCGCCACCAGCCCGGCCAGCGAGGCGGCCACCACGGCGGCCACCAGTACCGCCCGCAGCAGGGCCGGGCCCAGGCCGATGGTCTCGCCGGAGATCAGCGTGACGTCGCCGACCGGGAACAGCGCCGTCCCGGTGATCACCGCCGACAGCGCCACGGTCACCGTCGCCGCCAGGCAGAACGCCAGCCCGGCGGTGAACTTGGCGGCCAGCAGCCTGGTCCGCCCGGCCGGCGCCACCAGCAGGTAGCGCAGGGTGCCGGTGGCCGCCTCGCCCGCCACCGAGTCCCCGGCGACCACGCCGACCGTCATCGGCAGGAAGACCGGCAGTGCCACCGCGAGCGCCGTGAACACCAGGAACAGGCCGTTCTGGGTGACCTGGGCGATGAACGCCGGGCCCTCGCCGCCGCGCGGCCCGTCCGTCTCGATCCGGACGACCACGCCGATCAGCACCGGCAGCACCGCGAGGATCCCCAGCAGCACGATCGTCCGCATCCGGCGGAAGGTCAGCAGCAGCTCGCTGCGGAACAGCGCCAGGAACCCGGACGCGGTCTGCGGCCGCCGTCCGCGCGCCGCGGCGGCGACCGCCGGCACCGCCTCAGCCCGCGACATCGAAGCCCTCCCCGGTCAGCGCCACGAAGGCGTCCTCCAATGTGCCCCGCTCCACGCCGAAGCCGTGCACCCGCACCTGCGCCGCGACCAGGGCCGCGACGAGCCCGGGCAGCGCGTCCTCGGCCAGCGCGCCGGCCTCGCCGTCCACCCGGCCCTCGCCGATCCGGACCTCGGTGACCTCGTGGGCGAGCAGCACCTCGCCCGCCCGGTGGGTGTCCGGGGTGCGCACCACCAGCCGGCCCCGGGCCCGGGCGGCCAGCTCGGCGACGGTGCCCTGCACCACCAGCCGGCCGCGCGACATCACCGCCGCGTGGCTGCAGACCTGCTCGATCTCGTCCAGCAGGTGCGAGGAGAGGAAGACCGTGGTGCCCTCGGCCGCGACCTCCCGGACCAGCGCCCGGATCTCCCGCATGCCCTGCGGGTCCAGGCCGTTG
Source organism: Kitasatospora sp. NPDC002551 (assembly GCF_040296005.1). Taxonomy (NCBI): domain Bacteria; kingdom Bacillati; phylum Actinomycetota; class Actinomycetes; order Kitasatosporales; family Streptomycetaceae; genus Kitasatospora; species Kitasatospora sp. NPDC002551. The sequence continues at coordinate 89,329 of NZ_JBEOWI010000001.1, read as the reverse complement.
GTGGGCTCGTCCAGGACGAGCAGCTCGCGCGGCTGGAGCAGCGCCGAGGCCAGGCCGAGCCGCTGCTTCATGCCCAGCGAGTAGGCCCGGGCCTTCTTGCCGGCCGCGGCGGCCAGGCCCACCCGTTCCAGCGCCTCGGTGACCCGGCGCTGCCGGGTGCGCGGATCGGACGTCGGGTCGGCGGCGTCGAACCGGGCCAGGTTGTCCCGGCCGGAGAGGAAGCCGTACAGCGCCGGTCCCTCGATCAGGGCGCCGACCCGGGGCAGCACCGAGGCCACCGACTGCGGCATCGGCTCGCCGAGCACCGTGGCCACCCCGGCGCTGGGGGCGATCAGGCCCATCAGCATCCGGATCGTGGTGGTCTTGCCGGAGCCGTTGGGACCGAGGAAGCCGAAGACCGAACCCCGGGGGACGCTCAGGTCCAGACCGTCCACGGCGACCTGTCCACCGCGGAACCGCTTGGTCAGACCTCTGGTCCTGATCACGTCGTCGGACGGACGGGAGGGCGAAGCGGCACCGGGGGCCGGACGCGCCACCGCGCCCGGCCCCCCGGCCGGCTCCGTAACGTCCCCCGTTACGGGAGCCTGGGTCACTACTTCGCCCCGGCCGCACTCTGCAGCACCGACGGGGTCACCGCGCCCGCGAAGACCCGGCCGTCGTCGGTGACCAGCACGTTGAGGACCTTGGTGCTGATCAGCGAGCCGCCGGCGACCGGCTTGCCCAGCGACTTGGCCAGCGCCAGCGGGTTCTGCGCCGTGCCGGAGCCGCCGCCCGGGCCGTGACCGCCCCGGCCGCGCGGGCCCTTGCCCTCGGCCGGGACGAACACGTCGCCGGTGGGCAGCTTCGCGGAGAGCACGGCCGTCCAGCCCTCGCCGATCACGTTCAGGCCCTCGGCGGCGGCCGCGGCCTCCTCGGGCGTCACCTCGCCGCGCGGCGCCCCGGAGGCCTTCTGCTCGGTCACCTTGGCGCCCTTGGGCACGGTGAACTCGAAGTTCTTCGCGGCCGGCCGGGCGAACGAGACCTGGGTGAAGTGGACGTCCAGCACCGTGTCCCCGTCGGTGCCCTTGACCACGACGGACAGCGGCACCCCGTTGTCGGCGGCCACCGCGATCCGCACCTCGCCGATCGTCGAGCCGGGCCGGCTGGGCTTCACGCTCAGCCGGTAGGCCTTCTGGCCGGCCACCGTCGCGGTGCCGTCCACGGTGACGGAGGTGGTGTCCGCGCCCGCCGCCAGGAACTGCCGGGCCGCCTCCTGCGGGGTGGTCGGCACACCGGTCAGCGGCGCCTTGCCCGGGCGGCCGTCCGCCGTCGCGTCCGGACGGGCCCCGGTCACGTGCACGGCCTCGTTGGTGCTGCTGTCCCAGGCCCAGACCTGGTCGCCGTTGCGGACCAGCTCGTAGCCGGACAGCTGCTCCAGCAGGCCGATCCGCTGCCGGTCCGGCCCGTCCACCGCGACCCGCACGGTGTGCTCGCCGCCGAGCAGGCCCATCAGCTTCGAGGTGGGCGCGGCGCCCGACGGCTTGTCCCCCTCGCCGCGCTCGCCGCCGCCGGCCGCGAACCCGCCGCCCGCGGCGCCGAGCAGCTGGCTCGGCACCCCGAGGTCGGTGGAGACCGACACCGTGCCGGAGAGCGTCTCGGCCTGCGAGCCGAGCACCTTCGCCACCACCTGCTCCGCCGTCAGCGCGGGCAGCTCCGGCGGCGAGGAGTCCGCCAGCGCCGGTACCAGCCCCACCCCGGCGGCGATCGTGGCGGTGACCGCCAGCGGCACCGCCACGCGCACCAGGGTGCGCCGACGCGACCGGTAGGGAGCCTCGCCCTGCCACGCGTCCGCCGGGCCCCCGCCCGCGGTCGCCCTGTCGTCCGTCATCGTCCAACCCCTCCGTCAGTGACCGACTGTCCCTGGCTCTCCATTAGACGGTGCCGGAGCCTTCGCGTCATCGCCCTGCAGGGTGGGTTCCCGGTCGACCTCGCGTCGCAGCCGACCCTGAGGCCTCCTCAGGGTCGGCTCCTCCGAACGCACGAGGAACGTACGTGAACTGGCGTAGGGTCGCGGCATGGACGCAACCAACATCCCGACCGCCAACGCGATGCGGCGCGCCCTGCGCCGGGCCCGGGACGGCGTCGCGCTGGACGCGACCGAGGCGGCGGTACTGCTCCGGGCCAGAGGGGACGACCTGCGCGACCTCTGCGCGAGCGCCGCCCGGGTCCGCGACGCCGGCCTGGACGCGGCCGGCCGGCCCGGCGTCATCACCTACTCCAAGAGCGTGTTCATCCCGCTCACCCGGCTCTGCCGGGACAAGTGCCACTACTGCACCTTCGTCACCGTGCCCGGCAGGCTGCGCCGGGAGGGACACGGGATGTTCATGTCCCCGGACGAGGTGCTGGAGGTCGCCCGCCGGGGCGCCGAGCTGGGCTGCAAGGAAGCGCTCATCACGCTCGGGGACAAGCCCGAGGACCGCTGGCCGGAGGCCCGCGAGTGGCTGGACGCGCACGGTTACGACGACACGATCGCGTACGTGCGCGCCATGTCGATCCGCATCCTGGAGGAGACCGGGCTGCTCCCGCACCTCAACCCCGGGGTGCTGAGCTGGACGGACTTCCAGCGGCTCAAGCCGGTCTCCGCCTCGATGGGCATGATGCTGGAGACCACCGCCACCCGGCTGTGGAGCGAGCCCGGCGGCCCGCACTTCGGCTCGCCCGACAAGGAGCCCGCCGTCCGGCTGCGGGTGCTGGAGGACGCCGGCCGCAGCTCGGTGCCGTTCACCAGCGGCCTGCTGATCGGCATCGGCGAGACCTACGAGGAGCGCGCCGAGTCGCTGTTCGCGCTGCGCCGGGTCTCCCGCGCCTACCACGGCGTCCAGGAGCTGATCCTGCAGAACTTCCGCGCCAAGCCGGACACCGCGATGCGCGGCATGCCGGACGCGGAGCTGGACGAGCTGGTCGCCACCGTCGCGGTGGCCCGGCACATCATGGGCCCGTCCGCCTGCCTCCAGGCGCCGCCGAACCTGGTGGACGGCGAGTACGAGCGGCTGATCGCGGCCGGCATCGACGACTGGGGCGGCGTCTCCCCGCTGACCCCCGACCACGTCAACCCCGAGCGGCCCTGGCCGCAGATCGAGAAGCTGGCCGAGCGCTCGGCCGCGGCCGGCTTCGAGCTGCGCGAGCGCCTCGCCGTCTACCCCGAGTACGTCCTGCACGGCGAGCCCTGGCTGGACCCGCGGGTGCTGCCGCACGTCCGGGCGCTGGCCGACCCGCGGACCGGCCTGGCCCGGCCCGACGCGGTGGTCACCGGGCGGCCCTGGCAGGAGCCGGAGGACCTGCCGGACGCGTACGGCCGCACCGACCTGCACAGCACCATCGACACCGAGGGCCGCACCGGCGACCGGCGGGCCGACTTCGAGGACGTCTACGGCGACTGGGAGGTGCTGCGCGAGCAGGCGGCCTCGGCCGCCCCCGGCCCGGCCGGCGCGCCGGAGCGGCTGGACGCCGAGGTCCGGGCCGCCCTGGCGGTGGCCGCCGACGACCCGACCCGGCTGACCGACGACCAGGCGCTGGCGCTGTTCCAGGCGGACGGCCCGGCGCTGGACGCGCTCTGCCGGATCGCCGACGCGGTGCGCCGCGACGCGGTCGGCGACGAGGTCACCTACTGCGTCACCCGGAACATCAACTTCACCAACGTCTGCTACACCGGCTGCCGGTTCTGCGCCTTCGCCCAGCGCCGCACCGACGCGGACGCCTACAGCCTGTCGCTGGAGCAGGTCGCCGACCGGGCCGCGCAGGCCTGGGAGGTCGGGGCCACCGAGGTCTGCATGCAGGGCGGCATCCACCCCGACCTGCCCGGCACCGCCTACTTCGACATCGCGCGGGCGGTGAAGGAGCGGGTGCCCGGCATCCACGTGCACGCCTTCTCGCCGATGGAGGTGGTCAACGGCGCCACCCGGACCGGCCTGTCGATCCGGGAGTGGCTGCAGCGCGCCCAGGAGTCCGGCCTGGACACCATCCCGGGCACCGCCGCCGAGATCCTCGACGACGAGGTCCGCTGGGTGCTCACCAAGGGCAAGCTGCCGGCCGCGACCTGGGTGGAGGTCGTCAGCACCGCGCACGAGCTGGGCATCCGCTCCTCGTCCACGATGATGTACGGGCACGTGGACACCCCGAAGCACTGGGTGGGCCACCTGCGGCTGCTCGCCGGGATCCAGCAGCGCACCGGCGGCTTCACCGAGTTCGTGACGCTGCCGTTCATCCACACCAACGCCCCGGTGTACCTGGCCGGGATCGCCCGGCCGGGTCCGACCGCGCGGGACAACCGGGCGGTGGTCGCGATGGCCCGGCTGCTGCTCCACCCGCACATCCGCAACATCCAGACCAGCTGGGTGAAGCTGGGGGCCGAGGGCGCCGCCGAGATGCTCCGCTCGGGCGCCAACGACCTGGGCGGCACGCTGATGGAGGAGACCATCTCGCGGATGGCCGGGTCGGCGTACGGGAGCTACAAGTCGGTCCGGGACCTGCGGGCGATCGCCGAGGCGGCCGGGCGTCCGCACCGGCAGCGCACCACCACCTACGGCGAGGTGCCGGCCGAGCGGCTGGCCGCCGCACAGGCCTCGGACGGCCATCTGCCGGAGCTGCTGCCACTGGTGGACTGAGTCCCCGGGCCGGTGCGCGCCGCGTCCCTCCGGGCGCTCCCCGCCGCCCGGTGGAGCGGGGAAACCCTGCCGTCCCGTTCGGGCATTCGAATACAGTGCGAGGGCGCGCGACCGGCCGTGCGTCGCGCGTCCCCGCCCGAACCCGGACGAAAGGCGCCCGTCGTGATGCCACTGTGGTCACGCGCCCAGCAGCAGGAATTCCGCAGCCGGGTGCGGGGGTGCCTGCTGGGCGGGGCCGTCGGGGACGCCCTCGGCGCGGGCATCGAGTTCGAGTCGCTGGAGAAGATCCGCGCGGCGCACGGCCCGCTCGGCGTCACCGGGTACATCCCGGCGTACGGGCGGCTCGGCGCCGTCACCGACGACACCCAGATGGTGATGTTCACCCTCGACGGGCTGATCCGCGCGCACATCCGCCGGGACACCGGCAGCTGGCACCCGCCCACCGACGTCCACCGCGCCTATCTGCGCTGGGCCGTCACCCAGCGGGACTGGGGCCCGGACGAGCGGCGCGCCGACCTCGGCTGGCTGGGCCGCGAGGAGTGGCTGTACGCGCAGCGCGCGCCGGGCCAGGCCTGTCTGTCCGGCCTCTCCGGCCCGGACGCCGAGCGGCTGGGCACCCTGGAGGTGCCGAAGAACCCGCACTCCAAGGGCTGCGGCACGGTGATGCGGGCGGCGCCGTTCGGGCTGCTGACCACCTGGGAGCCCGGTCTGGTGTTCCAGCTGGCCGTGGAGTGCTCGGTGCTGACCCACGGTCACCCCACCGGCTACCTCTCGGCCGGCGCGCTGGCGGTGATCGTGCAGACCGCGGCCCGCGGCGGGACCCTGGAGGAGGGGGTGCACCTGGCGCTGGCGCTGCTCTCCGAGCGGCCGGCGCACGAGGAGACCACGGCGGCGCTGCGGGCGGCGCTGGACGCGGTGCGGGCGGGGGAGCCGTCCGCCGAGCGGGTCGAGGCGCTGGGGGAGGGCTGGGTCGCCGAGGAGGCGCTGGCGATCGGGGTGTACTGCGCGCTGGTGGCGCACGACGTCCGGTCCGGGCTGCTGCTGGCGGTGAACCACTCCGGGGACAGCGACTCCACCGGCGCGATCTGCGGCAACCTGCTCGGGGTGCTGCACGGAGACACCGCGCTGCCGCCCGGCCTGGTGGCGGGCCTCGAAGGGCGCGGGGCGCTGCTGGAACTGGCGGACGACTTCGTGCTGGAGCTGATGCACGGGCCCGAGCTGCACAGCGCGGACACCCCGGAGGGCGCGGCCTGGGCGGCCCGCTACCCGGTGCTCGGCTGATCCCGGGGCCCTTTGACGGGGGCATGCCCCCGGACGCGAAGATGCCCGTAGCGGTGTCCGCCGCCGGGAGGGCGGTGGACACCGCTACGGGCACCTGGCCGAGAAGCGGTACGGAGCGGGTCAGAACCCGCCGAACACCCCGGCGCCCGCGTCGGCGGCGAACGCGTTCCAGGCCTCGGCGGAGAAGCGCAGTTGCGGGCCCATCGGGTCCTTGGAGTCACGGACCGCCACCAGGTCGGCGGCCGGTACGCGGATCTCCACACAGGCGCCGTTGCCGCCGCTGTGACTGCTCTTGCGCCAGCTCGTCCCGTTCTCGAAGGTGGTGCTCATCGGTGGTATCCCTCTTCAATGTCGGCTATCAGTGTCCGGGTCTCGGCCACCCCGAGCGCGGCCGCCCGCAGGTGGTCGTAGAGACTGGTATAGCGGCGCACGTCGGCCTCCTTCTCGAGGTAGAGATCGCTCGTCACCCCTTCGAAGTAGACAACTGTGGAATCGGCTGACTCCGGGAACTCCAGCAGGGAGAATGTCCCGGTCATGCCGGGGTGGGCGCCGTGCGAGAACGGGATGACCTGGATGGTGATGTTGGGGCGCTGGCTCAGCTCCAGCATGTGCTTCAGCTGGTGGGCCATCACCTCCCTGCTGCCGACCTCCCGGCGGAGCACCGCCTCGTCTATCACGGTCCACAGGCTGCCCAGCTGGCTGTCGCCGTTGATCCGGTCCTGACGCTTCATCCGGACCTGGACGCGGCGCTGGACGGCCAGGGCGTCGGTGTCCGGCTGGGTGCCCTCGACCACGGCCTGCGCGTACTGCTCGGTCTGCAGCAGCCCGGGCACGAAGGAGGACTCGTACGCGCGGATCGAGGAGGCCTCGGCCTCCAGGCCGATGTACACGCTGTAGGGCGTGGGCATGTCGTTGAAGTCGTGCCACCAGCCGCGCTGCCGGGACTCCCGGGCCATCTCCATCAGGCTGGCCCGCATCGCCTCGTCGGTGACGTCGTAGACGTCGCAGAGATCGCGGACGTCCCGCTGGCTGATGCTGCGGCGGCCGTTCTCCAGTCGGCTGATCTTCGACTGGGAGACCATCAGCCGCCCGGCCACCTCCTCCGCCGTCATCCCGGCCTGGTCCCGGAGCTTGCGAAGCTCGGCGCCGAGGCGCCGGCGGCGCACCGTGGGATTGATGTTCGCGGACACGTCGGCCTCCGGTCGGACCTCAGGTGATCGTTGGAACGGAAGTCCTCGGAACACGGTGGAAATCTGGATCAACCCCCTGACGGTGAGCAGCATGTCACCCCGGATCAGGTCGGCGCCGGAAAATCACGGGAGCGCAGTAGAACAGATCATCGGAAAAGCGCTTCGGCGAGACAGCGGGCACTCCCGAGTGGTAGGGGTGCCACGGCCCGGTCCGGTGGTGGTGCGGCGGTGTGGCGGACGTGGTGCGGGGTGCGGCCCAGGGGCCGCGCACGTGCTGGTGGCACGTGCGGAAACGCTCTGCGGCCGGGGGCCGCGTGGGGCCGGACCGGCCGGGGGGACGGCGGAGGGGCGGTCGCCCGCGACTTCCGTCGCGGGCGACCGCCCCTGTGGCCCTGCCGGGTGGTGCCGGTTGCTCATCGCCGCCGTGGGGCGCGAGCGGTGCGGTGTGCGCCGCTGTGCGCGCCGGTCCGCGCCCGGCGGGCGCGGGTGCTGCGGCCGGCCCCGGACACGGTCCGGGGGCCGACGGCGGGCCCGGCGGCCGACCCGGTGCGCAGGCTCGTGCGCGGAGCCGTCAGCGGACTCCGACGCGGGAGGCCGCGACCCGTCCGCCGCCGCTGCCGCGTCCGGCCGCCGCGCGCTGGCCGCCGCGACCGCCGCCCGGGCCCGAGGCCGCGGAGGCCGGTCCGGCCTGGGCGGAACGGTTCTGCTGGCCCGGCAAGCCGTTCTGCACGTCCATCACGGCGTGCGCGACCATGCCGCCCAGCGGGTCGTACCGGATCAGATCGCGCAGCCGGGAGCGCGAGGAACGCCCCTCGTTGCCCGGGTAGAGGTGCTTGCCCAGCCCGACCGAGTGCGCCAGCGCGGCGAGCGCCGCCGTCCGCGGGTCCGGCGGCACGCCGGTGCGGATCGCGGTGTCCAGCCGCTGCTTGATCGCGGCGTTGGTGCAGTCGTCCGACGCCTGGTAGCGCGTCGTCGGCAGCACCCCGCACACCTGGCCGGGCACGGCGGTGACCATGCCGCAGCGCTCCAGGTGCGCCAGGTAGGTCTGCCGTAGCCCCAGCCGGGGCCCGCCGATCCAGTGCGCCGCGCGGACCGGGCTGCCGCGTCGTCGCAGCAGTTCCAGCGCGTGGTCGAGTGTGGGGTCGCCGGTGGGCCGTGGCAGCACCACGGCGATCCGGTCGCCCTCCGGAACGATCCGTCCGGCCAGGGACAGCTCGACGAGCTGCGCCCCGGCGAGTCCGAGGTCGAGGGTCTGCGGCTGCGCCGTGGTACCCGTGGCCGGGTCCAGGGCGAGCAGCAAGAGCTCCTCGGGAACAGTTCTGCGGCTCTTGCCCATCCAAGCCTCCCCGCGTGGATGGGAAACAGCGTGACGCCTCTCACACGGGCTTGTCGAGTACGCCTCCGAATCGTGACCTTGCGATCGAGCGGGGGAACCGGCCGTGGCGGGCCCGGCGTCTGACCGTTGAACAGGCCGCGGTGCGGCCGTGCCGCGCCAATAACCGCCGGTCGGGCGGGGTGTGGGCGACCCGAATCGGTCGCCGGTGGCGGAGACTGTACAGGTACATGGGGCGGGGTGCCGGCTTCCCGAAATAGGGGTTCGCCGGTACCCCTCCGGGCGTTGAGGAGGCTGGGTTACGTGGGCGAGTCCCCCGACAGGGTGCTGCGGGACGGCGAGCGGGCGCGGGAGCGGGACGGCGAACGGGCCGGTGCAGCCGCGGCGGTCGAGGAGTCGGCCGCGTCGGCGGTGGACCCGGCGGCGGGGGAGTCCGGGCAGGCCGGGACGGCCGCCGGGGCGGGCGCCGCTGATGCCGACTCGGACGCCGCTGCCGAGCGGCCCGCCGCCGACGCCGGTGCCACGGGCGCGGACTCGGCCGGGCCCGCCGCGATCGCCGGCGAGGACTCCGCCGCCGCGGCCGACGGCGGCACCGACGCGGTCGCGGACGTCGATGCCCCCGACGGCCCTGACGAGGCCGACTCCGACGAGGCCGACTCCGACGACCCCGGCGAGGCGGCGCGGGTGGTCCGGCCCGGGCCCACGGTGGAGCTGCGTGTCCGGGATGCGGACAACCGGACGACCGCGCTGCGGCTGCCGACCGACCAGGCGACCACCGCGCTGCGGCTGCCCGCCGACGACGCGACCACCGCGCTTCGCCTGCCCGGAGAGCTGCGCAAGCCCGCCGGTGCCGCGGCCGGCACGCCGGAGCGCCCGGTCGGCGCCGACCCCCGTCTCGCCATGCGGACGGGGCGGCCGGCCGAGCGCGAGGACGGCCCGGGCGGCCCCGACGCCCCCACCACGGAGACCGAACCGTCCGCGCGTGCCGAGAAGTTCGAGAAGCGGGAGAACGCCGAACGGACCCAGGTCCTGCGCGTTCCCGTCGTCGCGGCGGCGTCCGCCGCGTCCGCCGCCGCGGCCGTTCCCGGGACGGACGCCGGCACGGACACCGACGCCGACTCCGACACGGACACCGTCCCGGAGCCGCCCGCCCCGCGCCCGCTGCCCGAGCCGGCCCCCGTCCCGGAGCCGACTCCCGAGCCGCACCCCGAGCCGAAGCCGCTGCCGGAGCCCGAGCCGGCCCCCGTCCCGGAGCCGGAGCCGCGGCCGACGCCCGCCCCGGCTCCGAAGCCCGAGCCCGCCCCGGCCCCGCCGCCGCTGCCGGTGCCCGAGCCGCAGCCGCTGCCGGCGCCGGCGCCCTTCCCGGAATCCACCTCCGAGGCGATGGAGGTGCTGGCCGCGCTCAACGGCCGGCCCGTCTCGCCGCTGCGCCGCGCCCTCAAGCGGATCACCATCTGGACGCTCTTCCTCGCCGTCGTGCTCGGCGCCGTGGTCACCGCCCAGCTGCTGCGCCCGCTGCCGGGCACCAAGGTGTCGATGACCGCCGCCGGCGGCTACGGCTTCGCCGGCGACCCGCTCGACCTGGCGTGGCCCGCCAAGGGGCAGTCCGCCGCCGAGGTGGTCGGCATCGGCAGCCTGGGCAGCTCCGGCCCGGAGACGCCGGCCTCGATCGCCAGCGTCACCAAGGTCATGAACGCCCACCTCATCCTGCAGGCGCACCCGCTGAAGAAGGGCGAGGCCGGTCCGAAGATCACCGTCGACAAGCAGGCCGCCCAGGAGTCCGGCAACGTCGACGAGTCCCGGGTCACCCTGACCGAGGGCCAGCAGATCAGCCAGTACCAGGCACTGGAGCTGCTGATGCTGCCCTCCGCCAACAACGTCGCCCGGCTGCTGGCCCGGTGGGACTCCGGATCGGAGGAGGCGTTCGTCAAGAAGATGAACGACACCGCCGCCCGGTTCGGCATGACCAACACCACCTACACCGACCCGGCGGGCTTCAGCCCGGAGACCAAGAGCACCGCCAAGGACCAGCTGAAGCTGGCCGAGCAGGTGATGCAGGACGAGATCTTCCGGCAGATCGTCTCCACCCCGGACACCACCTTCAACAACCAGAAGATCTCCAACACCAACACCCTGATCTCCCCGAAGAACGGCATCATCGGCGTCAAGACCGGCTCCAGCACCCCGGCCGGCGGCTGTCTGATGTGGGCCGCCTACAAGGAGATCGCCGGGGTGCGGCGGCTGATCCTCGGCGTCACCCTGGGCCAGCCGGCCACCACCGCCGAGCCGAGCATCCTCAAGATGGTGCAGAACGTCAGCGCCAAGCAGATCCAGGCCGCGCAGAACGGGATCACCGGGCAGACCCTGGCCAAGCAGGGCGACGTGGTCGGCCGGGTCCAGGACGGCCTCGGCGGCTCCGTCCCGGTGATCGCCGCCCAGGACCTCACGGTGGCCGGCTTCCCCGGCGTCACCGGCACCGTGGTGCTGGACCCGCTGAAGCTCGGCCACCGGGTGGCGGCCGGCACCAAGGTCGGCGTGCTGCGCACCGGGGAGGGCGACAACCGGGTGGAGGTGCCGGTCGTGCTCCAGTCCGACCTCGCCCCGCCGTCCGTCCTCTCCCGGCTGACCCGCGCCCTGTGAGGCGCGCCGGCTGAACCGCTCCGGGCGGCCCGCGGTCAGAACCGCGGGCCGCCCCACTGTCCCGGCGCGGTGCGCGAGCCCAGCAGCCGGGCCATCGCCTCCTCCTCGGCCACCACCCGGCCCAGCGCGATCGCCAGGGTGAGCGCGGTGAACACCACGATCAGCCAGGAGAGCGCGGTGAACACCACGCCGAACGGGCCGAACTGGCCGATGCTGCGGGTCATCGCGCCCGGCAGGTAGACCCGCGAGGCCACCCCGATCCCCACCACCGCCACGCCGCTGAGCAGCGCGCCCGGCAGCAGCGGCAGCCAGCGGATCCGGGCGCCCAGCAGCAGGTGCTGGGTCCACCACCACATCGCCGTCGCGAGCAGGAAGGTCAGTGGCAGGCCCAGCCAGGCGCCCAGGCCGAAGCCGTCCTTGACCGGGGTCTGGAACACCAGGCAGACCAGCCAGACCAGCAGCCAGACCAGCCAGCGCCAGGCCGCCACCCTGGTCCCCGCCTTGGGCAGTTCCCAGCAGCGCTCGCAGACCCGTTGCATCGCCCGGCTCAGCGCCGTCGCCGACAGCAGGGTCACCAGCGCGCCGACCACCCCGATGCCGGTCTCCTGCCCGTGTCCGGTCCCCAGCATCTGCTGCACGGACTGCGCCGCCTGGCCCTGCAGGCCCAGCTCCTTGCGGAGCGAGTGCACCACGCCGTCGCGGACCGCCGCGGGGGTGAAGACCGCCACCACGAACAGCGCGGGCAGCGCGCTCAGGAAGGCCTGCGCGGCCAGCCGGGTCGCGCAGTCCAGCAGGTTGACCCGGAGCAGCTGGTGCAGCGCCCGGCCCACCAGCGGGACCTGTTCGGGCAGCCCGCGGGCGGACCCGGCCAGGGCCGCCGACCGGTGCCGCCACCGGGTGGTCCGCCGGCCCTCCCGGTCGCCCCGATCACCGCGGTCGCCCTGGTCGTCCCGGTCGTCGGGGCCGCCCCGGCCGGCCGGCTGCCCGCTCGGCTGCTCGCTCACCCGCCGTCCTCCCGGACCATGGTCGTCGTGCTCCATGGTCACCCGGCTCCGGACCCGGCGCACCCGGGCCGCTCGCCCGGCGAGGGGCCTCAGCGCCCGGGGCGGGTCCCGTCCAGCAGCGAGAGCGTCATCCCGCCCAGCGGCGTCACCTGCTGCGGCGTCCCGAACCGGGCCCGCAGCGCGTCCGCCTGGTCGGCGGGCAGCGCGGCCAGCGGGTCGGAGGTGTTGCCCAGCACGACCAGCCAGGCGCGGCTGCCCGGGCCGGTGCACTCGGCGGGGTGCGCGCACGGCACCGGGAAGAGGTCCTCGGCCTGGACCGCTCCGGTCGCCTCGAACAGCGGGTACGGCCGCACGCCGGCCGGCAGGTAGTAGGAGACACCCGGGCCGATCATCGACCAGGCCTGGTCGCCGAGCGGCACCGCCAGCCCGTCCCCCGGCCGGTAACCGGCCGCGATCAGCCGGGCCACCTCCCGGTACGGCTCCTTCGACTGCGCGTGCGAGCCGGCGTAGCGCACCAGGGACTGCTTCGGCAGGGCCGTCACCCCGGCCACCGCCACCACGCCGACCGCCAGCAGCAGGCCGGCCGCCCGCACTTCCGGCGGGGTCCGGCCGGGCCGGGCCGCCGCGGTCACCGCCGCGTAGCCCGCGCCGATCCCGCAGCCGCCCAGCGCCGCCCAGGCGGGCACCGTGAACAGCAGGTACCGGTCGAGGAAGTAGGAGGTCGGGCCGAACGAGAACGCCCAGACCGCCAGCACCGGCAGCACCGCGAGCAGCAGCAGCCGCAGCGCCGGGCCGCGCCGCCCGGGCAGCACCAGGGCCAGCAGCCCCAGCACCAGGAAGACGTGGAACACCCGGGCCGAGCCGAACAGCGGCTCGCCGAAGTGCCACAGCTGGTCCAGGGTCGGCTTGCCGAGCCAGCCCAGCTGCCGCTCGGACTGCCGCCGGCCCAGCAGCGCCACCGGCAGCACCGCCGCGACCAGGGCGGCGAGCACCAGGGCGAGGCCGCCGAGCAGCCGGCGGCGCTCCCGGCCGCCGGTCCGCCACAGGTACGGCGCGACCAGCGCCGCCTGGCCGGCCAGGGCGCTCAGCGAGACCAGGTGGGCCGCGCCCGCCACCGCCATCGCCAGACCGTACGGCGCCCACCGGAGCAGCGTCGGCCGTTCCAGCGCGCGCAGCAGGAACCAGGTCGCCGCCGCGACGGCGCAGGTCACCAGCGCGTAGGAGCGGGCCTCCTGGGCGTAGCGGGAGATCAGCGGCACCATCGCGAACAGCAGGCCGGCGCAGACGCCCGCGACCCGCCCGCCGAACAGCCGCTCGGCGGTCAGCGCGGTGAACGCGGCCGCTCCGGCCATCGCCAGGACGGAGGGCAGCCGCAGCGCGATCTCCGAGTCGCCGAACAGCGCCGTCCAGACGTGCAGCAGGACGTAGTAGGCGCCGTTGCTGGCGTCGACGTGCTGCAGCATCCGCAGCAGGTCGCCGAGCGGCCGGGTGGCCGAGGCCCAGCTCGCCACCTCGTCCCGCCACAGCGCGGGCGTCCCCAGCCGGTACGCGCCGACCGCCAGCATGACCAGCGCCGGCGCGAGCCACACCACCGGCCCGGCCGCCATCCGCGCGAGGCGGACGGGGCCCCGGTCCCACCGGTCACCCGACGCCATCTGCCGCCCCCGTTCTCTTCCCCCTGCCGGAGGGGTCCGGGCCCGTCGCTCCGGGAGTCCGTCCTCCCAGGCTATCCGCGCCGCCTCCGGCCGCGCGGGTCGCCCCCGTCCCACCTGACCCCCCGTCGGGCGGCCCGCCCGCGCAGCCCGCCCCGCCCACCGCCGCGCCCCGATCCGCTAGGCTGTCTGCGGTCGTCCCCGCCTCAGTAGCTCAGGGGATAGAGCACGGCTCTCCTAAAGCCGGTGTCGCAGGTTCGAATCCTGCCTGGGGCACAGCGCCGGTCACGGCGGATGACGTGAGTGCGGGCCCCCTCGGTTGCGATCGAGGGGGCCCGCGGTCCTTTCCCCCGGGCGACCGGGGTGAGGGGGAGTCAGCGCAGCAGGCCGTCGGGGTGGTCGGCGGCGGGGCCCGGGGTGGGGCCGGCGGTGTCCCGGGGCGGGTGGGCCGACACCAGGACGCGTTGGACCCGGGGGCGGGTGCGCCAGTTCACCCGGCGGAAGTCGCGGGCGAGCGCGCCGGGCCGGGCGAGTTCGACGAGCACGGTGACGCTGCCGAGGACGATGCCGGCGGCGAGCCAGCCGGCCACCACGTCGCTGGGCCAGTGGACGCCCAGGAAGACCCGGGAGGCGCCGATCCCCAGGACGGTCAGCGCGGCGATCGAACAGGCGGTGATCCGGCCCGCCCGGCCGACCCGGGGCCAGATCAGGCCGACCAGGACGGCACAGGTGATCGCGGAGGCCATCGCGTGGCCGGAGGGGAAGGCCGGGCCCCCGGCGTGCGAGACGGGGTCGGAGAAGGTGGGGCGCTGGCGGCCGACGGAGAGCTTCAGCACCCACTGGCCGCCCCAGCCGATCAGGGCCTGGGCCGCGACCCAGCCGCCGAGCGTCCGGGCGCCGATCAGCCAGAGCCAGAGGGCGGCCGCGCCGAGCACGGAGCGCATGGTGACCGTTCCGCCGATGTCGGAGAACAACTGCACCGAGGCGGTCCACACGGTGTGACCGGCCGCGAAGTCGTGCAGATCGTCGATCAGCCTGTGGTCGATCCGGGAGAGCGGCCTCCAGCCGGTCTGCACCATGGCTGCCAGGACGGCGAACAGCACGGCGCAGCAGACCGCGAGTGCCGCGTGCCGGAGCAGGTGGCGGTCACGCGGGGTGATGGAGGGCGAGCTGTTGGTCAGGTGCATGGCTGACACCTTCCCAGCCGCCCCCGCCGATCGTGCGCCGCGGCGATAGCGATTTGGCATCTTTTGTGCGGAGGACCTGCGTGCGCCGGGGTGTGGGCGCGCCCTGCGCGGGAACGCGCCCGGGTCCCGCGGGGTTGAGCCGATGAGGGATGCGCGCGGGGGTGCGCCCGGTGGCCCGGAAGGACACGTCGGGTGTCGCTCGGGTCACCCTGCGTCCGGATCGGGGGCGGGATCGGGCAGGATACTGCATCGCCCGAAGAATCTGAGCGACTTGGGAATGTTGTCCGGATTCTGTTCGTTGGATCGTTACGTGTGAGCCCCGGAGGGCCCGCACTTCTTGCCCGTTGCGGGCAGGCAGCCAGACCGCGGCAACACCAGCAAAGGGAGCAAGCATGGCCACCCGTGCCGTCGTTCGCGACAGGGCCGACCGGACTCGCGCGGCCCGCCCGACCAACCTCGAGGCCGACCGTGACCTGGTCGGCATGTACCTCGACGAGATCGCCAGGACGCCCCTGCTCGATGCCGCCGAGGAGGTCGAGCTCTCGCTGCGGATCGAGGCCGGTGTCTACGCCCAGCACCTGCTGGACGAGGACGGGCTTCCCGAGGGCGTGCGGCGCGAGGAGCTGGAGGCGATAGCCGAGGACGCCGAACGCGCCAAGGACGTCTTCATCCGCTCGAACCTCCGCCTCGTGGTCGCCGTCGCCCGGCGCTACCCGCGCAGCGGCCTGCCGCTGCTCGACCTGATCCAGGAGGGCAACGCGGGCCTGGTCCGGGCGGTGGAGAAGTTCGACTACGCCAAGGGTTTCAAGTTCTCCACCTACGCCACCTGGTGGATCCGCCAGGCGATCACCCGGTCGATCGCCGACCAGTCCCGCACCATCCGGCTGCCCGTCCACCTGGTCGAGGAGCTCGGCCGGATCCGCCGGGTGCAGCGGGAGAAGTCCAAGGAGCTGGGCCGGGAGGCCGAGCCCGCCGAGATCGCGGCCGAGCTGGACACCACCGAGGCCCGGATCAAGGACGTGCTGGACTGGGCACGCGACCCGGTCAGCCTGAACATGTCGGTCGACGACGAGGGCGAGACCCAGTTCGGCGACCTGGTCGAGGACACCGGGGCGACCTCCCCGGAGGACGCCGTGATGGTGATGCTCCGCCGGGAGGAGCTGGACGGCCTGATCGGGCGGCTGGACGACCGGACGGCCTCGATCATCCGGTCGCGGTACGGCATGGAGGACGGCCGCGAGCGCACCCTGACCGAGGTGGGCAAGCAGCACGGGCTGACCCGCGAGCGGATCCGCCAGATCGAGAAGCACGCGCTGGCCGAGCTGAAGAAGATCGCCGACCACGCGGGCTTCGAGGCCGCGTGACGCGGGCCTGCGGGACGACGGCAGGGGTGACGGCGGTGGACGGGCCCGGCGCGGAGCACTCCGCACCGGGCCCGCCGTCGTGCCGGGCGGCCTTCTAGGCTGGTGGGAGCGGGCGGGAACGGCGGCGGGGGCGAGAACGGTGGAGGCGAAGGTGTCGGAAGAGAAGTCGGGCGAGGAGAGGCCGGACCGGCCGGAGGCGGCCGGGGAGACGGCGGTGGACGGAGCGGGGAAGGCGGCGAAGGCCCGGCTGGTCTTCGGGGACCCGCTGGAGCGGCAGTCCAGCGACGACACCGACGCGGGCTGGGGCGACCGCCCCGGCGCGGGGGAGTCCGGTGGGCGGGGGCTGGACTGGTACCTGAGCCAGCGCCCGCCGCACCACGGGGACTGACCGGCGGCCCCGGCCGGGCCTCAGCCGGCCCGGGTGACCAGGGCGTCGCGGATCTCGGCGAGCAGCAGCACCTCCTTGGCCTCGGCCTCCGCCTGGACCTCGGCCAGCGTCTTGCGCCGGGCGGTGAACTTGTTCATCGGCAGGATCAGGCAGAAGTAGACGACGGCCGCGGTGATCAGGAACTGGAGGACGGCGCTCAGCACGCTGCCCCAGAGGATGGGGATGCCGGACGCGACCTCGCCGGTGGGCGTCACCTCGCAGGGCCCCTTGAGGCAGGAGCGGTAGGACGCCAGGTCCTTGGCTCCGAACGCGCCGACGACCGGGTTGATCACGCCCTTGACGAAGGCGTTGACGATGTTGGTGAAGGCCGCGCCGATGACCACGGCGACGGCGAGTTCGACCACGTTTCCGCGCAGCAGGAATTCCTTGAAGCCTTTCATGCCGCGTGAACGACGAAGTCGCCCCCCGGTCACGGGTGATTTTCTCCCCCCTCCGACGGACAACCCGTTCGGCCCACCGCGGGCGGTGCGGCCCCGGTCGCGGGCGGGCCCGCCCAGGCCGGTCCGAGGGTGAGCGCGGCCGCCGCGAACAGCAGCACGGCCGGAACCGGCGCGCGGTAGCGCAGCACCTGCCGGAGCCGGCAGCGCGGGCCCGCCCGGCCGCCGATCGGCGCGAACGGCGGCACCGGCTGCCGGGGCGGGACGCTCGGCGCGGGCAGCGGCGGGATCGGCAGCGGACGGGGGGACAGGGCGGGCGAACCGGTGCGCACGGGCACCTCCAGGATCGGCTTCGGGGTTCCGGTGACCGCCACTCTGGGCCGCCCGCGCCCTGGCCGGAAGCCGCTTTCCCCCGCCTGTGGAAAACCCGGGGCTGTGGAAAAACCGCCTCACCCGGACGAGTGAGGCGAACACCCCCGGAAACGGCGAAAGGCCCGTCGCGCCCGCAGGGAAGCGGGAGCGACGGGCCGTCCGGAAAACCGGTGCCGGTGTGCCCGGCCGGGGATCAGCCGGCCGCCGGAGCGGGGCTCGCGGCGGGGGCCGGCGTGCTCGACGAGGACGAGGACGAGGAAGCCGACGTCGACGAGGAGGAGGACGAGGACGAACCCCCGCCCACCGAGCTGCTGGAGGAGGATCGGCTGTCGGTCCGGTAGAAACCGGAGCCCTTGAAGACGACGCCCACCGCGGAGAAGATCTTGCGGAGCCGTCCCTGGCAGTCGGGGCACGTGGTCAGCGGCTCGTCGGTGAACTTCTGCACCGCCTCCAGGCCGTTGCCGCACTCGGTGCACTGGTACTGGTACGTGGGCACTTGTCTTCCTCCTGGCACTCTCGCCTGATGAGTGCTAACGATGGTCAATGATGCGGCATTCCGGTGGATCAGTCCAGCGACTCGAATGTGAGATGAGTCCGGTGCCGTGCCCGGTCCCGGTCCGATCCGGCCACCGCGCTCAGCCCTCGGCCGCGCCCACCAGCCGGGCCGGCACGCCGCGCTCCGCGGGGGCCGCGGCCACCGTGCCTCGGGCGCCGCGCGGGACCAGCAGCCCGCGCAGCGTCACCAGCGCGATCAGGCCCAGCCCGGCCCCGGCCACCGGCACCAGGAACCCGACCGAGGGCCCGTGCGCGTCGATCAGCCGCCCGGCCGCCGTCGCGCCGGTCGCCAGGCCCAGGCCGATCGCGCCGGTCAGCCAGGTGAAGGCCTCGGTCTTGGCGCCGTCCTCGACCAGCGTCTCCACCAGGGTGTAGCCGCTGATCAGGGTGGGGGCGATGGCCAGGCCGCAGACCAGCCCGGCGGCCGAGAGCGAGACCAGGTCGGGCATCGCCCACAGGGTCGAGCAGCCCAGCACCAGCAGGCCGTAGCTCATGATCATCCGCTGCTGGACGGACCGCCGCCAGGCGATCACGCCGTACAGCACACCGGCCACCATCGAGCCGCCGGCGAAGATGCCGTAGACGGTGCCGGCCGCGCCGTGCTGCCCGACCGAGTCGGCGAAGGCGTTCACCGAGACCTGCATGCCGCCGAAGACGGCGCCCACGCCGAGGAAGGCGCCGGCCAGCAGCCGGACGCCGGGCGAGGCGAGCGCGGAGGCCTGCCGGGTGCCCGGCTCGCGCACCACCCGGGCGGGCGCGGTGCGCCGCTGGGCGGCGAAGGCCAGACCGCCGGCCAGGGTCAGCGCGGCCTCGGCGACCAGCCCGGCCGAGGGGCTGACCGAGGTGGCGACGGCGGCGGCCAGGATCGGGCCGATCACGAAGGTGAACTCGTCCGTCACGGACTCGAAGGCGAAGGCGGTGCTCACCTTGGCGGCGGAGCCGGCGGAGGCGCCCTCGGCGGAGAAGGTGGCGATCCAGCGGGCTCGGACCATGGCGCCGATCTGCGGCACGCTCGCCCCGGCGGGCGCGGCGGCCAGGAACAGGCTCCAGGCGGGCGCGTGCCCGAGCGCGAGCGCGATCAGCGCGCCGACCGAGAGCGCGTGCACCACGACGGTCGGGACGAGCACCGGGGCCTGGCCGTACCGGTCGGCGAGCCGACCGGTCTGCGGGCCGACCAGCGCCTGGGCGACGGCGGCCACCGCCGCGACGGTGCTGGCGGTGCCGTACGAGCCGTGGGTGTCCTTGACGAGCAGCAGGATGCCCATGCTGAGCATCGCGTAGGGCAGTCGCGCGACGAACGCGGGAGCCAGGAACGTCCAGGCGCCGGGTGTGCGCAGCAGCGTCCCGTAGCCGACGCGGGCGGGCGCGGCGGCGGGCGCGGCGTCCTGGGCGGGTGCGGTGGTGCTGGTGTTCCGGGCGTCCTCGACGCTCTCGTCCGTTCGGCGGGCCGTCACGGACGGTCCTTCCTGCTGCCTGGTAGCGCGGCAGGGCAGGGGAGGGCCCCGACGGCGCCGAGAGTCGTCCTCTCGCGCGTCGACCGGGGTAGATACCGGGCCGGTCCGGCGGTGGGCCGGGGCCGGGCCGCGGCCGCCGGGCGGTCGCGCCAACTCTGCATCAGGCAGATGCTCGGGTTGGTGTATCGGTCATCACGTGATTTACGCGCGTAGAAGGCGCGCCTTACCGAGACTACAGGAGCGGTCCCGGCTTGTCCCGTGACGTCCTGGTGAACGCCCGGTGAGACCTCGGGCCGCCGCGCCCCCCGGCCCCTTCAACCCCGCGCCCGTTCAGTCCCGCGCCCCTTCAGTCCCCGCGCCCGTTCAGCCAGTCGGCCAGCTTGCCGCCCTTGTCGACGGCCCGCAGCCGCCGCTCGGCGGCCTCGCCGACCTCGTCCGTGGTCACCACCAGCAGCTCGTCCCCGCCGCGCAGCACCGTGGCCCTGTCCGGCACGAAGCTGCTCCCCTCGCGCACCACCAGGGTCACCGCCGCGCCGGCCGGCAGCCGCAGCTCGCCGATCTCCACGCCGGACATCTTCGAGCCCGGCGCCAGCGCGACCGACAGCAGGTGCCCGTGCAGCTTCTCCAGCGGCGCGGACTCGATGTCGAGGTCCTGGCCCATCGAGCCCTCGCCGATCCGCAGGGCCTTGGCGACCCAGGGCAGGGTCGGCCCCTGGAGCAGGGTGAAGACCACGACCAGGATGAAGACGATGTTGAAGACGTCCTGGGCCAGCGGCGCGCCGGAGACCAGCGGGATGGTGGCCAGCACGATGGGCACCGCGCCGCGCAGTCCGGCCCAGCTGAGCAGGGCCTGCTCGCGGGCCGGCAGCCGGAACGGGGTGAGCGTCAGCACCACCGAGAGCGGCCTGGCGAGGAAGACCAGCACCGCGCCGATCACCAGCGCGGGCACCACGGCCGAGCCCATCGACTCGGGCGTGCAGAGCAGGCCGAGCAGCACGAACATGCCGATCTGGCCGATCCAGGCCAGGCCGTCGGCGAAGCCGCGCACGGCGGGCCCGTGCGGCAGCTTGGCGTTGCCGAGGACCACCGCGCTGACGTAGACGGCGAGGAAGCCGGACCCGTGCAGCAGCGCGCCGCCGGCGTACGCGAGCACGGTGAGCGCCATGACGGCGATCGGGTAGAGGCCGGAGGACGGCAGCGCGACGCGCTTGACGCCGAACGCGCCCAGCTTGCCGACCAGCAGTCCGATGGCCAGGCCGACCGCCAGTTCGGCGGCGATCGTGGCGAGCAGGACGTACCAGGAGTCGTGCGCGCCGACGGTGGCGAAGGAGACGACCAGGATGACCACGGGCGCGTCGTTGAAGCCGGACTCGGCCTCCAGCAGGCCGGTCAGCCGGCGGGGCAGCGGCACCGTCCGCAGCACCGAGAAGACGGCCGCGGCGTCGGTGGAGGAGACGATCGCGCCGAGCAGCAGCGAGGTCCGCCAGTCCAGCCCGACCAGCCAGTGCGCGCCGGCCGCGGTGACGGCGACGCTGATCCCGACGCCGACGGTGGCCAGCACCGTGGCGGCCGGCATCACCGGTCTGGCCTCGCGCCAGTTGGTCTTGAGGCCGCCCTCGGCCAGGATCACCACCAGCGCCGCGTACCCGAGCACCTGGGTGAGCTCGGCGTTGTTGAAGGAGATGCCCAGGCCGTTCTGGCCGAGCGCCACGCCGATGCCCAGGTAGATGAGCAGACTCGGCAGGCCGGATTTCGTGGACACCCGCACGGCGACCACCGCGACCAGCAGGATCACGGAGAACTCGAGGAGCAGCTGGTTCAGGTGGTCGACATTCACGCAGGGGCACCTCGGGCGTGGCAGGGGCGGACGGGGTACCGACAGGGGCGGCGCCGGGAAGCGGCGATTACTCCCCTTGCGGATCGTTACTCAGTCTAACATTTTGCCATATCTTTAAGTTTGCTTGTCACCGGCTCCACTCGGCCCTCCTTCCACCCCTCTGTTTCCCACCGTGAGCGTCCCCCGTGCACGGCCGCCAGCCGGGGCGGCCTAATGTGGTGCCCTGTCACGGCTCCGTGCTCTTGACATGTCCGCCCGCCCCCCAGTGAGGACCGCAAGGACCCAGATGCCCCGCTCGAAGAAGTTCCGGCGCGCCCGTCTGATCGTGATCGTGCTGGTCGTGCTGCTGGTGGCCGGCGCCGGCTACGGCGGTTACCGGGGGGTGGCCGCGGTCCGTGCGTCCTTCCCGGAGGTCGACGGCAGCGTCAAGCTGGCAGGCCTGAGCGCGCCGGTCGACGTCAAGCGCGACGCCAACGGCATCCCGCAGCTCTACGCCGACACCTCCGAGGACCTCTTCCGCGCCCAGGGCTACGTCCAGGCCCAGGACCGGTTCTGGGAGATGGACGTCCGGCGGCACATCACCGCGGGCCGGCTCTCCGAGATGTTCGGCGACAGCCAGGTCGAGACCGACACCATGATCCGCACCATGGGCTGGCGCCAGACCGCTCAGAAGGAGTTCGACACCGTCCTGGGCGCGGAGACCAAGAAGAACCTCCAGGCGTACGCGGACGGCGTCAACGCCTGGCTCGCCGAGCACCCGGGCGGCTCCTCCGCCTCGCTGGAGTACGGCCTGCTCGGCGTCGTCAACGGCGACTACAAGCCCGAGCAGTGGACCCCGGTCGACTCGGTGGCCTGGCTCAAGGCGATGGCCTGGGACCTCTCCGGGAACCTCCAGGAGGAGATCGACCGCTCGCTGCTCGCCCAGGACTTCAGCCGGGAGAAGATCGACGAGCTCTACCCGGACTACCCGTACGCCCGCAACGGCACGATCGTGAAGACCGGCGCCGTCAACGGCACCAGCTACAAGCCGGCCGACGGCTCCGCCCCGGCGGCCGGCGGCACCGGCACCGGCACCGCCGCGGGCTCCGGCACCGGCACCGCGCAGGGCACCGCCGCCACCAAGGCGATGCTCAAGGACGTCACCGACCGGATCGACGCGCTGCCCGAGCTGCTCGGCCGCAACGGCCAGGGCATCGGCTCCAACTCCTGGGTGGTCGCCGGCAGCCACACCACCACCGGCAAGCCGCTGCTGGCCAACGACCCGCACCTCGGTCCCGGCCTGCCCTCGGTCTGGTACCAGATGGGCCTGCACTGCCGGTCCGTCTCCCCGGCCTGCCAGTACGACGTCTCCGGCTTCACCTTCGCCGGAATGCCCGGCGTGGTCATCGGCCACAACAAGGACATCGCCTGGGGCCTCACCAACCTCGGCGCCGACGTCACCGACCTCTTCCTGGAGAAGGTGACCGGCCCGGAGACCTACCTGGTGGACGGCAAGGAGGAGAAGTTCGAGCTCCGCAAGGAGACCATCAAGGTCGCCGGGGGCGAGGACCGCACCATCACCGTGCGCACCACGAGGACCGGCGCCCCGCTGATCTCCGACCCGAGCACCGAGCAGCAGAACGTCGGCAAGTACGCGCCCAACGGCGACTCCGCCCCGGACCGCGGCACCGGCGGCTACGGCGTCGCCCTGCAGTGGACCGCGCTGATCCCGGGCAAGACCATGGACGCGGTCTTCGCGCTCGACCGCGCGAAGGGCTGGGAGGACTTCCAGAAGGCCGCCGCGGACTTCGCCGTCCCGGCCCAGAACCTCATCTACGCCGACGCCAGGAACATCGGCTACCAGGCCCCCGGGTACATCCCGGTGCGCGGCAAGGGCGACGGCCGCTACCCGGCGCCGGGCTGGGACTCCGCCTACCAGTGGAAGAAGGACCCGGTCCCGTTCAGCGCCCTGCCGTGGAGCCTCAACCCGAGCAGCGGCTACATCGTCACCGCCAACCAGGCCGTCGTCGAGTCCTCGTACAAGTACGACCTGACCCACGACTGGGAGTACGGCACCCGGGCCAAGGAGATCACCGACCAGATCGAGGCCCGGCTGAAGAACAACGGCAAGATCTCGCCGGACGACATGCAGGAGATGCAGCTGGACAACACCAGCATCCTGGCCAAGACGCTGGTCCCGATGCTGCTCAAGGTCCAGATCGACGACCCCTACGTGCGCGAGGCCCAGGACCTGCTGAAGGACTGGAACTACCACCAGGACGCCGACTCGGCCGCCGCCGCCTACTACAACGGCGTCTGGCGCCAGCTGCTCACCCTCGCGTTCGGCCAGAAGTTCCCGGCCGACCTGCGGGCCGAGGACAATTGCCTGCTGGTGCGCGAGCAGGCCGACCCGACCAAGCCGGACAGCAAGTCGCGGATCGTCACCGAGTGCGGCACCCGCGACCCGGGCAAGGCCCAGCCGGACGGCGGCGACCGCTGGACCGAGGTGGTGCGCCAGCAGCTGGAGAAGCCCGACAGCAGCTGGTGGACGTACATCGACTCCCAGCACAAGGAGCAGAAGGGCCTGGACAACCTGCTGCGCGAGGCGATGACCAACGCCCGCCAGGAGCTGACCTCGCTGCTCACGAAGGACATCACCACCTGGAGCTGGGGCCGGCTGCACAAGCTGGAGCTGCGCGAGCGCACCCTCGGCTCGGACGACTCCTCGATCGCGTCGAGCGCCGTCCACAAGCTGCTCAACCGCGGCCCCTACCGCCTCTCCGGCGGCTCGGCGGCGGTCGACGCGGCGGGCTGGAACGCGGCCGCCGGGTACCAGGTGGACTGGATCCCGTCGATGCGCATGGTGATCGACCTGAACGACCTCGACGCCTCCCGCTGGATCAACGTCGGCGGCGCCTCCGGGCACGCCTTCCACGAGAACTACAACGACCAGACCGACCTCTGGCTCAAGGGCAAGCTGCTGACCTGGTCCTACTCGCCCGACGCGGTCGAGAAGGCGACGAAGCACAGACTGACGCTGACCAACGGCTGACGCCGGCCGGTCCCCGACGGCCCCGCCCCCGGATCACCCGGGCGCGGGGCCGTCGGCGTCCGTCCGTCCGCCCGCTCAGCCCAGCCGGTGCGTGCCCGAGGGGGTCAGCGCGAGGTCCACCGGCCGGTCGTGCGGCTCCGCCGGCACCCGCTCCAGCAGCTCGTGCTCGTACAGCAGCACCGCCAGCACCGGCCGCGCCCCGGCCCGCTCCAGCCGGGCCAGCACCCGGTCGTACGAGCCGCCGCCGCGCCCCAGCCGCAGCCCCCGGCGGTCCACCGCCAGCCCCGGCAGCAGCACCAGGCCCGCCTCGGTCACCGCCCGCGGCCCCAGCCGTTCGCCGACCGGCTCCAGCAGGCCGCGCCCGGCCGGGGCCAGCGCCTGCGGGCCCTCGTACGCGGCCCAGTCGAGGTCGTTGTCCGCCATCAGCACCGGCAGCAGCACCCGCACCCCGCGCTCCCGCAGCGCGTCCAGCAGCGGACGGGTGCCCGGCTCGGCGCCCACCGAGACGTACGCCGCCACCGTGGCCGCCGCGGCCGCCAGCTCCCCGGCGTGCCCGGCCAGCGCCTCGGCGGCCCGTTCCCGGGCCTCGGGCGGCAGTTCCCGCCGTTCGGACAGCAGCCGTGTCCTCAGCGCGCTCTTCTCGTTGTGCATGGGATGGTCCACCGCTCCTCCACCGCTCGACCTCGACCGCTTCGACCACGACCGCTCCGGATCCCCGACGCCCGTGCGACCGGGACGCCCAGAGCCTGACACGCGGAAGGCAGCCCCCGATGTCCACCCCGGTGCTGGTCCAGGCCCTGGCCGTGCTGAGCGCCCCCGCGCTGGCCGGCGCCGCCGTGCTCGGCGGCCGCCTGCGGCGCGGCTCGGCCCGTGCGGCGCAGCGCGAGGCCGCGCTGCGCGAACGCCTCGCCGCCCTGGAGTCCCGCTGCGCCGAGCTGGAGCGCACCGCCTCCTGCGACCCGGTGACCGGCGTCTGGAACTACCGCCACCTCCAGCTCACCCTGGAGCGGGAGATCGACCGGGCCCGCCGGGCCGAGCGGCAGGAGCAGCAGGACGGGCCGCGTCCGCTGGCCGTCCTGCTGCTGGAGATCAGCGGCTTCGACGCGGTGGTCGCCGAGCACGGCCGGGCCCGGGCCGGGACGGTGCTGCGCGACCTCGCCCAGCGGCTCGGCATGGAGATCCGCCGCTCGGACACCCTCGGCCGCTACAGCGGCGAGGAGTTCCTGGTGGTGCTGCCGGACACCGGCGCCGAGGGCGCGGCCCAGGTCGCCGACCGGCTGGTCTGGTCGGTCCGCCGCCACCTGCTGCTGGACTGGTCCTCCGGCGACCGGGAGGGCCGGCGCCCGTACGGCAACGGGCTCACCGCCGCGGCCGGCCTGGCCGTGCTGCCCGAGGACGGCGCCCACGCCGCGGTGCTGCTGCGGGCCGCCGACCGGGCGCTCGCGGCGGCCCGCGCGGCCGGCGGCGACTGCTGGCGCCCGGCCGGTCCCCGGCCCCCCGCGGCGGACGTTGCGCAGGGCGCCCCGGCGGCCGCGCGGACGCCCGCCTCCCCGTGTACGGAGGGAGTCTTCGCAGCCGAACGTGACCGTTCGGAAAAGGCGGGTAGTCTGTCGCCCTGTGTCGGAGGGGACCCCCTCACCCCGCCCGCCACGTCCCCTATGCCTGCCATCGCGGCCGGGTCCGGCGACGTGCTGCCCGAGCATCGGTCAACTGCGCCCGGTCAGGCGAAATACGTGCCTTAGTAAGGTAAACGCATGACGACGACGAACTCCCGTACCCCGGTCACCAAGGCAGTGGTCCCCGCGGCCGGTCTGGGTACCCGATTCCTGCCGGCCACCAAGGCGACTCCGAAGGAGATGCTGCCCGTCGTCGACAAGCCGGCGATCCAGTACGTCGTCGAGGAGGCGGCCTCGGCCGGCCTGTCCGACATACTGATGGTCACCGGCCGCAACAAGCGGGCCCTGGAGGACCACTTCGACCGGGCCTACGAGCTGGAGGAGCTGCTCGCCCGCAAGGGCGACGAGGACCGCCTGCGCCGGGTCCGCGAGTCCGTCGAGCTCGCCAACATGCACTACGTCCGCCAGGGCGACCCCAAGGGCCTCGGCCACGCCGTCTCGGTCGCCGAGCAGCACGTCGCCGGCCAGCCCTTCGCCGTCCTCCTCGGCGACGACCTGATCGACCCCCGTGACCCGCTGCTGGCCCGCATGATCGAGGTCCAGCAGGAGCTCGGCGGCTCGGTCGTCGCGCTGATGGAGGTCGACCCCTCCCAGATCCACCTGTACGGCTGCGCCGCCGTCAAGCCGAACGGCTTCGGCGACGACGTCTTCCAGGTGACCGACCTGGTCGAGAAGCCCGACACCGCCGACGCCCCGTCGAACTACGCCGTCATCGGCCGCTACGTGCTCGACCCGTCGGTCTTCGACGTGCTGCGCGAGACCGAGCCGGGCCGCGGCGGCGAGATCCAGCTCACCGACGCCCTGCGCGAGCTGACCAACCGCCCCGCCGACACCGGCGGCCAGGTCCACGGTGTGCTCTTCAAGGGCCGCCGCTACGACACCGGCGACCGCGCCGACTACCTGCGCGCCATCGTCCGCCTGGCCTCCGAGCGCGAGGACCTCGGCCCGGACTTCCGCAGCTGGCTGCGCGAGTTCGTCGCCTCCGAGCTGCAGGACTGACACCCCCACAGAGAGCGAGCGCGCCGATGACCGGGTCCACGGAGAGCGGTACCACCCCCGCAGCCTGCTGCGACGACTCCGCGGACCCGGCCCCGGCCGCCCGCCCCGCCGCCCGTCCGGACGGTCTGTGGACCGTGGACGAGCACCTCGCCGACGTCCTGGCCGCCGTCGGCCCGCTGCCCGCGATCGAGCTCCGGCTGCTCGACGCGCAGGGCTGCCGGCTGGCCGAGGACGTCCTCGCCGAGGGGGACCTGCCGCCCTTCGACAACAGCTCGATGGACGGCTACGCCCTGCGCACCGCCGACACCGTCGGCGCGAGCGCCGCGTACCCCTCGGTGCTCGCGGTGGTCGGCGACATCGCCGCCGGCGCCGGTGAGCTCCCCGCGGTGGGCCCGGGCCAGGCCGCCCGGATCATGACCGGCGCGCCCGTCCCGCCCGGCGCCCAGGCCGTCGCCCCGGTCGAGTGGACCGACGGCGGCACCGGCACCGGCCGCCCGGCCGACGCGATGACCGCTCCGGTCGAGGGCGAGGAGGTCCGGGTGCTGCGCCCGGTCGCCGAGGGCGCCCACATCCGGCGCCGCGGCGGCGACGTCGCCGCCGGCAGCCTGGTGCTGACCACCGGCACCCGGCTCGGCCCCGCCCAGCTCGGCCTGCTCGCCGCGATCGGCCGGGCCACCGTCACCGTCCGCCCCCGGCCGCGGGTCGTGGTGCTCTCCACCGGCAGCGAGCTGGTCCAGCCCGGTGATCCGGTCGGCCCGGGGCAGATCGCCGACTCCAACAGCTTCACCCTCACCGCCGCGGCCCGGGACGCCGGCGCGATCGCCTACCGGGTCGGCGGCGTGCCCGACGACGCGGCCCGGCTGCGCGCCGTGCTGGAGGACCAGCTCGGCCGGGCCGACCTGATCGTCACCAGCGGCGGCGTCAGTGTCGGCGCGTACGACGTGGTCAAGGAGGTCTTCGCCGAGTACGGCGGGGTCGACTTCCGGCGGCTGCGGATGCAGCCCGGCAAGCCGCAGGGCTTCGGCCGGATCGGCCCCGGGGCGGGCGTGCCGCTGATGGCCCTGCCCGGCAACCCGGTCAGCGCGTACATCTCCTTCGAGCTGTTCGTCCGCCCGGTGATCCGCGCGATGCTCGGCGCCGGGGACGTCCACCGCCCCGTCGTCCGGGCGCGCTGCCCGGTGGCGCTGCGCTCGCCGGCCGGGCGCCGGCAGTTCCTGCGCGGCCGGTACGCGGCCGCCGACGGCCTGGTCGAGCCGGTCGGCGGCGCGGGCTCGCACCTCGTCGGCGCGCTGGCCCGGGCCGACTGCCTGATCACCGTGCCCGAGGACGTCACCGAGCTGCCCGCCGGCAGCGAGGTCGACGTGGTGCTGCTCGGCGGCTGAGACGCGGGGGTACCCGGGCGAACTCCCGTCCGGGGCGGGCCGTCCACGGGTGCGGCCCGTCCCACGCGGGGGCCGCGACGGGGGGTACGGTAGCGCGGTATTCGACCTGCGCGCCCCTGGAGCACCCGTGAGCACCTCACCCCCCGGCGACCGCCTCACCCATGTCGACGAGCAGGGCGCGGCCCGGATGGTCGACGTCTCCGAGAAGGCCGTGACCGCCAGGACCGCCGTCGCGGCCGGCCGGGTCAGGGTCGCCCCGCGCGTGGTGGAGCTGCTGCGCGGCGAGGGCCTGCCCAAGGGCGACGCGCTCGCGGTGGCCCGGATCGCCGGGATCATGGGCGCCAAGAAGACCCCCGAGCTGATCCCGCTCTGCCACCCGATCGCGCTCTCCGGCGTCAAGGTCGAGCTGACCGTCGCCGACGACGCGGTGGAGATCACCGCCACGGTGCGCACCACGGACCGCACCGGCGTCGAGATGGAGGCGCTGACCGCCGTCGCGGTGGCCGGGCTGACCGTGATCGACATGGTGAAGGCGGTCGACAAGGGCGCCACCGTCGAGTCCGTCCGGGTGCTCGCCAAGACCGGTGGCAAGAGCGGCGACTGGACCGCCCCGGAGGCCTCCGCATGAAGGCGCTGGCGGTCACCGTCTCCAACCGCGCCGCGGCCGGCGTCTACGCCGACAAGGGCGGCCCGCTGCTGGCCGAGGGCCTGCGCGCGATGGGCTTCACCGTCGA
This sequence comes from Kitasatospora sp. NPDC002551, assembly GCF_040296005.1. NCBI lineage: Bacteria > Bacillati > Actinomycetota > Actinomycetes > Kitasatosporales > Streptomycetaceae > Kitasatospora > Kitasatospora sp. NPDC002551. The sequence goes on along the minus strand of NZ_JBEOWI010000001.1, from coordinate 60,170 downwards.
CGGTCCCCGGGTCGTCCCGGACGGCGCACCGGTCGAGGCGGTGCTGCGCGAGGCCGTGGCGGCCGGCTACGACGTCGTGCTGACCACCGGCGGGACCGGCATCTCGCCGACCGACCTCACCCCGGAGATGACCGCGCGGGTCCTGGAGCGCGAGATCCCCGGCATCCCCGAGGCGATCCGCGCGTACGGCCGGGAGAAGGTGCCGGCCGCGGCGCTCTCCCGGGGGCTGGCCGGCACCGCCGGACGTACCCTGGTCGTCAACCTGCCGGGCTCGACCGGCGGTGTCCGGGACGGTCTGGCCGTGCTGGCCCCGCTGCTCGGCCACGCCGTCGACCAGCTCGGCGGCGGGGACCACCCCCGGTCCGACGCACCAGCTTCCGGGAGCGCGCACTGAACGCCGGCTGGCCGGTAGAACTCCACGAGGGGGACGTCGTGCTGCGCCCGATCCGGGCCCGCGACCAGCGCGAGTGGCAGGAGGTCAGCCGTCGCAACCGGGACTGGCTGCGACGCTGGGAGGCCACCGTGCCGCCCGGTCCGGCGGGCCTCGCGGCGGGCCCGCGCCCGACCTACCGGCAGATGGTGCGCTACCTGCGCGGCGAGGCCTCGGCCGGCCGGATGCTGCCCTTCGTGGTGCTGTACCGGGGCCGGCTGGTCGGGCAGTTGACCGTCGGCGGGATCACCTGGGGCTCGATGTGCTCGGCCAACGTCGGCTACTGGATCGACGAGGGGGTGGCCGGCCGGGGCATCATGCCGACCGCGGTGGCGCTTTCGGTGGACCACTGTTTCCGCACCCTGGGCCTGCACCGGATCGAGGTGTGCATCCGGCCGGAGAACGGTCCGAGCCGGCGGGTGGTGGAAAAGCTTGGGTTCCGCTCGGAGGGAATGCGGCCGCGCTATCTGCACATCGACGGCGACTGGCGGGACCACCTGGTGTTCGCGCTCACCGCCGAGGAGGTCCCCGAGGGGATGCTGGAACGCTGGCGTTCCCTCAGCGCGGGGCGCCGCCCCAGGAATTGAATACATGTTCGAATGAAATATCGATATGGCATCGGCGTGGCGACGGAGGGGCACAAATACCGGCAAAATAGTCGGAGAATCAGCTTGATCACACGACACGCCGTGCCAAATTGCTACCGGCCCTTCCTCCACGCCCGTACGGTGTGAATCGTGAGCAGTAGCGGCCTTATCTACGCCGTCATCGTAGGGGCCTGGGCCGCCTATCTGGTGCCGATGTGGCTCCGCAGGCAGGACGAGCTCAACGAGGCGCGCCCGACGGAACGCTTCAGCACCGCCATCCGCCTGCTGGCCGGGCGTTCGGCGCTGGAGCGGCGGGCGTCCCGGGCCCTGGGTGACGAACCGCGTGACGACGAGCAGACCGAGGACGGCCCCCCCGAGCGGGACGCGGCCGCCTCCGACGACCCCGCGCCCGCCCCCGGCGCCCCCGCGCAGGGGCCGGGCGTCGACCCGGCGGCCCCCCGCCCGGCGGTCCGGGCCGAGGCGCGGTCCGGACCCGGGGGCGGTGGCTCCGAGCGTCGGGCGCGGCTGCTGGCCCGCCGGCGCCGGATGGTCACCGTCCTCTTCCTGGCCTTCGCGGTGGGCGCGGTGGTCGCGGCGGTGGCCGGTCTGGCCTTCCTCTGGGTGCCGGCGCTCCCGGCGCTCCTGCTCACTCTCTACATCGGCCATCTGCGCCGGCTGGAGCGCCAGCGGTACGCGGTGAAGCTGGACCGGGTCCGGGCGGCCCAGGCCGCCGAGCGGCTGCGCAAGCGCGAGCAGCTGCGTGCCGAGGCGGGCCGCGAGAAGCCCGCCGCCGACCCCGCACCCGCCCCCGCGGCCGCCGAGCCGGCGGCCGGGGCGCCCGCCGGGCGCGGACGCCCGCACCTGCGGCTCGCCACCGAGGCCGACGCCGCCCGGGCCGCCTCCGAGGGCGCCGCCGCCTCGGCCTCGGCCGTGGCGGAGGCCACCGAGCACGAGGAGTGGGTCGACGGCATGCGGGAGCGCGGCGCGGCCGGCCCGGACTCCTGGGAGCCGGTGCCCGTCCCGCTGCCGACCTACGTGACGGCCCCGGTGGCTCCCCGGGTCAACCGAGGGCTCGACCTGTCGGCCCCCGGCACCTGGACCGCCGGGCGCCCGGCGGAGTCCCGGAAGACCCCGCTGTTCGACCAGTACGCCGAGCCCCCCGCCGCGGAACCCCGCCCGCGCGCCGCCAACGAGTAGCTCCGAGGCCCCCTCCCCGGGGGCCTCTTCGCTTCCCGGGGCCGCCTGCGCGGCCCCCACCAGGGGGGTGGTCACGGGCCCCCTCCGAAAGGTGCTAGAGTTTCTTCTCGTTGGGGCTGTGGCGCAGTCCGGTAGCGCACCTCGTTCGCATCGAGGGGGTCAGGGGTTCGAATCCCCTCAGCTCCACCCAACGGAAGTCCCGCCCGATCGGTTGATCGGGCGGGACTTCCGCGTTGTGGGGGTGCGTCGGCCGACGGGGGGTCAGCCGGGGTGCCGCACGGGCGCCTCGGGGCCGGTGCGGGACGGATCACGTCCGGGAACGGCCGAGGGCCGGCCCGGAGGATGTCCGGGCCGGCCCTCGGGGGTCGGACGGGTCAGGGCTGGCCGGAGCCCGCGTACGGGCCCGGCTGCGGGGCGCCGGACTGCGGCGGGACCGCCCCGTAGCGGGCCGGACGGCGGCCGCGCGGGTGCCGGGTGAGGGTGTAGCCCGCGACGCCGGCCAGGGCGGCCAGGGCGCCGCCGGCCAGGGTCCAGAACCAGCGGCTGTTCCAGCCGGAGAACCAGCCGGTGTACCAGTGCTCCTCGGGCTCCTCCGGGGCCGCCGCCTTGGCGGTCGCGGCGCCGCCGCCGGCCGGCGGGACCAGCGGCGCCTTGAGCTGGCCGCCCTCCGGCTGGGCGTTGTCGGTGTCGCCCTTGGCGGCCACGTGCAGCTGCACCGAGGCGGCCAGACCGAGGTCGGGCTGCGGGGCGTCGGCGACCGAGAGCCGGACGTAGTAGCTGCCCGGCAGCGGGTCGCCGGACCACGGCTCGGCCCAGGAGCGGACCTCGCGCAGGGTGCAGCTGAGCGTCAGCGAGCCGGCGGCCTGCTCGGCGGTCGCGTTCTGGGTGCCCTCGGTGCAGGCCTGCCGGCGGCGCAGCCCGTCGAACACCTCGACGCTCCAGGTCTGCGGACCGTGCCGGTCGGCGGAGGGCGCCAGGTTGACGGTCAGGCTCACCTTGGCGGTCTGGCCCTCGGCGGCCCCGAAGGCCCAGTACAGGTAGTCGCCGGTGGAGACGGCGACCGCGGCGTCCTGGCCGGGGGCCAGGTTGACGGCGGTCAGGAAGGAGGTGCCGGCCTTGTTGGCCGGGGCCGGGGTACCGCTCGCGCTCGGCGAGGGCGAGGCGGCGGAGGCGACCGGGGCCGTCAGGGCGAGCGCCGGGAGCAGGACCAGCGCGGCCGCGGCGGTGCGGAGGAAGGTCGTACGCATGGTCAGTTCTCCTGCCAGACAGCGATGCGCCAGCGGGCGATCCAGCCGAACAGCAGGCCGGTCACCAGGCCCGCCAGGGTGAGCACGAGCAGCAGGATCCAGCCGCGGCCCAGGCCCATCGCCGGGCCGTCCGGGGCGGGGGAGGCGGCGGTCAGGTCGACCGTCAGCTCCAGCGGCAGGCCGGGGTCGGCCGCGACGCCGGGCTGCGGGGCCAGCGAGTTGGAGACCACCAGGCAGACGGTGGTCTCCGGCTTGCCGCTCGGCGAGGCGGAGGCGGTCGCGGTGGCGTAGCCCTTGGAGGCGTCGGCGGACCAGCGCAGGCCGGTGGAGACGACGTCGGTGCGGCTGCTGCCGGCGTCGGTGCCGCGGACCAGCTCCTGGCCGGTGGCGCTGGTGGCCTGCAGCAGGACGCCGTAGTCGCGGGCCACCGCGCGGTCCAGGGAGACGCTGACCGAGGCGCGCAGCTCCTGGCCGGCCTTGACCGGGACGCGGTAGACGCGGTGCTCGGAGAACTTCTCGCGGTCGCTGTAGACGCCGGGGGCGAGGACCGGCGCGGACTCGCACTTGTCGGTGCCGGCGGTCTTGACCGGGGTGACCGTGTAGGTGTCGTTGGAGCGGTCGACCAGCTGTTTCACCTTCTCGGTGAGCTGCTCCTGGGTGCGCACGTCGGTGTAGGTGCCGCCGGTGGCGTTGGCGATGCAGAGCAGCTGCTGGCGGGTCTTGTCGTCGTGCGCCAGGCCCAGGGTGTCGACCACCAGGTGGATGCCCTGGGAGGCCAGCTCGCGGGCCACGTCGCACGGGTCCGGCGGGGCGCAGGAGTCCTCGCCGTCGGTGATCAGCACCACCCGGCGGGTGGTCTCGCCCTTGCCGAGGTCCTGGGCGGCGCCGCGCAGGGCCAGGCCGATCGGGGTCCAGCCGGTCGGGCGCAGGGTCGCGACGGCGGTCTTGGCCTCGGTCTTGTCGGTCTTCCCGACCGGGAAGAGCTGCTTGGTGTCCAGGCAGCCCTGGACCTTGTCGTCGCCGGGGTAGTTGGCGCCCAGCGTGCGGATGCCGAACTCGGTCTCCGCCGGCAGGGCGTCGATGACGTCGTTCAGGGATTGCTGGGCCACCGCGATGCGGCTCTTTCCCTGGATGTCGGTGGCCCGCATGGAGCCGCTGACGTCCAGGACGAGGTCGACCCGGGGGGCTTCCTTGCCGGCAGCGCCGGCTGATGGTTCGTCGGCATGGGCGGGCAGGCCGCTGAGCAGCGCCCCGCCCGTTATCGCCAGGGCGGCCAGCAGGCTGCCGAGCCTGGCCTTCGGTCGTCGTCCGGTAATCACCCGCCGATCCTAGGGATCATCAGTTCCCCGTGGCCAACGTGCGATGGTGCGCGGGCGGGCGGGCCCCGGCGCGAACTCGCGGGCGCTGGTGGGCGATCGGTGCGGGGGTGCTCCGGGGTGCGCCGGTCGCGCGGCCCGGTGGCGGCCCCGGTGGTGGCGGAGGGCCGGGCAATACCGGACACACCGGGTGAAAAGTCGATTGATATGGATTTTGCTCGTTAGGGTGACGAACGGGGCGAGGGCGCCGTCGCACCGGCGCCCGCCCCGGTCGGTACGTCCGCTTCAGGGGAAGGACCCGCACGTGAGCAACCTCTTCGCGATCGCCTATCCGGATCTGGCCACCGCCCAGGCGGTGCGCAACGAGGCGGTCGGGCTGCAGAAGCAGATGCTGATCGAGCTGGAGGACGCGGTCGTCGTCGAGCGCCGCGAGGACGGGAAGATCAAGCTGCACCAGCAGGTCAGCACCACCGGGGCGGGCGCCGCCTCGGGCGCCCTGTGGGGCGGGGTGATCGGCCTGCTGTTCTTCATGCCGTTCGTCGGCGCGGCGGTCGGCGGCGCGGCCGGGGCCGCGGTCGGCGCCACCACCGACATCGGGGTGGACGACGACTTCATGCGCCAGGTCGGCGAGCACCTGCGGCCGGGCACCGCCGCGGTGTTCCTGCTGGTCCGCACGGCCACCGCGGACAAGGTCGTCCCGGCGCTGGCCCGCCACGGCGGCCAGATCATCCAGACCTCGCTCTCCGCCGAGGCCGAGGCCGACCTCAAGGCGACCATCGAGGCCGCCCGGGCGCACACCGCCCCGGCCTCCGCCTGACCCTCTCCTCCGTCCGGCCCGCGGATCCCGCCGGAACAGCCGCTCACGCCGGGGCGGACGGGCCCGCCGCCCGTCCGCCCCGGTCGTCACTCCGGCGGTGCCCCCGCGGCCCCGACCTCCTGGACGGTCCGTGGCGACACCCTCCGCCGTGACGAGAACCGCCGGCCGGCCGCGCCGGAGCGTGCCGACCCGGCGCAACACCGAGCTCGCGCTCGTCCTCGCCGCCGTGCTGATCGCCGTGCTCGGCTACGCCGCGGTGGGCCTGACCATCGACGCCGAGGTGCCCGCCGACGCGGGCCAGTACGGCGCCGCGCTCGGCGTGCTGGCGCTGCTGGCGCACGGCACGGTCCGCTGGAAGGCGCCGTACGCGGACCCGCTGCCGTTACCGATCGCGCTGCTGCTGAACGGCGTCGGCCTGGTCGCCATCTACCGGCTGGACCGGGTCACCCCGGGCAACGCGGCGCCCACCCAGCTGCTCTGGTCCAGCCTCGGGGTGGGCCTGTTCGTCCTGGTGCTGCTCCTGCTGCGGGACCACAAGCGGCTGCAGCGGTACGCCTACGTCGGGGCGCTGGCGGCCCTCGTCCTGCTGGTGCTGCCGATCTTCTTCCCGCCGGTGTACGGCTCGCGGATCTGGATCACCGTCGGGCCGCTCTCCCTCCAGCCGGGGGAGTTCGCCAAGGTCCTGCTGGCGGTGTTCTTCGCCGCCTACCTGGCCGTGCACCGGGACGCGCTGGCGCTCACCGGGCGCCGGGTGCGGCCCAGCCGCGGCGGGCGCCTGCGGCTGCCGCCCGGACGGGTGCTGGCGCCGGTCCTGGTGATCTGGGCGGCCTTCGTCGGGGTGCTGGTGCTGGAGACCGACCTCGGCACCTCGCTGCTGTTCTTCGGCCTCTTCGTGGTGATGCTGTACGTGGCCACCGCGCGGACCGGCTGGATCGCGATCGGGCTGTTCCTGGCCGCGGTGGCCGCGGTCGGGGTGGGATGGCTCTCGCCGCACGTGCACAGCCGGGTCGAGGACTGGCTGGACCCGCTCGGCTCGATCACCGAGGGGCACGGGGCCAACCAGATCGCCCAGTCGCTGTTCGCCTTCGCCTGGGGCGGTGAGCTGGGCACCGGGCTGGGCAACGGGCACTCGGCGCTGATCGGCTTCGCCGCCAAGTCCGACTTCATCCTCGCCACCCTCGGCGAGGAGCTCGGGCTGACCGGCCTGTTCGCGGTGTTCCTGCTCTACGCGCTGCTGGTCTCGCGCGGGTTCCGGACCGGGATCGCGCTGCGCGACCCGTTCGGGCGGCTGCTGGCGATCGGGCTGGCGGCGCTCGTCGGCCTCCAGGTGTTCGTGGTCGCGGGCGGGGTGCTGGCCCTCATCCCGCTGACCGGGATGACCCTGCCGTTCGTCGCCCAGGGAGGCTCCTCGGTGGTGACCAACTGGATCATCGTCGCGCTGCTGATCCGGATGAGCGATGCCGCCCGGCGGCCGGCCCCGGGGGAGCGGCGGTGAGCCGGCGGCGCGGGGGCGGGCGGCCGGGCGACGGGCCGCAGGGGCTGCCGGGGATCTCCGTCACCGGGCGCCGGGCCGGCACCTTCTGCCTGCTGCTGATCGTGGCGCTGTGCGCCCAGGCCACCCGGGTGCAGGTGTTCCGGGCCGACGAGCTCAACCGCAACAGCGCCAACCAGCGGCCGGTCATCGAGCGCTACTCGCAGCCGCGCGGCAGCATCCGGGTGGGCGGCGACAGCGTCACCGGCTCGCGGGCCACCGGTGGGCGGTTCGACTTCAAGCGCACCTACACCGACGGGCCGCTGTTCGCCGCGGTCACCGGCTACGCCTCGCAGACCTACGGCAACAGCCAGCTGGAGGGCACCGAGGACGCGCTGCTCTCCGGCACCGACCCCCGGCTGTCGGGCTGGGCGGTGTGGGACGCGGTCGCCCGGCGGCGCAACCCCGGCGGGGACGTCCACACCACCATCGACCGGGCCGCCCAGGAGGCGGCGGTGCGCGGCCTCGGCGGCCGGCAGGGCGCGGTCGCGGCCATCGAGCCGGCCACCGGGCGGATCCTGGCGCTGGCCTCCACCCCCTCCTACGACCCCGGGAGCTTCGCCGGCACCTCCGCCGGCGACCAGGAGGCCTGGAACCGGCTGCGGACCGACCCCGGCCAGCCGCTGCTCAACCGGGCGCTGCGCCAGACCTACCCGCCCGGCTCCACCTTCAAGGTGGTCACCGCGGCGGCGGCGCTGGAGAGCGGGGTGGTCACCGACGTCGAGGCGCCGACCGGCGCGCCGTACCCCTACCTGCTGCCGGGCACCGGCACTCCGCTGGTCAACGACACCCGGGCCTGCGACGAGCCCGGCCAGTCGCTGGACACCGCGATGACGCTCAGCTGCAACAGCGTGCTCGGCTACCTCGGGGTGCAGGTCGGCCTGGAGCGGATGGTCGCGACGGCGGAGGCGTTCGGCTTCAACGACTCCCGGCTGGACACCCCGGTGCGGGTGGCCCGCTCCGTCTTCGACACCCGGATGGACGAGGCGCAGCTGGCGCTCTCCTCGATCGGCCAGTTCGACACCGCGGCCACCCCGCTGGTGATGGCCATGGTCGCCGCGGGGGTGGCCAACAACGGCACGGTGATGCGTCCACAGCTTGTGGACAGGCTGACCCGGAGCGACGGCACCGCGGTGCAGCTGATGCGGCCCGCCGTCCACCGGCAGGCGGTCAGCCCCGGCACCGCCGGGCAGGTGCGGCGGCTGATGACCAACGCGGTGGAGAACGGCACCGGGCGCGCCGCCCGGATCCCGGGCGCGGTGGTCGGCGGCAAGACCGGCACCGCCCAGCACGGGGTGGACAACAGCGGGACGCCGTACGCCTGGTTCATCGCCTGGGCCGCCCCGGCCGGCTCGGACGCGGTGCCGCCGGTGGCGGTCGCCGTGGTGATCGCGGACAGCGACGCCACCGAGGTGACGGGCGGCGGGCCGGCGGCCCCGGTGGCCCGTGCGGTGATGCAGGCGGTACTCGCCGGTTGAGCCCCTTACCAGCCCCGCTGACCTGCCGCTCTAGCCGCTCGGTGACCGATCCGCCGTCTGCGAAGTGTCCGGTTTGTACCGGCCCGTGCGACGGTTCGTACAAGGCGCGCGGCGGGACTGTTCGTTTGCGACACTGGTGCTTTCGCGGGGTACTGTCCCATCTTTGTTCGGTTGGTCCCCCGATGACACCCTTCGGCGCGTCGAGTGACCGGCCGCTAGGAACCCTCCCCCGCCTAGAAAGACCCCGTTTTGGCCAGCAACACGCTCGGCGCTCGCCTCACCCGGCGCAAGCCCGTCACCACCCTGATCGCCGAGAGCGAGGGCCGCGAGGGCCTGCCCGCCGGTGCGCCCGAGGAGGGCGGACGTTCCGGCATCCACCTGCGCCGTTCGATCGGCCTGTGGCAGCTGTCCGCGATCGGCATCGGCGCCACCATCGGCACCGGCATCTTCTTCGTGCTGAACAGCGCCGTGCCGTCGGCCGGCCCGGCGGTCATCCTGTCCTTCGTGATCGCCGCGGTCACCGCCGGCCTCACCGCGCTCTGCTACGCCGAGATGGCCTCCGCGATCCCGGTCTCCGGGTCCTCCTACTCCTACGCCTACGCCACCCTCGGCGAGGGCGTCGCCTTCGCCGTCGGCATCTGCCTGCTGATGGAGTACGGCGTCTCGGCCTCCGCCATCGCGGTCAGCTGGGCCGAGTACCTCAACAAGTTCTTCGACCTGGCCTTCGGCTTCCAGCTCCCCGAGGTGCTCACCGGCGCGCCCGACGAAACCCATTGGTTCAACCTGCCGGCGCTGCTGCTGGTCGCCATGGTCTGCTTCCTGCTGATCCGCGGCGTCAGCGAGTCGGTCAAGGTCAACACGGCCATGGTGGCCATCAAGATCCTGATCCTGCTGCTCTTCATCGGCGTCGCGCTGACCGGCTTCCACTCCGGCAACCTGACCCCGTTCATGCCGCTGGGCATCGGCGGAGTCCAGGTCGCCGCCTCCAGCATCTTCTTCTCCTTCATCGGCCTGGACGCCGTGTCCACCGCCGGTGAGGAGGTCAAGAACCCCCGGCGCACCCTGCCGATGGCGATCATCATCTCGCTGATCGTGGTCACCCTGCTGTACATCCTGGTGGCCCTCGCGGGCATCGGCGCCCAGCCGTGGCAGAAGTTCGAGGGCCAGGAGGCCGGGCTCGCCCAGATCCTCCAGGACATCACCGGGCAGAGCTGGCCGGCCATGCTCTTCGCGGTCGGCGCGATCGTCTCGATCTTCTCGATCACCCTGGTGGTCATCTACGGCCAGACCCGCATCCTGTACTCGATGGGCCGCGACGGCATGCTGCCCAAGCGCTTCGCGGAGCTCTCGCCGCGCTCCGGCACCCCGGTCTGGAACACCATCGTGGTCGGCCTCGGGGTCGGCGCGCTGGCCGCCTTCGTCCCGCTGCGGGTGCTGGCCGACATCACCAGCCTGGGCACCCTGATCGCCTTCTCGGTCGTGGCGATCGGCGTGATCGTGCTGCGCCGCACCCAGCCCGACCTGCCGCGCGGCTTCAAGGTGCCGGGTTACCCGGTCGTCCCGCTGATCAGCGTCGGCTTCTGCGTCTACCTGATCACCGGTCTGCACAAGGACACCTTCGTGGCGGGCGCGATCGCCCTGGTGCTCGCGGTGGTGGTCTACTTCGGCTACAGCGTCAAGAACTCCAGGCTGGAGCGGGCGGACCAGGAGGCCGAGTCCGGCAGCAGGGTCGGCTGAGCCGGCGGTGCGCCGCCGACGGGGCCGCCCAAGGGACTCGCACCCCCCGGCGGCCCCGTCCGTGTCGGCGGACACTCCCGCCGTCGACATGGCGACAGCGCACCGCCCCCGGCCCTAACCTTCCACCATGGTGAGCACCCGCACGCCCGGCCACTCCCGCCCGCGCGGCCGCTTCACCGGCCGGGGCGCGACCCCGACGACGCCCGCCCCGGCCGTTCCCCCGGACGCTCCGTCCGCCGGACCCGGCCGGCTGCGCGGCCGCCCGGCCCGTCGGCCGTTCCCCCACCAGCGTGGCGGGAGCGGCCCGCCGCTCCCGGCCGGCCGGCCGAACCGGGGCGGCCTCGTCGCGCACCGCGGCGTCCAGCTGCTCGGCTGTCTGGCCGCCGCCGGCTGGGCGGCCGGCTTCCCGCTCGTCTCCGACCTGCCCAACCAGCGGCTCTGGGGCACCCTCGCGGCCCCCGCCTACCTGCTCGCCGGTCTGTTCTGCGTGGTCCTGCCGCGCCGCCTCGCCGCCCGGGCGGGGGCGGCGGCCGCGCTGCTGGGCGCCGTGCTGGTGCCGCTGGTGGTCCTGGTGCTGCAGGGCCGCCACCAGTCCGAGGTGATGGTGGTCGAGCGCTCGGCGCACCTGCTGTTCACCACCGGCAGCCCGTACCTGCCGGACCCGGTGGTGGTCACCGACTACAACCCGTACCTGCCGGCGATGTCGCTGTTCGGAGTGCCGCACACCCTCCTCGGCGAGGGCAGCGCCCTCGCCCGGCTGGCCGGGGACGCCCGGATCTGGTTCGCGCTGGCCTTCGTGGCCTGCCTGCTGGCGAGCTGGCGGCTGCTGCGGCCCAGCCGGGACCGCGCGCCGCTGCTGCCGCTGGCCGTGCTCACCGCCTCGCCGCTGGTCGCGCTGGCGCTGGTCGGCGGCGGGGTGGACCTGCCGCTGATCGGGCTGTGCTGCCTGGCCATGGCGCTGGCCGAACGGGACCGGACCATCGCCGCCGGGCTGGTGCTGGCCCTGGCCGGAACCCTGAAGTGGACGGTCTGGCCGGCGCTGCCGGTGGCCGTGCTGCTGCTCTGGCGGCTCTACGGCCGACGGCCGGCCGCCCGGGCCGGGCTGACCGCGCTCGGCGCGGCGTCCGCCGTCATGGTGCCGTACGCCCTGGCGCGGGCCGAGGAACTGCGCGATCAGGTGGTGCGCTTCCCGCTCGGACTGGCCGCGATCCAGACGCCGGCCGGCAGCCCGCTGCCCGGCAAGGTGCTGGCCGGGTTCGGGCCCACCGGGCACACCGCCTCGCTGGTGCTGCTGACGGTCGGCGGGCTCGGGGTGGCGGTCTGGCTGCTCGCCTCGCCGCCGGTCTCCGCGATCGGCGCCGCGGACCTGCTGGCCGCCGGTCTCGCGATCGCCTTCACGCTGGCCCCGGCCGGCCGGTTCGGCTATCTGGCGCTGCCGGCCGTGCTGGTGATCTGGCCCCGGCTGGCCGCCCGGCGGTGGAGCGCCCGCCCGCCGGTCCCGGCGGCCTGCCTGCTGGCGAACGCCGAGCCCGCCCTGCCGGCGGCGCGGTAGGGCGGGCCCGGCGGGGGCGTCAGCGGTTGCCGGCGGTCTTGATGAGCGAGGCGACGGCGGGACCGGCGGCGTCCACGCCGTGGCCGCCGCCCTCGACCTCGGCGGCGACCGCGAGGTTGCCCCGGTAGGCGGTGAACCAGCTGTTGGTGGTGGCGATGCCGGTGGCCTCGGCGGAGCCGGTCTTGGCGCCCGCGTTGTCGGAGATCCCGGCCATCACGTCCTTGGCGGTGCCGCCGGTGGCGGTGGCGGCCATCATGGCCTTCAGCTTCGCGTCGACGTCCGGGGTCATGTCGCGGGCGGCCTTCTGCTGCGGCAGTTCGGCGACCAGGATCGGCTGCTTGAAGGTGCCGCTCTGCACGGTGGCCGTGATCGAGGCGATGGCCAGCGGGTTCATCTGGACCTTGCCCTGGCCGATCGACTGCATGGCCTGCTCGTCCTTGTTGGTGCCGGCGTCCGGCACCACCGCGTCGAAGCTGGGCAGGCCGGTCTGCCAGTTCAGGCCGATGCCGTAGACGTCCTTGGCGGTGGTGGTCAGCGCGCCCGGCTTGAGGCTGGTCAGACCCTGGTCGATGAACGCGGTGTTGCAGGAGATCATGAAGTCCTGCTGGAGCGTGTTGTTCGGGTACGCGTCCGGGAAGGAGTTCGGGATCTTCTTCGGGTTGCTGCTCAGGGTCGGGCAGGGCACCGGGGTGTCCGGGTTGACGCCGGCCTCCAGCAGGGCGGTGGAGGTGAGGATCTTCAGCGTGGAGCCCGGGGCGAGCTGGCCCTGGAAGGCCCGGTTCAGGCCGGTGACCGGCGCGTTGGCGAAGGCCAGGACCTGGCCGGTGCTCGGCTCGATGGCGACGATCGAGCCCTTCTTGCCGCCCAGGTCGGTCATCGCCTTCTCGGCGGCGGCCTGCAGGTTGGCGTCGATGGTCAGCTTGAACGGCTTCGGGGGCTTCGGGTCGACGATGGTGAACAGCCGGTCCGGGACGCTGTTCTGGTCGGCCGGGTTGGTGATCACCACGCCGGTGCCGTTGTCGTTCTGGTCCTTGTTCTGGTCCGCGAGCAGCTTGGCGACCTTGGCCTGCAGGGTGGGGATCAGCGGGGTGATCGAGGGGCTGTTCAGCGCCTTGTTGTTGCGGTCCACCACGTTGCCCGCCAGCGGGGGCAGCGGCTGGACGGAGATCGTCTCGCCCGCGGCCAGGTGCGGGTGGATCACCGTCGGGGCCCAGTGCACGGCCGGGGTGTCGTCGCTCATCTTCACGACGCCGAGGAAGCCGTTGTAGTCCCAGACCCGGTTGGTGCCCTCGAACTCGGCGCGGGCCTTGAAGCCCATCAGCACCCCGGTCGGCGCGGCGGACGCCGAGGGGGAGGCCGAGTCGGCGGCGCCCGGGGCCGCCGCGGTGGTGGCGGGGGTCGTGCCGGGGCTCTTGGCGGGGGAGGGGGTGCCGGTCGCCGAGGCGAAGGCCGCCGGGGTGGCCGGGCCGGACGGTGCCAGGGTGAGCCCGCTCGGCTTCACCTGGTCCCGGAACGCGTTCAGCGCGGTGGTCGCGGCCGCCGGGTCGTCGGTCAGCGAGGCCGCCTTGGCGATGTCGCCGGCGGCCCACGCGTCCAGGAAGTCCTTGGCCCCGGCCGCGGCCTGCTCGGCGGACGGGGGTTCGGCGACCACGGTGCGCTGCTTCTTGGCGGGCTCCCCGCCCTTGTCGTCCGAACCGCCGACGAGGCTGTACGCCCCGTAGCCGCCGGCGGCGAGCATGGCGACGGCCACGCCGGTGATGATGCCGGTCTTCGCGCCATTGCGCATGGTGATGTTCCCCCAAGGGTCAGGCGATCGGCCGCAGCCGGGAGGTGGCCGGATGCGCGTTCGGAGCCCAGCCTAGGCAGCCGGACTCCGGGCACCGGCGAAGGGACCGGGTCTTGTGACGGTTCTGGTACGTCCCGCACACCACACCGGTACGCTTCGCCGTTCGGGTGACTTCCGGCCGGCCGCGGTCAGATCCAGGTGTTGAACCACATCCGGCGGCGCCAGTCCTCCATCGGGATCGTCTCGCCCGTGTACAGGGGATGGAAGAAGAGGAAGTTCCACATGATCAGCAGGACGACCAGTCCGCCTGCCGCGGCGCCGATGATCCGCCGGTCCCGGGAGGCCCCGGGCGGCCCGATCAGCGCGCCCACCAGCATGGTCACGGCGAGCACCAGGAACGGCACGAAGCAGACCGCGTAGAAGAGGAAGATCGTCCGCTGCTGGTAGGCGAACCAGGGCAGGTAGCCGGCGGCCAGGCCGCAGAGCACCGCGCCGGCCCGCCAGTCGCGCCGGGCCGCCCACCGCCACAGGCAGTAGACCAGGGCGATCACCCCGGTCCACCAGAGCAGCGGGGTGCCGATGCCCAGCACCTCGCGGGCGCACTCGTTCACCGTGCAGCCGGCCGCCCCCTGCTTCGGGGACTCGTAGAAGAAGGACACCGGCCGGCCCAGCACCAGCCAGCTCCACGGGTTCGACTGGTAGGTGTGCGGGTCGCTCAGGTGGGTGTGGAAGTCGTAGACCGTCGAGTGGTAGTGCCAGAGCGCGCGCAGGCCCTCCGGGATCCACGGGTAGTCGGTGGAGCGGCCGACCGCCCAGTCACGGCCGTAGCCGCCCTGGTTCGGCACGGTGCTGCTGGCGAACCAGCCCCACCAGGAGGTGATGTAGACGACCGCCGAGACCGCCACGATCGAGACGAAGGCGGGCACCGCGTCGCGGACCAGCGTCCACAGGTAGGGGCGCTCGGCGCCGGCCAGCCGGCGCGAGCCCGCGTCCCACAGCACCGTCAGCAGGCCGAAGGCGGCCGCCACGTACAGGCCGCTCCACTTGGTCGCGCAGGTGAGGCCGACGCAGACGCCGGCCGCGATCCGGTACGGGCGCCAGCCCAGGTTCATCCGGCGGGCGAACTCCGGGTCCGGGACGCCGCCGCGTGCTTCGAGGCGGGCGGCGATCCGGGCCCGGGTGTGGTCGCGGTCCAGCAGCAGGCAGCCGAAGGCGGCGAGGATCCAGAACATCACCACCAGGTCCAGCAGCGCGGAGCGGCTCATCACGAAGTGCAGGCCGTCCACCGAGAGCAGCAGGCCCGCCACGCAGCCCAGCAGGGTCGAGCGGAACAGCCGGCGGGCGATCCGGGCCACCATCAGCACCGAGAGGGTGCCGAGCAGGGCCACCGCGAACCGCCAGCCGAAGGGGTTCATCCCGAACAGCTCGATGCCGGCGCCGATGATCCACTTGCCGACCGGCGGGTGCACCACGTACGAGGGGTTCGGCCGGTACGGGACCGCGCCGCCCGCCATGATCTGCTCGTTGGCGCCCTCCGGCCAGCTGATCTCGTAGCCGCCGTGCCAGAGCGCGTAGGCGTCCTTGGCGTAGTACGTCTCGTCGAAGATGATCGCGTTCGGCGAGCCGAGGCCGTCGAACCGCAGCAGGCCGGCGAACAGCGCCACCGCGAGCGGGCCGAGCCAGCCGGACCAGCGGACCAGCCAGGACCACAGCGGCTCCGGCAGGGACAGGCCCAGGCGCAGCAGCAGCGGGGAGGGCGGCACCCGCTTCGGGGTGACGCCCGGACCGTCCGGCATCGGCGGGACCAGGCGCTCGGCCAGGGGCGCGGCCGGCGGCGGCGCGTAGCCGAAGCGGCCCAGGCCGCGCAGCCAGGCGGGGCGCCGCGGCGGGGGTATGGAGCCGTCGCCGGCGGGCCCGCCGGGCCCGCCGTCGTCGGTGCCGCCGTCGGCCGGGTCGCGGGGCCCGGGGAGCCCGGGTGACGGCTGGTCCGTCAGGACCGGCACGCCGACGTCACCCCGTGGGGTGTGGTCTGTACCAGTGGGCGTCTGCGCCGCCGTGTCGCCGTTCATCCGCCACATCGTAGGGGCGCATCGTGAGCCTGCGGAGGCCCCCACCGAAGCTGCCCGAATCGTCACCAAAAGCGCCCGGCGGCCGGTTGCTGGAAGGATGGGGTCCGTGACAGGAGTACTCGTACTGGCAGGCACCCCCATCGGCGACGTCTCGGACGCCCCGCCCCGGCTGCTCACCGAACTGGCCACCGCGGACGTGATCGCCGCGGAGGACACCCGGCGGCTGCGCCGGCTCACCCAGGCGCTCGGGGTGACCCCGGCCGGGCGGGTGGTCTCCTACTTCGAGGGCAACGAGGTCGGGCGCACCCCCGAGCTCGTCGAGGCGCTGCTCGGCGGCGCGCGGGTGCTGCTGGTGACCGACGCCGGGATGCCGTCCGTCTCCGACCCCGGCTACCGGCTGGTGGCCGCCGCGGTCGCCGCCGACGTCAAGGTGACCGCGGTGCCCGGGCCGTCCGCGGTGCTCACCGCGCTGGCGCTGTCCGGCCTGCCGGTCGACCGGTTCACCTTCGAGGGCTTCCTGCCGCGCAAGAGCGGCGACCGGGCCCGGCAGCTGGCCTCGGTCGCCGCCGAGCCGCGCACCATGGTCTTCTTCGAGGCGCCGCACCGGATCGCCGAGGCGCTCGCCGCGATGGCCGGGGCGTTCGGTCCCGAGCGGCCCGCCGCCGTCTGCCGGGAGCTGACCAAGACCTACGAGGAGGTCCGGCGCGGGCCGATCGGCGAACTGGCGGCCTGGGCGGCCGAGGGTGTCAAGGGCGAGATCACCGTGGTCGTGGCGGGCGCGCCGCCGGCCGCGCCGCAGGAGCTGACCCCGGCCGAGCTGGCCCGGCTGGTGGCCGTCCGGGAGGAGGCCGGCGAGGGCCGCAAGGAGGCGATCGCGGCGGTCGCGTCCGAACTGTCGGTGCCCAAGCGGGAGGTCTTCGACGCGGTCGTGGCGGCCAAGAAGGCGGCCGCGGGCGGCTGAGGCGGGGCCGCCGGAAAGGGGCTTGAGGTGGCCGCGACAAGCCGCTGAGCTGCGGGTACGTACAGTTCGTCGGCGATGTGCCGCACGGCGCGAGGGCGCGTACCGTGGAGAGAAGGCCCCGGGTAAACACCCGTCGAGCTGAAGCTTCGGTCGAGGTTCTCGGACAGGACCCACCCTTTCGTATAGGGATTCCCAACCCGCCTCCAAGTCTTCACAAGACGGGCATCGCCCGGGGCGGTGCGGGCATTTCCTGGGATGGAAAGACCCAGCCGGGCGAGCGCCCGGCGGGCGCTGGGAGACGGCTATGAGCGAGACGATCGGTAGCCCCCGCGGTGGCAACGCCCTGAGCGACCCCGGCCCGAGCGGCACCGGCCCGGCCGGCCGGACGCACACTCCCGTCGAGACCGTCCGGGAGGCCTACTCCTTCGCGTGCCTGAGCTGCGGGTACGGCTGGGAGCAGGCGTACGACATCGAGCACCACGTGGCCCGCGACGGGCACGTCGTCTTCGAGTACCACGCCAACGGAGTCCGGGTGCCGTCGCCGCTGCTCAAGCCGACCTGCCCGGGCTGCGGCGGCCACACCGTGCGGATCATGCGGGAGGGCCGGGTGTCCGTCGCCGACCAGCCCTGGCAGCACGCCCCCGGGTACCCGTCGCACGCCGAGCCGGCCGGGGCCCCGGCGATGGCCGGGCCGGTGCGGACCGCCCCGTCGGGCGGGCGCTGGGCGAGGTTCTGGGCGCGGATCCGGGGCTGAGAGCCCGGTGACGGCGACGGGTCGGCGGCCCGGGCGGCCCCCGGGCCGCCGACCCGCGCCGTCCGGCGGGGTGCGCGGGCCCGACTAAGCTTCGGACCATGGCCGCCACTGCAGAGCACAGCACCACCGGGGGCACCGTCCCCGCGTACTACGTCACCACCCCGATCTACTACGTCAACGACCGCCCCCACCTCGGCCACGCGTACACCACCGTGGCGGGCGACGTGCTGACCCGCTGGCACCGCCAGCGCGGCGAGAAGGTGTGGTACCTGACCGGCACCGACGAGCACGGTCAGAAGATCCTGCGCACCGCCGAGGCCAACGGCGTCACCCCGCAGGAGTGGTGCGACAAGCTGGTCGAGGAGGCCTGGAAGCCGCTCTGGCAGCACCTGGAGATCGCCAACGACGACTTCGTCCGCACCACCCAGGAGCGGCACACCGCCCGGGTGCAGGAGTTCGTCCAGGACCTCTACGAAAAGGGCGAGATCTACAAGGGCGGCTACTCCGGCCCGTACTGCGTCGGCTGCGAGGAGTACAAGCTCCCCGCCGAGCTGCTCGACGGCGCCACCGAGGGCGAGAAGCTCTGCCCGATCCACAAGAAGCCGGTCGAGTGGCTGGAGGAGGAGAACTACTTCTTCCGGCTCTCCGCGTACGGCCCGAAGCTGCTGGAGTTCTACGCCGACAACCCCGGCTTCATCGCCCCCGAGTCGGCCCGCAACGAGGTGCTGCGCTTCGTCGAGCAGGGCCTGCAGGACCTCTCCATCTCCCGCTCCACCTTCGACTGGGGCGTCCCGCTGCCCTGGGACGAGAAGCACGTCCTGTACGTGTGGGTGGACGCGCTGCAGAACTACATCACCGCGGCCGGCTACGGCGCCGACCCGGAGCGGTTCGCCGAGCTGTGGCCGGCGTCGGTGCACCTGGTCGGCAAGGACATCCTGCGCTTCCACGCGGTGATCTGGCCGGCGATGCTGATGGCCGCGGGCCTGCCGCTGCCGAAGCGGGTCGTCGCCAACGGCTGGCTGATGGTCGGCGGCGAGAAGATGTCCAAGTCCAACCTGACCGGCATCGCGCCCACCGACCTGACCTCGCACTTCGGCGTGGACGCGTACCGCTACTACTTCCTGCGGGCGATCCCGTTCGGCACCGACGGCTCGTTCTCCTGGGAGGACTTCACCGCCCGGTACACCTCCGAGCTGGCCAACGACTTCGGCAACCTCGCCTCCCGGGTGGCGGCCATGGTCGGCAAGTACTTCGACGGCGTGCTGCCGGCCGCGGCGGCGCCCGGCGAGGCCGAGCGGGCCGTCGTGGAGGGCCTCGCGGCGGCGGTCGCGGCCGCCGACCGGAAGATCGGCGAGGAGCTGGACTTCGCGGGCGGGCTCGCGGCGGTCTTCGACTTCGTCAAGCAGGTCAACGGC
Source organism: Kitasatospora sp. NPDC002551 (assembly GCF_040296005.1). Taxonomy (NCBI): domain Bacteria; kingdom Bacillati; phylum Actinomycetota; class Actinomycetes; order Kitasatosporales; family Streptomycetaceae; genus Kitasatospora; species Kitasatospora sp. NPDC002551. Next base: position 41,293 of record NZ_JBEOWI010000001.1, on the reverse strand, counting down.
TACCTCACCGAGCAGGAGCCGTGGAAGGTCGCCAAGGACGACTCGGCCGAGGGCCGCGCCCGGCTGGCCACCATCCTCTACACCGCGGCCGAGTCGCTGCGGGCCACCGCCGTGCTGCTCAACCCGGTGATGCCGGGCACCGCCGAGAAGCTCTGGGTCTCGCTCGGCGCCGAGGCGGGCCTGGGCGCGCTCGCCGCGCAGACCGTCGCCGAGGCCGCGCAGTGGGGCCGGCTGCCCGCCGGTGCCACCGTCACCAAGGGCGAGATCCTGTTCCCGCGCCTCGAGGAGAAGCCGGCCTCCTGAGGCCGCGGACCGACGAGACCGACGCCGCAGAGGGACGACTGATGCCGAAGAAGGACGACGACCGGGCCACCCCGCCGCCGCTGCCCGCCCCGCTGGCGGTGGCGGTCGCCGACTCGCACACCCATCTGGACATGCAGTCCGGCACCCCCGAGGAGGGCCTGGCCAAGGCCGCCTCGGTCGGGGTGGCCACCGTCGTCCAGGTCGGCTGCGACGTGCCGGGCTCGCGCTGGGCCGCCGAGCTGGCGGCCCGGTTCGAGCAGGTGCACGCCGCCGTCGCCCTGCACCCCAACGAGGCGCCGCGGATCTTCCTCGGCGACCCGGACGGCTGGTCCGGACAGCGGCGGGAGCCCGGCGGACAGGCCGCGCTCGACGCGGCGCTGGCCGAGATAGCCGCGCTCGCGGCGCTGCCGCAGGTCGTCGCGGTCGGCGAGACCGGCCTCGACTACTTCCGCACCGGGCCGGAGGGGGTGGAGATCCAGAAGGAGTCGTTCCGCCGCCACATCGCGATGGCCAAGCGGTACGGCAAGGCCCTGGTGATCCACGACCGGGACGCCCACGAGGACGTCATCGCCGTCCTGCTGGAGGAGGGCGCCCCCGAGCGGACCGTCTTCCACTGCTACTCCGGCGACGCCGAGATGGCCAAGGTCTGCGCCGAGCACGGCTGGTACCTCTCCTTCGCCGGTCCGGTCACCTTCAAGGCCAATCAGCCGCTGCGCGACGCCCTCACCGCCACCCCGCTCGACCGGATCCTGGTCGAGACCGACGCCCCCTTCCTCACCCCGCACCCCTACCGCGGGCGCCCCAACGCCCCGTACCTGATCCCGGTCACCGTCCGCTCGATGGCGGACACCCTGGGCCTGCACGAGGACGAGCTGGCCACGGCGATCGCGGAGAACACGGCCCGGGCGTTCGGGTACTGAGCCGGGGCGGCCGGACCGCTCGGGCGTCGGCCGCGCCGGGCGGGCGCCCGTATCCTTGGCGGGTGAGCACCACCGATCCCACCCCTGACAGCCACCCCCAGCCTTCGGCCGGGGGGACCCCCTTGCTCGGCGGCGCGGACATCCGGGCGCTCGCGGACGCGTTCGGCGTGAAGCCGACCAAGCAGCGCGGGCAGAACTTCGTCATCGACGGCAACACCGTGCGGCGGATCGTCCGGGCCGCGGAGGTGACCGGCCAGGACGCGGTGGTCGAGGTCGGGCCCGGGCTCGGGTCGCTGACGCTCGCGCTGCTGGAGGTCGCCCGGCACGTCACCGCCGTGGAGATCGACCCGGTGCTGGCGCGGCACCTGCCGGACACCGTCGCCGCCCGGATGCCCGGGAAGGCCGGGGCGTTCGACCTGGTGTTCAGCGACGCCATGCTGGTCACCGAGCTGCCCGGGCCGGCGCCGACCGCGCTGGTCGCCAACCTGCCCTACAACGTGGCCGTGCCGGTGCTGCTGCACATGCTCGCCACCTTCCCCAGCATCGAGCGCACCCTGGTCATGGTGCAGAGCGAGGTCGCCGACCGGCTCGCCGCCAAGCCCGGCAACAAGGTGTACGGCGTCCCCTCGGTCAAGGCCAACTGGTACGCCGACGTGAAGCGGGCCGGGGCCATCGGCCGCAACGTCTTCTGGCCCGCCCCCAACGTGGACTCCGGGCTGGTCTCGCTGGTCCGCCGCGAGCCGCCGGAGACCACCGCGAGCCGCGACGAGGTGTTCGCGGTCGTCGACGCCGCCTTCGCCCAGCGCCGCAAGACCCTGCGGGCCGCGCTGACCGGCTGGGCCGGCTCCGCCGCCGGGGCCGAGCAGGCGCTCGCCGCCGCCGGGATCGACCACAAGCTGCGCGGTGAGATGCTCACCGTCGAGCAGTTCGCCGCCATCGCCGAGCACAAGCCGGAGTAAGGGTCTTCCAGTGAGCGTCACGGTCCGCGTGCCCGCCAAGGTCAACGTCCAGCTCGGGGTCGGCGGGCTGCGCGCCGACGGCTTCCACGACCTCGCCAACGTCTTCTTCGCGGTCGCCCTCGGCGACGAGGTGACGGCGACGGCGGGCGAGCCCGGCACGGGCGTCACGCTCGACTGCACCGGACCGGACGCCGACGCCGTCCCGCTGGACGGCAGCAACCTCGCCGCCCGCGCCGCCCGGCTGCTCGCCGCCCGCCACGGCCTCGCCGGGCCCGACGTCCACCTGCGCATCGCCAAGGCCATCCCGGTGGCCGGCGGCATGGCCGGCGGCAGCGCCGACGGCGCGGCGGCACTGGTCGCCTGCGACGCCCTGTGGGGGCTCGACACCCCCGCCGAGGTGCTGCTGGAGCTGGCCGCCGAACTCGGCTCGGACGTGCCGTTCGCGCTGGTCGGCGGCGTCGCCCTGGGCCGCGGCCGGGGCGAGATCCTGGAGCCGCTGCCCGTCGCCGGCAGCTACCACTGGGTCTTCGCCGTCGCCGACGGCGGCCTGTCCACCCCCGCCGTGTTCCGCGAGTGCGACCGCCTGCGCGAGGAGGCCGGCACCGGCTCCGGCGACACCGAGGTGCCCACCCCCGACGCCGACCCCGCCCTGCTCGCCGCCCTCGCCGGCGGCGACGCCGTCGCGCTGGCCGCCGCGCTCGCCAACGACCTCCAGCCGGCCGCCCTGTCGCTGCGGCCCGCCCTGGCCGACACGCTGCGGGCCGGCACCTCGGCCGGCGCGCTCGGGGCGCTGGTCTCCGGCTCCGGGCCCACCTGCGCCTTCCTGGCCAAGGACGCCGACGCCGCCGAGGCGGTCGCCGCGGCGCTGCGCGCCTCCGGCACCTGCCGGGCGGCGCACGCCACGTACGGGCCGGTGCCCGGCGCGGCGGTGCTGTCCGGGGCGTAGCGGCTCCGGTGGCCGGGGTGCGGCGGCCCTCCGGGCCGACCGGCCGAGCGCGCCGGGAGCAGGGGCGGGCCCACTAGGCTGGGAGGCTCCGGGCTCCGCCCGAGCCCGGACCGTCGAACCCAGGAGCGCAGCACACGTGGCCGTCAACCTCGCCACCATCGAGTCCGTCACGAAGGTCTACGGCACCCGCGCCCTTCTGGACGGAGTCAGCCTCGGCGTCAGCGAGGGGGACCGGATCGGTGTCGTCGGACGCAACGGCGACGGCAAGACCACCCTGATCCGGATGCTCGCCAAGCTGGAGGATCCCGACGGAGGCCGGATCACCCACGCCGGCGGGGTGGAGATGGCCGTGCTCACCCAGCACGACTCGCTGGACCCGGCCGCCACCATCCGGCACGAGGTCATCGCCGACCGGGCCGACCACGAGTGGCTCGGCGACGCCCGCATCCGCGACATCATCGAGGGCCTCTTCGGCGGCCTCGACCTGCCCGGCTTCCCCGACGGCCTGGACACCGTCATCGGCCCGCTCTCCGGTGGTGAGCGCCGCCGGATCGCCCTCGCCAAGCTGCTGCTCGGCTCGCCCGACCTGATCGTGCTCGACGAGCCCACCAACCACCTCGACGTCGAGGGCATCGCCTGGCTCGCCCGGCACCTCCAGAACCGCCGCTCCGCGCTCGTCTGCGTCACCCACGACCGCTGGTTCCTCGACCAGGTCTGCACCCGGATGTGGGACGTCCAGCACGGCTCGGTGCACGAGTACGAGGGCGGCTACTCCGACTACGTCTTCGCGCGTGCCGAGCGCTCCCGGATCGAGGCCACCGAGGAGCAGAAGCGCCAGAACCTCGCCCGCAAGGAGCTCGCCTGGCTGCGCCGCGGCGCTCCGGCCCGCACCTCCAAGCCGCGCTACCGGATCGAGGCCGCCAACGCGCTCATCGCCGACGTCCCCGAGCCGCGCGACAAGAGCGAGCTGATGAAGTTCGCCAACGCGCGCCTGGGCCGGACCGTCTTCGAGCTCGAAGGCGTCACGGTGAAGGCCGGCCCGAAGCTCCTGCTGGAGAACGTCACCTGGCAGCTCGGCCCCGGCGACCGGATCGGCCTGCTCGGCGTCAACGGCGCCGGCAAGACCTCGCTGCTGCGCGCGCTGCGCGACGCGTACGCCTCGGAGGGCGACGTCCAGCCCGCGTCCGGGGTCGTCAAGGTCGGCAAGACGGTGCGCCTCGCGTACCTCTCGCAGGAGGTGGCCGAGCTCGACCCGGCCACCCGGGTGCTCCAGGCCGTCGAGCAGGTCCGCTCCCGGGTCGACCTCGGCAAGGGCCGGGAGATGAGCGCCGGCCAGCTCTGCGAGCAGTTCGGCTTCGGCAAGGACAAGCAGTGGACGCCGGTCGGCGACCTGTCCGGCGGCGAGCGGCGCCGGCTCCAGCTGCTGCGGCTGCTGATGGACGAGCCCAACGTGCTGTTCCTCGACGAGCCCACCAACGACCTCGACATCGAGACGCTCAACCAGCTGGAGGACCTGCTCGACGGCTGGCCCGGCTCGATGGTCGTCATCAGCCACGACCGCTTCTTCATCGAGCGGACCACGGACGTGACGTACGCGCTGCTCGGCGACCGGCGGATGCGGATGCTGCCGAACGGCGTCGACGAGTACCTGGAGCGGCGCACCGCGATGGCCGCGGCCGCCGCCTCGGCCGCGTCGGCCGCTGCCGCCGTCTCCGGTGCGGCGGCGCCGGCGGCCGACGCCGAGGCCGGGGCGCCCGCGCTGTCCGGCGGGGACCTGCGGGCGGCCAAGAAGGAGATGCAGAAGCTGGAGCGGCAGATCGCCAAGCTGGACGAGAAGGAGTCCAAGCTGCACGCCCAGCTCGCCGAGCACGCCGCCGACTTCTCCAAGGTCGCCGAGCTGGACGGGCAGCTGCGGGCGGTGCGGGAGGAGAAGGAGGAGCTGGAGATGAGCTGGCTGGAGCTGGCCGAGCAGGTCTGACCTGGTCCGTCCGCCGTCCGCCGTCCGCCGTCCGTTCGTCGATCGCCCGTTCGTCGATCGCCCGTTCGTCAGGGGCGGGTTCCGCCGCGGGTGCCGGCGAGGAGGGTGTCCAGCTCGTCCGCCGCACGGCCCAGCGCGCTGCGCGTCGGGTCGTGCGGGCGGGTCGGGCGCGCCGCCGCCCGGGTCGGCGGACGGTGCGCGCGGGCCGCGGCCGCCAGCTCGTCCAGCGCCCGGCCGACCCGCTCCACCTCCGCCTGGTCCGGCACCCGTCCGCCGTAGCGGCGCTGCGCCGCGAACGCGGCCACCGCGCCGCTCAGCCGCTCCAGGGCGGCGGTGGCCGGAAGCCACTCGGCGGCAAGCCGGCCGGCCGGCGGCGGCTCGGCCAGGCCCTGCTCCACCTCCGCGCGGGCGTCGGCCAGGGCGCGGTAGGCGGTGCGGCGCAGCCACACCTCGGCGTGCGGCTCGGGGCTGTCCCGCTGGGCCACCGAGCCGAGGTAGGCCCTGAGCGCCGTCGTCGCCGTCAGCAGGCGCGGCTCGATGCGGTGCCGCGGCCGCTCGGGCCAGAGCAGGTAGCCGAACAGCAGCACGATCGCGCTGGCCAGCACGGTGTCCAGCACCCGCGGCCGGAACTCGGCGGCCCCGTCCTGACCGCCCAGTTGCAGCAGGACCAGTGCCATCGGCGTCATCACGACGGTGTTCAGCCCGTAGTGCGCCGCCGTCGCGTACGGCAGCAGGGCCACGCAGAGCGCGGCGATCGCCACCAGCGCCCACGGGCCGACGGCCGGGGCCAGCACCGCCGCCGTGACCGCCACCCCCAGCACCGTCCCGACCGAGCGGCTCACCGCGCGCAGGAACACCGAGCCGAGGTCCGGCTTCAGCACGAAGGCGATCGTCATCGGCACCCAGTAGTCCTTGCTCAGCGGCAGCGCGGCCGTCACCGCCGCGCCGACCGCGATGCACAGCGCGAGCCGGGCCCCGTACCGGGCCGCGCCGGGCGACACCAGTCGCACCCGCAGCCGCCACGGGTCCGGCGGCGGGACCGGCGCCGTGCCGAGCACCGCCTCCCTGCCCGCCACGGTGTCGGCGGCCGCGCGCAGCGCCGCGTCCAGGGCCCGCCGGGACGGCGTGTCCGGCGCCCAGCCGGGCACCGCCACCTCGCCGCCGCCGCGCTCCACCGCCCGGGCCAGCCGGCCGGGGACGGCGGCGACCTCGGGCGGCACCGGGCGCCAGGCCCAGAGCAGTCCGGTGGCGGCCTCGGTCGCGGCCAGCGCGGCCCGGTACACCGGCTGGCCGGGGTGGGGGTGGCGGGGCGGCGGAAGCACGTCCTGGAGCTGGTTCAGACGGGCGGTCAGCACCTGGCGGGAGGCCGCGCCCCGCGGCGTCCCCAGATCGGCGAGCATCCGGCCGAGCGCGTCGTACGCGGCGGCGAGCGCCCGGGCGACGGGGTCGGCGCGGGGTGTTCGGCGGCCGTACGGCGGCAGGCCGAGCAGCAGGACCAGCGCGGCGCCCGCCGGCATCATCGGTGCCGCCGCCCACCACGGGTGCGGCAGCGGCATGCCGCTGCCGAGCGCGGCGGAGACGAGCAGCAGCAGGCCCGCCGCCGAACCGCGCGGCCCCGTCGCGCTCAACGCCCCGGAGACGAACGCCGTCACGGTGAGCGCCGCGCCCAGGGCGAGCGCGCCGGCCTGGAGGTGCTGGAGGGTGGTGCCCAGCAGCATCCCCAGCGCCGAGGCGGACACGGCGGTGGCGATCCGCCTCGCCCGCAGCCGCACCGGCTCGACCCGGTCGTTCATGGTGGCGTGCATCGCGCCCAGCCCGGCGAACACCCCCAGGTCCACCCGGTGCACCAGCACCCCGGCGGCCAGCGCCACCGCCATCGCGAGCGCGGCCCGCACCATCGGGGCGACGGGCGGCACCGGCCGCGCCGGGCGCGCGGCACGCGCCCACCAGGGGGCGTCCGGGGCGGGGTTGCGGCTCACGGGACCATCCGATCCGCGGCGGGGCCGCCGGGCCCGGGGCGGTACTGGACCGGGCGGGCAGGGGCGGCCGGGGTCGCTGCTGTGCGACGCTGCGCGGCAGATGAGGACGCGTCCGGCGCAAACCGGACCGGGCCATTCTACCGGCCCCTCGCCGGCCTCCGCCGGGGAGCACGTGTCAAGTTCGTACCGATCGCGTACAAGCGGGCCATGGGCCCTGCCCGTCCGACGGAGGCGGTGGCTACGATGAACGAGGCACCGTCCGTCCCGAGGAGTGGACGGTTTCGCCGGGCGGGACGGCCCGGGGCCCACACCCCGAAGTCGTCCGCCCTGTTGGAGCATGCTGTAGGACCGAGTAGTTGACGGTGTGTCGCGCTGCGGCGACCTGCGGGGCGCGCCGCGCACGGGGGAGAGGTGGATTGCTGTGTCAGGCGAGGCTGGACCGGGCGGCGCGGGCTGGGCCGAAGGCCCCAACGGCGAGGTGAAGCCGTGGACGCTCGACAACAGTTGGGTCGGTCGTGTGGTCGGCCAGGCCCAGGTCGACGTCAGCGCCACGGCGCTGGTGGCGGCGTTCGGCTCCAAGAACGTCAAGATCGAGCTCGACACGCTGACCACGTTCAAGAAGAAGGTCGACGCGCTCCTGGCCTCGCTGGAGGGCTCCGAGGCCGCGCAGCACAAGATCAAGGAACAGAAGCTGACCGCGGGCAACCTCGGCACCGGGTTCCAGGAGTCCACGGAGCTGATGGCCGCGTACGACCGGACCCACGCGGCGATCTCGCAGCTCTCGAAGGCCTTCGCGGAGCAGATCGACAAGATGAGCCAGGCGGTCGCGCAGACGGCGGGCAGCTACGGCAGCAACGAGGAGCACCAGACGGCGGCGGTCAACGCGGTCGCGAAGAACGCGGACGGCGGAACCGGCGGGTTGCCGGCGGCGACTGGCAAGTACTGATGATCGGCGTGCGTGCTCGCTTCGTCGGAACGGGGAGCAACTGATGGCAGGCGGAACGAACTTCGAGGGGATCGAACACCCCCGGCTCAAGGGAATGGTCGCCAGTAGCGATCCGGCCAAGGTGACCAGCCGCGGCAACCAGCTCAAGGACGCCGGACGGGTCCTGGACGACCTCAGCCGGGCGCTGGCCGCCCACGTCGGCCAGATCCAGTGGGAGGGGCCGGCGGCCGAGAACTTCAAGACGTGGGCCGGCGACCTGAACAAGTCGGCGGCCATGATCAGCGAGTACTCCAAGGGTGCCGGTGAGGCGATGGTCCAGGCCGGTGAGGCGCTGAGCGGGGCCAAGACCGGTGTGCCGGAGGTGCCGAGCAAGGACATTGACACGGTGAAGCGGCACGCCGCGCAGCCGTGCCTGAAGCCTTCGCCCGTGAGCATCGCCGGGATCGGCAACCCGACGGCGATGACCGACGCGATCATGAAGAAGGAGGACCCGACCTGGGTCTCCTACGCGGAGGCCGCGGCGGCGCAGAAGCGGGTGGACACCGCGCACCAGGAAGCCATCCACCAGATGGAGAAGCTGGGCCAGGCGTACGATGCGGCGACCGCCAAGCTGAACGGGCTCAAGCTGCCCGAGCTGCCGGGGACGGCTGGGGACAAGGGAGGCGTCGGCAGTGGCGACGAGGTCTGGGTCGGCGGGGGCGGCCAGACCGGATCCGGCGGTTCGGGTCGAGCCCCGAGTGGGGGTATCGGACGCAGCGGCGGGAGTTACACCCCGACCGGCGATGGTGGATACGGCGGTGGTGGCGGCTCTGTGACGGTGCGTCCGCGGACGTCGGTGCCGGACGGGCCGCAGGCCCCGGGCCACGGTACGCCGATCCCGCCGCGCGGTGGTCCGGGTTCGGTGCCGCTGCCGGGCGATCCGAGCACGCCCGGGGTGGGGACTCCACCGGCCACGTTCCCCGGGGACCGGCCCAGCACCGGGCTGGACGGTCTGCCGTCGGTGCCGACGCTGCCCGGGCAGACCGGTCCGGTGGGGCCGAACGGCGGTGGACCCGTGTCGCCGTTCCCCCAGGGCGGCGGCCCCGGGCAACCCGGTACTCCGGGCGGGGGGCCGGGCCCCTTCCCCGGCGGCGGGCCGATCCCGATGGGCGGCACCGGCCCGTTCACCGGGGGAACCGTGCCGCTGAAGGGTGGCGGCGGTGGCCCCGTTCCCCTGGCCCGGACCGGCCCCTTCGGTGGCGGGAACACGCCGGCGAAGAGCGGTGGCCCGGGCGGCCCGGTCAACGGCGGGAACGTCTTCGGGGCGCGCGAGGCCGCCCAGGGCCGGGCCGGTGGGCCCGGTGGCGGGGGCGGCTTCGGCGGTCCGGGCGGCGCGATGCATCCGGGTGGCGGTGGCCACGGCGGTGGCGCGGTCGGCGGTTCGCGCGGCCGGGGGTACAGCTCGACCGTCGGCGGTGTGGTCGGCGGGGCGAAGGGACCGGTGGCCGGCGGGGAGTTCACCCCGGGCGGCAGCGGACTGCGCAACCGGGCGGCCGCGGCCGGGGCGGCGGCCGCCGAGGGCGCGGCCCGGCCGGGCCAGAACGGCATGATGGGCCCGGGCATGATGGGCGGCTCGGGGGAGCGGCGCGAGCGTGAGCGCCGCCGCCGGGCCGACTACCTGCACGAGGACGAGGAGACCTGGACCAGCGGTACTCCGAAGAGCAACCCGGGCGTGATTGAGTAGTCCGGAACGACTGCCCGGCCACTGGGCCCACCCGGTGGCCGGGCAGTCCTGCGCGGAGCGGTGCCCGTGCCCGACGGGGAAAGTGACGAGGGAGCAGTGATGCGGCGGACTATCGGACGGGTGCGCGGGCGGGGGTTCGCCGCGATGTTGCTGGCTGCGGGGGTGGTCGCCGGCCCTGCGGCGATGCCGGCCGCAGCGGAGTCGATCCGCGAGAACCAGTGGCACCTCGATGCGATGAAGGCGTCAGAGTTCTGGAAGATCAGCAAGGGGCAGGGCGTGACGGTTGCTGTGATCGACAGCGGCTTCAAGTTCGATCACCCGGACCTCGAAGGGCAGTTGCTGCCAGGTAAGGACTTCAGCGGGCTCCCCGGCGGTGTCGGGTCGTTCTCCGAGAGCCACGGGACGGAGATGGCCGCGCTGATCGTTGGTTCCGGCAAGGGGATGGGAGGGGGAGGCGCCTACGGGGTGGCCCCTGGGGCCAAGGTGCTGCCGATCAAGATCCGGAACAACGACAATGCCACGGGTGTAACCGCCTCGGAGTTCCTGAAGCAGATCGGCCAGGGCATCGTCTATGCCGCAGACCAGGGCGCGAAGGTCATCAACATCTCGCAGGCAATGCCGGCCTCCTTGATGTCGGCGCAGGATCTGGCCGATCTGAAGGCAGCAGTCGATCACGCGGCCGCCAAGGGCGCGCTGATCTTGGCTGGCGTCGGCAACTCGGCGCAGAGTGGCAACCCGGTCGAGTATCCGGCGGCGTCGCCCGGGGTCATCGGCGTCGGGGCCGTGGACCGGAACGGTACGGTCACAGAGGAGTCGGAGCAGGGTCCGCAGGTGGATCTCACGGCGCCGGGAATCGAGATCTACAACGCTTGCACGAAGCCGTCCGGCTACTGCAAGGGGCACGGTACGTCGAATGCCACGGCGATTGTCTCCGCATCAGCCGCACTTCTGTGGTCCGTCCACCCGGACTGGAGCGCCAACCAGATTGCCCGCGTCCTGATCAACACCGCTGGAAAGCCGACGGACGGGTCCAACCGGAATGACATCATCGGGTACGGCATCGTCCGGCCGAGGGTGGCTCTGACCGAGCCCGGGGATCCGGGGCCGGCCGATGTGTACCCGATCCAGGAGCAGCCGGTCGGGCAGCCCGCGCCGACTGCTTCCGCCGCCCCCACGGCGACGCCGTCGGCAACGGCTCCCGCTATCCCCTCGGTGCCGTCCGCTTCGGCCTCTGTCGCGCCGCTGCCGCAGCAGGAGAAGGAGGAGAAGGCCTCCGGATCGGGGAACGGGCTGGTCATCGGGGTGGCCGTGGGTGTGGGGCTGCTGGTGGTGGCCGGGGTGGTCGTCCTGCTGGTGCGGAGGCGACGGCCGGTGCCGGTGCAGCAGCCGGTGCCGGTGCCGCCGCCGTCGTACGGGCCGCCGACTCCGCCGAGCGACAACCCGTACACCAGGTGATCCGACTCCGCCTCCGTCGCGCCGCCGGCTCGACGGAGGCGGGGAACGGGACTGCTGGTGGTGGCCGGGGTGGGTGGGGTGGTGTGGAGGCGTAGGGGGGCGTAGGGAGTGGGGCGGCGCGCGGGTGTCACTCGGGTGGGTGCTGTCAGGGGTGGGGTGGGGTCGCCAGGGTTGGGGGCATGGGTGCGACGGGGCAGATGCGGCGGGCCGCTGCGGCGGCGCTGATCGGTACGGCGATCGAGTTCTACGACTTCTTCATCTACGGGACGGCGGCGGCGCTGGTCTTCGGGGACGTGTTCTTTCCCGAACTGGGCACGGTGGGAGCGCTGTTGGCGGCGTTCTCGGTGTACGCGGTGGCGTTCCTGGCGCGGCCGCTGGGGGCGGTGGCGTTCGGGCACTTCGGGGACCGGCTGGGGCGGAAGACGACGCTGGTGGTGTCGCTGCTGCTGATGGGGCTGTCGACGGCGGCGGTGGGGGTGCTGCCGGGATTCGCGGCGTGGGGGTGGTGGGCGCCGGTGGTGCTGGTGGTGCTGCGGGTGTGCCAGGGGGTGGGGCTGGGCGGGGAGTGGGGCGGTGCGGCGCTGCTGGTGGCGGAGAACGCGCCGGCGGGGCGGCGGGGGCGGTACGGGGCGTATCTGCAGCTGGGGCCGACGACCGGGTTCGTGCTGGCCAACGGGGTGTTCCTGGCGCTGCAACTCGGGCTGGACGAGGGGGCGTTCCGGTCCTGGGGCTGGCGGGTGCCGTTCCTGGCGTCGCTGGCGCTGGTGGTGGTGGGGCTGTTCGTGCGGCTGCGGCTGGAGGAGACGCCGCTGTTCCGGGGCGAGGAGCGGACCGGGGCCGAGCGGGCACCGGTGGTGGAGGTGCTGCGCGGGCACTGGCGGACGGTGCTGGTGGGCTGCGGGGCGATCACGGTGGGGTACGCGCTGTTCTACCTGACCACCACCTACGCCCTGGCGTACGCGACGACCGGGCTGGGCGTGCCGAGCACGGTGGTGCTGTCGATGCTGCTGGCCGGTGCGGCGGGCAAGGCGGTGACGGTGTGGCTGAGCGCGCGGCGCAGCGACGGGTGGGGCCGGCGGCGGACGCTGCAGGGGGCGACGGGGCTGGCGGTGGTGTGGGGGCTGGTGCTGTTCCCGCTGCTGGAGACGGAGCGGCGGGGGCTGATGTTCCTGGCGCTGGCCGGCGCGATGGTGGTGCTGGGGTGCCTGCTGGGGCCGCTGGCGGCGTTCCTGCCGGAGCTGTTCCCGACCCGGGTGCGGTACACGGGGGCGGCGCTGACGTACAACCTGGGCGGGGTGGTGGGCGGGGCGACCACGCCGCTGATCGCGACCAGGCTGACCGAGGCGTACGGGACGGCGGAGCCGGTCGGCTGGTACCTGGCGGTGTGGGGCGTGGTGGCGCTGTTCTGTCTGCGCCTGCTGCCGGAGACCAGCGGAACGGACCTCGCGGGGGCGGGCGCGGGCGCCGCTGTGCCGCGCGGCCGGACCGCCGGGACCGATTTCCCAATCGGCCCCCCGGCCGTGTAAGGTCTTCCTTGTTCGAGCGAACGGGCGGAGCGGAAACGCGAAGCAGGGGAGCGAGAACAGGGAACAGGCCCCTATAGCTCAGTCGGTAGAGCGTCTCCATGGTAAGGAGAAGGTCTGCGGTTCGATTCCGCATGGGGGCTCGGTCAGGACCCCCGCCTTCGGGCGGGGGTCCTTTTCGTTGTGCCCGCACGGTCGGGTGGTGAGACGGTCCGATGAGACGGTCTGGCAGGTCGGGTACGGAATGCGCTGTGATGGTGCGTCATCGGCCGCCTTCCCCAGCCGGGCGGGGCTGCGGGCGGGACGCCGACCTGGAGGGTCTCATGGGTGTTCGCCTCGTCGTGGTCGACGACCACCGGCTGCTGGCCGAGGCGTTGGCCACCGCGCTCCAACTGCGTGGTCACCGGGTGCTCGCGGTGGGGTCGCCGGCCTCGTCGGCGGCCGATCTGGTGGCGGGCCGGCGGCCGGAGGTGTGCCTGCTGGGGGTGGCCGCGCCGGGGGAGCCGGGGGCCTTCGACGGCCTGCGGCGGATCCGCCGGGAGCGGCCCGAGGTGGCCGTCATCGTGCTCGGGCCGGTCGGTGAACTGCGGGGCGTGGCAGGGGCGTTCGCCTCGGGTGCGGCCGGGTACGTACCGAGCGACGAGCGGATCGAGGTGGTCGAGCGGGCGATCGCGCGGGCCCGGGCGGGGGAGGCGGCGGTCGCGGTGGAGGTGCTGCGGGGCGCGTTCGACCAGTTGCTGAGGCCGGCGGCGGAGCCGGACGACGAGGCGCTGCGGCTGCTGCGGCTGCTGACCCGGCGGGAGGTCCAGGTGCTGGCGCGGATCGCCGACGGTGAGGACACCGCGGCGATCGCGGCGGGGATGCGGATCGCGGCGAGCACCGCCCGCACGCACGTCCAGCGGGTGCTGATGAAGCTCGGCGCGCGGACCCGGCTGGAGGCTGCGGCGGTGGCGGCGCGCACCGGCCTGCTGGAGCGGATGGCGCGCGGCTGACGGGTGGGCGGCGGTCGGGCGAAGGGCGGGCGACCGGCGGCGGACCGGCCGGTGGACGCCGCCGGAGCGGGCCGCGGGCGGGCCGGGAACGGGGCGCGGACGGCCCCCGGGGTGGTTCGAAGCACCCCCGGAGGCCAGGGAGAATAGGCCGCAGTCGTACGTACGTCCCCGATGGTCCGCCGAGGGCGGCCCATCGCCCGCTGGAGGTCGCATCATGAGTAAGTACCTGGTCACGGGTGGCGCCGGCTATGTCGGCAGTGTGGTCGCCGCCCACCTGCTGGAGGCGGGGCACCAGGTGACCGTCCTGGACGACCTCTCGACCGGTTTCCGCGAGGGCGTGCCGGCCGGTGCCGAGTTCGTCGAGGGCCGGATCCAGGAGGCCGGCAAGGTGCTGGACGGCTCCTTCGACGGTGTGCTGCACTTCGCCGCCTCCTCGCAGGTCGGCGAGTCCGTCGCGGACCCGGAGAAGTACTGGCGCAACAACGTGGCCGGCTCGCTGGAGCTGATCAGCGCGATGCGCGCGGCGGGCGTGCGCAAGCTGGTGTTCTCCTCGACCGCCGCCACCTACGGCGAGCCGGAGTCGGTGCCGATCGCCGAGACGGCCCGCACCGCGCCGACCAACACCTACGGTGCCACCAAGCTGGCCGTCGACCACCTGATCACCAGCGAGGCCGTCGCCCACGGCCTGGCCGCGGTCTCGCTGCGCTACTTCAACGTGGCCGGCGCGTACGGGGTGTACGGCGAGCGGCACGACCCCGAGTCGCACCTGATTCCGCTGGTGTTCCAGGCGGCGCTGGGCCAGCGCGAGCACATCGCGGTGTACGGCGACGACTACCCGACCCCGGACGGCACCTGCATCCGCGACTACATCCACGTCGCGGACCTGGCCGACGCGCACCTGCTGGCGCTGGCCGCCGCCGAGCCGGGAGAGCACCTGATCTGCAACCTGGGCAACGGCAGCGGCTTCTCGGTCCGCGAGGTGATCGAGTCGGTCAAGCGCGTGACCGGCCGGGAGATCCCGGTGGTGGTCTCCGGCCGCCGCGCCGGCGACCCGGCCGTGCTGGTGGCCTCCGCCGAGCGCGCCCACCAGGCGCTGGGCTGGACCCCGCGCCGTCCGAACCTGGACGACATCGTCGCCGACGCCTGGAAGTTCACGCTGGAGAAGAACGGCCTGTAGGCCCGCCGGTCCGGTACCCGCCGAGCGCCGCCCCGTCCCGACGGGGCGGCGCTCGCTGTTCCTCCGGCCACCCCCGGTGCGGTCAGGAGGCACCAAGTCACGCCAATTTCGCACCTCCTGACGAAACTTCACCAAACCCCCACCGAGCCCGGGCCCACCCCGTACGCTGATTCCGGTACCGGTGGGGGCCGGCACCTCGGCGCCTCCGGGCATCCGGGAGGCGATCGGCGCAGGAGCGCCCGGACGGCGGTGGCGGGACGTGGGGCGCCGTCCCGGACGCGGGCCGGAGCTGAGCAGGGGGGAAGTGACGATGGGGCGGATCCGCGTCCTGGTGGTCGACGACCACCGGATCTTCGCCGAGGCACTGGCCGCGGCGCTCGCCGCCGAGCCCGACGTCGAGGTCGGTGCGGCGGGCAGCGCGGCCGCCGCGGAGCGCGCGCTGGAGCGCGCGGCCACCGAGGGACGGGCGTTCGACGTCGTGCTGGTGGACGCCGACCTCGGCGGGGCCGAGGGCGGATCCGCGATCGCGCGCAAGCCCCGCCAGCCGGGTGCCGACCCGCCCGACGCGCTGCGCCGCCGTCCGTCTCCGACCGTTCCCTCGCCCCGCCGCCCCCCGGCGCTCCCGGCCGCCGGCACCGCGGGTGCCCCCGGCGGCGCGGCCCGCCACCCGGCCGCCGCGCGCCCGGCCGAACCGCACTCCGTGACGGCGACCCCGTCCACCGCCCCGCCGCCCCCGGCGGCGCCCACCGCTCCGGTTCCCGACGGCATCACCCTGCTGGCCCGGATCCGCCGCCACCACCCCGGCCTGCGGGCGATCGTCCTGGCCACCGCCGACGACCCGCAGCGAGCCGCCCGCGCCCTGCACGCCGGCGCCACCGGCTGGGTGGCCAAGGAGAGTTCGCTGGCCCGCCTGCTGGCGGTGATCCGCGGCGTGCTGCGCGACGAGACCCATCTGCCGCCCGCGCTGCTCACCGGCGTGATCCGCGAACTCACCACGGCCCGCCGGGACCGCACCGAGAGCGAGCGCCTGGTCGACACGCTCACCCCGCGGGAGAAGCAGATCCTGCGCTGCATGGTCGCGGGCCTCGGCCGGCAGGCCGTCGCCGAGCGGCTCTACCTCTCCCCGCACACCGTCCGCACGCACATGCAGAACGTCCTCGGCAAGCTCGGGGTGCACTCCACCCTGGCCGCCGTCGCGGTGGCCCGCCGGGCGGGCGTCAGCCCGTCCGAACTCGCGGCTCCCCCCGCACCGCCGTCCGTCGCCACGACCACCTCTCCCGGCGCCGGCTGATCCGCCCGTCCGTCACACCCAGGTACCGGCCCGGGTCCTCTCCCGGCGCCGACTCAGGTCCGTCAGGTCAGGGAACTCCGGAGGACAGATGTCGCCGCACAGCACTCCCGCACGCCCGCACACGGCCCCGCAGGGCGCGAACGAGGGCGCGAAGGACACCGCGAGCGCCCCGGGCGCCGGCGCCCGCCCGGACACACCGTCCGGTCCGTCCGATCCCGCCTCCGGCAGCCCCGCCGCACCGCCGACGGGGCTGCGCACCCTGGTGGTCGGTGCCGGGGCGGCCGGCACCGCGCTGGTGCGCGACCTCGGCCGGACCCCGGAGTTCGGCCTCGCCCCGATCGGCCTGCTCGACGACGACCCGGCCAAGGCCGGTCAGGCGGTGGACGCCGTCCCCGTCCTCGGCACGCTGGCCGACCTGACCGCGCTGGCCGTCCAGCACCGCGCCCAGGTCGTCGCGCTGGCCATCCCCGGGCTCGCCCCGCAGCGCGTCCGCGCGCTGGCCACCGCCGCCGCCGCGGCCGGCGCCGCCGTCCGCTACCTGCCGTCCTTCCTCGCCGCGCTGCGCCGCGAGGTGGTCGGCTCCGACATGCGCAGCCTGGACGTCAACCGGCTGATCGGCCGGCACGAGGTGCACGTGGTCTCCGCCGACGTCCGGGACGTGATCGAGGGCCGGCGGGTGCTGGTGACCGGTGCCGGCGGCTCGATCGGCAGCGAACTCTGCCGCCAGGTGCACGCGTTCGGCCCCAGCGCGCTCTACATGCTCGACCACGACGAGTCCAACCTGCACCGGCTGCAGCTGGAGATCTGGGGCGAGGCGCTGCTCACCGACGAGTCGCTGGTGATCGCCGACATCCGGGACCGGCCGCGGATCCAGCAGATCTTCCGCGACCTCAAGCCCGAGGTGGTCTTCCACGCCGCCGCCCACAAGCACCTGCCGCTGCTGGAGCGCCACCCCAGCGAGGCGGTGAAGTCCAACGTGCTGGGCACCGACCACCTGGTGGAGGCGGCGCTGGCCACCGGCGTCGAGCGGTTCGTGCTGATCTCCACCGACAAGGCGGCCGACCCGACCTCGGTGCTCGGCGCGAGCAAGCGGCTGGCCGAGCTGATCGTCCAGGCGAACGCCCGGGACGCCCGCAACCTGGGCACCGGGGTGTTCTCCGCGGTGCGGTTCGGCAACGTGCTGGGATCGCGCGGCTCGCTGCTCTCGGTGCTGGCCGAGCAGCTGCGCAGCGGCGGCCCGGTGACGGTCACCCACCCCGACGTCACGCGGTTCTTCATGACCATCGAGGAGGCCGTCGGCCTGGTGCTGGAGTCCGGCCGGATGGCGCGCGGCGGCGAGGTGTTCGTGCTGGACATGGGCGAGCCGGTGCGGATCGTCGACCTGGTGCACAACTTCGCCGAGCAGGTGCAGCTGGCCAGGGACGAGGTGGAGATCCGCTACACCGGGCTGCGGGCCGGGGAGAAGCTCAACGAGGCGCTGTTCTCGGAGGGCGAGGAGCGGCTGGCGACCGAGCACGCGCGGATCTACGCCACCGTCGCGGACACCGCGGCCGGGCCGGAGGACCTGGCCGGCGGGCTGACCGGGCTGTACCGGGCGGCGGCGGTGAACAGCGACGACGAGGTGCGCCGCCGGCTGGCCGAGCTGCTGCCGGGCTACCGGACGCCGGAGCCGGCCCCCGCCCCGGTGCCCGCGCTGAGCACGCCGTACCCGGACGGCTTCTGAGCACGCCGTACCCGGACGGCCTCCGGGGCGGCCGGCGCGCTCACGGGATGTTGTCGAAGGGCGCGACCAACTGCCGCAGCAGGCCGGCGAGCTCGCCCTGCTGGGCGGAGGTCAGCTGGGCGAGCAGCTCGCGCTCGTGCGCGAGCAGCCCGGCGAGCGCCTGGTCGGCGCGGTCGCGCCCGTCGTCGGTGAGCCGGACGAGGACGCCGCGCCGGTCGTCCGGGTCGGGCAGCCGTTTGACCAGGCCCTTGCCGGTGAGCCGGTCGATCCGGTTGGTCATGGTGCCGGAGGTGACCAGGGTCTGGGTGAGCAGCTGGCCGGGGGAGAGCTGGTACGGGGAGCCGGCCCGCCGCAGGGCGGTCAGCACGTCGAACTCCCAGGGCTCGAGCCCGTGCTCGGCGAAGGCGGTCCGGCGGGCGCGGTCGAGGTGCCGGGCGAGCCGGCTGACCCGGCTGAGCACTTCGAGCGGTTCCACGTCGAGGTCGGGGCGCTCTCTGCGCCATGCTGCGACCAGCCGATCGACCTCGTCCTCCATGACGATCAGTGTATCGGGGGTTGTGTCGATGTGAAGTCTCTTGACATCGAGAAATCCATTCCCGAAGCTGACATGGATATCTTGATGTCGAGATACTTGTGAGGCCGATCATGACCGCGCCCGTCTGGGGCCCCGAGCAGTACCTGCGCTTCGCTGACGAACGGACCCGTCCGCTGCGCGACCTGCTCGCCCGGGTCCCCGCCGTGCCCCGGGAACCCGCCCCGACCGTCCTCGACATCGGCTGCGGGCCCGGCAACTCCACCGCCGTCCTGCGCGAGCGCTGGCCCGCCGCCCGGATCACCGGGATCGACAGCTCCGCCGAGATGCTCGCCACCGCCCGCACCGAGGGCGAGCCGACCGCCGACTACCTGCTCGCCGACGCCGCCGACTACGACCCGGCGGAGGCGGCCCCGGACGCCGTCGTCTCCAACGCGACCCTGCAGTGGATTCCGGGGCACATCGATCTGCTGCCGCGCTGGGCGCGGGCGCTGAGGCCGGGCGGGGTGATCGCCTTCCAGGTGCCCGGCAACTTCGGCTCGCCCAGCCACACGGTGCTCGCCGAACTGCGCCGGAGCCCCCGCTGGCGGGCCGCGCTCGGCGCGGAGGCCACCCGGTCCGGCGTCCACGAGCCCGGCGCGTACCTGGACGCGCTCGCGGGCGCGGGCTGCACCGCCGACGTCTGGGAGACCACCTACAGCACGCTGCTCACCGGCCCGGACCCGGTGCTGGAGTGGGTCAAGGGCACCGCCCTGCGGCCCGTCCTCACCCGGCTCGGCGACGGGGCCGAGCGGGCGGCCTTCCTCGCCGAGTACGGCGCGCTGCTGCGCGAGGCCTACCCGGCGGGGCCGCACGGCACCGTCTTCCCGTTCCGCCGGATCTTCGCCGTCGGCGTGAAGCGGCCGTAGGTCCTGGCGGGGCTCAGGCCTTGCGCTCGCCGACCAGCTTGGGGTGCCGCTCCATCCCCTCCAGGCCGTGCCAGGCCAGGTTCACCAGGTGGGCGGCCACCTCGGCCTTGTCCGGCTTGCGCACCTCCAGCCACCACTGGCCGGTCAGCGCGACCATGCCCACCAGCATCTGCGAGTACATCGGGGCGAGGCGCGCGTCGAAGCCCCGGGCCTTGAACTCCAGGCCGAGGATGTCCTCCACCTGGGTCGCGATGTCGCTGATCAGCGAGGCGAAGGTGCCCGTCGACTGGGCCACCGGGGAGTCCCGGACCAGGATCCGGAAGCCGTCCGTCGAGGTGTCGATGTAGTCCATCAGCGCGAACGCCGCCTGTTCCAGCAGCTCGCGCGAGTGCCCCCCGGTCAGCGCCCCCGTCACCATGTCGAGCAGCAGCTGCATCTCGCGGTCGACCACCACCGCGTACAGCCCCTCCTTGCCGCCGAAGTGCTCGTACACCACCGGCTTGGACACCCCGGCCCGCTCGGCGATCTCCTCCACCGAGGTGCCGTCGTAGCCGCGCTCGGCGAACACCGTGCGGCCGATCTCCAGCAGCTGCTCCCGGCGCTGCTTGCCGGTCATCCGCACCCGGCCGCCCCGCCGGCGCGGCGTCGGCGCAGCGCCGTCCGGCCCGGCCTCGGCACGCGGACGGGCCTGCGCCGGACCGGGCGCGGCGTCCGTCCGCGTGCTCTGGTGGCCGCCTGTGCTGTCTGCGCTGCTCCCGTTCACCCCTACATCATGCTGCAGGTGCGCCCTCATGCGGCGCGGCGGGCGGCGATCCGCTGCGCGTCCGGCCAGCGGACGTCCCGCACCCAGCCCGCCAGCTCGAACCAGCGGATCAGCCGGGCCGAGGAGTCGATCTGGCCGCGCAGGACGCCGTGCCGGGCCGAGGTGGGGTCGGCGTGGTGCAGGTTGTGCCAGGACTCGCCGCAGGAGAGCACGGCCAGCCACCAGACGTTGCCGGAGCGGTCCCGGGAGCGGAACGGCCGGCGGCCGACCGCGTGGCAGATCGAGTTGATCGACCAGGTGACGTGGTGCAGCAGCGCCACCCGGACCAGCGAGCCCCAGAAGAAGGCGGACAGCGCGCCCTGCCAGGAGAGCGTGACGAGCCCGCCGACCAGCGGCGGCAGCAGCATCGACAGGGCGGTCCAGAGCCAGAACAGCCGGGAGATCCGCCTTATGGCCGGGTCGCGGACGAGGTCCGGCGCGTACGTGAGCTGCGGAGTCTGCTCCTCGTCGAAGAGCCAGCCCATGTGGGCCCACCACAGGCCCTTGAGCAGGGCGGGGACGCTTTCGCCGTAGCGCCAGGGCGAGTGCGGGTCGCCGTCCTTGTCGCTGAACCGGTGGTGCTTGCGGTGGTCGGCCACCCAGCGCACCAGCGGCCCCTCGATCGCCAGCGATCCGGCCACCGCGAGGGCGAGCCGCAGCGGGCGGTTGGCCTTGAAGGCGCCGTGGGTGAAGTAGCGGTGGTAGCCGACGGTGATCCCGTGGCAGCTGAGGAAGTACATGACGGTGGCGATCGCGACGTCGGTCCAGCCGAGCCCCCAGCCCCAGGCCACCGGGACGGCGGCGAGCAGGGCGGCGAAGGGCACGGCGATGAACAGCGCGAGCGCGATCTGCTCGGCGGCGCCCTGCCGCTCCCCGCCGCGGGTGGCGGAGAGCAGCCGCGGCTCGGTCCCGGTGTCCGGGGGAGCGGTGGGGGCGGCCGGGTCGGCGTCGGTCGGGTCGGGGGCGTCGGGTCCGGGGGCGGAGGGGTCGAGGGGGTGCGCGGAGTCGGCGTGCGCCTCGCCGGCCTGGATGGTCATGGGCGTCCCTTTGAGGGGGAGAGGACGGAGGCTACGTTTCCGTAACCTACGGAATCGTAGGTTGCGCTCCGCCGCCGAGGGAATACGCCGCCGGGCGGCGCTTGAGTGAATTCACCCGACTGGATGGATGACATCCGGATCGCGGCGGGGGCCCCGCTGGGCCGGGGCGAGGAGGTAGATGTGACGGCCCATACCCCGTAGTCTTGGCGAGGCGCGTTCCCGGGGACGGGAGCGGACGCGCCGGTCCCGGATCGTCTAAGGGCAGGACAGCTGGTTTTGGTCCAGCTTATGGGGGTTCGAATCCTCCTCCGGGAGCCATCTGCGGGCCGGTCGGCCCGGGCCGGTGCGCGGCGGCCGGGCGACGGTTGCCGGGCCCGCGGGAGCCGACATGCTCCGCGCACTATCCTCGAAGCGGCCAGGGCGCCGACGTGCGGGTCCCGTTGCTGGCCGCTCTGCCCTCCCCGTGTAACCGAATGAGGAGCCTCCCCCCGTGAGTGCCAATTCGCCTGCCGCCGTTGTCGTGCTCGCCGCCGGTGGCGGGACCAGGATGAAGTCGAACAGCCTTCCGAAGGTGCTGCACGAGGTGTGCGGGCGGTCGCTGGTCGGCCACGCGGTGGCGGCGGCCGAGGAGTTGACGCCGGACCAGCTGGTCGTGGTGATCGGCCACATGCGGGAGAAGGTGGCCGAGCACCTGGCGGCGCTTCACCCGGGCGCCCGCGCGGTGGTCCAGGAGGAGCAGAACGGCACCGGACACGCGGTGCGCACCGCGCTGGAGGCGCTGGCGGCCGACGGGATCGACCTGGACGGCACGGTGATCGTCACCACCGGCGACGCGCCGCTGCTGACCGGGGGGACGCTGAGCGCGCTGGCCGGCGCGCACGCCGAGCAGGGCAACGGCGTCACCGTGCTGACCGCGGTGGTCCCGGATCCGTTCGGCTACGGGCGGATCCTGCGCGACGAGGCGGACGGCGCGGTCGCCGCGATCGTCGAGGAGAAGGACGCCTCGGACGTCCAGCGGGCGATCGCCGAGATCAACTCCGGGGTCTTCGCCTTCGACGCCAAGCTGCTGGTCGGCGCGCTCGCCGAGGTCACCACGGACAACGCGCAGGGCGAGGAGTACCTGACCGACACCCTGGAGATCCTGCGCCGGGCCGGACACCGGGTGGGCGCCGTGGTCGCCGCCGACTACCGGGACATCCTCGGCATCAACGACCGGGTGCAGCTCGCGCACGCCCGCCGGCTGCTGAACGACCGGCTGCTGGAGCGGGCGATGCGGGCCGGCGTGACCGTGGTGGACCCGGCGACCACCTGGTTCGACGTCCAGGTCTCCTACGAGCCGGACGCGGTGGTGCTGCCCAACACCCAGCTGCAGGGCGCCACCCACCTGGGCGAGGGCTGCGAGGTGGGCCCGAACTCGACGGTCAAGGACACCCGGATCGGCGCCGGGGCGCGTGTGAGCAACACCACGGCGGACGGCGCCGAGGTCGGCGAGCTCGCCACCGCCGGCCCGTACGCGTACCTGCGGCCGGGCACCCGGCTGGCCCGCAAGGCCAAGGTCGGCACCTACGTCGAGGTGAAGAACTCGGAGCTGGGCGAGGGCGCCAAGGTGCCGCACCTCTCCTACATCGGCGACGCCACGATCGGCGAGGGCAGCAACGTCGGCGCCGCCTCGGTGACCGTGAACTACGACGGCGTCAACAAGCACCGCACCGTGATCGGTGCGCACTGCCGTACCGGATCCGACAACATGTTCATCGCGCCGGTGACCGTCGGTGACGGCGCCTACACCGCGGCCGGTTCGGTGATCACCAGCGACGTGCCGGCCGGTTCGCTCGGGGTCGGCCGCGCCCAGCAGCGGAACATCGCCGGCTGGGTCCAGCGCAAGCGCCCGGGGAGCTCGTCGGCGCAGGCCGCGCAGGCCGCGACGGAGCGCGACGCGTCGGCCGACCCGAACGCCTGAGCGGGCGGGCGGAGGCCCGGTGGTCGGTCCCGGGGCGGACGGTTCGCGCGCGGGCGCGTAACCTTGGGGTCATACGTGCGCCATTGGGCCTACCGCCCGTGTCCAGGCGTACCGACAATTCCCCCCGACCCCTCTCGCCGGCTGGCGGACGCCTGCCCGCGGTGCGGTCGGGATCGGCGTCAGCAACGCGAGGAGACGGTGGCAGTGAGCGGGATCACGACGTCGGGCGAGAAGAAGCTGAAGCTCTTCTCCGGCCGTGCCCACCCCGAGCTGGCGAGGGAGGTGGCCGAGGCACTGGGGACCGAGCTGGTTCCGACCAAGGCCCTCGACTTCGCCAACGGTGAGATCTACGTCCGTTTCCTGGAGTCGGCCCGAGGTGCCGACTGCTTCGTGATGCAGAGCCACACGGCTCCCATCAACCAGTGGATCATGGAGCAGTTGATCATGATCGATGCTCTGAAGCGGGCCTCCGCCCGGAGCATCACCGCGATCCTGCCGTTCTACGGCTACGCGCGCCAGGACAAGAAGCACCTGGGCCGCGAGCCCATCTCCGCCCGGCTGGTCGCCGACCTGCTGCGCCAGGCCGGCGCCGACCGGCTGATGGCCGTGGACCTGCACACCGCGCAGATCCAGGGCTTCTTCGACGGCCCGGTCGACCACCTGTTCGCGCTGCCGCTGCTGGCCGACTACGTGGGCGAGCGGGTCGACCGCGACAAGCTCACCGTGGTCTCCCCGGACGCCGGCCGGGTCAAGGTGGCCGACCAGTGGTGCGACCGGCTGGACGCGCCGCTGGCGATCATCCACAAGCGCCGCGACATGACCCAGGCCAACACCATCCTGTCGGCCGACGTCGTCGGTGACGTCAAGGACCGGGTCTGCGTCCTGGTCGACGACATGATCGACACCGCCGGCACGATCTGCGCCGCCGCCGACGCGCTGTTCGACAACGGCGCCGCCGACGTCCTGGTGGCCGCCACCCACGGCGTGCTCTCCGGCCCGGCCGCGGACCGCCTGAAGAACTCCCGGGTCAGCGAGTTCGTGTTCACCAACACCCTGCCGACCCCGGCCTCGCTCCAGCTGGACAAGATCACCACGCTGTCGATCGCCCCGTCCATCGCCGCCGCGATCCGCGAGGTGTTCGAGGAGGGGTCGGTCACCAGCCTCTTCGAGGGCGTGCACTGACCAAGCCCCGTGCGCGCGGCCCCGGTTCCGTCGGACCGGGGCCGCCGCCGATTTCGCGAGAGGCCACCGCTCCGGTTAGACTCGTGAAACTGCTCGGCGAGGGATGCCGTGTGCCCGTTGCTCGGGTGCCCGCTCCGTGATCGACGCGCTGCCGGCTCCGGGCCCCCGGGCTCCGGCAGAGGTCGTTGCCCGCCGAGTGACCCCCGAACGTTATGAGGGTGTGGTCCCGGCGGTTTTTCGCGTTGCCTGCACCCCCGCGCCAGCTTTCACGAGGAGTGCAGTCGTGTCCGAGATCCGCCTTGCCGCCGAGACCCGTACCGAGTTCGGCAAGGGTGCCGCCCGTCGCGCCCGCCGCGCCGGCTTCGTCCCCGGTGTCGTCTACGGCCACGGCCACGCGCCGGTTCACCTGAACCTGCCCGGCCACGACCTGATGATGGCCCTGAAGACCCCGAACGCCCTGCTGGTCGTGCCGATCGAGGGCAAGGACGAGTACGTGCTGCCGAAGGCCGTCCAGCGCGAGGCCATCAAGCGCACCATCGAGCACGTCGACCTGCTGCTGGTCAAGCGCGGCGAGAAGGTCACCGTCGAGATTCCGGTCCACACCGAGGGCGAGCTGGCCCCGGGCGGCAACCTGCTGGAGCACGTCCTGCAGGCCCTGCCGATCGAGGCCGAGGCCACCCACCTGCCCGAGGCCGTCACCGTCTCGGTCGAGGGCCTGGAGGCCGGCGCCTCGATCCACGCCAAGGACATCGTCCTGCCGAACGGCGTCTCGCTGGCCGTCGAGGCCGACGCCGTCGTGCTGCAGGTCATCGCCGCCCAGGCCGCCCCGGCCGAGGAGGAGGCCGCCGAGGCCGAGGCCGGCGCCGAGGCCTGAGCCTCTCGCACAGTCTGAGACCGCTGCCCCGGTCGCTCCCGCTGGAGCGGCCGGGGCAGCGGCGTGTCCGGGATGATGGCGGTGAACATGACCACGAGGAGCGGTGGGATGAACGACGAATCGTACGAGGGGCCCTGGCTGGTGGTGGGCCTGGGCAACCCCGGGGAGCAGTACGCCCGGAACCGGCACAACATCGGGTTCATGGTGGT
Source organism: Kitasatospora sp. NPDC002551 (assembly GCF_040296005.1). Taxonomy (NCBI): domain Bacteria; kingdom Bacillati; phylum Actinomycetota; class Actinomycetes; order Kitasatosporales; family Streptomycetaceae; genus Kitasatospora; species Kitasatospora sp. NPDC002551. The sequence continues at coordinate 15,874 of NZ_JBEOWI010000001.1, read as the reverse complement.
GGACCTGCTGGCCCGGCGGATGGGCGCGAAGTTCAAGGCGCACAAGAGCCGGGCCCAGGTCGCCGAGGGCCGGCTGGCGGGCCGGCGCGTGGTGCTGGCCAAGCCGATGTCGTTCATGAACCTCTCCGGCGGACCGGTCACCGCGCTGCGCGACTTCTACAAGGTGCCGGTCTCCGCGCTGGTGGCCGTCCACGACGAGCTGGACATCGACTACGCGGCGCTGCGGCTGAAGCTGGGCGGCGGGGACAACGGGCACAACGGGCTGAAGTCCGTCACCAAGTCGCTCGGCCCGGACTACCACCGGGTGCGGTGCGGGATCGGCCGCCCGCCGGGCCGGATGGAGGTCGCGGACTTCGTGCTGAAGGACTTCTCCGCCACCGAGCGCAAGGACCTGGAGTGGTTCGTGGACCGCTCGGCGGACGCGGTGGAGGCGCTGCTCTCCGAGGGCCTGGAGCGGGCCCAGTCCTCGTACAACACCTGAGGCGCCGTCATGGATCCGCCCTCGAAAAGAAGGGCGGTCGTCCGGCCGGGCAACAGTCGTACAACTCTTGGGTGGCCAAACCTGAATACCTGTGAGAAGTCTGTGCGGATCGGATAGCGTCGGGGGCAGTACGCGAACGGGTTGGGGAGTTCTCGATGCGGAGTTTGCGGCCGGTCCGGCGTCTTCGGCGGATCCGGGTGGTTCGGCTGGGGCGGCTCGGACGGCGGGTGGGCACGGCGGGTGCGCTGGGCACCGCGGGCGCGCTCGGCGCTGCCGGGATGCTGCTGGGCACGGCCGGCCCGGTGCACGCGGACTCGATGGCGGAGCCCGATCCGGGTGTGGTGTCCCCGGAGCCCGTCTCGGCGCAGCTCGGCCCGGTGCTCGGCAGCTCGGTCGGCGGTGACGCGGGCCTGCTGGCCGTCGGCGGCGGGCTGGTCGTGGCGGCCGGCGGCGCGGCCCTGTGGGTCAAGCGCCACCGCGCGGGCGACGCGGGGGAGTGAACGAGGACGTGAGCCGCGGGGGCCGGGGACCGAGCTGATCGGACCCGGCCCCCGCGGCATTTCCCCGCCGGGCGTGTCACCCGTTTCCGCGCTCCCGTGCGTCTGGTCGGTATGAAGCGCGAATCGATGCGGTCGGGGGGCCCGGCCGAGGGCACCCGGCAGGAGGACCCGTTCGACGAGTTCGTCTCGGCGCGGTACCAGGCCCTGCTCCGCGGCGCGTTCCTGATCACGGGGGACGTCCACGACGCCCGGGACCTGCTGCACGACGCCCTGTCCCGGGTGTACGTGCGGCGCGGGGCGATCCGTGAACCGGGCGCGGTCGAGGCGTACGTCCGCCGGGCCATGGTGCGCACCCACGTGTCGAGGTGGCGGCGGACCCGCCGCGAGGTGCTGACGCCGCTGCTGCCGGACTCCCCGGCGGCCGCGGTGGACACCCGGGACGAGGAACTGGAGAGAGCGCTGCGGGCGCTGCCGCCCCGTCAGCGGACGGCGGTGGTGCTCCGGTACTACGCGGACCTGTCGGTGGCGCAGGTGGCCGAGGAGCTCGGCTGCTCGGCGGCGACGGCCAAGACCCACCTGGCCCGCGCGATGAGGACGCTTCGGCAGGAGCTTGCACCAGTGAAGGAGATGGTGGGTCATGACGGCTGAGGAGAGAGGCACCGGATCGGGGGGAGACGGTGCGGACGCGTTCGAGCGGGAGCTGGTGGTCAGGCTCGGCGCACGGGCGGAGGCGGTCGGCGGCAGCCCGCCGCTGGCCCTGCTGCGGGAGGCCGGACGGCGCCGGACCCGGCAGCGGTTCGCGGCGCAGTCGGTCGCGGGGGTCGCCGTGCTGGCGCTGGGCCTCGGGGTGGTGACGCAGCTCGGCGGGGGCGGTGGGGCCGGGGCGGTGGGCCCTGCGGGGCTGAGCCCGACCGGGGTGCGTTCGTCGGACCTCGGCGGCGTGCCGGTGCCGTCGGCGGGCACCGGGCGGCCGTTCTCCGGGCCGCCGCTGGGCTCGCCCTCGTCCTCGGGGCCGGACCACCTGGGGCCGCTGTCGGGCTGTGCGCAGGGGCCGGCCTCGCTGCGGCTGGTGCGCTGGACGGAGATGAACACCCCGACGCCGTCGGACTGGACGCCGCCACCGGCGCGCTCGCCCATCACGTCGCCGGAGCCCTCGTCGAGCACCAGCGGCGGGCAGGTCAACCGCCACGTGGTCGAGGTGCAGTGGGACGTCCGGCAGTTCGTCGCGGCGTCGTACCCGGACCAGTACTTCGGGACCTGCATCGACCTGCTGACCGCCGAGCTGTGGGTGCTGCGGGTGCCGGGGAGCGACCTCGACCAGAAGGTGCTGGAGGCGGTCCCGCACTTCGGGGTGACGATCCACTTCACGGACGTGGCGTCCTCGCGCAGGCACTTCGTGGAGCTGGCGGCCCGGATCAAGGAGACCGACCGGGACTTCTGGGCGGCCAGGGGGGTGACCGTCCAGGAGGTCAGGGTGTCCGAGGACGGGACCGGGGTGTCCGTGTCCACCGACCAGGCCGACGCCGCCCGGGCCGACATGCTGGCCCGCTACGGCGCGGAGGTCATCGAGGTACGACCGGTCCACTGACCGGTACGGGGGAGGGCCCCGCGGCGTGCAGACGCCGCGGGGCCCTGTGACGTCCCGGGGTGCCGGTCAGCCGGTGTTGCGCAGGCCGGCGGCGATGCCGTTGACGGTCAGCAGCAGCGCGCGGGCCCGCAGCGGGTCCTCGTGGCGGCCGGTGGCGGCCTCCTCGCGCTGCCGGCGCAGCAGCGCGACCTGCAGGTAGGAGATCGGGTCGAGGTAGGCGTCGCGGACCGCGAAGGTCTGCTTGAGCACCGGGTTGTGCTCCAGCAGCTCGTTCTCCCCGGTGAGGCGGAGCACCTCGCGCAGGGTCAGGTCGTGCTCGGCCTGGATCTGCTCGAAGACGTGGTGCAGCTCGGCGGGGACCAGCTGCTCGACGTAGTGGCGGGCGATCCGCAGGTCGGTCTTGGCCAGCGTCATGGCGACGTTGGACAGGAAGTTGCGGAAGAAGTGCCACTGGCCGTACATCTCGTCCAGCACGTCGCCCAGGCCCGCCTCGCGGGCGGCGGCCAGGCCGGCGCCGACGCCGTACCAGCCGGGGACGATCTGGCGGGACTGGGTCCAGCCGAACACCCACGGGATGGCCCGCAGGCCGTCCAGCCCGGCGCCGGAGTCGGGGCGGCGGGACGGGCGGGAGCCCAGGTGCAGCGAGGCGAGCTGGTCGACCGGGGTCGCGGCGAAGAAGTACTTCGGCAGGTCGTCCTGCTCGACCAGGGCCCGGTAGGCGGTGTGCGCGGCCTCGGAGACCCGGTCCATGGCGGCGTCCCAGCGGGCCAGCTCCTCGGGGGCCTGGCGCGGGGCGGTGTGCAGCGCGGAGGCGGCCAGCGTGGCGGAGAGGGTCAGTTCGAGGTTCTCCCGGGCCAGCGAGGGCAGCAGGTACTTGTCGGAGATGACCTCGCCCTGCTCGGTGACCTTGATCTCACCCTCCAGGGTGCCCCACGGCTGGGCCAGGATGGCCTCGTGCGAGGGGCCGCCGCCGCGGCCGACGGTGCCGCCGCGGCCGTGGAAGAGGCGCAGCCGGATGCCGTAGCGGTGGGCGACGTCGCGCAGCCGGCGCTGGGCGCGGTGGATCTCCCACTGGGAGGTGGTGATGCCGCCGAACTTCGAGGAGTCGGAGTAGCCGAGCATGACCTCCTGGATGTCGCCGCGCAGCGAGACGAGCAGCCGGTAGGAGGGGTCGGAGAGCATCTCGTCGAGGATCCGGTCGGCCTGCTGGAGCTCGTCGGTGGTCTCCAGCAGCGGCACGATGCCGATCTTGGCGATCCCGGCGTGCAGGTCGATCAGACCGGCCTCGCGGGCCAGCACGGTGGCGGCGAAGACGTCGTCGGCGCCCTGGCACATCGAGATGATGTAGGACTCGACGATCTCGTCGCCGAACCGCTCGAAGCCCTCGCGGATGGTGGTGAAGACACCGAGGGTCTTGGCGCCGGCGGCGTCCAGCGGGGCCGGGGTGGGGGCGAGCGGGCGGCGCGAGCGCAGCTCCTTGGCGAGCAGCCGCTGGCGGTACTCGCGGGGCATGTCGGCGTAGCGCCAGGCCTCCTCGCCGAGCCGGTCGAAGAGCTGGCCGAGCGCGTGGTGGTGGGCCTCGGCGTGCTCGCGCACGTCCATGGTGGCCAGCTGCAGGCCGAACGCCTCGATGGTGCGGATGGCGCGGGCGAGCCGGCCGTCGGCGATCAGCTCGCCGCGGTGGGCGCGCAGCGAGTCCTGGATCAGCCGCAGGTCGGCGACCAGCTCGCGGGTGCCGAGGTAGTCGCGGCCCTCGACGTGCGGGGTGCCGCCGGCCAGGCGCTCGCGGGTGTTCTCCAGCTTGAGCCGGATGCAGGTGGCCTTGAGGCGGTACGGCTCCTCGGCGTTCATCCGCTTGTAGCGCGGGCTCAGCTCGGGCAGCAGGTGGAGGTCGGTGTTGAGCGAGGCGAGCAGCTCGGTGGAGGCGCCGGCCAGCCGCTCCGAGGTGGAGAGGGTGCTGCGCAGGTCGTCGATGGCGGCGAGGGCGTCCTTGATGCCGTACTCGTGCTGGAGGTTGAGGACGTCCCAGGTGACCTGCGGGGTGACGTTGGGGTTGCCGTCGCGGTCGCCGCCGATCCAGGTGCCGAAGGTGAGCGGGCGCACGCCCTCGGGCAGCTCCAGGCCGACCCGGGCGAGCTCCTCGTGCAGCTCCTCCAGGACCTGCGGGACGGCGTCGCGGTAGAGCTCGTCGAGGTAGTAGACGGCGTTGCGGGCCTCGTCGGTGGGCTCCGGGCGGGCGATGCGCAGCTCGTCGGTCTGCCAGAGCAGGTCGATGACCTCGGCGAGCCGGCGGTCGGCCTGGCGGCGCGCGGAGGTGCGCCGCTCCGCGGCCCGGTCGGGGGTGGTGGCCGGGGGGCGGGCGGGAGTGCGGGCCGGGTCGGCCTGGGAGAGGCCGGCGGCGATCTCCTCGCGGTGGATCCGGTCGAGCAGCTCGCCGATCCGGCGGAGCTTGTTCAGGACGCTGCGGCGGGCGGCCTCGGTCGGGTGCGCGGTGAAGACCGGGCGCACGGCGAGGTGGGCCAGGGTGTCCTGGAGGTGCTTGGGGTCGGCGTCGGCCAGCTGGTCGGCGGTCTGGGCGAGCAGCGAGCCCTCGCGGGTGCGGCGGGTGGCGAACTCGCGGCCGCGGTGCACCTGCTCGGTGACGTTGGCGAGGTGGAAGTAGGTGGAGAAGGCGCGCACCAGCTTGGCGGCGGTCTCCAGGTCGATGTCGGAGAGCAGTTCGGCGGTGGCCTCGCCGTCGGTGCGGCTGAGCAGCCGGACCTGTTCGACCAGGCCGAGCAGCTGGGGGCCTTCCTGGCGGACCAGCGTCTCGCCGAGCAGGTCGCCGAGGCGACGGATGTCCGCGCGCAATGCGGCGTTGTCGGCGACCACGGGGGTCGGGTTGTCCGCCTGGCTGGGGACCGGAGCGGTCACGGCTGGCTCCCTCGGGGTGGTGGGGTGTTCGGCAACGGCTCATCGTCACAGGGCTGCCCCGCGTGTGGCGGGTGTGACGCGTGCGGACCGCGCTGTCCGACGCGACCAGCATAGGTGTCGGCCGGGGCGCTGTCCGCGAAGTGGCCGGATGGCGGACACGCATGCCCCGGGACCGTATGTGGTCTGGACCACTTGGAGAGCTCCGGCGGCCGGCCGCGACAGGTTCCCGGCGCGACCCGGTGGGGACGCCCCGGGGGCGCGCCGTAGTCTGTGGGGCATGAGCAAGTCGCCTGGGGAGCGCGCGCGGGACCGGACGTCGTTCTTGTGGTGGCCGCGACGGCGCAGCGCCCTCCTGGACGGCGGGCTCGCCGCCCTGGCGGCGCTGGAGTGCGCCGGCAGCTCGATCGCCTACATCGGCAGCCGGGTCCACCTCGGGGTGACGGGCCAGATCGTGGTCGGGGCGTTCGCCGCGCTGGCCGGCGCCACCCTGGTGGTGCGGCGGCGCTGGCCGGTCGTCCCGGTGGTGGTCGCCCTGCTCGCCATGCCGGCCGTGCCCAGCATGGTGCTGCTGCTGGTGGCGCTGTACACGCTGGCCGAGACCTGGGAGTGGCCCTCGCGCCGCCGGCGGGTGGTGGCGCTCTCCGCGCTCGCCTACGCCGAGACGGCCGGGGTGATCCTGATGTCGATGCTCAACCCCGTCGACGCGGCCGCCGACCAGACGCCGTTCTGGGGCCAGGTGGTGCTGTCGCTGCTGGTGGCGGCCGGCGCGACCGCGGTGCCGGTGGTGACCGGCCTGTACGTCGGCGCGCGGCGGCGGCTGATCGACTCGCTCAAGGACCGCGCGCACGGTCTGGAGACCGAGCTGGACCTGCTGGCCGAGCAGGCCCGGGAGCGCGCCCGCCGGGCCCGGCTGGAGGAGCGCACCCGGATCGCCCGGGAGATGCACGACGTGGTGGCGCACCGGGTCTCGCTGATGGTGGTGCACGCCGGGGCGCTGGAGCGGATCGTCGCCAAGGACCCGGAGAAGGCGGCGCAGAGCGCCAAGCTGATGGGCGAGGTCGGCCGGCAGGCGCTCAACGAGCTGCGGGAGATCCTCGGCGTGCTGCGGATGTCCGAGGAGAACGCGTCGGAGCCGGACTCGCTGGCCGGGCTGCCGCGGCTGGTCGACCAGTCCCGGGCGGCCGGGATGGCCGTCACCCTGACCGTCAGCGGCAGCCGGCAGGAGTTCACCGGTGAGGCCGAGCAGACCGCGTACCGGGTGGTGCAGGAGGGGCTGACCAACGCGCACAAGCACGCCGGCGGCGCCCAGGTGGCGGTGCTGCTCGCCTACGCGCCGAACGGGGTGCGGGTGAGCGTGGTGAACGCCTGCCCGGGCGGCGAGCGGGCCGCCGCCGCGCTGCCCAGCGGCGGCAACGGGCTGGTCGGGATGCGCGAGCGGGTGGTCGCGCTCGGCGGCACCTTCTCGGCGGGACCGGAGCGGGACGGCGGCTTCCGGGTGGAGGCGGTGCTGCCGTCCCGGCTGGCGGTCCGCCAGGACCGGCTGGTCTAGGCCCGCCTGCGGGCCCTCAGACGCTGTCCGCGGTGCGCAGCCGTTCCGGGGCGGTGCCCAGGACCAGCGCGGTGACCGCCTGGTCCACGCCGTGGCCGAGGAACCACTCGCCGGCGTGGTCCAGGCTGTAGACCCGGCCCTCCTCGTCGATCGCCAGCAGCGCCTGCCCGTACGCCTCCTCGCCCAGCGGGGCGATCCGGGTGTCCAGGGCGCGGCCCAGGTCGGCCAGCGTGCGCGGCTGGTGCAGGCCGCACAGCGGGTCGATCAGGAAGGGCGTGCGCGCCAGCTGCCGGCCGGGACCGGACAGGTCGAAGGCGAGGCCGCCGAACTCGGCCCAGGCCTCCACCGCCGCCGGGAACACCGCGTGCTGGACGCCGGCCGGGCTGCCGTGGCCGACCAGGGCGTCGGCCCACTCCTCGGCCTGCCGGATCTGCCAGCGTCCGGGGTGCCAGCCGGCCGCCTTGAGCTCGGCGGCGACGTCGGCCGGGAAGCGCGGGCGGGTCCGCGGCGCGGACCCGCCGAGCGTGGCCGGGGGAGGGGGCGGGGCGGGGGCGGGCGGATTCAGGACGGGCTCCGGTGGCTCGGGGACGGGGGACGGGCGGTGCGCCGGTCAGCCGGCGGCGGGGCCGACCGCGACGACCTGGACGACGAAGTGCTCCAGCAGCGGCGCGCAGGAGCGGCACGGCGGTGCGTGGGTGCCGTGCGCGGGATCGTGCTCCTCGCGGATCCGCAGGGTGGTCAGCCGGGCGCCCTTGAGCGCCTTGCGCGCCTCGTGCAGGCTCATCGGCTTGCGGGCGGCGCGCTTGGAACGGCGGCCGTCCACCTCGGTCAGGTAGCGGGAGAGCAGGACCGCCTCCGGGCAGCGGCCGGTGAAGCGCTCGCGGTGCTCCGGCGGCAGCGCGTCGAGGAAGTCGCCGACCAGCGGGTGCAGCACGGGGCGGCGGTCCGCCTTGTCGCCGGCCAGGGTGTGCACCTCGCCGCCCTTGAGCGAGAGCGCGGCGGCGACGGCGGGCAGCAGGCTGTCGCGGTGGTGGCGCAGCACCGGCGGTACGGCCGGTTCCCCGGTGGTCATGGCGTCGCCCTCCTCGTCGTCCCGCTCGTCGTCCGTCCGTCCGCCTCCCGCCCGGCCTCGCGCCCCGGGCCCGGTGGTGGCACGGCTGTCAGGGGCCAGCCTGTCAAACGACACTGACAACCGCACATCCGGGGTGCGGAGCGCGCAGCCGACCGGCGGGTCGGCACGCGACGTTGGCCGGATCCGCACGGCATCATCACGACTCGTCCCCGGGTTTCCCGAATCCACTCCCGGCCGGGAGCGGCGGCCGGTAGCGTTCCAGCAGCAAGCCAGGGGTCGGCCGGTCCGGTGGGGTTTCCGGGGGGAAGCGGCAACGCCCTTGTTTGCCATGGCCGTTGGGGCCGCCGGGGCCGGGGGGCCCTGACGCCTAGCAAGGGGGGTCTTGCGATGACGGAGACGGAAACCGCCAACGAGGCACCGGGCGAGCACGTACCCACACCGGGCACGCCACCGCAGCCCGCGCCGGCCCACCGGATCGGGATCGCGGTGGTCGGAGCCGGCTACTGGGGCCCGAACCTCGTCCGCAACGCGCAGCAGACACCGGCGCTGCGCCTGCACTGGCTCTGCGACCTGGACGAGGCGAAGTCCCGCCGGGTCCTCGGCGAGTACAGCACCGTCCGCGCCACCACCTCGTTCGAGGAGGTGCTGGCCGACGAACGGGTCGCCGCGGTCGCGGTGGCCACCCCGGCCGCCGCGCACTACCGGCTGGTCCGGGCCGCGCTGGAGGCCGGCAAGCACGTCCTGGTGGAGAAGCCGATCACCACCTCCGCCGCGGAGGCCGCCGAGCTGGTGGCGCTCGCCGAGCAGCGCGGTCTGGTGCTGATGTGCGACCACACCTTCTGCTACACCCCGGTGGTGCGCCGGATCCGCGAGCTCGTGCACGGCGGGGAGATCGGCGACGTCCAGTTCTTCGACTCGGTGCGGATCAACCTCGGGCTGGTCCAGCCGGACGTCGACGTGCTCTGGGACCTCGCCCCGCACGACCTGTCGATCCTGGACTTCGTCCTGCCGCCGGGCGTCGAACCCGTCGGCGTCTCCGCCCAGGGCGCCGACCCGATCGGCGCCGGGCGGGCCTGCGTCGCCTACCTGACCGTGCGGCTGAGCAACGGCGCGCTGGCGCACTGCCACGTCAACTGGCTCTCGCCGACCAAGGTCCGCACCACGCTGATCGGCGGCTCGCGGCGCACCCTGGTCTGGGACGACCTCAACCCGCAGGCCCGGCTCGCGGTGCACGACCGGGGCGTGGACCTCACCCCGCCCGACGAGCTGACCGACGCCATCCGCCACCGGGCGCTCATCTCCTACCGGGTCGGCTCGATGGTCGCGCCCGCCCTGGTCGAGCAGGAGGCGCTGCGCAACGTGATGGCCGAGTTCGCCGCCGCCATCACCGAGGGCCGTGCCCCGCTCACCGACGGCCGGGCCGGCCTGCGGGTGCTCCAGCTGCTGGAGGCGGCCTCGCTCAGCCTCGAACTCGGCGGTGCCACCGTCCCGGTGGGCATCGGCCTCGACTCCGCACTGTCCGAAGCTCAGGAAAGGGCCGCCACCCGGTGAACGCTGTACAGATCGAGGGCTCCCGCTGCCTGGTCACCGGAGGGGCCGGCACCATCGGCTCCACCGTGGTCGACCAGCTGATCGAGGCCGGCGCCCGCGAGGTGGTCGTGCTCGACAACTTCGTCCGCGGCCGGGCGGCCAACCTGGCGTACGCCGGGGAGATCGCCGCCCCCGGGCAGCTGCGCGTGGTGGAGGGCGACATCCGCGACCGCGCCCTGCTGCGCCGGCTGCTCGACCCGGGCACCGACCTGCTCTTCCACCTGGCCGCGATCCGGATCACCCAGTGCGCGAGCGAGCCGCGGCTGGCGCTGGAGGTCATGGTGGACGGCACCTTCGACGTGGTCGAGGCCGCCGCCGAGGTGGGCGTCGGCAAGGTGGTCGCCTCGTCCACCGCCTCGGTCTACGGCCTCGCCGAGGTCTTCCCGACGCCCGAGACCCACCACCCGTACAACAACGACACCCTGTACGGGGCGGCCAAGGTCTTCAACGAGGGCCTGCTGCGCTCCTTCCACGCCATGGCCGGCCTCGACTACGTCGCGCTGCGCTACTTCAACGTGTACGGGCCCCGGATGGACGTGCACGGCCGGTACACCGAGGTGTTCATCCGCTGGATGGAGCGAATAGCCGCCGGACAGCCGCCGCTGATCTTCGGCGACGGCGCCCAGACGATGGACTTCGTCTACACCGAGGACATCGCCCGGGCCAACCTGCTGGCCGCCGCGGCGCCCGTCACCGACCGGGTCTACAACATCGCCAGCGCGAGCGAGGTCTCGCTGCGCGGGCTGGCCGACGCGCTGCTCACCGCGATGGACCGCGGCGACCTGGGCGTCGACCACGGTCCGGCCCGGGGCACCGCCGGCGGCGTGGTCCGGCGGCTGGCGGACATCGGCGCCGCCGAGCGCGACCTCGGGTGGAAGCCCGAGCTGGGCCTCGACGAGGGCCTGCGCCGGCTGGTCGCCTGGTGGCGCGAGCAGTAGCGCCGGCCGCACGCGCATCCCTTCCCGACCACGCCCGCGCCACCCTTCGGAGCACACCTGTGTCCAGCACCCCCGTCCTGCCCAACATCCCGGTCATGGTGCCCTGGCTCGGCGAGGAGGAGGCCGAGGCCGCCGCCGAGGCGGTGCGCTCGGGCTGGGTGGCCCAGGGCCCCCGGGTCGCCGCGTTCGAGCGGGCCTTCGCCGGGCACCTCGGCGTCGAGCACGCCGTCGCGGTCTCCTCCTGCACCACCGCGCTGCACCTGGCGCTGATCGGCGCCGGCGTCGGACCGGGCGACGAGGTGGTCGTCCCCTCGCTGTCCTTCATCGCCACCGCCAACGCCGTCACCTACGTCGGGGCGGTGCCGGTCTTCGCGGACGTCGACCCGGCCACCGGCAACCTCACCGCCGCCACCGTCGGGCCGCTGCTCACCGGGCGGACCAGGGCGGTGATCGCGGTGGACCAGGGCGGGGTGCCGGTCGACCTGGACGGCATCCGGGCCGCCGTCGCCCCGCACGGCGTCACCGTCGTCGAGGACGCCGCCTGCGGGGCCGGCTCGGTGTACCGGGGCCGGCCGGCCGGCGCGGGCGCCGACCTCGCCGCCTACTCCTTCCACCCGCGCAAGCTGCTGACCACCGGCGAGGGCGGCATGGTCACCTGCCGGGACGGTGAACTGGCCGCCCGGCTGCGGCGGCTGCGCGAGCACGGGATGAGCGTCTCGGCGGCCGACCGGCACGCCTCGGCCGGCGGCGCGAGCCTGCTGGAGACCTACGACGAGATCGGCTTCAACCACCGGATGACCGACATCCAGGCCGCCGTCGGCCTGGTGCAGCTGCGCAAACTGCCCGCCATGGTCGCCCGGCGGCGCGAACTCGCCGCCCGCTACCGGGAGCTGCTGGCCGGCACCGGCCTGCGGATGGTCGACGACCCGGAGCACGGCACCACCAACTACCAGTCCTGCTGGGTGCTGCCGCCGGAGGGCGCCCCGGACCGCGCCGAGCTGCTGGCCCGGCTCGCCGGGGCCGGGGTCTCGGCCCGGCGCGGCATCATGGCCGCCCATCTGGAGGCCCCGTACAAGGGGAGCGCCCGGGTGCCGCTGCCCGCCACCGAGCTGCTCACCCGGCGTTCGCTGATCCTGCCGCTGTACCACGCGCTGACCGAGGAGCAGCAGGACCGGGTGGTGGCCGCGCTCCGGGCCGCGCTCGGCTGACCCCGCCGGTACCGAGCCGCCCGCCCGTCCGCCCGTCCGCCCGTCCGTTCGTCAGGTCCGTCACGCCCGCTCGCCACGCTCACCGACCGGCCCAGGGGAGACCACAGGATGACCACCGACCAGCCCGTCCCGCTCGTCGACCTCGCGGCCGCGCACGCCGAGATCGAGGCGGAGGTCCGGGCCGGCTTCGACCGGGTGCTCGCGAGCGGCGGCTTCGTCAAGGGGCCGGAGGTGGCCGGCTTCGAGGAGGAGTACGCGGCCTTCTCCGGCGCCCGGCACTGCGTCGGCGCCGCCAACGGCACCGACGCCCTCGAACTGGCCCTGCGCGCCCTCGACCTGCCGCCCGGCGGCGGCGTGGTGCTGCCCGCCAACACCTTCGTCGCCACCGCCGAGGCCGTCCAGCGGGCCGGCCTGCGCCCGGTGCTGGTCGACGCCGACCCCGAGCACCTGCTGATCGACCCGGCCCGGGTCGCCGAGGTGCTCGCGGACGCCGTCGCGCTGCTGCCCGTCCACCTGAGCGGCCAGCTCGCCCCGATGGCGGCGCTGCTCGGCCTGGCCGGCGAGCGCCCGGTGGTGGAGGACGCCGCGCAGTCCCAGGGCGCCCGGCAGGGTGGCCGGGCCCTGCACGGCCGGATCTCCGCCACCAGCTTCTACCCCGGCAAGAACCTCGGCGCCTACGGCGACGCGGGCGCCGTCGTCACCGACGACGACGGCCTGGCCGCCGCCGTGCGGCTGATCGGCGACCACGGCTCGGCGCGCAAGTACGCGCACGAGCGGTTCGGCTTCAACTCCCGGATGGACGCGCTGCAGGCCGTCGTGCTGCGGGCCAAGCTGCGCCGGCTGCCGGCCTGGAACGAGGCCCGCCGGGCCGCCGCCGCCCGCTACGACCGGCTGCTGGCGGGGCTGGACGGGCTCGCCGGACCGGACGGGGTGGCCGCGCCGCGCACCGCGCCCGGCAACGAGCACGTCTGGCACCTGTACGCGGTCCGGGTCGGCGGCGGCCGCGAGCGGCGGGACGCGCTGCTGGCCGCGCTGAACGCGGCCGGGATCGGCGCGGGCGTGCACTACCCGGTGCCGGTCCACCTGCAGCCGGCCTTCCGCCACCTCGGCCACGGCGAGGGCTCGTTCCCGGTCGCCGAGCGGGCCGCGGGGGAGCTGCTGACGCTGCCGCTGTACCCGCAGATCACCGCCGCGCAGCAGGAGCGGGTGGTGGAGGTGCTGGCCAAGGCGGCGGCGGTCTGAGCCCGCGCGGGCCCCCGGGCACCCGCCGGCCGCGCACCGCCCGCCCGCCGGCCGCGCACGGTGCGCCGGGCGGGGGGCCGCGCCGCGGGCGAACCCCCTACGCTGGTTGCCGACAAGCGCACCGAGAACATGCAGCAGCCAGTGGGGGCTCCCAGATGACGACAGGTCGGCCCGGCGTCGCCGACGCACCGAACGCGGCGTACGCAGGTCAGGTGGTGCAGTTCCCGGACCCGGTCCGTGCGGAGCGGCACCCCGCCGGGGTCAGGGTGGACGAGCACGGCTACCCGGACTTCGGTCCGTACGCCGCCGCGGCGGCCGAGGTCGCCGACCCGCCGGCCGGCTTCGGCGTCGACGAGCTGCGGCTGACCGACTACGTCTCGGCCAACGCCGCGCAGTTCACCCAGGGCCACCCGCTCTGGGCCGACCTGGAGACCGCCGTCGCCACCCCGCCCGGCTGGACCTGGCACCACGCGGTCGGCGGCGCCGCGCCCGGCTGGCGGCGGATGGAGCTGGTCCCGGTCGAGGTCAAGGCCCTGCTGCGGCACCACGGCGGCCTGGCCACCTCCTCCGCCGACCACGGGCGCCGCGGCACCCGGCCGCTCCAGGAGAAGCGCCCGGTGCACTTCTCGCTCGCCAAGGACGGCGGCGACCCGATCGGCGTCACCGAGGACCTCGTGCAGCGGGCCGAGGAGCGGCTGGGCTACCGGCTGCCCGGCGCCTACCGCACCTTCCTCAAGCTCGGCGGCGGCCGCGGCCCGGTCGGCGTGGCGCTGGACCCGGAGCTCGGACTGCTGCTCGACCAGCCGTTCCTGACGCTCACCGAGGAGTACGGCACCGAGGACGTCGTCTACGCCAACAAGTGCCTGCGCGACCACCTCACCAAGGACTACCTGGGCATCGCCTACGCCCAGGGCGGCATCGTGGCGCTGAAGGTGCGCGGCGAGCGGACCGGGTCGGTCTGGTTCTGCCTCTACGACGACGCCCGGGACAGCGGCGCGCCCGAGGCGGCCGAGGACCGGGTCGGGCGGCTGCTGCTGCCCTGCGGGGAGGACTTCGACGCCTTCCTGCTGCGGCTGGCGGGGAGCCCGGCGGAGCTGGAGACGGTCGCCGGGCTGATGGTGGACGGCGGCTTCGCCCGCGCCGTTCCGGTGGGCTGAGATGGCGTCCGCGGTGGTCCGGGCGGGTGCCCGGGCGGTCGTCGAGGGTGTGGAACGAGCGGGGACGATGGGGACAGGGGTGAACCGGGCGTGGTGACGTACGCGCAGGCGCAGGAGCTCGCCGAGGAGTGGATCAACGGCGGGGTGCCGCAGGAGCGGCAGCGCGAGGTGCGGGTCCGGGAGTTCGACCTGGGCTTCGTCTGCTGGGCGGTGCAGCCCGGCGGCGGCGCGGCCGTCGCGGAGGGGGAGGCCCGGCTGGTGATCGCCCGGGACTCCGGCGCGAGCACGCTGTGGCCCGCGCTGCCCGTCAACGAGGTGGTCCGGCAGTACGAGGAGGCCTACGGGCGGCCGGTCGCGGCCAACCCGGCCGGCGCGGCCCGGCCCGCGCCGGGGCCGGTCGAGGCGACGTCCTTCCTGCTCAGCCCGCCGCAGTGGCTGCAGGAGGCCGGTGAGGCGGCGCTCGCCGCCGAGGCGGAGCGGCTGGGGACGGGGGCGCCGGCCGCGCCGGCCGCCGCCGCTGCTCCTGTCGCGCCGCCGGTCGTGCCGCCCGCGCCGCCGGCGGCACCGGCCGTCGCGCCGCCCGCCGCGCCTCCGGTTCCGGCCGCGCCCGGGGAGACGCCCGTGCCCGCCGTGCTGACCACGCCGCCGGAGTCCGAGCGGCCCGCCGGGGACGCGCCCACCATGCTCGCCCCGCCGCCCGGCCACGACGAGCCGTTCAATCCGCCCGCGCCGCCGGTACCGCCCGCGCCGCAGCCGGGCGCGGAGGCGGCGACCGTGCTGCTGCCGGACGGGCTGCGCACCAACGGCGCCGGACTGCCCGGCGAGCCGCGGGCCGGTTCCGAGGCCGCCACCGTGCTGCTGCCCGAGGGCGGCCTGCCGGGCCTGGCGGGTCTGCCCGGCGCGCCGGGTGGGCCCGGTGGCCCGGGGACGCCGGTGCCTGGTACGCCCGTGCCGCCGCAGGGTGCCCCGGTGGAGCCCGCGCCGACGCTGCTGGCCTCGCCGGACGGCCTGCCCGGCCTGGCGGGCCTGCCGGGTGCGCCGGCCGGGCCCGGTGGTCCCGCTGGTCCGGGCACGCCCGCGCCCGGGACGCCCGTGCCGCCGGCCGCGACCGTCGAGCACGCGCCGACCATGCTGGCCTCGCCCGACGGTCTGCCCGGCCTGGCGGGCCTGCCCGGCGCGCCCGCGCCCGGCGCTCCGGTTCCGCCGCCCGCCGGACCGCCGCCCGCCGACGCGCCGGCCGGCGGGCTCGGCCGCAACCCGGCCTCCGCCCCGCCTCCGCCCCCGCCCGCCGGCCTGCGGGGCCCGTCCGGCCCGGGTGCGGGCTCCGCTCCCGGCGCCCTGGGCCGCAACCCCGCGTCCGCCCCGCCGCCGCCCCCGCCCGCCGGGCTGCGCGGCGGCTCCGGCCCGGCCCCCGCCGGGGGCGGCGGCCGCGGCGCCGCCGGCGCCCCGCCGCCCCCGCCGCCGGCGGGTCTGCGGCCCGGCGACGCCCCGGCCGCGCCGCCCGCCCCGGGCGGCGGCGTGGCGTACGAGCGCACCCAGCTGGCGGGCGCGGTCGACCCCGCGCTGCTCGGCGGTGCCCCCGCCGACCCGGGCACCCCGCCGTCCGGCGGCCCCGCCGTCCCGCCGCCGCCCGCCG